>NZ_JBVKBV010000020.1:130978-141509 GCF_055635345.1 Streptomyces sp. NPDC111516 | reverse complement strand
ACCGCGGCCAGAGCCCGTCGCAGCCGTGCGACGTCGACCCGGCCGGCGGACAGGGCGTCGTAGAGCCCGCCGTGCCCGCGACGGTGCTCGCCCACTTCCAATCTGGTTGGCTTGTTGAGCAGTTGGGCTGACAACGTGGTGAAGCCCCTGGTAGATGGGTTTTCGACCAAGAGAACCGTCTCCACCAGAGGCTTCACATGATTGTTTACCCGTCCGGCGTGGACGTGTCCACCATTCGGGAAGACCTCGGCGTCCCCTTCCGGTTCGTGGAACTCGCCGACGACGTGAACCGCCACATGCCCGACTACGTCGTCCGGCGCGTCGTGGCAGCACTCGACAAGCGCGGCATGCCCATCACCGGATCCCGGATCCTGCTGCTCCGGTCTGACCTACAAGTTCAACGCCTTATGGCTGAAAATCGCCGGGGTACCGGCGGGAATGTCAGAGTTGTGCGTGCGGACCGGCCCTAGGAGTTGTACGCGCTCTGCGCGCGCTCCAGCCCCTCCGCCAGCAGACACTCCACCGAGTCGGCGGCCCGGTCCACCAGGTACCCGAGCTCCTTGCGCTCGGTGGACGAGAAGTCCTTCAGCACGAAGTCGGCGACCTGCATCCGCCCCGGCGGCCGGCCGATCCCGAACCGGATCCGGTGGTAGCCGGCGCCCATCGACTTGGTCATCGACTTGAGCCCGTTGTGCCCGTTGTCGCCGCCGCCCAGCTTCAGCCGGAGCGTCCCGTAGTCGATGTCCAGCTCGTCGTGGATCGCCACGACGTGGTCGGTCGGCACCTTGTAGAAGTCGCGCAGCGCGGTGACGGGGCCGCCGGAGAGGTTCATGTACGACATCGGCTTGGCCAGGATCACCCGGCGGTTCTCCGGGCCGGGCGGGCCCATCCGGCCCTCGACGACCTGCGCCTGGACCTTCTGCGCCCGCTTGAACTTCCCGCCGATCCGTTCCGCGAGCAGATCGACGACCATGAAACCGACATTGTGCCGGTTCGCCGCGTACTCGGGACCGGGATTGCCGAGGCCCACGATGAGCCAGGGTTCGGTGGCGTCGGACATCTGCGCTCGGTCTCCTCGCGTACGGATGGTTCCGGATGGCCCGGTTACAGGGAAACGGGACGGCGGGTCCTCGAACAAGGAACCGCCGCCCCGTCAGTGAAGCAGTGAATCAGTGAAGCCGGGAGGGCGAGGCTCAGGCCTCGGCGCCCTCTTCGGCTTCGGCGGTCGGCTCCTCGGCCTGCGCGGCGACGACCGCGAGGACGACCGCGTCCGGGTCGGCCTCGGCCAGCACGGAGCCCTCGGGCAGCGGGATGTCCTTGGCGAGGACGGACGCACCGGCGTCCAGGCCCGCGACGGAGACCGTGACGGACTCGGGGATGTGGGTGGCCTCGGCCTCGACGAGCAGGGTGTTCATCACGTACTCGAGGAGGTTGCCGCCCGGGGCCAGGTCGCCCTCGACGTGCACGGCGATCTCGACGTTGACCTTCTCGCCGCGCTTCACGGTCAGCAGGTCGACGTGCTCGATGTCGCCCTTGAGCGCGTTGCGCTGCACGGCCTTCGGGATGACCAGGGCGGCCTTGCCGTCGATCTCCAGACCGATCAGGACGTTGGCGGTCTTGAGCGCCATCATCAGGTCGTGGCCCGGCAGCGTGATGTGAACCGGCTCGGCACCGTGACCGTAGACGACCGCGGGAACCAGGTTCGCGCGGCGGGTACGACGGGCGGCGCCCTTGCCGAACTCGGTACGGACCTGGGCGGCGAGCTTGACCTCAGCCATGACTGCACTCCTCGTATGGTGACGAAAACTGGACAGTCACCCGGCCCACGACAGGCCTGCTACGAAGAGCGCGTCGATAACGGACCGCCGTACACATGAGTACGGCCTCCCTCGCCGAGCAACTCGCTGAGTCTACCCGGCAGGGAGGCCGCACCCAAAGTGGATCTTCCGAGCCCTGCTGCCTACTGCTCCTCGAAGAGGCTGGTGACCGAGCCGTCCTCGAAGACCTCGCGCACCGCACGGGCGATCGTCGGAGCGATCGACAGCACCGTGATCTTGTCCAGCTCCAGCTCACCCGGCGTCGGCAGGGTGTCCGTGAAGACGAACTCGCTGACCTTGGAATTCTTCAGACGGTCCGCGGCCGGACCCGACAGCACACCGTGGGTCGCCGTCACGATGACGTCCTCGGCGCCGTGCGCGAACAGCGCGTCGGCGGCGGCGCAGATCGTGCCACCCGTGTCGATCATGTCGTCGACCAGGACACAGACCCGGCCCTTCACGTTGCCGACGACCTCGTGGACCGTCACCTGGTTGGCGACGTCCTTGTCGCGACGCTTGTGGACGATCGCGAGGGGGGCGTCCAGACGGTCGCACCAGCGGTCGGCGACGCGCACCCGGCCGGCGTCCGGGGAGACGATCGTCAGCTTCGTGCGGTCGACCTTGGCACCGACGTAGTCGGCCAGTATCGGCAGCGCGAAGAGGTGGTCGACCGGGCCGTCGAAGAAGCCCTGGATCTGGTCGGTGTGCAGGTCGACGGTGAGGATGCGGTCGGCACCCGCCGTCTTCATCAGGTCGGCGACCAGGCGGGCCGAGATCGGCTCGCGACCGCGGTGCTTCTTGTCCTGGCGCGCGTAACCGTAGAACGGCACGATCACCGTGATGGAGCGGGCCGAGGCGCGCTTCAGCGCGTCCAGCATGATCAGCTGCTCCATGATCCACTTGTTGATCGGAGCGGTGTGGCTCTGGATCAGGAAGCAGTCGGCGCCGCGAGCGGACTCCTGGAAACGGACGTAGATCTCACCGTTGGCGAAATCGAAGGCCTTCGTCGGCACGAGGCCGACACCCAGTTGGTGCGCAACCTCCTCGGCCAGCTCGGGGTGGGCGCGGCCGGAGAAGAGCATCAGTTTCTTCTCGCCGGTCGTCTTGATCCCGGTCACAGCACAGTCTCCTCAGACGTGTTCCTGGCGCTGCACGCATGTGTCCCGATGTGCAACGAGCCAGCCGAAATGGGGTGAGCATCTATCACGGTACGCCGTGCTCGGCGCACCTGTTTCCGGTCAGCTTTCGCTGTCGTTCTCCGGAGCGGCGGCCTGCGCCGCCTGCGCCGCGGCACTTCCCGGACGCTTGCGGGCCACCCAACCCTCGATATTCCTTTGCTGGCCGCGCGCTACGGCCAGCGAACCGGGCGGTACGTCCTTGGTGATGACCGAGCCGGCCGCGGTGTAGACGCCGTCCCCGACCGTGACGGGAGCCACAAACATATTGTCCGAGCCGGTACGGCAGTGGGAGCCGATCGTGGTGTGGTGCTTGGCCACGCCGTCGTAGTTCACGAAGACGCTCGCCGCACCGATGTTGGTGTGATCGCCGATCGTCGCGTCACCGACGTAACTCAGGTGCGGGACCTTCGTGCCCTCGCCGATCGTCGCGTTCTTCATCTCCACGTACGTACCGGCCTTGGCGTTGCGCCCGAGCCTCGTACCCGGCCGCAGATACGCGTACGGGCCGACTGTCGCGCCCGCCCCGACCTCGGCCCCGTCCGCGACCGTGTTGTCCACCCGCGCGCCCGCGCCCACGACGGTGTCCCTGAGGCGGGAGTTGGGCCCGACCTCGGCGTCCTCGGCGAGATGCGTGGCGCCGAGCAGCTGGGTGCCCGGGTGCACGATCGCGTCCCGCTCGTAGGTGACCGTGGCGTCGATCAGCGTGGAGGCCGGGTCGACGACGGTCACCCCGGCCAGCATGGCCCGCTCCAGCAGTCGCTGATTCAGCAGACGCCGGGCCTCGGCCAGCTGGACCCGGTTGTTGATGCCGAGAATCTCGCGGTGGTCGCCCGCGACCGAGGCGCCGACCCGGTGCCCGGCCTCGCGCAGGATGGACAGCACGTCGGTGAGGTACTCCTCACCCTGGCTGTTGTCCGTACGGACCTTGCCGAGGGCGTCGGCGAGCAGCCGGCCGTCGAACGCGAAGACCCCGGAGTTGATCTCCCGGATGGCGCGCTGGGCCTCGGTGGCGTCCTTGTGCTCGACGATCTCGACGACCGCACCGCTGGCCGGCTCACGGACGATCCGCCCGTAGCCGGTGGAGTCCGGGACCTCGGCGGTCAGCACGGTGACGGCGTTGGCGTCGGCCGTGTGGGTGGCGGCGAGCGCGCCGAGCGTCTCGCCGGACAGCAGCGGGGTGTCGCCGCAGACGACGATCACGGTGCCCTCGACGGTCCCGCCGAGCTCGTCGAGGCCGACGCGCACGGCACTGCCGGTGCCCCGCTGCTCGGCCTGGTAGGCGGTCCGCAGCCGGTCGTCGACCGCGGTGAGATGTGCGCTGACCTGCTCGCTCTCGTGGCCGACGACCACGACGAGATGCTCCGGGTCGAGTTCGCGGGAGGCGGCGACGACATGTCCGACGAGCGAGCGCCCGGAGATCTCGTGCAGAACCTTGGGAGTCTTCGACTTCATACGGGTGCCCTCACCCGCTGCGAGGACGACGACGGCTGCCGGGCGGATGACGCTCACGGAAATGCCCTTCGGCTTCGGGTGGTGGACACCTGAAGGATACCGGGGGCCTATGAGGCAGACATGAGTGCGGGCCCCGACCGTGATGGTCGGGGCCCGCACGTAGCGGCTCCCCCGCCAGGACTCGAACCCGGACAAATAGCACCAAAAGCTACTGTGCTGCCAATTACACCACGGGGGATAGAGCCAGCTAACCGGACATTTCATCCGGCTGCTGGATCAGCACCCAACACTATGCCGTACCAAGTGCCTTCTACGCGACGATAGAGGTCAGCACTCTTGATGACGTAGATGACCAGGCAGCCGCGGTATGCCTCGGCGGTGTTCTTGCGGGTGGTCTTGGGGTTGTGCTTTTTCAGGGTCGCCTTCTGGAATGCGGAGGTAGGGACGCCTGCCAGATCGGCCCAGAATCGCTCGGCCTCGGTGACGTTCGCCGACTCGTGGATGCTGACCCGGAAGTGCATGCGCTCGCGCGGAACTTCAAGTAGTTCGAGCCAGCGTAGGTACAGCGTGATCACGTTGGGGTCGCTGTTCACGTTGGGGTCGCTGTTGATGAATTGGAGGCTCTCTCGACGGCTGTACGTCTTGTCCTTGGCGCCTTCGGCCCAGTACAGCGTTACTCCGGCGAGGAACAGTTCCCGGTCTGACAATTGGCCGACCGCGTCCTGTGCGTGAGCCTTGCTCCTGAGTCGATCCTCGTTCTGGGCGGCACGCAGGCGTGACAGGCCGGCGTTCATGAGCGCGTGGCGCTCCGCGTCCGTACAGCGCGGTTCCGGCTTCGGTAGATCCCGTACCCACAGTGAGATCGAGCTCTTCGAGCAGCCCAGCTCCACCTGGATCTGGTCGTACGTCATGCCTTGGCTGCGCAGCTCCCGCGCCTTCTCTCGGAGGTCGTCCTTGGCGCGCGGGCGTTTCGTCCACTCCGGGGCCGGTTCGCCTTTGACCAGACGGCCCAGGATGTCGTTGTTGTGGACGTGGAGCCGGTCGCGGATCTGTCGGCGGCTGAGACCCTCCCGGCGCAGCGCGACGGCCTGTTCGCGCAGCCCTTCGAAGTCGGCGTACTTGCTCGTGATTTCCGTCATGCGCCGAGCGTCGTCCGGAATGCGGACGTCCGGCGTGAAAGCCTGCTCGATTCACCATTTCAAGCGATAAGTGGTTGTTCCGTCTCTGTTCGACAGGCGTACGTGCTGTCCAGGTCACCCGAAAACCAGGTGCGTCCGCCCGTAGTCTGGACGGCATGACCACAACGGGGGCATACCGGGAAGCCGCGGGTACAACCACCCGCGGCTATTGGTGGTGGGAACGGCGGCGCGGCGTCGCCCTGGACGTGGGGCTCGCGGCCCTGTCGGCGCTGGAATGCGCTCTGGAGGGGGTCGAATTCGCCGGGAACACCGGGCTGCCGGTGCCGGTCGGTGTGGTGTTCGGGCTGCTCGCGGGGGCTGTGCTGGTGGTGCGGCGGCGCTGGCCGATCGCCGTGGTGCTGGTGTCGATCGCGACGACGCCCGCCGAGATGGGCTTCCTGATGGGGCTGGTCGGCCTCTACACGCTGGCCGCTTCCGATGTGCCGCGGAGAATCACCGCGGTGCTGATGGGGATGTCCTTCACGGGCACGTTCATCGTCACGTACGTACGGCTGCGGCAGAGCGTCTCCGCGCAGGCCGATTTCGGGCGCGACGACTGGTACGTACCGCTGCTCTCGCTGTTCATGTCGCTCGGGCTCACCGCGCCGCCCGTGTTGTTCGGCCTGTACATAGGGGCCCGGCGCCGGCTGATGGAGAGCCTGCGGGAGCGGGCGGATTCGCTGGAGCGGGAGCTTTCGCTGCTCGCCGACCGGGCCGAGGAGCGGGCCGAGTGGGCGCGTACCGAGGAGCGCACCAGGATCGCCCGTGAGATGCATGACGTGGTCGCTCACCGAGTCAGCCTGATGGTCGTGCACGCTGCCGCGCTGCAGGCCGTCGCGCCGAAGGATCCGGCCAAGGCGGTGCGGAATGCCGCGCTGGTCGGTGACATGGGGCGGCAGGCGCTGACGGAGCTCCGCGAGATGCTCGGGGTGCTGCGGAGCGGGGAGCCCGTGGCGGCGCGGTCCGCGCAGGTGCCGCTCGCGTCGGTCGGCCGGGCGGCTGCGGCCGTGGCGGCTGCCGCGGTGGAGGACGGGCCTCGGCTGCATGAGGTGGAGACCCTGGTCGGGGAGTCCAGGGCCGCCGGTATGACGGTGGAGCTCTCGGTGGACGGTGAGGCCCGCCCGTACCCTCCCGAGGTCGAGCAGACCGCGTACCGGGTGGTGCAGGAGGCCCTGACGAACGTGCACAAGCATGCGGCCGGCGCGAAGACGTGGGTGCGGCTCGCGCACCGGGACTCGGAGGTCGCGATGCAGGTGGAGAACGGCCCGTCGGACGCCGCCACGGCGGACGCCGGGCTGCCGAGCGGGGGCAACGGGCTCGTCGGTATGCGGGAGCGGGTGCTGGGGCTCGGCGGCGTCTTCGTTTCCGGGCCGACGGATGTGGGGGGTTTTCGGGTGTCGGCGGTCCTGCCGGACCGGGGGGCGGCCTGACGGCACCGGGGCGGGCAGGCCCAGCCCGTCCGGCGGGGACGAAGCGGCCACCGGGCGGCCCCGGTGCTCAGCCGGGGATCAGGCGTTCCGGCTGGATGCCGCCGATCAGGGTTGCGAGTGCTTGGTCGATGTCCGGTCCGAGGTACCAGTCCCCGGTGTGGTCGATGCTGTATACGCGTCCCTCGGTGTCGATCGCGAGGACGGCCTGCCCGTCCCCTTCCTCGCCGAGAGGGCTGACCTCGGTCTCCAGTGCCCGGCCGAGGTCGCCCAGCGTGCGGGCGAGATGCAGGCCGCTCATCGGGTCGATGCGTACGGGGGACGGCGCGATGTGCCGGCCGGGCGCGGATGCCGTGATGCGGAGTCCGCCGAATTCCGCCCACGCCTCGACGGCGGCCGGGAAGACCGCGTGCTGATGACCGGCGGGTGACGCGTGTGAGCGCAGCGCGTCGGCCCATTCCTCGGCCCGGCGGATGTCCCAGCGGCCGGGTTGCCAGCCTGCGGCGCGCAGGGCGGCGTCGACGGCGACGGGGAAGCGGGTCGTGGCGTGGGGGTCCCGGCCTGTGGGGCCTGCCTGTTCGGGTAGGTCGGTTCGGTCGTGCATCGGCGCCCGGTCAGCCCTTCTCGGCGGTGGTCGCCGCCCCGGTGGTCGTGAGGTCGACGGGACGTACGCCGAAGTGGGCGAGCATCTCCGTGCAGGAGCGGCACGGCGGGGCGTAACTGCCGTGCATCGGGTCGCCGTCCTCGCGGATGCGCCGTGCGGTGAGCCGTGAGTGCTTCAGGGCGCGGCGGGCTTCGCCGTTGGTCAGTGGTTTGCGCTGGGCCCGCTTGGAGCGGCCCGCTTCCGCGGCGGTGAGTTGCCGGGACAGCAGTATCGCTTCGGGGCAGCGGCCGGTGAAGCGTTCGCGCTGGCTGCTGGTGAGGGTGTCGAGGAAGTCCTGGACGAGGGGGTGCAGTACGGGGGGCTGGTCGCCCTTGCCCGCTGTGCAGGTGAGCGTCTCGCCGCGTACGGACAGCGCCGCGGCGACTGCGGGCAGGATGCCGTCGCGGCGGTGGTGCAGCCGGGGTGTGGGGCTGGTTCCGGTGTTGCTCCAGCTGAGGCGTGGGTCCCCGGTCGTGACTGGTTGTGCGTTGTGCATTGGTGCTTTTCCCTCCCGTGCCCGCAGCGGTAGCTGCGCGATGTGCACGCCCCCGAGTTGCGGTCACAGCCTGCCAAATGTCGCGGCTGGTCGGGAAGCTGGGGCAGGGAAACGCGCCGCCGTGTCGCCGGGGGCGGCAGGAGCGTCGCTTGTCCGTCACGCCGTTGTGACGGTTCGTGACGGAAGGAAAAGGGCGTGGCGTACGGGCGAGACCTGCTCTTGCGCCACCGCATAGGCTGTGCGCGGACCGCCCCCCTCGGGCAGGTCGGTCCTCACCAGCCAGACGCAGCAGGGGGCAACCGCCATGACGACAGGTCGGCTCGGGCAGCAAGCCGCGCCACCGAACGCGGCCTACGCCGGGCAGCTCGTGCATTTCCCGGACCCGGTCCGGGCGTCCCGCCATCCCAGAGGCGTGCGGATGGACGAGAACGGCAGCCCGGTCTTCGCGCCGTACGCGCGTGCCGCCGCCGAGGTCGCCGAGCCCCCGCCGGGTTTCGGCGTCGATGAGCTGCGGCTCACCGACTACGTCTCGGCCAATGCGGCACTGGCGGCGAGTGGCCATGAGCTGTGGGACACGATTCCCGCGGTCGCGACTCCGCATGGCTGGACCTGGCATCACGTCCCCGGTGGTCGGCGCATGGAGCTGATTCCGGTCGAGGTCAAGGCGTTGCTCAGGCACCATGGCGGCCTCGCTGCCACGGCGGTCGACCGGAACAAGCGCGGCACGCGCCCCCTGCAGGAGACTCGGCCCGCGCATTTCCGGCTGCCCAAGGGTGCTGTGGCGGTGAGCGAGCAGCAGGTCCTGGGCGTGGAGGAGGACCTCGGCTACCGGCTGCCCGGCGCGTATCGGTCCTTCCTGAAGGCGGCGGGTGGTTCGGCTCCGGTCGGGGCGGCGCTCGATGCGGAGCTCGGTCTCCTGGTCGACCAGCCGTTCTTCACGGTGCGCGAGGAGGCCGCCGTGAACGACCTGGTGTACGTGAACAAGTGCTTGCGGGACCACCTCACCAAGGACTACCTGGGCGTCGGCTTCGTCCAGGGGGGCCTTCTCGCGGTGAAGGTGAAGGGCCATGGGATCGGCTCCGTCTGGTTCTGTGCGTACGACGACGCCCGGGATCAGGACGGCTGGAGCGTGCAGGAGCGGGTGGACCGGCTGCTGCTGCCGTGCGGCGGCGATTTCGATTCTTTTCTGCAGCGTCTGGCGGGTAATCCGCCGGAGCTGGAGACCGTGGCGAACCTGATGGTGGACGGCGGCTTCGCGCGTGCCGTCCCGGTGGAGGGGGGAGCGCGATGGTGACCTTTGCGCAGGCGCAGGAGCGCGCGGACGAGTGGATCAACGGCGATACGCCCGCGTACCAGCACCGTGAGGTGCGGGTGCGGGAGTTCGAGCTGGGCTTCGTGGTGTGGGGCGAGGACCGTGCCGAGGGTCCGGTCTCGGACGGGGGCCGACAGCGGCTGGTGATCGCCCGGGACAGTGGTGAGGCAACGCTGTGGCCGGGGTTGCCGGTGGGCGAGGTGATCCGGCGGTATGAGGAGGAGTACGGGGCGCACGACGCGGCTCCGGCTGCTCCGGAGCCGCCGCAGCGCATTGACCTGAATCAGACGTCGTTCCTGTTGAGCCCCCCGGAGTGGCTCCAGGAAGCGGCTGACAAGCTGGGTATTCCGGATCAGCGGGCGGGGCGGGACGGGGGCGCGGTTCCTTCGGCTCCCTCGGCTCCCTCGGCTTCGTCGGACAGTTCGCGGGGTGGGCCGGTCGCGTACGAGCCGACTGCCAATGACGGCGTTCCGGCGTCCTCCGTTGCCGCGTCCCCGCCGAACGTGCCCGCTGGGTCCACCCCCTGGGCCGGTACCGACACCAATGCGGGTTCCGATGAGGGTGCGGTGCCGCTGCCGGCCACGGTGTTCGCGCCGCCGCTCTCGGGTGCCGACGACGAAGGGGCCCCGCCGCCGGTCGTGCCGGCCGACGCGCCGACCGCCCTGATGTCGGGGGGCAGCCATTTGCCGCCGACGGCGATCGTCCCCGGCTTGGAGCCGCGGGGAAGCGGTGCGCCTGTGCCGGGTGCTTCCGGCCCGGCTCCCGATCCTGGCCCCGGTGCCGGTGACATCGCGGACGCGGCCACCAGTAAGGCCGTCGTGCCGCCGCGCGGTGCGCGTGGGGGCGGTCCGACGACTCCGCCGCCGCCGGGTGCCCCCGGCACGCCGGGTGCGCGGCCGGGTGCGCCTGTGCCGCCGCCCTCGGGCCCGGGTGCGCCCGGCGCTCCGGCGGGTGGGTACCTGCCGCCGCCGCTCGTCTCCCAGCAGGGCCCGCCCGGTCCTCCCGGTCCTCCGACGCCTCCCGCCCCG
>NZ_JBVKBV010000020.1:0-130878 GCF_055635345.1 Streptomyces sp. NPDC111516 | reverse complement strand
CCTGGTTCGACGCCTCCGCCGCCCGGTGGTGGGGTGCATCATGCCGCGACGATGCTGGCCGACCCGAGCATGGGTGGCCCCGGCGTTCCTCAGCCGCCCGGGCCTCCTGGTCCGCCCGGCCCGCCCGGTCCTCCGACGCCTCCCGCCCCGCCTGGTTCGACGCCTCCGCCGCCCGGTGGTGGGGTGCATCATGCCGCGACGATGCTGGCCGACCCGAGCATGGGTGGCCCCGGCGTTCCTCAGCCTCCCGGTCCTCCCGGTCCTCCCGGTCCTCCCGGTCCTCCCGGAATGCCGCAGGGTGGCGCCCCCACGCCGCAGCCTGCGGCGTACGGGTATCCGCAGGCACCCGCCGGCCGGCCGACCGTCGGCCCCGGCTATCAGGCCGTGCTGCGCTACCGCGCGCCCGACGGCAGCGAGCAGCAGCTGATCCGCCGCTCGGCGCCCGGCACCCCGCATCCCGAGTGGCAGATGCTGCACGAGCTGCGGGCCATGAACGTGCCGCCACAGCAGGTCATCGAGCTGCACACCGAGCTGGAGTCGTGCGAGCTGCCGGGTGGGTACTGCGCGCGGATGATCCGGGAGACCTGGCCGCAGGTGCGGATCACCAGCGTCGCCCCGTACGGCACCGATCACGCCAGCCGTCAGCAGGGCATGCAGCATCTGCTCACCCATCAGGGCGAGCTGCATCAGGTGGCGGACGGGCCGGCGCGTCCGGCGCCGGTGCGGGCACCGCTGCCGCAGATGCAGCCCGTGCCGCCGGTGCCGCCGGAGGCCGTCGCGCAGGAGCTGCTGCAGGCCTTCGGGCCGCAGGGCATCCTCCGCTTCGATCAGCGCGCGGTGTCGCGTCAGGGTGTGCCCGAGACCGTGGCACAGACGTTGGTGTGGGCGGGGCTGCCCGCCGACTTCGGGCCGTTCTTCTGGGCGCAGCCGGGTCAGCCGGTGGTGCCGACGCTGGGTGAGCTGGCCGCCCAGCGGCAGGTGCAGGCCGCTCCGGACGCCGGGTCGTATCTCGTCATGGGGTCCGACTTCGGGCGGGCGATCTGTGTCCAGTACGGGACCGCGAACATCGTGGCGGTGCCGGTCGAGGCAGGGCCTGGCGGGCAGCCGGTGGCGCCGCAGTTCGTGAACACCGGGCTGCCGGAGTTCCAGCGTTCGATGGCCCTGCTCGGCCGGATGTGGCGGCTGCGGTTCGGGCTCAATCCGGAGCAGGCGGGCCGCTGGACGGTCGACTTCCAGGCCCAGCTGGTGGCGCTGGACGCGGCGGCGCTGGCGTCGCCGGAGAGCTGGTGGTCCGTACTGCTCGAACAGATGTGGGACGGACTCATCTGACCCGGCAGGTTCCTTCTGCGGACGGCGCCCGGTTCCCCGTGAGGGGGCCGGGCGCCGTGCTGTGTGCGGTCTGTGATGCCGGTCGCTTCCGTCCGGAAAGTCACTGGTCGATTCCGACTTCTGTGTCAATTGCCGCATCCTTAGACGTAATGCAGGTGGTCGGAGAGTCGGAAAGAGGCTTCAGGGATGAGTTCTGCACCGGTGTCCGCGCATGGCTTCGTCGGCGTACGGGGACGTGGCTACCGTCCGGAGCAGGTGGACCGGGCCGTGGGCGCGCTGTCGGCGGAGCGGGACGAGGCGTGGGAGCAGGTGGCCCGGCTGGCCGCGCTGGTGGAGGAAATGTCGGCCGAGTCGGTGCGGCTGAGCGCGGCCGTCGCGCAGCTGGCCCCGCAGGATTACGCGTCGCTCGGTGAGCGCGCCCAGCGGATCCTGGCGCTCGCCGAGGGCGAGGCCGAGGCCGTCCAGGGCGCCGCCCGGGAGGAGGCGCAGGCGCTGCGGGACGCGGCGGACGAGGCGGGCCGGGGTCTCGGCGAGTCGGCGCGCGCGGATGCCGGGGCGATGCGGGAGGCGGCCGAGAAGCATGCCGACGAGACGTTGTCCGCGGCCCGGGGCACCGCCGAGCAGACCCTCGTCGAGGCCCGCGAGGAGGCAGCGGAGCTGCGGGAGCTGGCGGAGTCGGTGATGGCCGAGACGCGTCGTAGCACCGCGAGCGTCCTGGCCCACCAGGAGCAGGAGCACGCCGAGCGGTGGCAGGCGACCGAACGTGAGGTGGCGGAGGCCGAGGTGGCGCAGACGGCGCGTCACGGCGAACTGACCGAGCAGGCGGAGGTCCGGCTGGCCGAGGCGCGGCGGGCGCTGGCGGAGACGGAGGAGGCCGCACGGCACGGTCAGGAGGACGCGGAGGCGCAGGGCGCGGAGCTGATCGCGGCCGCCAGGGTCCGTGAGGAGCGGGTGGTCCGGGAGACGGAGCGGATTCTGCGGGAGCACGAGGGGGGCCGCGAGGAGGTGCAGGCGCACATGGCGCACGTACGGAACACCCTCGCGGCGCTCACCGGGCGGGTGACCCCGACGGAGGACTGATCCGGCCACCTTCCTTCTCAGCCCCGTGCATGGCCGAGGAACTGTCGTGCGCCCGTCTAAGGCTGGGCTAACCTGACGCCATGCGCGGGGGAGCTGAAAAAGAGTCACCTTTGCTGGGCAGTGGAGCCACGCCGACGGAGCCGGACGACCCCCGGCGGATCGGCGCCTTCAGACTGCTCGGCATTCTGGGTACCGGTGGGATGGGGCGGGTCTATCTAGGCGCGTCGACGGGGCGGTACGCGGCGGTCAAGCAGGTGCTGCCGGTGCTGGCCGCGGACAAGGAGTTCCTGTCCCACTTCGGGCACGAGCTCGACAATCTCGCCAAGTTGCCGGCCGGGGTCAGTGCCCGGCTGCTGGCCAGTGACCGCACGGCGCAGCCGCCGTGGTTCGCCACGGAGTACATCCCCGGCATTACCCTGAGCGACGCGCTGCGGCTGAACGAGGGCCCGCTGCCCGCGGACAGCTTGTGGCGGCTGCTGCGCGACGCGGCGAGCGGTCTGCGTGCGGTGCACGCGGCCGGGATGGTGCACCGGGACCTGAAGCCCTCCAACGTCATGCTGACGCTCGACGGTGTGACCCTGATCGACTTCGGGGTGGCCCGGGCGGCCGACCAGTCCAGGGTGACCAGGACCGGGATGGTCATCGGCACACCCGCCTACATGGCTCCCGAACAGGCCCTGGCCGAGCGGGATCTGACCGGTGCGGCGGATGTGTTCGCACTGGCCGGTCTGCTGCTCTTCGCCGCGAACTGCCGTCCGCCGTTCGGCGACGGGTCGGGGCCGGGCCTGCTCTACCGCATCGTGCACACCGAACCCGACCTCGGGCGTCTGCCGGACCTCGATCCGGCCCTGGCCGCCGTGGTCGAGTCCTGTCTCGCCAAGGACGCCGCGGACCGGCCGACGGCCGCCGAGATCTTCGAGATCGCCGACGAACGGGTGCCCGCCGCAGTCTGTGCGCCGTGGCCGCCGGTCGTCACGGACCGGATCACCGAGCGCGAGGCGTTCGCGGCGAACCCGCCGCCGCCCGAGGAGCCCGAACCGGAGCGGGCGGCGGAGCCCGTCCCCGCTGTGGTGCCCTCCCTGCCGGACGTCGGGACGACCGACGCCGTCCCCGAGAAGCCGCGCAGGCGCCGCCCGCGGGTGGTGCTTGTCGCGATCCCCGTCGTGGTGGCCGTGGGTACGACGCTGACCCTGGTGGTCGGGCCGTACCAGATCGGCGGGTCCGGTGCGGACTCCGACTCCGCGGCGCCGTCGATCACCGTCGGGCCGTCCGGATCGGCGGCGGGCGGTGGCTCCCCGGATCCCGCGAAGTCGCCCTCCCGCTCGCCCGGTTCCAAGCCCGGATCGGGCTCCGCCTCGCCGGACGGCTCCGCCGACAAGTCCAAGGGCGGCAAGGACGGGAAGGGCGGGGCCGATGGTGCCGGGGGCTCCGGTTCCGGCGGTTCCGACGGTGCCGGTGGTGCGGGTGGCGGCAGTGGTTCCGGTGGTGGCGGTGGTTCCCAGTCCTCGGGCGGCGGCTCGGGCTCCGGTTCCGGTTCCGGTGGTTCCCAGTCCTCGGGCGGCGGCTCGGGCTCCGGTTCCGGTTCCGGTGGTTCCCAGTCCTCGGGCGGCTCCGGTTCGAGCTCCGGCTCGGGTGGAGGACAGGTCCCGGCGCCCTCGGGGCAGTACTACCTCAAGAACGCGTCCAACAAGCGGTGCCTGGGTGAGTCCTATTCCCCCTACGGCGGCTCCATGATCATGAACCAGGTGTGCGGCGAGCCGGCGCACAACGGGGCCACGCTCTACTACAAGTGGACGTACAAACCCACCTCCGGCGGCAGGTTCAAGCTCGTCGGCCAGGGCTCCGGCAACTGCCTCAGGCTGAACGGCTATGCAGGGCTGTCGGCCGAGACCTGCAACTCATCCGATTCCCAGGTCTGGCGGATCGGGACCAAGACATCGAGCGGTCACACCCTGGTGAACGTCGCCGAGGGCGTCTGCCTCCAGATGTCCGGCAGCATCGGCTTCCAGTCGGCGGCGTGCAACCCCTCGGAGCCGGCACAGCTGTGGCGCAACTCCTGACCGGCGCGCAGGGAGTGGGGCCCGCGCGCCGTACAGGCCCCTGTCCGGCCGCCGTGTTCAGCGCCGGGGCGCCGGTGGGACGCCCGCCAGGATGCGCGGCTCCTCGACCTGGTACAGCCTGCGCGCCTCAGGCGCCGTGTGGCGGGGTAGCACCGTGCCCAGCCAGCCCGCCAGGAATCCGGCGGGGATGGAGACGAGGCCGGTCGTGGTGAACGGGAACCAGTTGAAGTCGTGCCCGGGGAAGACCGAGGAGGGTGAGCCCGAGACCAGATTGGTGCCGGTGATCAGCACCATGACGGTGACGGTGCCGACGATCAGGGTGCAGAGCAGTCCGGTGCGCGTGAAGCGTCGCCAGAACATGCTGTAGACGAGCGCCGGGGCCAGAGCCGACGCGCCGACGCAGAACGAGAGCGTCGCCAGTGCCTGCACGTTCCAGTGTCTGGCCACGACGGCGAGGGTGATGGCGAGCAGTCCGACGGTGACCGCCGAGGCCTGTGCCGTACGCATTTCGGACAGGCCCGGCAGTGGCTTTCTGTTCGGGTCGCGCACCCCGTGCAGTCCGTGGGCGAAGAGATCGTGCGCGAGGGAGTTCGCGCAGGCGAGGATCATGCCGGCGACGGAGGCGAGCAGCGTCAGGAAGATCGCTGTCGTCATCGTCGTGACGATCAGCGCGCCCAGTCGGCCGCCGCCCGCCACCACGCCGCTGACCTGGAGGATCGAACTGTTTCCGGATGCTCCGGCAGCGGTGATGCGGTCGTGGCCGACGAGTGCACCCGCGCCGAAGCCGATCACGACGACGAGGAGACAGATCGTGGCGACCACGGCGACCGCCCAGGACAGTGAGCGCCGGACGGCCTGGGTCGAGCGGCTGCTCGTCATGCGCATGGCCACGTGGGGCAGGCAGGCGGCACCGAGCACCACGGTCAGTTCGGAGCTGACCATGTCGAGTCCGCTGCCCTCGAACTGGAGCCCCGAGCGCAGATACCCGGCCCCGGCGCCGCTGCTGTTCCGGGCGGCCGAGAGCAGGGCGCCGGTGTCCCAGCCGAAACGGTTCATGACCAGTACGGAGATGGTGAACGCGGCGACGAAGAGGACCACCGTCTTCACGATCTGGATCAGTGACGTGCCCTTCATGCCGCCGATCGCCGCGTAGGCGATCATCAGGATGCCGAGCCCGATGATGGCGCCGGTGCGGAATCCCGAACTGTCGAAACCCAGGATGAAGGCGAGCAGATCGCCGCTGCTGGCGAGTTGGACGACCATCATCGGGACGAGCGCGGCGAGGGTGGTCGCGCAGGCTGTGATGCGGACGGCGCGGCCGGGCGCGCGGCGCACGAGCAGGTCGCCCACGGTGAACCCGCCCACGTTGCGCAGGGGTTCGGCCAGCAGGAACATCAGCAGGACGAGCGAGAGGGTGATGCTCAGGGCGAGGATCATCCCGTCGTAGCCGGTGAGGGCGATGATGCCGGTGGTGCTGAGAACCGTGGCGGCGGAGAGGTAGTCGCCCGCGAGGGCGAGGCCGTTCTGGAGGGGCGAGAGCGAGCGGGAGCCGGCGTAGAACTCGTCGAGGTCGTCGCGGTCCGGACCGGTCATCACACAGAGCAGCAGGGCCACGGTGGCCACGGCGAGAAACGCCACCAGGGACATCGACTGCGCGGAGTCGTCGAATCCGTTCACCGGGCCGCACCCGCTCTTCGGAGCCGGGCGGCGAGCGGGTCGACCGTGTGCCGGGCGGTCCGTTCGTACAGGACGACGGCGAGCAGCGTCACCGGGAGCTGACAGAGACCCAGCGCCAGGCCGATGGTGAGGCCGCCGAACAGGGGGCGCTCCATCAGGCCCTTGGCGAAGCCCGAGAGCAGTAGAAAGGCGGCGAAGTAGCCGAGTGCGGTCAGGGTCGTGATGCGCCGCAGCAGCCGGTACGCGGTGCGCAGCCGACGCAGGTCGCCGGGGCGGGCGGGTCCGGCCACGGGGGTGGCGGGCGGGTCCGGCAGCTCCGGGGGCGGTACGGGGTCCGAACTCTGCCAGGGCAGCAGGTACTCGGGGCGTTGCGGGGGTGGAGGCTGGTGCCGTCGGGGTGCCGTCGGCAGCCGTTCGGGCCAAGAGGAGTACGGGGACGGGGGTGGGCTTCCGTACGACATCTGGGTGCTGCTCCTTGCGTGGCTCGGGTCCTGGGCTGGACGGCAAGGCAGGAGTGCGGTGGTGCTGTCGGAAGCGCGAACATTACTCGCCGGTATGGGGAGTTGGGGAGACGTTGGACGGAACTACCCACGGTAATGGCTCAGTCGCATGAGGTCCGGTCCGGCGGAAGCCTCGTGGAAAGGTCTTCGGGCCCTGCCCCTGACACGGTTCTCCACTCGGGGGCCGAGACCCCTAGGGGGTGCTCCCCACTTCCGCCCAGGGGCGTTTCCTCCGGCCGGAGGACGTGACGGCGGGGGCTCGTTCCTTAACGTGTTCCTACACCGCGAAATGCGGTCGATTCCCACCGCGGATGCGGCTGACCGCAGGGGGCGGGGTGGGGAAAACCCCACCCGAAGACTGCGCTGGGCACCAGCGCGCGGGGCCCCTGGGAACACCAGACTTCAGACGTACGCCGCGACCACTCGAAAACCTCATGACCGACATAGGAGATAAACCGTGACAACGGCTGTAACCATTCCCAGGCACGGGGGCACTGGAGGGCGTACGGCCGTCGCTGCGCGAGCGCGACAGGTCGTCAAGGCGTACGGGGCGGGGGAGACCAGGGTCGTCGCGCTCGACCATGTCGATGTGGACATCGCCCGCGGGCAGTTCACGGCGATCATGGGCCCGTCCGGCTCCGGCAAGTCGACCCTGATGCACTGTCTGGCCGGCCTGGACACCGTGACCTCGGGTCAGATCTTCCTCGACGAGACCGAGATCACCGGACTCAAGGACAAGAGGCTCACCCAGCTCCGCCGGGACCGGATCGGCTTCATCTTCCAGGCGTTCAACCTGCTCCCCACGCTCAACGCGCTGGAGAACATCACGCTGCCGATGGACATCGCGGGCCGCAAGCCCGACGCGGCCTGGCTGCGGCAGGTCGTGGAGACGGTCGGTCTCGCCGAGCGGCTGAAGCACCGGCCCACCGAGCTCTCCGGCGGCCAGCAGCAGCGCGTCGCGGTGGCCAGGGCGCTCGCCGCCAGGCCGGAGATCATCTTCGGTGACGAGCCCACCGGAAACCTGGACTCGCGGGCCGGCGCCGAGGTGCTGAGCTTCCTGCGCAGGTCCGTCGACGAGCTGGGCCAGACCATCGTCATGGTCACCCACGACCCGGTCGCCGCCTCCTACGCGGACCGGGTGCTGTACCTCGCCGACGGACGCATCGTCGACGAGATGCACAACCCGACGGCCGATCAGGTCCTCGACCGCATGAAGGACTTCGACTCGCGCGGGCGGACGTCATGACCGTCTGGAAGACATCGAGGCGCAACTTCTTCGCGCACAAGGGACGCATGGCGCTCTCCGCCGTCGCGGTCCTGCTGTCGGTGGCGTTCGTGTGCGGCACGCTCGTCTTCACCGACACCATGAACACCACGTTCGACAAGCTCTTCGCCGCGACGGCGGCCGATGTCACCGTCAGCCCGAAGACCTCCGAGGACGACGACCGGCTTCCGGAGAACGGCAAGCCCGTCACGCTCCCCGCCTCCGCCGTCCAGCAGGTCGGCAAGGCCACCGGCGTGAAGGACGCCGAGGGCGCGGTCACCAGCATGTCCGTCACCGTCGTCGACAGTCAGAACAAGAACATGGGCTCCACGACGGGTGCCCCGACGATCGCGGGCAACTGGACGAAGAACGACCTGCGTTCGATGGAGATCACCTCCGGCCACGCACCGCGCGGCCCGACCGAGATGATGGTCGACGCCGACACCGCCGACAAGCACCACCTGAAGCTCGGTGACGAACTGCGCACCATCGCCGCCACCGGCGACATCAACGCGAAGATCAGCGGCATCGCCACCTTCAAGGTCACCAACCCCGGCGCGGCGGTCGTCTACTTCGACACCGTCACCGCGCAGACAAAGCTGCTCGGCAAGCCGGACGTCTTCAGCCTCATCTCCGTCACCGCCGAACAGGGCGTCAGCGACACGCAGTTGAAGCAGGCCGTCGCCACGGCGCTCGGTGACACCTCCGGGTACAAGCTCCGGACGCAGAAGGAGGCCGCGGACGCCAACAAGAACTCGATGGGCTCCTTCCTCGATGTCATGAAGTACGCGATGCTCGGCTTCGCCGGAATCGCCCTCCTCGTCGGCATCTTCCTGATCGTCAACACCTTCTCGATGCTGGTCGCCCAGCGCACCCGCGAGATCGGCCTGATGCGGGCCATCGGCTCCAGCCGCAAGCAGGTCAACCGTTCCGTGCTCATCGAGGCGCTGTTCCTCGGCATCCTCGGCTCCGTCCTCGGCGTCGGCGTGGGCATCGGCCTCGCCGTCGGCCTGATGAAGCTCATGGGCGCCGCGGGCATGGAGTTGTCCACCGACGACCTCACGGTCGCCTGGACGACCCCGGTCGTCGGCCTCGCGCTCGGCATCATCGTGACTGTCGTCGCCGCGTACATCCCGGCCCGTCGCGCCGGGAAGATCTCCCCGATGGCCGCCCTGCGCGACGCAGGAACCCCGGCGGACGGCCGGGCCGGCCGGGTCAGGGCAGCGATCGGCCTGGTGCTCACCCTTGCCGGTGGCGCCGCGCTCCTGGCTGCGACGCGGGCCGACAAGTCGAGCGAAGGCTCGCTCTTCCTCGGTGCGGGCGTGGTCCTCACCCTGATCGGTTTCATCGTGATCGGCCCGCTGCTGGCCGGCTTCGTGGTCCGGGTGCTGAGCGCGGTCATGCTGCGGATGTTCGGCCCCGTGGGACGGCTCGCGGAGCGCAATGCCCTGCGCAACCCGCGCCGCACCGGAGCAACCGGCGCCGCCCTGATGATCGGCCTCGCCCTGGTCGCCTGCCTCTCGGTCGTCGGTTCGTCGATGGTCGCCTCGGCCACCGAGGAGCTCGACAAGTCGGTCGGCGCGGACTTCATCGTCCAGCCGTCCGGTGGCAACCCGACGCTCCTCGTGGACCAGGCGGTGAAGTCCCTGGAGTCCGTGCCGGACATCGAACACCTCACCGGCTACAAGGTCGTCAGCGCCGGGATCACGGCCCCCGACGGCAGCACCGAGAACAAGGTCCTGGCCGCCGTCGATCCCACGTACCAGGAGGACGTCCGGCGCGAGACGGTCGCCGGGAAGCTGGCCGACGCGTACGCCAAGGACGCCATGTCCGTCGGCGACACGTACGCCACCAAGCACCACCTCAAGGTCGGCGACCGGCTCACCGTCGCTTTCAAGGGCGGCGAGACCGCGAAGCTGAGGCTTGCCGCGATCACCTCGGACGACGTGAACATCGACAAGGGCGCGATGTACACGAACGTCGCGACCGCCGCGCGGTACGTCCCCGCCGACAGCCTGCCGAAGAACATGATGATGTTCGCGAAGGCCGAGGACGGCAAGGAGAAGGAGGCGTACGCCGCGCTCAAGACCGCCCTCGCCAAGTACCCGCAGTACGAGGTGAAGAACCAGGCCGACTTCAAGCAGCAGCTGAAGGACCAGATCGGCCAGATGCTGAACATCGTCTACGGCCTGCTGGCGCTCGCGATCATCGTCGCGGTGCTCGGTGTGGTGAACACTCTGGCCCTGTCGGTGGTCGAGCGGACCCGTGAGATCGGCCTGATGCGCGCCATCGGCCTCTCCCGCCGCCAGCTGCGCCGGATGATCCGCCTGGAGTCGGTGGTCATCGCGGTCTTCGGCGCCCTGCTCGGCCTGGGCCTCGGCATGGGCTGGGGCACGGCGGCCCAGAAGCTGCTGGCTCTGGAGGGCCTCGACGTCCTGGAGATCCCGTGGCCGACGATCCTCACGGTCTTCGTCGCCTCGGCCTTCGTCGGCCTGTTCGCGGCCCTGGTCCCGGCGTTCCGGGCGGGCAGGATGAACGTGCTGAACGCGATCGCGACGGATTAGCGAGAACGACGGTCGACGTCAGTGCCCCTCCCGGCAAGCTTTGCCCCGTCGCGCCGCCCAGCACGCACTCCCCCAAGGCCTTAAGGGCCAGGGGGACCCCCTTCCGCGTTGGCCAAAAGTCCTGGTAGCTCCTTCCCCAAGCTCTCAACTTCGTTCGAGCAGGGGAGACCCCATCCAAGGACTTCCGGCCGCCTTGCGATCGCACGCACCGGACGACGCTCCTTACGGGGCAAACATTGCCGGTCACGGCACTAGGATGACTGATCCGGCCCCGGGGTGTTCCTCCAAACACTCCGGGGCCGGATTCGTGCCCTCGCGGCCCGGTCAGGCGGGCATGACAGGGACGTCGTACTTCGGGATCCACAGGTCCCGCGTGACGAGTGTCAGCGCTTCGAGCTGGGCCTGTGCGACGAGAACCCGGTCGAAGGGATCTCGATGAATCCGGGGAAGGCGTCCGGCGCGAACGCCGTGTGCGGCGGTGATGGGCAGCGCGGTGAACTGCATGTCCCGCGCCCGTTCCGCAAGGTCTCCAGGGCCCTCCAGCTTCCCGAGGCTCTGCTTGATCGCGATTTCCCACGGGGTCGCAGCGCTGATGTACACCTCGGGTTCGGTGCGCAACAGGTCCTTGAGGTCGTTGGACAGCTCGGGGGAGGCATCCAGCCACCACAGGACGACGTGCGTGTCCAGAAGCAGTCTCATCCGCGCATCCCGAATGCGTCGGCGATGTCGTCGGGCAGTTCGTCGAAGTCCTCGGCGATGCGGATCTGCCCCCGGAGCGCCCCGTAGTCGGTCCGGTCGACCCTGGGGTGCAGTGGCACGACCTTGGCGATGGGCTTGCCCGCCCTGCTGATCACAACCTCTTCCCCGGTCTCGACCTGTTGCAGTATGCGGGAAAAGTGGGTCTTGGCCTCATGCACGTTGTACTGCCGCGCTGCTTCCACGACTGCCTCGCAGGGAACTGGGTCCGGACTAGGTGTGGACTAAGGCTAGCCCCGGTCTCACCGCACGGGCAACGGCGTTCCCTCGCGCGGGTGACACACCGGCGTCGTACGCTGGAGCCCCCGGCCCGCCGGGGGGTGGCTTCTGGATCATGCCGGGCTCGCGAGGGCCGGCACGCGCATCTGCGGCGTTGCGGCCCTCGCTCCCTGGTCCGGCCTGACCCAGAAGCCACCCCCAGCCCGTGTCGGGTCCTTCGTGTTGCCCCACGCGTCACCCCTGGCAGCAGCCGGCTGTCAGACCTCGCCCTCGTTACCCGGACGGAAGCCCTTCATGAGCCTGCACGGCCTGCTGGATGTCGTCGTACATGACCCGGCACTCTCCGAAGCGGTGAAGGCCGCCACCGCCGGCCACCGCATGCATGTCGACCTCGTCGGTCCGCCCGCCGCCCGCCCCTTCGCCGTGGCCGCGCTGGCCCGCGAGACCGACCGGACCGTGCTCGCAGTCACCGCGACCGGACGGGAGGCCGAGGACCTGGCGGCCGCGCTGCGCACCCTGCTGCCGCCGGACACGATCGCCGAGTTCCCGTCCTGGGAGACCCTGCCGCACGAGCGGCTCTCACCCCGCTCCGACACCGTGGGCCGCCGCCTCGCCGTGCTGCGGCGCCTCGCGCACCCGAGGAAGGACGATCCGGAGACCGGCCCGGTCAAGGTCGTCGTCGCACCGGTGCGCTCCGTGCTCCAGCCGCAGGTCAAGGGACTCGGCGACCTGGAACCCGTAGCGCTGCGCATCGGACAGAGCGCCGACCTCGGCAAGACCGTCGACGCGCTCGCGGCAGCCGCGTACTCCCGGGTCGAACTGGTCGAGAAACGCGGCGAGTTCGCCGTGCGCGGCGGCATCCTGGACGTCTTCCCGCCGACCGAGGAACACCCCCTTCGGGTGGAATTCTGGGGCGACGACGTCGAGGAGATCCGCTACTTCAAGATCGCCGACCAGCGGTCGCTGGAGATCGCCGAGCACGGGTTGTGGGCGCCGCCCTGCCGGGAGCTGCTGCTGACCGGCGAGGTGCGTGAGCGGGCCGCCGCCCTCGCCGAGCAACACCCGGAGCTGGGCGAGCTGCTCGGCAAGATCGCCGAGGGGATCGCGGTGGAGGGCATGGAGTCCCTCGCCCCGGTCCTCGTCGACGACATGGAACTGCTGCTCGACGTGCTGCCGAAGGGCTCGATGGCGCTGGTCTGCGACCCGGAGCGGGTGCGTACGAGGGCCGCCGACCTGGTCGCCACCAGCCAGGAGTTCCTCCAGGCGTCCTGGGCGGCGACCGCGATGTCCAGCGCGGACGAAGTCCGCTCCGGCAAGGGCGGTGGTGGGCGACGGGCGGGCGAGGCCCCGATCGACGTCGGCGCGGCCTCCCTGTGGGGCATCGCGGACGTCCGCGACCGGGCCCGCGAGCTGGAGATGATGTGGTGGTCGGTCTCCCCGTTCGCCGCGGACGACGAGCTCGACGAGGACACCCTCAAGCTCACGATGCACGCCCCGGAGTCGTACCGGGGCGACACCGCCCGCGCGCTCGCCGACACCAAGGGCTGGATCGCCGACGGCTGGCGCACGGTGTACGTCACCGAGGGCCAGGGGCTCGCCTCCCGTATGGTCGAGGTGCTGAGCGGCGAGGGCATCGCCGCCCGCCTGGATCCCGACCTGGCCGAGATCTCCCCGTCGCTGGTCCACGTCTCCTGCGGCGCGGTCGACCAAGGCTTCGTCGACCCGGCGCTCAGACTCGCCGTCCTCACCGAGACGGACCTGACCGGCCAACGCACCGCCACCAAGGACCTGGGCCGGATGCCGGCCCGCCGCCGCAAGACCATCGACCCGCTGGCGCTGGAGACCGGCGACTACATCGTCCACGAACAGCACGGTGTGGGCCGCTACATCGAAATGGTGCAGCGTACGGTGCAGGGCGCCACCCGCGAGTACCTGCTCGTCGAGTACGCCCCCGCCAAGCGCGGCCAGCCCGGCGACCGCCTCTACATCCCGACCGACCAGCTGGAACAGGTCACCAAGTACGTCGGCGGCGAGGCGCCCACCCTGCACCGGCTCGGCGGCGCCGACTGGACGAAGACCAAGGCGCGCGCCAAGAAGGCGGTCAAGGAGATCGCCGCCGACCTGATCAAGCTGTACTCGGCGCGGATGGCGGCGCCCGGTCATGTCTTCGGCCCCGACACGCCCTGGCAGCGCGAACTGGAGGACGCCTTCCCGTACGCGGAGACGCCCGACCAGCTCACCACCATCGCCGAGGTCAAGGAGGACATGGAGAAGTCCGTCCCGATGGACCGGCTGATCTGCGGCGACGTCGGCTACGGCAAGACGGAGATCGCGGTACGGGCGGCCTTCAAGGCGGTCCAGGACGGCAAGCAGGTCGCCGTCCTCGTCCCCACGACCCTCCTGGTCCAGCAGCACTACGGCACGTTCACCGAGCGCTACTCCCAATTCCCGGTCAGCGTAAGGGCCCTGAGCCGCTTCCAGTCGGATTCCGAATCCAAGTCGACCCTCGAAGGGCTCCGCGAGGGCTCCGTCGACCTGGTCATCGGCACCCACCGCCTCTTCTCCTCCGAGACGAAGTTCAAGGACCTGGGCCTGGTCATCGTCGACGAGGAGCAGCGCTTCGGCGTCGAACACAAGGAGCAGCTGAAGAAGCTCCGCGCCAATGTGGACGTCCTCACCATGTCCGCGACGCCCATCCCCCGTACGCTCGAAATGGCCGTCACCGGCATCCGTGAGATGTCGACGATCACCACGCCGCCCGAGGAGCGCCACCCGGTCCTCACCTTCGTCGGACCGTACGAGGAGAAGCAGATCGGCGCGGCCATCCGCCGTGAACTGCTCCGTGAGGGCCAGGCGTTCTACATCCACAACCGTGTCGAGTCGATCGACCGCGCCGCCGCGCGGCTGCGCGAGATCGTCCCCGAGGCGAGGATCGCGACCGCCCACGGCCAGATGTCCGAACAGGCCCTGGAACAAGTGGTGGTGGACTTCTGGGAGAAGAAGTTCGACGTCCTGGTCTCCACGACGATCGTCGAGTCCGGCATCGACATCTCCAACGCCAACACCCTGATCGTGGAGCGCGGCGACAACTTCGGCCTCTCCCAGCTCCACCAGTTGCGCGGCCGGGTCGGCCGTGCCCGCGAGCGCGGTTACGCGTACTTCCTCTACCCGCCGGAGAAGCCCCTCACCGAGACGGCCCACGAGCGCCTGGCCACGATCGCCCAGCACACCGAGATGGGCGCGGGCATGTACGTGGCGATGAAGGACCTCGAAATCCGCGGCGCCGGAAACCTCCTGGGCGGCGAACAGTCCGGCCACATCGCGGGCGTCGGCTTCGACCTGTACGTACGCATGGTGGGCGAGGCGGTGGCCGACTACCGGGCCTCCCTCGAAGGCGGCGTGGAGGAGGAGCCGCCCCTGGAGGTCAAGATCGAGCTCCCGGTCGACGCCCACGTCCCCCACGACTACGCCCCGGGCGAGCGGCTGCGCCTCCAGGCGTACCGCGCCATCGCCTCCGCCAACACGGAGGACGACATCAGGGCGGTCCGTGAGGAACTCACCGACCGCTACGGCAAACTCCCCGAGCCGGTCGAGAACCTGCTCCTGGTCGCGGGCCTGCGCATGCTGGCCCGCGCCTGCGGCGTCGGCGAGATCGTGCTCCAGGGCTCGAACATCCGGTTCGCCCCGGTCGAGCTGCGTGAATCGCAGGAGCTCCGCCTGAAGCGCCTCTACCCGAAGACGGTCATCAAGCCGGCCGTCCACCAGATCCTGGTCCCGCGCCCCACCACCGGCAGGATCGGCGGCAAGCCGGTCGTCGGCCGCGAACTGCTGGCGTGGACGGGGGAGTTCCTCACGACGATCCTGGGGTCGTGAGGCGGGTGGGCGCGGGCGTGGTTGAGAAGACCAGCCACACGGTCTTGCCGACGACGTGATCACCGACCCCGAAGTCGTCGGCGAGCTCGCTCACGAGGTGTAACCCGCGCCCCGAGCAGGCGTCTCGTCGAGGCGCTGAACCGCCGGCTGACCGGGCCCGCTGTCACGGACCTCCAGGGCGGTTGCGCGTACGAGCCGGACGGCGAAGGTCGCCGTGAAGCCGCGACGGGCGATCGTGGTGCGCTGCCGGTTACTCGACCACTGCTTCGTGGCGAAGCAGTGGCGTGCGTTCTTCGTCGGTTGAAGGGGATGGGGCGTGACATGGGCGGGCGGCGCCGCCCTGGGCGACAAGGTCCTCATACACCCCGACCTTGAACCTGATCAGGTCCAGGGACTCGGTGAGCCTGCCGATCTGGGTGGTGACGTGCTCGGTGTGCTCGCGCATGAGCGCGAGTCGTTCTTCCTCGTTGCCGGCGCCTTCTCTGACGAGGCCGGCGTATCGGCGGAGCATGGGCAGGGGCATGCCTGAGGCTCGGAGAATGATGCAGACGGTCAGCCAGTCCACGTCATCCCTGCTGTAGACGCGGCGCCCGCCAGGTCCGCGTTGCACGGGGTGGACGAAAAGGCCCTCGCGCTCGTAGAAGCGCAGCGCGTGAACGCTCAAACCGGTGTGTTCGGCGACCTGTCCGATACTCAGACGTGTCGTGATCTCAGCCATGCCGGTCAGAGTAACGGGGGTTGACCTAGAGCCGGGTCTAGTTCCTAGGGTGCCTCGTGCGATCGACGCCTCTGTCGCTCTGCGTGATCCGTTGAATGAGTAAGGGAGCATCACCATGCGCTATCGCACCCTCGGCCGAACCGGCATCGAGGTCAGTGTCCACTGCCTCGGGACCATGATGTTCCAGGACGGCTGCAACCCGGACCACGACGATTGTGTCCGCATCATCCACGCCGCCCTCGACCAGGGGATCAACTTCGTCGACACCGCCGACATGTACGGACAGGGGGAGTCCGAGGAAATCGTGGGAAAGGCGCTGCGAGGGCGCCGTGACGACGTCGTACTCGCCACCAAGGTCCACTTCCAGATGGGCGAAGGCCGCAACCGCAGTGGCAACTCACGGCGTTGGATACTCAAGGCGGTCGAGGACAGCCTCAGGCGTCTGAACACCGACTGGATCGACCTCTACCAGGTCCACTTCCCCGACCACTCCACCGACATCGAGGAGACGCTCTCGGTGCTCAGTGACCTCGTGCGCCAGGGGAAGATCCGCGCCTTCGGTTGCTCGAACTTCCCGGCCGAGGAGATCGTCGAGGCACACCACGTCTCCGAGCGGCGCGGCCTCGGGCGCTTCCGCTCCGCCCAGCCGCCCTACTCGATTCTGGCCCGCGGTATCGAGGCCTCGCTCCTGCCCGTCTGCGAGCGCTACGGAATGGGGGTACTGGTCTGGAGCCCCCTCGCCTTCGGATTCCTCACCGGCAAGCACCGCAAGGACCGGCCCATCGACCTGGCAACCGGCCGCGCCGCTCTTCGACCGGCATTCTTCGATCCCGCGATCGCCGAAAACGCCGCCAAGCTCGACGCCGTCGAACAGCTCATCGAACTCGCGGCAGGCATCGGCTGCACCCTCCCGCAGCTCGCCGTAGCCTTCACCGTGGCCCACCCCGCCGTCACCTCCGCGATCATCGGACCGCGGACCATGCGGCAGCTGGAGGATCTGCTCAAAGGCGCCGCGCTCACCCTGGATGACGCGGCCCTCGACCGGATCGACGAAATCGTGCCGGCCGGGATCAACCGGTACAACCCCAGCGCCTCCTTCCCTCCGCGATCACTGACCGACACCGCCTTGCGGCGCCGCCCACTCGCCGAACGCGCCGCGGCCTGAGTGACGTGATCGTGGTGAACGGGTTCCTCATTGGGGCGGCATGAGCGTCGCGATCGACGACGAACCCGCCGAGCTGGTCTGCTCGTACCACCCGCTGGAGATCGCCCGAGGCACGGCGATGGCGGAGCGCCGAAAGATCCCCGGCGGCACGCCGACCCTGTTCGCGGAGCTGGGCTACCGGCCGCGACTCGGCGTGGACCGGGTCTCGGCGCGGTTGCCCACCCAAGACCGGTACCAGGCACTGTGGTTGCCCGGCGGGCTGTCGGTTCTGCGGACGCCGCGTGTGATCTACAGCGACGACGAGCGGCCCGTCGAAGCGACCGGCGCGGTCAAGGCGGGCCATCTGCACGAAGTGCAGTACGAGTTGCAGTACGAGTTCACGGCCGAGTGAGTCGGGCGCTCTGTTCCCGCCGGTCAGCCGGAGACGTGTGATTCGGGCCGCATCCGGCTCCATCCGTAGTCATGGACACGCCTCACGGGGGAAGACCTCCGTAGGATTCCCGGGTTCGGCTTTCTCCCCGTCAGGACGGCTTCAAGTGATACCTCCCCGCACGTACCGAGTGATGCTGCCCGCCCTCAGCGTGGCGGCGGTGCTGGCCCTGGCCGGCTGCGACCCCGAGCAGACGTCCTCCGGGGCCGGGCAGCAGGGCGGTGGACAGGCTGCCGTCACCGGGTTCGGGGCCAGCCCGCTCGACAACGCCGACGGTACGAAGCCGGGCCTCGCGCCGCTCACCTCCGAGGCGGACCGGGCAGCCGGCCGGAAGGTCATCGAGAAGGTGGCGACGAAGGGGCGGGGCCCGAAGACCGGGTACGCGCGCGACAAGTTCGGCTACGCGTGGAAGGACTCGGTCGACGGTATACCGCTCGCGCGGAACGGCTGCGACACCCGGAACGACCTCCTCGCCAGGGACGGCAAGGACGTGAAGTTCCGGTCCGGTTCGGACTGCGTGGTGGTGTCGATGACCCTCAAGGACCCATACACCGGCTCGACCATCGACTGGCGCAAGGAGCAGGCGACGAAGGTCCAGATCGACCACGTCATGCCGCTCTCGTACGACTGGCAGATGGGCGCCGCCCGCTGGAACGACGCCAAACGGCAGCAGATCGCCAACGACCCGCTCAACCTCCTCCCGGTGGACGGCCCGGCCAACAACGCCAAGAGTGACTCGGGGCCGGCGTCCTGGCTGCCGCCGTACAAGCCGGTCCGCTGCTCGTACGCGGTGCGGTTCGCGCAGGTCTCGCTGAAGTACGACCTGCCGGTGACGACCGCGGACAAGCAGGCGATGCTGGCGCAGTGCGGCGGATGAGCAGGTCGCACTGAAGGTGCCCCCGGTGCCGCGGACCCGGATGCGCCGGGCCCGAGCCGCCCGGGGCGCAGCCTCTGACGAGACGGTGCCGGAAGGATCCGGTGGGCCCTTCGCCGTCACCGCACTAGCGTGTGCGGGATGGAGCTGACCATCACCACGCTCGCCGAGCGGCCGGAGTTGACCGACGCGGTGGCCGGAATGTCCGATCCCTGGCCGGAGTTCATACGGCACGACCCGGTGGGGCGACAGTACTTCGGGCGGATCACCGCCGAACTGCCGGAGTACTCGCTCGTCGCGACCGAACCGGACGGCGCGGTCGTCGCGCGGGCGCTCAGCGTGCCGCTCGCGCTGAAGGCGGCCGATCAGGTACGTGAGGAACTGCCCGAAGCCGGCTGGGTGCAGGTGTTGCTGTGGGCCTTCGTGGACCTGCGGGACGGGCGGGTGCCGGACACGGTCGGCGCGATGGAGATCGCCGTGGTGGCGGACCGCCGGGGGCGGGGGATCTCCGGCCGGATGCTCACCGCGATGCTGGAGAACGCCCGGCGGCTGGGGTTCGGTGAGGTCCTCGCTCCCGTGCGGCCGAGCGCCAAGCACCTGGAGACGCGGGTGGCGATCGAGGACTACGCGTACCGGATCCGGGAGGACGGGCTGCCGCACGACCCGTGGTTGCGCGCTCATGCGAGGGCGGGCGGAGAGACCGTGGGCATCACGGCAGAATCCGTGCGGGTGACCGGGTCGCTCACTCAGTGGCGGCGGTGGACCGGGCTGCCGTTCGACGTGGCGGGCGAGGTGGAGGTGCCGGGGGCGCTGGTGCCGGTGCGCTGTTCGGTGCGGAGGGGGTTCGCGGTGTACGAGGAGCCCCATGTGTGGGTGCGGCATCGGCTCTGAACGCGCTGACGGAACCCGCCCGGGTGGGGCGGGTTCCGTGGTGTCCGACCGGCCAAGGGTTCCGTGATGCCGGGCGGCTCAAGAACCTGAGATCTGCGGCTTCTTCACCGGGAACGGCTTGTTGAATCCGGAGAATTCGACGGTGAGGGGGCGGCCGGTGCCTCCGGCGTCGTCCGGCAGACGCGTTCTCAGCAGGTAGGGCCTGCCCTCGGAGGCGATGCTTGCCGTCCATGTCCCCTCGTCCGTCCTGCCGTTGACGGTCAGGGTGGTGACGCCGGAGGTGGAGTCGGGGCCGGGTGCCGTCGTCTTTCCCTTGCGGGCCGTCCCGCTCTTCCGGGCGAGGATGCCGAGGAACGTCTCCCGGTCGCAGTAGCGCTCGGCCAGCTTTGCGTGCGGGTCGCCGATGGGGGCCTTCACCCAGCGGCCGGTGAGCTTCTCGATGTCGGCGGCGGTGTTCTTGCGCGGGCCCTCCTTGGCGACGGCCTCCTTCAGCATCGCGGCGTCGGACCGGGTGTAGACCGTGCCTTCCATCCGCACCAGTTCCAGCGTGCCTGCCGCGCCCATGGAGAGCGTGACCGTGCACGCGCCCCTGACATCCGTGGCGACGAACGCACTGACCGGGCCCTCGGCGGAAGTCGTCTCCACCGCCATGCGGACCGACTTGGCGCTCCGGGTCGCCGCGAGGGCCTTGCTGACGACCTCGGGGCCGGTCAGCCGCGCATAGGGCGCGGCGGTCCGCTCCTCGTCGATGAGCGTGCCGCAGGCCGCCGTGAGGGCGAGGGCTGTCACGGTGCTGAGAGAGGCTGCCGTGGTGCGGGCGAGCGGGCGCATGACGGTCGGCTCCGGTCGGGAGAGAAGGGTCAGAGCTTCAGGTCCCACTGGGTGGCGTCGTACGTAAACCCGGGGTTGACCTCGACCGTCAGGCTCTTGGCGTCCGCGGGGGCGTCGAAGGCGAACTGGACGGTGATCTTCTTGCCCGGCAGGATCGTTCCGCTGAAGCCCTCGCCGACCTTGCCGTCGAAGATCTGCTCGGCGTCCGCGCCCTCCTGGCCGTCGCGGGCCGTGACGCTGACGAGCGCGGAGTCGAACTTCTCCTTGCCCGCGTTCTCGATGACGACGGCGACCCGGTAGGCCTTGTTGCCCTTGGTGTGCCCGGCGGCGTACGCGTCCGGGGTGTACGAGGTGGCGTCGCCGACCGTGACCGTCAGATCGTCGTCGTACACGGCCGAGTCGCCGGCCTCCAGCGCCTTTCCGGTGTCCTTCTTCTTGTCGGATCCACCGTCCTTGGCGGAACCGTCGCCGCCGGGCTTCGGCTTCGCGGAGGCCGTGGTGTCCGACACCGCCTTGTTCAGGTCGTTCACCGCGTCGTCCACCGCCTTGAAGGTGATCACCGCGCCCACCACCGAGAGGATCAGCGAGATCAGGCCGAGGACGGCGCCGAAGGTGGCCATGCCCTTGTTGGTGGCCTCGCCGCGCTTGGCCCGGCCCCGGCCCACCAGACCCAGGATCAGGGCGATGACGCCGAGAATGCCCGCCAGCCAGAAGAAGAACGGGATCAGCCCCGACACCGCGCCGATGACGCCCAGGACGAGGGCGGAGATGCCCAGTCCGTTACGGGCCGGGCGCGCGCCCGGCATCTGGGCGGGAGTGTACGGCTGCTGGGGCTGCGGGGACTGCGGCGGCTGCGTGAACTGGGACATGGCTGTGCCCTCCGGCGAATGCAGAGATGGGTGGTGAGCGGTTCTGTGCATCGCTCCTGTAGCGATGGGGCAATAACAGCAGAGCTTGTGAACCGAGTCAACATGGTTCACGCTGAAGGTGTTGATGCACGCTGTGAATCGGCGACCCGTAACCGAGATCGGTATGCTCGCCAGCACCGCACGAAGGCCACTGCCGGGACAGCCAGTGCCAGGACCAGGGAGACAGTCAGTGCCGGAGAACTCGACAGAGGTGACCGCGGCGGGGATCGCCCGGCTCGCGGGCGTGGGGCGGGCCGCCGTCAGCAACTGGCGCCGCCGCCACGCCGACTTCCCCAAGCCCGTCGGCGGCACCGAGACGAGCCCGTCCTTCGCCCTGCCCGAGGTCGAGCGGTGGCTGCGTGACCAGGGGAAACTCGCCGAGGTCCCCCTCCGTGAACGGGTCTGGCAGCAGCTCGCCGGACACCCGGCCGGCGCGATTTCCGCCCTGGTCCACACGGGCTGCGCCCTGCTGCTCCGACGGAACAGCCCCACAGCCTGGCGGGAGATCACCGCTGTGTCGGACGAGGCGATGGCCGGTGTGCTGTCCCGCGCTCTCGATGACCTGCTCGCCGACCGCTTCGGGCCCGCCACGGTAGCCGGACGGGCTGTTCACACTCCCGGCCGCGCCGAACTGCTTCCGTTCATTCCGCTGCTCCGCGGCGCCGCGGAGCTCGCCGCCGAGACCGGGGCCCGGGAAACCTTCGAGTTCCTGCTCGGCCGCCAACTGGACGCCAACCCACGCCAGTACACACTCACGCCGACCGGACTCGCCGAACTCATGGCCGCACTGGTGGAGACCGGGAAGCAGCCCGCCCGCACCGTCCTCGACCCCGCAGCGGGCACCGGCGCCCTGCTGCGCGCCGTCGGCAGCCCGACTGCCCTGTACGCGCAGGAGGCCGACCCCGACCTCGCCGCGCTCACCGCACTGCGTCTCGCCCTGCACACCGACCCCGACAACAGCTGCGCCGTCGCGGCGCGGGCCGGCGACACCCTGCGTGCCGATGCCTTCCCGCAGGTCGCCGCCGACGCCGTGCTCTGCCACCCGCCGTTCAACGAACGCAACTGGGGCCACGACGAACTCGCCTACGACCCGCGCTGGGAGTACGGGTTCCCGGCCCGTACGGAGTCCGAACTCGCCTGGGTCCAGCACGCCCTGGCCCATCTGCGCGAGGGCGGCACCGCCGTACTCCTGATGCCCCCGGCCGCGGCTTCGCGCCGCTCCGGTCGCCGGATCCGCGCGGATCTGCTGCGCCGCGGCGCCCTGCGCGCCGTCATCGCGCTCCCGGCCGGTGCCGCACCCCCGTACGGCATCCCGCTCCACCTCTGGGTGCTGCGCAAGCCCGGAACCGGCCTGCAGCCCTCGCCCGAGCTGCTGCTCGTCGACACCGCCGAACCTGCCGAATCGCACCCGGCGGGCTTGGCGGCCGCCGCTCCGTCCGGTGGGCGCGACCGGCTCGACTGGCAGGCGGTGCGCAGCGCCGTGCTCGACGCCTGGCGGTGGTTCGAGGGCGCGCGCGAGGGCGTGGCCAACGGTGCAGGCACGAGCGCCGTCCCCGTCATCGAACTCCTCGACGACGACGTGGACCTGGCCCCCGCCCGCCATCTGCCGCCCCCGGCCGCCGCGGGCGGGCCGGCCGAGCTGATCCGCGTACGGGAACGGCTCACCGAGACGCTCGGAATCACCGGCACCCTCACCCCGCCGGCCGTGACCCCCTCCGAGCCGGCCCGCTGGCCGCTCACCACCGTCGGTGAACTCGCCCGCGCCGGCGCACTCCAGCTCCGCACCGGCGGCTCCGGCACCGGCCCGGCACCCGTCCTCACGGAACACGACGTCCTCGGCTCCACCGCCCCTTCGGGAAGCCTCCCCGTCGACGGGCCCCCCGAGGAGCCCGTCCTCGTCGAACCGGGCGATGTCGTCGTCCCCGTGCTCGGCGGCGGTTCCGTCACCCGCGTCATCGACGCGTCCACCGCGGGTGCCGCGCTGGGCCGCAACCTCCAGCTGCTGCGCCCCGATCCGTCCGCCCTCGACCCCTGGTTCCTCGCCGGCTTCCTGCGCGGCACCGCCAACAACCGCCAGGCCAGCAGCTACGCCTCCACCGCCACCCGGCTGGACGCCCGCCGTCTCCAACTGCCCCGGCTGCCGCTCGCGGAACAGCGGAGGTACGGAGAACGGTTCCGCGCCCTCGCCGAGTTCGAGGACGCGCTCCGGCTGGCCGGGCGACTCGGCGGGCAGCTGGTCCAGGGGATGTACGACGGGTTGACGGACGGCACGGTCACACCGCAGTGAGCTGAACCACTCCGTACAACCCGGGGCGGGTTGTCGGTGTCGCCGTTTACGCTCGGATCTGCGTGCATCGAGCGTGTGCGTGGACCTTCAACGACCAGGTCTCCAGGAGCAGCCATGTACGCCCCGGGTCATCCGCCGACGCCACCGCGCCGGGTTTCCAGCCGGGCCTGGATCGTCTCGATGCGTGTGCTGTTCGTGCTGCTTCCGGTGTGCTCGCTCGGACTGCTGCTGTGGAGTCCGCTCCTCCGTCTCGCGATCGTGCGCCGCCGGGCGTCCGACTGGTGGCTGACCGGGGCCGGTTTCGTGCTCGTCTGCGTGCTCCTGCCGATCATCGGCAGGGACGGCAGCGACGAGCCCTCCGGCATCGACAACGTCCTCATACCGCTACTGCTGGTGGTGATGGTGGCCGCTCCCGCCTACTACCTGGTCGGGGACGTCCGCCACTACGAACAGCTCACGAAGCGGAGCGTCATGGGCGGGTACGCGCCCTTGGCACCGGGGTACGGATACGCGGCCACGGTGCCGATGCCCGCGCCCGAACCGGCACCCGCCGCGCCGCTCCCCACCCCGCCGGCCGCCGCGCCCGTCCAACAGCCGCCCGCCGCACCACCACAGCCGTACCAGCAGCCCCAGCCGCAGCTCGCGGCCGACTCCCGACCGCACCCCTGGAACCCGCATTCCCACCCGCAGCCCCAGCGCATCGACCAGGTCCGCGCCGAGCTCGACGAGTTGAGCGACTACCTCCGCGGCGACCAGCTCCGCAAGGGCGACGACCTCCCCAAGGAGGAGAACCGGTGAGCGGACGCGTCATCGGCGGGCGGTACCAGCTGGCGACCGTCCTCGGCCAGGGCGGCATGGGCCAGGTCTGGACGGCGTACGACCAGCGCCTGGACCGCCGGGTCGCGGTGAAGCTGCTCCGCCCCGACCGGGTCACCGGCCCCGTCGGCAGCGAGGCGGCGGACGAACTGCGTCGCCGCTTCGTCCGCGAGTGCCGCGTCACCGCCCAGGTCGACCACCCGGGCCTGGTCACGGTCCACGACGCGGGGAGCGACGGCGACGACCTGTTCCTCGTCATGCAGTACGTCGAGGGCGCCGACCTCGCCGACCATCTCGCCGAGCACGACCCGTACCCCTGGCAGTGGTCCGTCGCGGTCGCCGCCCAGCTCTGCGCCGTCCTGTCCGCCGTGCACGCGGTGCCGATCGTCCACCGCGACCTCAAGCCCCGCAACGTGATGGTGCGTCCGGACGGCACTGTCACCGTCCTCGACCTGGGCGTCGCCTCCGTCCTGGACAACGACACCACCCGCCTCACCCACACCGGTTCGCCGATCGGCTCCCCGGCCTACATGGCGCCCGAGCAGGCGATGGGCGGAGCCGTCGGTCCGTACACCGATCTGTACGCACTCGGCGTGCTCCTCCACGAACTCCTCAGCGGCGACGTGCCGTTCGCGGGATCGACCGCCCTCGGAGTGCTGCACCGCCACCTCTACGAGCCGCCGCTCCCGGTCCGCCGGATTCGGCCCGACATCCCCGAGCCGCTCGAAGCGCTGGTGCTGCGGCTGCTGGCCAAGGATCCGCGGCACCGCCCGTCCGGTGCCCAGGAGGTGTACGAACACCTCGCCCCGCTGCTCCCCTCCCGGGGCAACGGGCTGCCCATCGGGCCGCTCGACCCGACCCGTCCCTTCCTGCGCCCGCACGCCCCCTGGCCCGACCGCGCCACCGCACCGCCCCCGGCCCCGCCCGCACCGACAGCTGCCCGGCCCGATGTCGCAGCCGCCGTCGACGACGTCAAGAAGCTGCTCGGAGAGGGCCGCATCACCCAGGCCGTGGACATCCTCGGCTCGATTCTCCCGGTCGCGGCCGAACAGCACGGCGAGGACTCCGCCGTGGTCCGCATCCTGCGCAAGCAGTACGCGGCGACGCTGATGGACGACGGCCAGTACCGCCGCGCCCTGCCCGAACTGCGCCGCCTCGCCGACGACCGCGCCGCGGAGGCCGGCCCGGCCGACGCCCAGACACTGCAGTTCCGCTACGACGCGGCCCAGTGCCTGGAACAGCTCGGCGAACCGGCCGCCGCGCTCGCGGAGTACCGCGCCGTTCTCCCCTACTACGAGAACCACCACGCCACGGGCAACGACCCGGCCCGCTCCTTCGAGATCCGCAACCGCATCGGGCACCTGCTGCTCGCGGTCGGCGACCACGTGGCGGCGCGTGTACAGCTGCAGGGGCTGCTGTACGACACGGAGCGGGCCTACGGACCGCATCATCCACTGCCGGTGGAGCTGCGCCGCCGGCTCGACCGGCAGGTGGAGGTGCGCGGCGGCTGACGGGGCGACAGGGCCGGACAGGGCGCGACGGGGTGAGCAGCCGAGTAATGGACAGCCGAGTAATGGACACGCCAAAGTTCTGCAATGGATTGCCTCGGAGGCCGCAGCCGGAGACCAAGGCCGGTCGCGGCGTGAGACCGTGATCTGCCGCCGGGGCGGCTGACGACACGCCTGCCCCGCCGGCCTCACACTTCGTTCGAGCACTGCCGAGCGCCGTGTACGTCGGCGGGAAGAACCGCGGCTGCGCGCAGCCCAACCTCACCGCCTCCTGGGTGAAGTCCGTCAGTGCCATCGGCTGGAGGCTGGTCCCGCTGTACGTCGGCGCGCAGCCGCCGTGCCAGACGAGCGCCAACCCGGAGAAGATGACCGCCGCCAACGCCACCTCACTGGCCGTCACCGACGCCAACGACGCCGTGGCGAAAGAGGCCGCACTCGGCATGAAGCCGGGGAGTCCGGTCTACCTCGACATGGAGTACTTCGACCCGAAGAACACTTCCTGTGTGAACACGGTGCTCGCCTGCACTCGGTCGTTCGACAAGACCGTCAAGGCCAAGGGGTTGCGAGCTGCTGCCGGTTTGCTGCACTGAAGTGAGTTGTGGTGTGCGGGAGTGGGGCCTGTCGGCGGGTTCCTGGGGTGGGAACGGGGGTTCTGGGGCCGAATGGGTGACCTTGGCGGCTGGTGCTCGTTGGCTGGTTGGCAGGTGTCCGGTCTCGTGGGAGGGGGTGGTGTGGTGGGTGGGCTGAGGGAGTTGACGGCGTCCTTCGTGGTGCCGGGGCCTGCTGGGGTGGCGATCCGGGACCGTCTCAAGCACCTCACGCCGCACGACGAGGAAGTCCTGCGCGCTGTCGGTGAGCATCAGGGTGCGCTCGCTTCCCGTGATCTCAAGGCTCGCTGCGCGGACGGCCGCGATCACAGCGCTCAGACGTGGGCCACGCGTAAGCGGGAGCTGACGGCGCAGTCGTCGTCGCGGATCGCCGGTGCGATCACCAAGGCCACGCACGATCAGTGGGCGCTCGCGCGCCGTTGTCAGGCAGCACACATCCGGAGTCTGGAGGCTGGGATCAGGACGCTGCGGCACCGTCTGTCCCTCCCGGTCGGGGCGCCCGGAACGAAGCGGGCCGCAGGAGGCTACCGCTCCCGGAGGGAGTGGTTCCACAAGTCCCGCCGCCTAGCGGTGCTGGAGGCGCGGCATGCAGCCGTTGTCGCCGACTGGCAGGCCGGACGGGTGCGGGTGGTACGGGGTGGAAAACGTCTCCTCAACACCCGCCACCACCTCACCCAGGCCGGGTTCACAGAAGACCAGTGGCGCAAGCGCTGGGAGGCGGAGCGCTGGTTCATCGCTACTGACGGTGAGTCGGGGAAGCGGTTCGGGAACGAGACGATCCGTGTCACCGCGGACGGTGAAGTGTCCATCAAGCTGCCCGCCCCGCTCGCGCACCTGGCCAATGCCCAGCACGGCCGGTACACCTTCACCTCGACCGTGGCGTTTGCGCACCGGGGCGTGGAGTGGGCCGACCGCATCGCCGCGGACCGGGCCGTCGCCTACCGCATCCATCTCGACATGGAGCGTAACCGTTGGTATCTCACTGCCTCCTGGCAATGCCCCGTTGTGCAGACCATCCCGTTGGAGACCGCCCGCGCCCGGGGCATGGTCGGCGTTGACACCAACGCCGACCACTTCGCTGCCTATCACCTGGACCGGCACGGCAACCCCATCGGCGACCCGCACCGCTTCGGCTACGACCTGTCCGGCAACACTGCTCACCGCGACGCGCAGATCCGCCACGCCCTGACCCGGCTGATCAACTGGGCCAAGCAGGCCGGTGTCGCCGCGATCGCCATCGAGGACCTCGACTTCACCACCGAGAAGACACGGGAGAAGCACGGCCGCAGGAAGCGGTTCCGCCAGCTCATCTCCGGCATCCCGACCGGAAAGCTCAAGGCCCGGCTCGTCTCCATGGCCGCCGAACAGGGCCTGAGTATTGTCGCGGTCGACCCCGCCTACACCACTTTGTGGGGTGCCCAGCACTGGCAGAAACCGCTGGCCGCCGCGCATCGAAAGATGTCCCGTCATGATGCCGCCGGTATCGCGATCGGACGACGCGCCCTCGGACACCCGGTCCGGCGTCGGACGGCACCGCCCCCGCACGACCGGAGTGATCGTGCGGGGCATCGGACCGTCCAGGCTGTACGAGGTGACCGGGGGCGTGAGGGAACCCGCCCACCCGCAACGGACCGGCCCCCTGGAGGGTCGTCGCCGCGTGGGAAGCGAAAGCGGGAACCCAGTGCATCCAAAACCGTTCGGGATGCGCCCAGTACGCAACAGTGGGTCCAGGACTCACTCCTGCACACTGGCTAGGAACGGTACTGGTCCGGCTTCTACGGCTTCAGCAACTCCAGCGCCGCCGTCGTGGCCAACGCCACGAACCGCACGGACCTGCCGGAGATCCTCTGGTACGCCCGCTACGACGACGTGTACTCCACCACCAAGGGCTTCCCGTACGCCTCGACGCTGTACACCGGGCACCGCCGCGGCCACCAGTACGCCGTCAACAAGAAGGTGACGCACACCGGCGGCACGCTCACGATCGACCGGAACGCCCCGGTCGCGATCGTGGGCTGAGGGCTGTCCCCGGGAGCGGGGTCCCGGCCGAGCGTGTTTCCTGAACGCCGCGGGGGCCCGCGAGGGGCCCCACAACCGCAACTCCTTCCGAATCGTTGGTCGAACCAGTGGCCTCAACCACATCCACTGCCTAACATCGATCACCGCAAGGTCTTGTGCACTGATGCACAAACTCTCCCCGGGAGGTTCCTTTGCACCGCCGCCGTCGCACCGCGCTCACCGTCTCCGTCGCCCTGCTGGCCGGAGCCCCACTCCTGGCCGCCTGCGGCAGCCAGGCCCACCCGGGCGCCGCGGCCCTCGTCGGCGGGGACCGGATCGAGGTGTCCACGCTGCAGGGCCAGGTGGCGGCGGTACGGGAGGCCCAGCGCGACTCGAAGGACGCCTCGCTGCTCATCGACAAGTCCGGGCAGCTCAGCCGGGCCAAACTGCACGGCATGATCTTCGACCGGGTCCTGGACCGGGCCGCGCGGGACGCGGGCGTGACCGTCAACCGCGACGAGATCCAGCAGATGCGGAAGGCGGCGGCAGCCCAGTCCGGGGGAGAGGCACAGCTGCGGACGGCGATGCTCCAGCAGAGCTGGGTGGCCCCCGACCAGATCGATGCCGTCCTGCGGGAGCAGGTCCAGCTGACGAAGCTGGCCCAGGCGCTCGGCGCCGACCTGCAGCAGCCCGAGGGGCAGAAGGCCGTCGGCGATGCGCTCAGCAAGGCGTCGAAGGAACTGAAGGTCGACGTCAATCCGCGCTACGGCGCCTGGGACGACAAGCAGACCCAACTCGCCAACTACAAGGCGCCCTGGATCAAACAGGTCACCAAGCCCGCCGGCGCGGGCGCCGAGTCCGGTGCCTAGAGCCTCTCGTACACCTAGCGGAAACGGCGACCGGGCCGACCGGAGTAGATTCGAACGGTGAACGCTGAAGATCCGGGCCGTATCATCCTGCTCACCGCCAGTCACCGCGTCGCGCCCGGGCTCCTGTCCTGGCCCGCCTGGCAGGCGCTGCACGCCGCCGACCGGGTGCTCTGCGCCGAGCAGGACAATCCGCAGCTGCCGTATCTGCGTGAGGCGGGCGTCGCTGTCGAGCGGTCCGCGCCCACCGCGCAGGAACTCGTCGACGCCTGCGCGGGTGGCCGGAGCGTCGTCGTCCTCACGGGCGGCGAAGGAAATCAGCCGCTGACCGACGGGCTCGCCCGGCTGGCCGGTTCGGGGCGGGTGCAGATGCCGGACCTGGAGCTGCTGCCCGGTTCGTACGATCTGCCGGGTGCCAGGCTCCTCGATGTGGTCCAGGTCATGGACCGGATCCGGATCGAATGCCCCTGGACCTCGAAGAAGACCCACAAGGGCCTCGCCAAGTACGCCATCGAGGAGGCGTACGAACTCGTCGAGGCGATCGAGGAAGGCGACCGCGACGAGCTGCGCGAGGAGCTCGGGGACGTACTGCTCCAGGTTGTCTTCCACGCGCGGATCGCGGAGGACGGCCGCCCTGAGGACGGGTCGGAACCGTTCTCCGTCGACGACGTGGCCGCGACCCTCGTCGAGAAGCTGATCCACCGCCACCCGCACGTCTTCGGCGACGAGACTGCCGAGACCCCGGAGGACGTCCACGCGCACTGGCTGCGGACCAAGGCCGTCGAGAAGCAGCGCGACTCGGTCACCGACGGCGTGCCACTCGGCCAGCCCGGGCTGGCCCTGGCGGCGAAACTGGCCGGCCGGGTCCGTACCGCGGGGCTCGACGTGGCGCTCCCCACGGGCGGCGGCATCGGTTACGAGCTCCTCGCCCTCGCCGTACGCGCCGAACGCGACGGCATCGACCCCGAGGCCGCACTACGGGCTGCGGGCCGCGCCTACCGGGACGCCATCCGGGCGGCGGAGGGCAACGGATAACGTCGGGGGGTGAACCACAGCCCCGCCGCCCGCCCACCCGACGCACCCGAACTCTTCACGTGGGAGTTCGCCACCGACCCGTATCCGGCCTACGCCTGGCTGCGCGAGCACAGCCCCGTGCACCGCACCGCACTGCCCAGCGGCGTCGAGGCCTGGCTCGTGACCCGGTACGCGGATGCCCGGCAGGCCCTCGCCGACACCCGGCTCTCCAAGAACCCGGCGCACCACGCCGAGCCGGCGCACGCCAAGGGGAAGACGGGCATCCCGGGCGAGCGCAAGGCGGAGCTGATGACGCATCTGCTGAACATCGACCCGCCCGACCACACCCGGCTGCGCCGCCTCGTCTCCAAGGCGTTCACCCCGCGCCGGGTCGCCGAGTTCGCCCCGCGCGTGCAGGAACTGACGGACCGCCTCATCGACCGCTTCATCGCGGAGGGGAAGGCGGACCTCATCCACGACTTCGCGTTCCCTCTCCCCATCTACGCGATCTGCGATCTGCTCGGCGTCCCGCCCGAGGACCAGGACGACTTCCGGGACTGGGCGGGCATGATGATCCGGCACGGCGGCGGCCCGCGCGGCGGGGTGGCCAGGTCGGTGAAGAAGATGCGCGGCTATCTCGCCGAACTGATCCACCGTAAGAGGGAGAACCCGGGGGACGATCTGATCTCGGGGCTGATCCGGGCCAGCGACCACGGCGAGCACCTCACCGAGAACGAGGCCGCGGCCATGGCCTTCATCCTCCTCTTCGCCGGATTCGAGACGACGGTCAATCTCATCGGCAACGGGGTGTACGCCCTGCTGCGCAACCCCGCACAGCGCGAGCGGCTGCAACTCTCCCTCGACGCGGAGGAGAGCCGGCTGCTGGAGACCGGGGTCGAGGAACTGCTGCGGTACGACGGTCCGGTGGAGCTGGCGACCTGGCGGTTCGCCACCGAGCCGCTGACGCTCGGCGGGCAGGAGATCGCGGCCGGCGACCCCGTACTCGTCGTCCTCGCCGCCGCCGACCGCGACCCGGAACGCTTCGAGGACCCCGACACGCTCGACCTCGCACGGAGTGACAATCAGCACCTCGGATACGGGCACGGCATCCACTACTGCCTGGGAGCGCCGCTCGCCCGGCTGGAGGGACAGACCGCGCTTGCCACGCTCCTGAGGCGCCTTCCTGACCTGCGACTTGCGGTGGAAGCTACCGATTTGCGGTGGCGTGGCGGGCTCATCATGCGCGGACTGCGCACGCTGCCCGTGGAGTTCCGGCCGGGGTGTGCCTCGACGCAAGGTGACACTGAGTCAACCCTGTGACTTTCACGTGATCTGCGCTGCATCGACTTGTGACGCGCGTTCGAGTCCCGCTAGGTTCACCGTTCGACTCACCAGTCACTCGTCAGTCACACGGAAGGCATCCCCATGGGCTCCGCGAACGGCAGACACCGTCGCCCTCGTCAGGCACCCGCCATCGTCGTCGCCGCGGGCGTGACGGGATCGGCCATCGCCATCCCACTGCTCGGCGCGGCCGGCGCGCACGCGGCCGACGCCACGACCTGGGACCGGGTGGCCGAGTGCGAGAGCGGCGGCATGTGGAGCGCCGACCTCGGCAACGGCTTCTACGGCGGCCTGCAGTTCTCACAGGAGACCTGGAAGGCGTACGGCGGTGAGGCGTACGCCGAGCGCGCCGACCTCGCCAGCCGCGCGCAGCAGATAGCCGTGGCCGAGAAGGTCCTGGAGGACCAGGGTCCGCGGGCCTGGCCCAGCTGCGCGGTCATCTCCGGCCTCGCGGAGGACGGGACGCTGCCAGGCGTCGATCCCGGGGTCGCGCCCTCCTCCGAGCCGACGCGGAGCACGAAGCCGGCTGACGGCGCGTCGGCGTCCCCGTCCGATGACGCCACGCCGTCGGACAGGGCCTCGGGCGCCACGGACAGGACGGGCGGTTCGAAGCGCTCGGACGGTGCCCACGGGTCGGCTGGCCGGACCGGGACCCCCGCGAAGCGTTCGGCCACCGAGTCGGCCGCCCCGTCCTCCGACGCGCCCGAACTACCCGATACGCGAGATTCATCCGATTCCTCCGGCCGTACGGGTGGCAAACACCGCGGCGCACCGGCCCCCGAGGGGAGTCGGGGCGCGGACGGCAGCCTCGATCGTGAGTCGGGTCGCCACGCCTCCCGTGGCGACGGTGACACACGCGATGCGGGCGCGTCGGCCGCCGATGGCACGTACACCGTCCGCCCCGGCGACAACCTCTGGGCGATTGCTGACGCACAGAAAGTTCCTGGTGGCTGGCCTGCGCTCTATGAGACCAACAGAGGTGCCGTCGGCTCCGACCCGGACCTCGTCCTCCCCGGCCAGCGTCTCGATCTCGGCGTGAAGGCCGAGTGAGGGCGGTCTGAAAATCGGCTAAAAGAGCCCCAAAAATCGGGGTAGTTCAGAGGCCTATGTCCGCTTATGCGTAAGTGAGACATGGGTCTCTTTGTGTCAATTGGCGTGTCGCGCCCGGGGAGTCCTGTCGTATCGCCCCCCACCTGCGAAAACGACGGTTCCTCACATGCAAGTAAGGGCTGATTGTCTGATGTGTCCGTCTTTGAAAGTGGGGGTTGCCTATGTTTACGGTCGGAACCGCTCGCACCGCGGGCCCCGTCGACCGTCACGCCGAATCCTGCCGTCGGTCGAAGGGAACAGACGCGTAAAGCGCCGTAGGCAGGAGCGGGGGACCCAGGTAGGCGCCGGGCCCGATCGTCGAAGGACGCATCAGGACCGGCTTGGGGTGAAGTCGCGTGCTAGGACGTGCGACCGGGCAACTCACTTGGCCCGAACCCGACAGCTCACCTCGTAGGCGTCGGTGAGGAGAAGTTCCATGCTGCTTTCCAGCAAGGGCAAGCACCGCCGCCCGTCCAAGGCTGTCCGTGTCGCCACGCTCGCCGGTGTCGCCGGTGCCGCCGTGGCCGTTCCGCTGATGGGTGCGACCGGCGCCTCCGCCGCCTCCGTCGCCACCTGGGACGCCGTTGCCCAGTGCGAGTCGGGTGGTAACTGGTCCATCAACACCGGCAATGGCTACTACGGCGGTCTGCAGTTCTCGCAGTCCAGCTGGGCCGCCGCCGGCGGTACGCAGTACGCCCCCCGTGCCGACCTGGCCACCAAGGCCCAGCAGATCGCCACCGCAGAGAAGCTCCTCGCCATGCAGGGTCCGGGCGCCTGGGGCTGTGCCGGAGCCGGCAACCTGACCAACGACGGTGTGAACCCGGGCGTCGACACCGGCTCCTCCTCGAACTCCGGCGCCACCAAGCAGCAGAGCGCCCCGGCCGCACCGAAGCGGGCCGAGCGCACCGAGGCCCCCGCCGCCACCCGCTCGGACCGCTCCGCCGCCCCGCAGGCCGAGTCGAAGAAGACCGTCACCACCCCGACCGGCCAGAAGGTCAAGAAGGGTGACGGCGAGTACAAGGTCGCCTCCGGCGACTCCCTGAGCAAGATCGCCGCCGACCACAAGGTCGAGGGCGGCTGGCAGCGGCTGTTCGAGCTGAACAAGGACATCGTCAAGGACGCGGACCTGATCTACCCGGGTCAGCAGCTGCACCTGACCAAGTAGTCCAGGACCTCTCCTCCCCGAGCACCCCGGCCCGGCGCGCATTCCCCCGTATGCGCCGGGCCGGGGTTTCCTGTGTCGCGCGCCACCCCTGCGTGACGCTTCACCTCTGTGTGATCGTTCAACTGTTGTAGTTACTGACCAGTAAAATTCTGACGGTTTGTCCGGCGGTGCGCGCCCTTGGGTCGTTTTTCGTCCCAGGGGTCGGGCGGTCGTCCGACTGATCGGGCCGGGCCGGTTAGGCTCTTGTCGCAAGGCCAAAGTGACCCTGCACAACCAGTGTCATATCCCAGAAGGAGATGCCTCGTGCCGTCCATCGACGTCGTCGTAGCCCGGGAAATCCTCGACTCCCGGGGGAACCCCACGGTCGAGGTCGAGGTTGGCCTCGACGACGGCAGCACGGGCCGTGCTGCCGTGCCGTCCGGCGCCTCCACCGGTGCGTTCGAGGCCATTGAGCTTCGCGACGGTGACCCCAACCGCTACCAGGGCAAGGGCGTGGAGAAGGCCGTCCTCGCCGTGATCGAGCAGATCGGCCCGGAGCTCGTCGGTTACGACGCGACCGAGCAGCGGCTGATCGACCAGGCGATGTTCGACCTGGACGCCACCGAGAACAAGGGCTCGCTCGGCGCCAACGCCATCCTCGGCGTCTCGCTGGCCGTGGCCCACGCCGCCTCCGAGGCCTCGGACCTGCCGCTCTTCCGCTACCTCGGCGGCCCGAACGCGCACCTGCTGCCCGTTCCGATGATGAACATCCTCAACGGCGGGTCGCACGCCGACTCCAACGTGGACATCCAGGAGTTCATGATCGCCCCGATCGGCGCGGAGTCCTTCTCCGAGGCCCTGCGCTGGGGTGCCGAGGTCTACCACACGCTGAAGAAGGTCCTGAAGACCAAGGGACTTTCGACCGGTCTCGGCGACGAGGGCGGCTTCGCGCCGAACCTGGAGTCGAACCGCGCCGCCCTCGACCTCATCGTCGAGGCCATCAAGGAAGCCGGCTACGTCCCGGGCAAGGACATCGCGCTCGCGCTCGACGTCGCCGCGTCCGAGTTCTACAAGGACGGCACGTACGAGTTCGAGGGCAAGTCCCGCTCGGCCGCCGAGATGACGGAGTACTACGAGGAGCTCGTCTCCGCCTACCCGCTGGTCTCCATCGAGGACCCGCTGTACGAGGACGACTGGGCCGGCTGGAAGGTCATCACCGACAGGCTCGGCGCCAAGGTGCAGATCGTCGGCGACGACCTCTTCGTCACCAACCCGGAGCGCCTGGCCCGCGGCATCGAGGAGGGCTCCGCCAACGCCCTGCTCGTCAAGGTCAACCAGATCGGTTCGCTGACCGAGACCCTGGACGCCGTCGAGCTCGCCCAGCGCAACGGCTTCAAGTGCATGATGTCCCACCGCTCCGGCGAGACCGAGGACGTCACCATCGCGGACCTCGCCGTCGCGGTGAACTGCGGCCAGATCAAGACCGGCGCCCCGGCCCGCTCGGACCGCGTCGCCAAGTACAACCAGCTGCTGCGCATCGAGGAGATCCTCGACGACGCCGCGGTGTACGCGGGCCGCTCGGCGTTCCCCCGGTTTCGCTCTGCGAACCAGTAGGCACAGCCGCTCTGCGAACCAGTAGGCACAGCGGCTCTGCGAACCAGTAGGCACAGCCGCTCTGCAAGCTGGTAGGCACAGCCGCTCTGCGAACCAGTAGGCACAGCAAGGGCTGAGCACCGGCCCCTTCGGCCGAAGGAATCGGCTTCCGTCCGTCCCCGCACTCGGTCCCGTACCGTGTGCGGGGACGGACGTGCGTAATGGGGAGGCGGAGACATGGCCGCGAAGGACCGGGACCGGTTCTCCACCGCGACCCGGCTGCGGCTGCTCGGCGAGCAGACCGCCGCCCGTGTCTACCGGTCGCAGAACCGCCGTCAGGCCCGCCGCTCCCGGCTCACCGGCCGGGCGGCCTTCCTCGCTCTCGTCGTCTGCTCCCTGGTGGTGGCGCTCGCGTACCCGATGCGGCAGTACGTCTCGCAGCGGGACGAGATCGCCGACCAGGAGCGCCTGGCGCAGGAGGCCGGCGCCCGCACCGAGGAGCTGCGCGACGAAAAGGCGCGCCTCCAGGACGACGCGTACGTCAGGCAGCTGGCCCGCAAGCACCTGCACTACCTTTTTCCCGGGGAGACCGGTTATACGGTGATCGACCCCGACGCGGTCAAGGAGCGCAACGGCGAGACGGATGATTCCGACCGGCCGTGGCACTCCAACCTCTGGGACGGCGTCGACAGCGCCGACCGCGACTGACTCTCCTCGTTCTCCTTCATCCCTCTGCAGAACCGCAGTTCGAGCAGCCCGATCAGAACCTAGGCAGGCATGGAAACCCCCCCTCCGCAGACCGAGTCCACCGCCCCCACCGAGGCGGACATCGCCGCGTTCCAGCAGCAGCTGGGCCGCCCGCCACGCGGGCTGCGCGCGATCGCGCACCGCTGCCCGTGCGGCAACCCGGACGTGGTCGAGACGCAGCCCCGGCTGGAGGACGGTACGCCGTTCCCGACGACGTACTACCTGACGTGCCCGCGCGCCGCGTCCGCGATCGGCACGCTGGAGGCGAACGGCGTCATGAAGGAGATGACCGAGCGCCTGGGTACGGACCCCGAGCTGGCCGCCGCGTACCGGGCCGCGCACGAGGACTACATCGCCCGGCGCGACGCCATCGAGGTGCTGGAGGGCTTCCCGAGTGCGGGGGGCATGCCGGACCGGGTGAAGTGCCTGCACGTGCTGGTCGGGCATTCGCTGGCCGCGGGGCCCGGGGTGAACCCGCTGGGCGACGAGGCGATCGCGATGCTGCCGGAGTGGTGGCGCAAGGGGCCGTGCGTTTCGCCGTGCGGCGTGCCGGACGAGGACTGACCGTTCCCCCCTCCGGGGGCTTCGCCCCCGGACCCCCGCTCCTCAATCGCCGGAGGGGCTCGAACGGGGGCGGAGGGGCCTGAATTTCTAGGAGCACCCATGACCCGCGTGGCCGCCATCGACTGCGGTACCAACTCCATCCGTCTGCTCGTCGCCGATGCGGACCCGTCCACCGGTGAGCTCGTCGAGCTCGACCGGCGGATGGAGATCGTCCGCCTCGGGCAGGGCGTCGACCGCACCGGCCGGCTCGCGCCCGAGGCCCTCGAGCGGACCTTCGCCGCCTGCCGCCGGTACGCCGAGGTGATCAAGGAGCACGGCGCGCGGAAGATCCGCTTCGTCGCCACCTCCGCCTCCCGCGACGCGGAGAACAGGGACGAGTTCGTCCGCGGTGTGCTGGACATCCTGGGCGTCGAGCCCGAGGTGATCAGTGGTGACGAGGAGGCGGAGTTCTCCTTCATCGGCGCCACCAAGGAGCTGGCGGGCCGCGACCACTTCGAGAAGCCGTATCTCGTCGTGGACATCGGCGGCGGCTCCACCGAGTTCGTCGTCGGCGACGACCATGTGCGGGCCGCGCGCTCCGTGGACATAGGGTGCGTCCGGATGACCGAGCGGCACCTCGTGCACGACGGCGTCGTGAGCGATCCGCCGACCCTCGATGAGATCACCGCGATCCGCGCCGACATCGACGCGGCCCTCGACCTCGCCGAGGAGAGCGTCCCGCTCACCGGGGCCGCCACCCTCGTCGGCCTGGCCGGGACGGTCACCACGGTCGCGGCGATCGCCCTGGGGCTCGACGCGTACGACTCCGAGGCGATCCACCACTCCCGGATCTCCCTCGACCAGGTCCATGAGATCACCGGACGCCTCCTCGCCTCCACTCACGCCGAGCGTGCCGCGATCGGCGCGATGCATCCGGGGCGGGTCGACGTGATCACCTCCGGGGCGCTGATCCTGCTCGCCGTGATGAAGCGGACCGGGGCCCGTGAAGTCGTCGTCAGCGAGCACGACATCCTCGACGGAATCGGCTGGTCGGTCGCGTAGGGTCTCTCGTTTGGATCATGCCGGGCTCGCGTGCCCCGGCACCGCACCTCGCCGCGTTGTCGTCAGCCTTCCCCAAGCGCTCGGCTCCGCTCGAGCAGGGGAGACCCCATTGGCTCCGCCATGGCTCCTTCCTCCGCCTTGCGATGCACGGCACCGGACCCCGCTCCCTGATCCGGCCTGATCCAAACGAAAGGCCCCAGGGCCTGCCCGCGCGGCGACCGTGAGCGGCCGTGCACACCGGCCTCCCGCAGGGTGCCGAAACGGCGCTCATGCGCATTCCGGCCTGCACCTCTGAGCTGGTGTGGGCCACCCGAGGGGGGCTCCGCGAGACACGTCGCGACGAAGTTCGTGAACTTCTTCACAAGGAATTCGGCCCCGTGGAGGGCAGTTCTGGTCCGTACAGGCATCCAGGGCCGCTCGCGGGGTCGTTCCGTGCCGGTACGGGATTGTTCCGGGCACGTTGCCGGCGTGTGGACAGGGGCGGTGGTTCACCCGGTCCGGAGGCTCAAGGGCCAGCTCACAGGCGGTGGGCAACGTTCGCCGCCACGCCGTGGTTCCCCTCCGGGGCCATGACCTCGGTCACGTGGGCGGCGAAGTGTAGCAGAGGGTGGGGGAGACCTTGTGAAGGGGCTCACGAGGCCGCCCCCCGAGGGGGGTGGATACTCGATGGCATGAGCACCACGGAGCGTCCCAGGATCCTCGTAGTAGGCGGTGGGTACGTAGGCCTGTACGCAGCTCGGCGCATCCTGAAGAAGATGCGCTACGGCGAGGCGACCGTCACGGTCGTCGACCCCCGGTCGTACATGACCTACCAGCCCTTCCTCCCCGAAGCCGCCGCCGGCAGCATCTCGCCTCGGCATGTCGTCGTCCCGCTGCGACGCGTACTGCCGAAGGCCGAGGTTCTCACCGGTCGCGTCACGACCATCGATCAGGACCGTAAGGTCGCCACGGTCGCGCCGCTCGTCGGCGAGGCCTACGAGCTGCCCTTCGACTACCTGGTCATCGCGATGGGCGCGGTCTCCCGCACCTTCCCGATCCCCGGCCTCGCCGAGCAGGGCATCGGCATGAAGGGCATCGAGGAGGCCATCGGCCTGCGCAACCACGTCCTCGAGCAGCTGGACAAGGCCGACTCGACGACCGATGAGGACGTCCGCCGCAGGGCGTTGACGTTCGTCTTCGTGGGCGGCGGGTTCGCCGGTGCGGAGACCATCGGCGAGGTCGAGGACATGGCCCGCGACGCGGCGAAGTACTACACGAACGTGAAGCGCGAGGACATGCGCTTCATCCTCGTCGACGCCGCCGACAAGATCCTTCCCGAGGTCGGCCCGAAGCTGGGCACCTGGGGCCGGGAGCACCTTGAGTCCCGTGGTGTCGAGGTCTTCCTCTCGACCTCCATGGACTCCTGCGTCGACGGTCATGTCGTGCTGAAGAACGGCCTGGAGGTCGACTCCAACACGATCGTGTGGACGGCCGGTGTGAAGCCGAACCCGGCGCTGGCCCGTTTCGGTCTGCCGCTCGGTCCGCGCGGTCACGTGGACACCTCCGAGAAGCTCCAGGTGCAGGGCACCGACTACATCTGGGCCGCGGGCGACAACGCCCAGGTCCCGGACATGGTCGGCCGCCGGGCCGGCAACCCGAACGCCTGGTGCCCGCCGAACGCCCAGCACGCGCTGCGTCAGGCCAAGGTCCTCGGCGACAACGTCATCTCCGGGATGCGCGGCTTCCCGCAGAAGGAGTACAGCCACGCCAACAAGGGTGCGGTCGCCGGTCTGGGGCTGCACAAGGGCGTCGCGATGATCGTCATGGGCAAGATGAAGATCAAGCTCAAGGGACGTCTCGCCTGGTACATGCACCGTGGCTACCACGGCATGGCGATGCCGACCTGGAACCGTAAGATCCGGATCTTCGCCGACTGGACCCTCGGTATGTTCCTCAAGCGTGAGGTCGTCTCGCTCGGCGCCATGGAGACGCCGCGCGAGGAGTTCTACGAGGCCGCCAAGCCGGCCCCGGCACCGGCCGCCGCCAAGGCCGTGGGCGAGAAGGCCAAGGCCTCCTAGCCCACTCGCGGGCCCACTCGCCCGCGCAGTACGTGCACAACGCCCGAAGGGGCCGTCCGCCATCCGTGGTGCGGGCGGCCCCTTCGGCGTATCCACGCCCCCGGCCGAAGCGACCCAGGGATAAGTGCGCAGTACAGGTATTTTGCTTTCCGTTGCCCGGTAGCGGGATGGCGCGCGCTCCGCAGACTGTTGACGGGGATGTACCTCGCCGTGGCGTCGTGAGTACTCGGCGTGGTTGCAGGCATGTTTGGGCATGTTTGGGCACATTGGGAACACCATCACGGAGGTGTGCGCCATGGCAGACGCCGCATTGCGGCTGACCGCTCTCGCCGAGGAGTTGCTGGGAGAGAAGCTGCCGGTCCGTATCAGGGCCTGGGACGGCAGCGAATCAGGACCGCCCGGTGCCCCCGTCCTCGTCGTCCGGAACCGCCGCGCGCTGCGCAGGCTGCTCTGGAAGCCGGGTGAACTGGGCCTGGCCCGCGCATGGGTGGCGGGCGAACTCGATATCGAAGGCGATCTGTACGAGGCCCTGGACCTGATGGCCTCGCTGATCTGGGACCGTGGCGCGGAGGCCAAGGACAGCGTCCACCCGGTCCGCGACCCGAAGGTGCGGGCCTTCGCCGGAGGGCTGTTGCAGCTCGGCGGCCCCTGGCTCCCGCCGACCCCGCCGCCCGAGGAGGTACGGCGCCGCACCGGCACCCTCCACACCAAGCGGCGCGACAAGGAGGCCATCAGTCACCACTACGACGTGGGCAATGACTTCTACGAACTGGTCCTCGGCCCCTCCATGGTCTACTCCTGCGCCTACTGGGAGGACGACGGAAGCCTTGAGGACGCCCAACGCGACAAGCTCGACCTGGTCTGCCGCAAGCTCGCGCTGAAGGAGGGCGACCGGCTCCTCGACGTCGGCTGCGGCTGGGGCTCCATGGCCCTCCACGCGGCCCGCGAGTACGGCGCCCGGGTCACCGGAGTGACCCTCTCCGTCGAACAGGCCGCCTACGCCAGGAAGCGCATCGCGGACGAGGGCCTGACCGACCGGATCGAGATCCGGGTCCAGGACTACCGGGACGTAAGGGACGGCCCGTACGACGCCATCTCGTCCATCGGCATGGCGGAACACGTCGGCTCGGTCCGCTTCCGCGAGTACGCGGACGACCTCTACGCACTCCTCGAGCCCGGCGGCCGGCTGCTCAACCACCAGATCGCCCGCCGCCCCGAGAAGGACGAGTCCGCGTACCACGTGGACGAGTTCATCGACGCCTACGTCTTCCCGGACGGCGAACTGGCCCCGGTGGGCCGGACCGTGACCACCCTCGAAGAAGCCGGCTTCGAGGCCCGTGACGTCGAGTCGATCCGCGAACACTACGCACTGACCCTGCGCAGCTGGGTCGCCAACCTGGAGAAGCACTGGGACCGAGCGGTCCGGATGACCTCGCCCGGACGGGCCAGGGTATGGCGCCTCTACATGGCCGCCTCCGCCCTGTCCTTCGAGCACAACAAGATCGGTGTCAACCAGATCCTCGTGGTGCGCCCGGCGCAGGGCGGGGCCTCCCGCATGCCGCTGAGGGCCCGCGCCTGGGGGGCGTCGGCGACCGGCTGACACCGGGACGGGCCGGGGGCCGGTACGCGCAGCTCCGCACTGCGCGTACCGGCCCCCGGCCGTACCGTCCCGGCTCGCCGGGACGCCGCTACTCGGTCTTGATCGCCGTCAGCATGTTCAGCTTCGCGGCGCTGCGGGCCGGCCAGAGCGAGGCCAGCACGCCGACCAGTGCGGCGAGCACCAGGAAGATTCCGATCCGGTCCCACGGGATGACGAGGGCGTAGTCCGGGATATCGGACTTCAGGGTCTGCCCGATCGCCCAGCCGAGGAACGTACCGAGCGCGACGCCGACCACCGCGCCGAAGAGCGAGATGACCACGGCCTCCAGCCGGATCATGCGCTTGACCCGGCGCCGGTCCAGGCCGATCGCCCGCAGCATGCCGATCTCCTGCTGGCGTTCGAAGACCGACATGGCCAGCGTGTTGACGACTCCGAGCACCGCGATGATCAGAGCCATCGCCAGCAGTCCGTACATGATGTTCAGGGCCTGGTTGATGAAGCCGCCGAACGTCTCCCTGATGTCCTTCTGGTCCATGACGGACATCGCCGGGTTGTCTCCCAGGGCGTCGATCAGGGCCTGCTCATTGGCCTTCGACGCGCCGCCGTCCGTCTTCAGCCAGATCTCGCGGATCTCCGGGCGGCTCTGGTGCGCGTCCACGATGTTCTTGGGCATCAGGACCGGTGAGAGGAACTCGTTCTCCTCGTAGACCGCGCCGACCTTCAGGGTGCCCTTCTTGTCGTCCTCGTACGTCACCGGCAGGGTGTCGCCGGTCTTCCAGCCGTTCGACTTCGCGGTCTTGTCGCCGACGGCGATCTCGCCCTTGCCCAGCGAGTCCAGCGAACCGGAGACCGTGTTCACGGCGAAGACCTTCTGGACGTCGCCCGGCGTGACCCCGGAGACCGACTGGTAGTCGCCCTTGACCGTTATGGAGGCGGCCTGCTGGGGGGAGACCGCGGTGACACCGGGGGCCTTCGCCAGGGCGGTGAGCGCCGACTCGTCGAGCGGGCTGCCGCTCGCCATCGAGACCATGTAGTCGGCCTTGATGTTGTCCGTCGTCGCCCGCTCGATCGCCTGGCCGAGAGTGACGCCCAGCACCGAGATGCCGGTGACCAGGGTGAGTCCGATCGCCAGCGCCGAGGCGGTGGCTCCGGTACGCCGCGGGTTGCGGACCGCGTTCTGCGCGGCCAGCTTGCCGGAGACCCCGAACAGCCGCTTCAGCAGGGGGCGGACCAGCGCGATCACCGGCCGCGACAGCAGCGGAATGAGCACGATCACACCGATCAGCGCGAGGAACGCGCCGAGGCCGACGAGCCAGCGGCCGTTGGTTCCGGCCTGGGCCGCACCGCCCACGATCGCTGCGGCGCCGAGCAGGGTGAGCACGCCACCGATCGAGTTGCGCAGTACCAGGGACTTGACGGTCGCCACCGCGTGGACGCTGCTCATGGCGGCAACCGGCGGGATCTTCGCGGCCCGGCGGGCGGGCAGCCAGGCGGCCAGCACGGTGATCAGCACACCGACGCCGAACGCGGCGGCGACCGCGGTGGGCGAGATGATCAGCGGACCGGCCGGGATCTTGCCGCCCATCAGGCTCATCGCGGAGCGCAGCCCGGTGGCGAGACCGAGGCCGAGCAGGAAACCGACGACCGACGCGATCACGCCGACCACCGCCGCCTCCAGGAGCACGGAGCGCTTGACCTGGCGGCGGGAGGCGCCGACGGCGCGCATCAGCGCCAGTTCCTTGGTGCGCTGGGCGACCAGCATGGTGAAGGTGTTGGCGATCAGGAAGATGCCCACGAAGAGGGCGATCGCCGCGAAGGCGAGCAGCATGGTGTTGAGGCTGCTGAGACCGTCCTCGATCTGCTTGGCCTGCTCATCGGCGAGGGCCGTGCCGGTCTTGGCCTCCGCGTTCTCGGGAAGCAGCGGCTTCACCGCGGCGAGCAGCTTCTCGTCCGAGGCGCCGGCCGCGGCGGAGAGGGTGGCGTCGCGGAACTCACCGGCCCTGAGGTACAGCTTCTGGGCGACCGGGGTGTCGAAGAGGACCAGGCTGCCGCCCGCGTTGACCGCGCCGTCCTCGGTGGTGAAGACACCGGAGAGGGTGTACTCCTTCACCGGCCCGTTCGTGGCGACCCGGACCCGGTCGCCGACGTGGTACTCGCCCTTCTTGGCAGTGTGCTCGTCGAGCGCGATCCGGTCGGCCGCGTCCGGACCCTTGCCGTCGACGAAGGTGTACGCGGAGTCCTTGCCGTCCTTGCCGGGGAAGAAGTTCGAGCCGGTGTTGGACCAGCCGTTGCCGATCAGCTTGCCGTCGGGGTCGGCGACCCCGGCGAAGCCGGAGACCCGGCCGGTGACGGTGTCCACGCCGTCCAGGCCCTGCATCTTCTTCAGGGTGGCGGCGGTGAGACCGGGCGTCTTGTCGTCGCGCTGGTCGGCATAGGTGGTGACGGCGACGGCGACGTCGTCGTAGCTCTTGGCCGACTGGTTACGGAAGGCGTTGCCGAGGGTGTCGGTGAAGACCAGGGTGCCGGATACGAAGGCCACGCCGAGCATCACGGCGAGCACGGTCATCAGCAGCCTGGCCTTGTGCGCGAGCACATTGCGCAGGGCGGTACGGAACATGTCTGTCAGTCCTGGGATGGGGAGGGGTTCCGGAGGAGGGCGCGGAGAAGACCGGGCGTCAGCTGGTGCGGCCCTTGGCGTCGAACGCCTTCATCCGGTCGAGGACCCCGTCCGCGGTGGGGTGCATCATCTGGTCGACGATCCGGCCGTCCGCGAGGAAGATGACCCGGTCGGCGTAGGAGGCCGCCGCCGGGTCGTGGGTCACCATCACCACGGTCTGCCCCAGCTCGCGCACCGAGTTGCGCAGGAAGCCGAGGACCTCGGCGCCGGAGCGGGAGTCCAGGTTCCCGGTCGGCTCGTCACCGAAGATGATCTCCGGCTGCGAGGCCAGGGCGCGGGCCACCGCGACGCGCTGCTGCTGGCCGCCGGAGAGTTCGGTCGGCCGGTGCGTCAGCCGGTCGGACAGGCCCACCATGTCGATGACCCGGCGCACCCACTCGGCGTCGGGCTTGCGGCCCGCGATGTCCATGGGGAGCGTGATGTTCTCCTGCGCCGTCAGGGTCGGCAGCAGGTTGAACGCCTGGAAGATGAAGCCGATCTTGTCCCTGCGGAGCTGGGTGAGCTGCTTGTCCTTGAGTGAGCCCAGCTCCGTCTCACCGATCCGCACCGAACCGCTGCTGAAGCTGTCCAGACCGGCCACGCAGTGCATCAGCGTGGACTTGCCGGAGCCGGACGGGCCCATGATCGCGGTGAACTCGCCCTGCGGGAAGTCCACGGAGACCCGGTCCAGGGCCGTGACCCTGGTCTCGCCCTCTCCATAGACCTTCGACAGATCCGTGGCGCGGGCAGCCACCGTGGTGACGCGGTGTGCGGTGGAAGTGGTGGTCACGGGAATCTCCTGATTCGGGGCTCCGGCCGAGGTCTCGTCCGGGGTGCGTTTCGGCTGCGACCGGTGAAGTCCGGTTGCCTGGGAACCTCTCCATCGTCGCCGCCGTACCGCCGCGGTTCGTCAGTCCCCATGCCCGTTCCCGGGGCCGTCTTGAGTCGCACCGAGGGGCCCCTGCGTCCTCCTCCGGTATGACACCGACCCTGAGGGCGTGCGCCCGACCGGGTGGTGCGCCCTTGGCGATCACTGGCGCGCGCCTGGCGAATACGCCTGAGGAATGCGCCGTCCGGGTGCGGCGACTTTACGTCAATCCGGATTGCCGGCCGCCGCGCGCGCTACCCCGCCCAGGCATGTGACGATGCCCCCTCGCGAGTGCTGACGACCCCTCAAACGGTCAATAAAATAAGACAACATCGCGCCACTGATCCGCTGATCGGAGGAAGTCCCCGGATAGGGTCATGTGCCAACGCGGAGCCGCGCGCCAGGCCCGGATGGTGGAATGCAGACACGGCGAGCTTAAACCTCGCTGCCCCTCGGGGGCGTACCGGTTCGAGTCCGGTTCCGGGCACCACCTCGCGCGCACGGCGGCCGAGTGGGCAGAGTGCCGTACGGCGGCCCTGCCGACCGACCGGGGTTGTCGCGGCGCGGGGGCCGATCCCGTGGGGCCCCGTATTGACGAACCGTCATCAGCAGCGCAGCTCGCATTCTGCGAACCGGCCGTGTTGCGGCGGGCGAATCGGGTCGCCGCGCGCCGGGAGGGCTCCGGCGTGTACTACTCCCTGGCCCTTGCGCGGGTGGCGGAGCTCTTCAAGGTTGCCAGGACCATTCCGTCCCGGGTCCTGGCCGGCCGGCCAGGACGAACTGCCGGCCGATCTGCGTGCCACCGACCCGGACAGGCCGTGAGCGGGTGGCCGCCGGGCGGGGAGGACGGTCACCCATCCGGTCCCCAAAGATCCTCCCCAAGCACTAGTCTGATTCTTTTGCCTACCCATTACTCTTGTGGGAAGGCCGCGCACGGTGGCCATGGAGGAGTGAGATGAGGAGCAGCAACCCGGTCTTCTCGCGACGGGGCTTCAGCCGCGACAACGGATATGCGGGCTTCAACGCGGCGCCGCAGGCCGGGGCCCCCGTAGCGGGCGCCAACCCGTATGCGCAGGGCACCGCCGCCAACCCGTACGCCACCAACCCCTACGCCCAGCAGGACACCCAGTACGGCGTTCCGCAGGCACCGGCGCGCTCCGGTGCGATGACGATCGACGACGTGGTCACGCGCACCGCGATCACGCTGGGCACCGTGGTGCTCGGCGCCGTGTTCGCCTGGGCCCTGCTGCCGGTCGACGCGGCCAACCTCGGCAAGTCCTACGGCATCGCGATCGGCGCCGCCCTGGTGGCGTTCGTCCTGTCGCTCGTCCAGTCCTTCAAGCGCAGGCCGTCCCCGGCGCTGATCGTGTCGTACGCGGCCTTCGAGGGCGTCTTCCTCGGAGTGATCTCCAGCGCGGTCAGTACGTACATCGGGCCGGGCGTCGTGATGCAGGCGGTGATGGGCACCATGTGTGTCTTCGCCGGTGTGCTTCTCGCGTACAAGATGCGCTGGATCCGCGTCACCCGCCGCTTCTACGGCTTCGTGATGGCCGCTGCCATGGGCTTCATGCTCCTGATGGTGGTCAACCTGCTGTTCGCCGTCTTCGGCGGCGGCGACGGCCTGGGCTTCCGCAGCGGCGGCCTCGGCATCCTCTTCGGCGTCATCGGGATCATCCTCGGCGCGTGCTTCCTGGCCCTGGACTTCAAGCAGGTCGAGGACGGCATCGCCTACGGCGCCCCCCGCGAGGAGTCCTGGCTGGCGGCCTTCGGCCTGACCATGACCCTGGTCTGGATCTACCTGGAGATGCTGCGTCTGCTCTCCATCCTCAGCGGCGACGACTGACGCGCGGCCCCGCGCCGGGAACGGAGCGGGAAACGGAGCGGCCCGCAGGCACATGTGCCTGCGGGCCGCTCCGTTTCCCGCTCACTTGCCTAGAGCAGCTTGCGCGCGGCCCTTCTGAGGTCGTACTCGTGAATGAGCGCCTTCGCGTGTCCATAGGCGAGGCCGTGTTCGCTCCGCAGCCAGCTGACCTTCTCCTCGAAGCGGAGAGCGGGGCCTTCCTCGACGGTGCGGAGCCAGTCGGAGACTTCACGACCGGTGCAGCGGGGGATTCGGGAGAGCAGATTGCGATGGGTCTCTTCGGAGAAGACTTGGGACATCGGCGCCTCCGACGCATTGCGCGTTGCTGGTCCTTCCCGACACCGTGCCCGAGCATCGGCCCGTTGGCAACCATCCAGGGAGGGCGCGTAGGGTCGCGGAGTGCTCGATACGACCCCGCTGATCACCGCCGTGGACCGATTCGCCGACCGGCTGCGTGCCGCCCCGCAGAGCCGTCTGCAGCGCGGAGCGGCTGCCGAAGGTCTGGCCACGGCCAGGGAATTGGCGCTGCGCGCCCAGCGCATCGAGGCGCCGGACCGGGAGCCGCGGATCATGCCGGACGCCGGGATCTTCGCGATCGGCGACCAACTCGCCGTAGCGGGGCGTGACTTGGCGGTGGCACTGGAAACGGCCCCGTCGGCCGAGCTGGACGAGGCCGTGCAATTCGTGACGGAGGCGGCTGCGCGGGCGTTCGCGTAGCGGCGGCGGGCGGTGACGCGGGGGCGGTGGCCGGCGGGAGAGCCGCTCCGCCCGGATGCCGCGGGGGCTGGAACGCGGGGCTAGAACGAGGCGATGACGCGGTCGGCGAGGATGTAGACGTTCTCCTTGCCGCAGGAGAAGGTCAGGGCGTACGCACCGGAGACGCCGGAACCGCCCAGCAGCACCGGGTGCTCACCCGCGAGCAGCGCCTCGGCCAGGCGCTCGGCCGTCTCGCGGTGACCGGGCGTCATGCAGAGCGTGGTGCCGTCGGCGAAGACATACACATCGAGGGTGCCGAGCGGGCCGGGGCGCACGTCGGCGAGTTCCGTACGGCTGTCGGCGAGCTCTTCGAGGCGGTTCACGGTGCGCTCGTGATCGGTGACGACCGGGGTCTGCACGGGTACGAAGTCGGGGTGCGAAGGGTGGCGGCGACGGGCCGCGGCCAGCTCGGGGGAGTCCTCGGCGAAATCCGCCGTCTCGGGCAGCTCGGTCACGTCCGCCAGCTCGACCAGTTCCGTCAGCTCTTCGAGCGCCTCGGTGGCGTCGAAGTCCATCGCCTCCAGACCCGCGAAGTCGGCCTGGCGCGGCAGGAAGAACGGTGCCTCCTCGCCGATCCCGGTCAGACCGCCCAGCAGGGACGGGGCGTCGGCGGCATCGCGCGCTTCCTGGGTGGCCCAGAAGGCACGGGCCTCGGCGAGCTCGCGCTCCCGCTCCTCGGCGAGCGCTTCGGCGACGGCCGCGCGTATCTCGTCGGCCGGGGTGGCTTCGTTGCGGCTCTGCGCGGGCACGGCGGCGCCGCCGACGCGGGTCGTTGCCAGTTCCGTACGAAGGGCGGTGATCTGCTTGCGCAGCCCGTGAGCAGCGTACAGAGCGGCGACGCCCACGACCGTGGCAGCGGCGGTGGTCAGCAACAGGGCAAGAGGCATGGCGCTCACTGACATACTCCCGGTTTCAATCGATCCCCCGACTTCCTACCTCAGCTTGTCCTCTACCTGTGCCTGGTGTCAGTGCATTACGTCACGAATTGGACAGGTCTTTGGGCCCGGTGTTTAACCCTGGTGCTGGTGTGACCTGCGGGAATGACTCTCCCCCAGGACATAGGTCACATCCTGGGGGAGATTCGGTCACGGCGGGGGCTCGGAACCGGCAATGTCGCTGGCGGAAGAGGCCAGCTCAGTGGTTCCGGGCGTCGATCGGCTCACCGTCGGTACCTCAGGCGACCCCTACCGTTCCTGAGCAGTGAGCGGGGGTGAGTCCGCGCACTGGCACGCCCCGAACGGTCTTGGGCGCACTGGTCGTCCGCTTTCGCATCCCGATCGGCGACACGGATCCTGTCCGTGGTCCGAACTGGGCGGGCGGAGTCCCTCACGACCTGGCCATGTGGGTGCGGCCAGAGGCGACGGGGAGGCCCTGAACCATCACGCTGGTGGAGCAGGGGCCCCGCACGCTGGCACCGCACCCGGCGTCCCAGATCGCACGGCGACGTTACCCTGGCCGCCCCAGCACCTCGCAAGCCCGGAAGCCGACCATCACACGATCGAGTTAGATCGACCTCGGGCGCCCTCCTTGGCGAGCAGTTGCCAATCCTCCGCTCCAGCTCAGCTCAGCCGCTCGATGACCATCGCCATGCCCTGGCCGCCGCCCACGCACATGGTCTCCAGGCCGAACTGCTTGTCGTGGAACTGCAGGCTGTTGATCAGCGTGCCGGTGATCCGGGCTCCGGTCATGCCGAAGGGGTGGCCGACGGCGATGGCGCCACCGTTGACGTTCACCTTCTCCAGCGGCAGGCCGAGGTCGCGGTAGGAGGGGATCACCTGGGCGGCGAACGCCTCGTTGATCTCGGCCAGGTCGATGTCGTCGATGGTCAGCCCGGCCCGCTTCAGCGCCTGCTTGCTGGCCTCCACCGGTCCGTACCCCATGATCTCGGGGGAGAGGCCGGAGACACCGGTCGAGACGATCCGGGCCAGCGGCGTCAGGCCCAGCTCGCGCGCCTTGGTGTCGGACATGATCACGAGTGCGGCGGCGCCGTCGTTGAGCGGGCAGCAGTTGCCCGCGGTGACCAGGCCGTCCGGGCGGAAGACCGGCTTCAGGCCCTGCACGCCCTCCAGGGTGACGCCCGCGCGCGGGCCGTCGTCCTTCGAGACGACCGTGCCTTCCGGGGTGGTGACCGGGGTGATCTCACGCTCCCAGAAGCCGTTCTTGATGGCTTCCTCGGCGAGGTTCTGCGAGCGGACGCCGAATTCGTCCATGTCCTGGCGGGTGACGCCCTTGAACCGGGCCAGGTTCTCCGCGGTCTGCCCCATCGCGATGTACGCGTCCGGGGCGAGACCGTCCTCGCGCGGGTCGTGCCAGTCGGCGCCCTCCTGCTCGGCGCGGGCCGCGGTGCGGGCCTCGGCGTCGGCGAACAGCGGGTTGTGCGTGTCCGGCAGGCTGTCGGAGTTGCCCTTCACGAAACGGGACACCATCTCGACACCGGCCGAGATGAAGACGTCGCCCTCGCCGGCCTTGATGGCGTGCAGCGCCATCCGGCTGGTCTGGAGGGAGGACGAGCAGTAGCGGGTGACCGTACAGCCGGGAAGGTGGTCCATTCCCATCTGTACGGCGATGATGCGGCCCAGGTTGTTGCCCTGCTCGCCGCCGGGGAGGCCGCAGCCGAGCATCAGGTCGTCGATGTCCTTCGGGTCCAGCTCGGGAACCTTGGCCAGTGCGGTCTGGATGATCGTGGCGGTCAGGTCGTCCGCACGCAGATCCTTCAGCGAACCCTTGAAGGCCCGGCCGATGGGGGAACGGGCAGCAGAGACGATCACGGCTTCGGGCATCACGCGGCTCCATGAGGGCTGGAAGGCGGGTTCTGGCAGGTGCTGACTTGGAAGCTACCTGTACGTAGCTGCCGGGTCACCGGACAGCGCATGTGACGCCGACCTCTTTTCTAAGCGACCGCTCAGCCGGTCAATTGGCGGGGAGGTTGCGCGACTCCCCGTGCGGCCCGCCGTGCGGTTCCTCGGGCGGCTCCTGGCGCGGCTCCGGGTGCGGCTCCGCGTGCGGCTCCCCGTACGGTTCGGAGAGCGTCGCAGGTTCCGTCTCCGGGTGCGGCTGAGGCTCCGTGGCCGCGGGCAGGCGCCGCCGCCTGCGGTGCTTGAGGAGCGCCCAGGGCGCCCGGGCCGCCGTGACCTCCGTACCGGCCTCCCTGGCCGCCTGGGAGGCCGCCTCGGCCACCGGCAGCATGTCCTCGCGCCGGGCCCCGTCCAGCCGGTCGGACTCCGGCCACAGCCCCAGTACCGCACAGAGCGTGGGCAGGACCGCCATTGCCGCAGTGGCGTACCCCTCCGCCGACGGGTGGTAGTTGTCCGGCCCGAACAGCTCCCGCGGATTCGCCTCGAACTCCGGCCCCAGCAGGTCGCCCAGCGACACCGTGCGCCCGCCCTGCTCCACCGAGCCGATCGTCTGGGCCGCCGCCAGCTGCCGGCTCACCCGCCGGGCCAGCCAGCGCAGCGGCTGGTAGACCGGCTCGATCGTGCCGAGATCCGGGCACGTGCCGACCACCACCTCCGCGCCCGCCGTACGCAGCCTGCGCACCGCGGTGGTCAGACAGCGCACGGACTGGGTGGCGGGCATCCGGTGCGTGACATCGTTCGCCCCGATCATGATCACGCAGACGTCGGGCGTATGGGACGGATCGGCGAGCAGCAGCGAGACCTGCCTTTCCAGGTCGTCCGACCGGGCACCCGGCTGCGCCACATTGCGCAGATCCACCGGCCGCTCGGACACCGCCGCCAGCCCCGAGGCGAGCAGCGCCCCCGGCGTCTGCCCGGCCCGGCGCACCCCCTGTCCGGCCGCCGTCGAGTCACCCAGCAATCCCAGCCGCAACGGCTCGGCCGGGGCGGCGAACGCCACCCCGTACCGCCCGTCCGCGCTCGGCGGAACCGGTGCGATACCGCCGCCCACGTGCCGTTTCGCCAGCTGGACCTCCGCCAGCAGTACGCCCACCGCCGCCGCGCCGAGCAGCCCGATGCTGCCGCCGCCGTAGGCCGCACCCGCCGCGATCCGCCGTGCCACCCTTGCCCTCGACACAGTCCGGTCCACCTCCTCGTTGCCGTACCGCCGTACCTACAGCTAACTGCCCCGCGGTGACCGTCGCTCAATCGCTTCGCCCAATCCCGCGTCCGTACGCATACCCTTGCCGCACCATCTCGGAGACCCCGGAGTACACGGTGCGATACCACGATTCGTTGATCAGTCTCGTAGGCAATACCCCGCTGGTGAGGCTGCGCAGTGTCACGGCCGGCATCCAGGCGACGGTCCTGGCCAAGGTCGAGTACTTCAACCCCGGCGGTTCGGTCAAGGACCGCATCGCCCTGCGGATGATCGAGGCCGCCGAACAGAGCGGCGAGCTGCAGCCCGGCGGCACGATCGTCGAGCCGACCAGTGGCAACACGGGCGTCGGACTGGCGATCGTCGCCCAGCAGAAGGGGTACAAGTGCATCTTCGTCTGCCCGGACAAGGTGTCCACGGACAAGATCAATGTGCTGCGCGCCTACGGTGCCGAGGTCGTCGTCTGCCCGACGGCCGTTGACCCCGAGCACCCCGACTCGTACTACAACGTCTCGGACCGGCTGGTCCGTGAGACCCCCGGAGCCTGGAAGCCCGACCAGTACTCCAACCCGAACAACCCGCGCTCCCACTACGAGACCACCGGTCCGGAACTGTGGGAGCAGACGGACGGGAAGATCACCCACTTCGTCGCGGGCGTCGGCACCGGCGGCACCATCACCGGCACCGGGCGTTATCTGAAGGAGGTCAGCGGCGGCTCGGTCACGGTCGTCGGCGCGGACCCGGAGGGCTCGGTCTACTCCGGCGGCTCGGGGCGGCCGTACCTCGTCGAGGGCGTCGGCGAGGACTTCTGGCCGAGCGCTTACGACCGTACGGTCACGGACGAGATCGTCGCCGTGTCCGACAAGGACTCCTTCCAGATGACCCGCCGCCTCGCCAAGGAGGAGGGCCTGCTGGTCGGCGGCTCCTGCGGCATGGCCGTCGTCGCCGCCCTGGAGGTCGCGAAGCGACTGGGCCCGGACGACGTGGTCGTGGTCCTGCTGCCCGACAGCGGCCGCGGCTACCTGAGCAAGATCTTCAACGACGAGTGGATGGCCGACTACGGCTTCCTGGAGGACACCGGCACGTCCGCACGCGTCGGGGACGTACTCGACCACAAGGACGGCCCGATCCCGACGCTCGTGCACATGCACCCCGAGGAGACCGTCGGCGAGGCGATCGACGTGCTGCGCGAGTACGGCGTCTCGCAGATGCCGATCGTGAAGCCGGGCGCGGGCCACCCGGACGTGATGGCCGCCGAGGTCATCGGCTCGGTGGTGGAGCGGGAGCTGCTGAACGCGCTGTTCGCCCAGCGCGCCTCGCTCTCCGACCCGCTGGAGAAGCACATGTCGCCGCCGCTGCCGCAGGTCGGCTCCGGTGAACCGGTCGAGGACCTGATGTCGGTGCTCGGCGGCACGAACGCGGCGGACGCGGCGATCGTGCTGGTCGAGGGCAAGCCGAAGGGCGTGGTCAGCAGGCAGGACCTGCTGGCGTTCCTCGCGAAGGACGCGGGGTCCGGCAAGCCGTGACGGTCCGCGGCCCGAGGCGGACTGTGGCGCCGGGCTTCGCCGAAACGGAACGAGCGTGACACGTATACGCAGCACCGGCTTAACACGAGTCCGGCACATTGAGGGGTGTCGGCAGGGAAACCCGCCGGCACCCGGAACGGCGACACGGACTACGGAGCGGCTCCCGGACCTCCACCGTCGCCCGGACACGATGACCGGCCCTGACCCGGACCGTGTCCCCCGCGGGGACCGCCGTCGTCCCGCCCCTGGGAAACCGGGGGTGCGGCGGTCCCCGCGACATGCACCCGCACGGCGCCTCATCCGGCCGGCGCGGCCACCCACTCCGGGTACCGCCCCGCGCCGCCGGATCCAGGAGACACCTGGCGCGCCCCGTGTCCTCGGGCCCGGCCCCGCGGGTCTCAGTCCTCCCAGTCGGACCCCGTGCGCCCGGAACGGCGCTGGAACCAGGGCCAACTGCGGGCGGCGTGCACTGCGTTGACGCCGACGATCCCGAGCCAGACGACGACCAGGCCCCCGGTATGGGCGGCCGCGGCGCCGATCGCCGACAGCGGGATGGCCAGGACCAGCGAGATGATCCCGAAGCCGTAGCGCTCGCCGAAGTTCCCCATGGGCTGCGGTGTACGCGCACCCCTGGCGACGCTCACCTGCTGCTCGGCGAGATGACGCCGGACGCGGCGGTCGAGCGTGGTGTCGAGGCGCTGCTCGACCTTCTCCAGGAACGACTCGACGAGCGCGGACTCGTAATCCGAACCCAGCTCACTACGGGCATGCAGGGTGGCATCGAGCTCGCTCTTCAGCTCAGGGTCACGGGTATCCATGTCGTTCACGGTACGAATCGGGGGCGTCGGGGGCAGTGGGGCTACCCCCCCTCTTTTCCGGCTACCCGCGGGCGGCCGCCGTACCGGTGGTCCCGGCCCCGCTGTCCTCGCCCGCGGTCGCCTGGGCGGGGAGGATCGTGTGCTCCGGAATGTGCGTGGTGTCGCGGCGGGCGATCAGCCAGTACAGCAGCGCAGGTACGACCAGGCCGACCACCCACGAGATGTCGGCGCCGCCCAGCGGAGCGACCAGCGGGCCGGTGTAGAAGTGCGTCGCCAGGAACGGCAGCTGGGCGAGAAGCCCGATCCCGTACACCACCAGCGCGTCCCGGCGCCATGCGCCGTACCGTCCGTGCGGATCGGCGAGGGCGGGGATGTCGTACCGCTCCCGTGAGATCAGGTAGTAGTCGACCAGGTTGATCGCCGACCACGGGGTGAAGAAGGTCAGCAGGAAGAGCAGGAAGTCTTTGAAGGAGGCGAGGAAGCTGTCCTTGCCGAGCAGGGCCACGACGGTGCCGACGACCATGATGCCCGTGATGTAGAGAGCCCGGCCGCGCGGGGAGAGGGTCTTCTGGCCGCGGAAGCCGCTGATGCTGGTCACCAACGACATGAAGCCGCCGTAGGTGTTGAGGACATTGATGGTCAGTTTGCCGAGCGCGATCACGAAGTACAGGAACGAGGCGATGAGGCCGGTCCCGCCCAGGGCGACGACGTAGCTGACCTGGCCCGCCAGGAACGCGTCCCCGGCGGTGGCCGCGACCAGCACGCCGAAGACCATGGACCACTGGGAGCCGAGCGCCGAGCCGGAGAGGGTCCACCAGAAGGTGGCGCGGGCGCTGGTCGTGCGCGGCAGGTAGCGGGAGTAGTCGGCGACGTACGGGCCGAACGCCAGCTGCCAGGACGCGGCGAGCGAGACCGCGAGCAGGAACATCGGCAGATCGAAGGAGCGGTCGGCGAGGACGGCTCCGAGATCGATGCGGTCCAGCAGCCGGATGCCGAGGTAGACGAAGGCGACCGCGCAGATCACGCCGGCGACCCGGCCCAGCATATGGATGACGCGGTAACCGATCGCTGCCATCAGGGCGGTGACCAGCGCGAAGATGACGATGCCGGGCGTCTCGCCGAGGTGGGTGAGCTCCCCGACCGCCTGACCGGCCAGCACGCTGCCGCTGGCGAAGAAGCCGATGTACATCACGATCACCAGGGCCAGCGGGACCACTGCGCCCTTGACCCCGAACTGCGCACGGGACTGGATCATCTGCGGCAGTCCCAGGCGCGGGCCCTGCGCGGAGTGCAGGGCCATCACGGCTCCGCCGAGCAGATTGCCCAGCGCCAGGCCGATGACCGACCAGAACGCGCCGCCGCCGAAGACGACCGCGAGCGCGCCGGTGACGACGGCGGTGATCTGGAGATTCGCGCCGAGCCAGAGCGTGAACTGGCTGAACGCGGTGCCGTGACGTTCGTCGTCCGGCACGACATCGATGGAGCGCTGTTCGAGCAGGCCTGCCATGGGTCGGCTTCCCTTCTTGAGGCTGAGGCTGAGGTCGTGAACTGCCGTAGTGCCGTTCGGGAAGCGCTTGGCCACCGCGCCGAACCGATCATCGGTCGTCCCTTGCCCCGGCTGCATATAGTCATGCAGAGTTCTTCCTTGTTGAATAGGTTGTCAATACTTTGGGGAAAAACACTGGTTCCAGAGGCCCGAAAAGCGAGACGAAGTGCCTGGGTGGGGGGAGTTTGCGCATGATGTCGTCCCACATGGTGGACTCCGGGGACTTCAGGGACTTCGCGGCCGAGGAACTGCCCGACCAGTACACGGGACTTTGGAGGGGGACGGTATGAACGAGAGCAGTCCTGCCGCACGACTGCAGCAGCTCTTCGAGGGGCGCCGGCTGACACCGACACAACGGCGCATCGCGCACTCGATGGTGCGCAGGGCCGGGGACGTGCCGTTTCTGTCGAGTGTGGAGCTGGCCGAACTCGCCGGGGTCAGCCAGCCGTCCGTCACCCGGTTCGCCGTGGCGCTCGGGTTCGACGGCTATCCGGCGCTCCGCAAACACCTGCGGGAGGTCGCCCCCGCCGAGTCCGTACCGGGGGGCGGCGGCGAAGACGACGCGTACAACGAGTACCAGCAGGCCGTCCTCGGCGAGATCGAGAATCTGCGGCAGCTGGCCGAGCTGCTCGCCGACCCCGGACCCGTCGAACGTGCGGGCAGGCTGCTGGCGGCCTCCCGGCCGCTGCCGGTGCTCGGACTGCGGGCCGCCTCCTCGCAGGCGCGCGGGTTCGGCTACTTCGCGGCCAAGGTCCACCCCGATGTCCGGGTGCTCGACGAGGGCGGCAGCATGCTGCACGACCGGATCGACGCCGCGCGGCGGGCGGGCGCCACCGCGCTGATCTGCTTCGCGCTGCCCCGGCACCCGAAGGAGGTCGTGGACGCTCTCGCCTACGCCCGGGAACAGGGCCTGACCGTGGTGGCGGTCGCCGATTCGGCGTTCGCTCCGGTGGCCACCCACAGCGACCTGCTGATCCCGGCCGCCGTCGGCACCGGGCTCGCCTTCGATACCGCGTGTGCGCCGATGCTGCTGGGGCGGGTGCTGCTGGAGGCGATGTGCGACGACCTGCCCGATGCGCAGGCGCGGCTGGAGGAGTTCGACGCGAGGGCCGCGGCGCGAGGGCTGTTCGCCGAGTGACGGCGGTGGCGACGGCCTGATGGTGATCAGGTACTGAGGGCGGCGGCCCCACCAACCTCGACGATTCTCAGACACCGCTCATTTACGGCTATTAATCTCCCGGCCCAGAAGTATCAGAAGGAGCTGTGGAGAGGGGTACGGACGTGGGGCGCGGAGCGCAGTCGTTGGCGAGGGTGGCCGTGATCGTACGGGCCGGAGCCGCACTGCTGTGGTGGCCGGGGCTGCTCGCCGCGGCGATCGGCGCAATGGTGCCGGGGATCGCCGGGCGCCGGATCGGGCTGCTGGCCGGGGCGGCGCTGTTCCTGATCACGGCGGCCGCGGTGGCGCTCGTACGCGGCCGGCGATACGCGGAACTGGCCGGGGGCGCCACCCGCGCCGGGCGGTCCGACTTCCTCCAGGACCGCGCCGTGACCGTACGCAACTGGCGGCGCGGGCACCGGTGGTGGCTGCTCGGGGCGTTCCTGGCGGCGGTGGCGAGCGCGTCCCTGCTGCCCGGGACCGGCGGACTGATGCTCGCGGGCGCGGGGGCCGGACTCTGGATCAAGGCCGTCCGGATCGGGCAGCGCGAGCGCCGGGACGACGCCCTGTACTGGGTGCGGACCGACTGGGTGGAGCACGGGCGGCCCGCGGGCAAGCGGGTGAAGGGGTACCGGACGACCGGGCCGATGGCGGGTGACGCCGCGCCCGGCGGGGCGCGGCGCCGGCGCTGAGGCCGCCGGGTCAGACCTCCAGTTCGGCCTCGATCCGCTTCAGCTGGTGGCGGGCCATCGCCAGGTTGGCGCGGCCCGAGTCCAGCACCAGGTAGAGGAACAGGCCGTTGCTGCCACGGGCCTTGAGCAGCCGGATCAGGTGGTACTGGTTGCCGAGCGTGATCAGGATGTCCTCGATCTCGTCCTGGAGGCCGAGGTGTTCCATGGTGCGGAGCTTTGCGCGTACGACATCGGTGTTGCCGGCGGCCGCGACCTCCAGGTTGAAGTCCTTGCCGCCGCCGAGGGTGCCCAGCGCCATTCCGCTGGTGTAGTCGACGAGGGCGACACCGAGGGTGCCCTCGATGGACGTCATCGCTTCCTTGAGTGACGCTTCGGTGTTCGACATGCGTGCTCGTTTCCTTTCCTGGCCGGCCGGGTCGACCGGATCCTTGGGTTCTTTCCGGGGCATCTGGTGTTACGTGCGGCGCGGCAGCGGGCCGGGCTGCGGGGTGGGCTGTTCGGGGGCGTGGGCCGGGGGTGCCGGGTGTGCGGTGCGTTCCATCGCGGTGTCGATCAGTTCGCCGATGCGGGCTCCTGCCCGGCGACCCTCCAGATGGAGCCTGCCGACGTTGATCCGGTCCTCGGCCAGCAGCGTGAGGACGGCCGAGGAGCCTGCTGCGTACGTCGCGATGTAGCCGGTTGCGCCCCGCACGAGAAGTTCGCGGAAGCCGCCCCGGCCGGTCGCGTCCGCCATCCGGATCGCGACGCCGAGCGCGGCCGCGGTCAGTGCGGCGACGCCCTCCGCCGCCACGCCCGGGGTGTCATGGGCCAGGACGAGGCCGTCGGTGCTGGCCGCCAGGGCGCCGGAGAGGAGCGGGACCCGGGCCCGTAATCCCTGGAGTTCGGCCAGCACATCCTGCGCTTCGGCCTCGGGCACCATCAGCTGTCTCCTCCCGGCACGCTGTCTGAGCGCGCGTATCACAGGGCCTCCAATGCGTCTCGGAGCCGGCGCAGCAGCGCGACGTCGGGGCCGGCCGTGACCTCCGGAAGCGCGATCCGGCCGGGGTCGGCCGCGGCCGGCAGCTCCCGTACCGCTGTGACCAGTCCGGCCGCGGCCAGGCGTCGCAGAGCGACCAGGACATGGAACGCCGGCCTGCCCAGCTCCTGGGCGATGTCCGATGCGGTACGTGCCCCGTCCACGAGATCGAGTACGCGGCGCCGGCCCGGCGGAACGGGTGCGTCGACGGAGCGGTCCGTCCGTACGAGCGGTGCGCTGTCGCCCGCCGCGTCGGGCCAGATCCGCTCCAGCAGCTCCCGGCGCCGGAGCGTCTCGCGCTGCACGGCATCGACGGGGACGGGGCGGACGGGGCCGATCCAGTGGGAGACCCCGTAGCGGAAGCGGGCCGGGGTCCGGGTGGGGGCGAGCGCGAAGAACGCCGCGTCGTACAGCGCGCCCAGGTGGCACAGCTCCAGCGCCCCGCCCGGCACCCGCCCGCTGTCCACCAGATAGCGGCCGACCCGCTGCCCGGCACCTGCCCTGGCTACCGCCTCCCACCAGCCGTCGCGGTGCAGGGCGCCGCCCGCGGTGAGCAGGACGTCGATACCGGGTGTCGCGGGGCTCTCGGCGTGCACCACCTGGCCCTCGGCGAGGTAGAGGGTGCCGCGGTCGCGCATCAGGGCGCCGGTGGCATGCTCGGCGGCGAGGCGCTGCAGCATGGGGGAGAGGGGCGCGACCGGGGCGGGGGCGGTTCTCATGCCAGGACCAGCCGCTGGGCCATCTCGCCCAGCCGTATCCGGGCGAGCGCCAGATTGCCTTCCGCACGATCGAGCCAGAGATGGACGAAGACGCTGCTGTCGAAGGCGGTCTCGACGAAACGGAGGATGTGGTAACCGGCCCGGGTGGTGACGATGACGTCTTCGACCGGGGGTGGCGCTCCCTCGACTGCCCCTTCGGGTAACGCGGTGGGCGGTCCGCCGGCCTCCAGCGCGAAGGCGGGCTGTTCGGCCGCCATCCGTGCGACCTCGGCCGTCTCCGCGGCGGTCGCCTCGTGGTCGCCGTTGGGTGACTCGCCGATGGTGCCGAGGGCGAGGCCGCTCGTCCAGTCGACCACCGCGGCGCCGCGGGCGCCGGGCAGCCTCATGACTTCGAGCAGGCACTCGTCGATTCCGGGCACGCGCACTCCCCTCCCGACGTGGCGTACGGCTGTGACACAGAGGCTACGCAACGTGCCTGCTCCGGGTGGGGGTTCTGGCATTTTCCACAGGTACATGCTCCGGGGGCACGTGGACGGCGCGCGGGGGGTGTGCGCGGGGCGGCCGGGGGTGTCCATTCCGGACAACGGTGCGAGAGAGCTGTTGACTACGACTATTCAGGCCATCAGGATGTGAATAGAAGATTTACAATTCGCGAGGAGGCATCGCCATGTCAGGACCCCGCCCCGTACGGGCACCGCGCGGTACGGAACTGAGCGCCCTGGGATGGCAGCAGGAGGCCGCCCTGCGCATGCTGCAGAACAACCTCGACCCCGAGGTCGCCGAACACCCCGACAAGCTCGTCGTCTACGGCGGCACCGGAAAGGCGGCCCGCGACTGGCGCTCGTTCGATGCCATGGTGCGTACGCTGCGGACGCTCAAGCAGGACGAGACGATGATCGTCCAGTCCGGCCGTCCGGTCGGCGTCATGCAGACGCACGAGTGGGCCCCGCGCGTCCTGATCGCCAACTCCAACCTGGTGGGCGACTGGGCGAACTGGGAGGAGTTCCGGCGCCTGGAGGCGCTCGGGCTCACCATGTACGGCCAGATGACCGCCGGATCGTGGATCTACATCGGCACGCAGGGCATCCTGCAGGGCACCTACGAGACGTTCGCCGCCGTCGCCGCCAAGAAGTTCAACGGGACGCTGGCCGGCACGATCACCCTGACCGCCGGACTCGGCGGCATGGGTGGCGCCCAGCCGCTCGCCGTGACCATGAACGACGGCGTCGCGATCTGTATCGACTGCGACCCGCGCGCCATCGAGCGCCGGATCGAGCACCGCTACCTGGACGTGCGCGCCGACTCCCTGGAGCACGCGCTCCAGCTCGCCACCGAGGCCCGGGACGCCCGCAAGCCGCTCTCCATCGGCCTGCTGGGCAACGCGGCGGAGCTGCTGCCGCGGATGCTCGCCGAGGGCGCGCCGATCGACATCGTCACCGACCAGACCAGCGCGCACGACCCGCTCTCGTACCTTCCGCTCGGCATCGACTTCGACGACATGGCCTCGTACGCCGCCGAGAAGCCCGCCGACTTCACGCAGCGCGCACGCGAGTCGATGGCCAGGCACGTCGAGGCGATGGTCGGCTTCATGGACGCCGGGGCCGAGGTCTTCGACTACGGCAACTCCATCCGCGGCGAGGCGCAACTCGCCGGCTACGACCGGGCGTTCGACTTCCCCGGGTTCGTGCCCGCGTACATCCGCCCGCTCTTCTGCGAGGGCAAGGGGCCGTTCCGCTGGGCGGCGCTCTCCGGCGAGGCGTCCGACATCCACAAGACCGACCGGGCGATGCTCGAACTCTTCCCGGAGAACGAGTCACTGCACCGCTGGATCAAGATGGCCGGTGAACGCGTCCACTTCCAGGGACTGCCCGCCCGGATCTGCTGGCTCGGTTACGGCGAGCGCGACCGGGCCGGCGAGCGGTTCAACGACATGGTGGCCTCCGGCGAGCTGGCCGCCCCGCTGGCCATCGGGCGCGACCACCTGGACTGCGGCTCCGTGGCCTCCCCGTACCGGGAGACCGAGGCCATGCTCGACGGCTCCGACGCGATCGCCGACTGGCCGCTGCTGAACGCCATGGTCAATGTGGCGTCCGGGGCCTCCTGGGTCTCCATCCACCACGGCGGCGGCGTCGGCATGGGGCGCTCCATCCACGCCGGGCAGGTGACCGTCGCCGACGGTACGAAGCTGGCGGGCGAGAAGATCCGCCGGGTGCTCACCAACGACCCGGGCATGGGCGTCATCCGGCACGTCGACGCCGGATACGACATCGCGGAGTCGGTCGCCGCGGACAGGGGCGTCCGCGTGCCGATGACGGAGGGGCAGTGACCGGGGAAAGGAACGGGGCCGGGACCGCCGACCAGGCCGGGAACCACGCCGGAGCCGTCGGCACTGCCGGGGGCGGCGCCGCGACCGGGTCCGGTGCCCGGCCGTCCGGGGGCGGGCACAGCACGCCGTCGTTCCAGGCCATGTGGCGGGAGCTCGCGCCCATCGGCCGGCATCAGGACAGCGGCGGCTACCGCCGCTACGCCTGGACCGGGGCCGACGCCGACTGCCGTACCTGGTTCCGGGCGCAGGCCGAGGCGCGCGGGCTCACCTACGAGGTCGACCGGAACGGCAATCAGTGGGCCTGGCTCGGCGACCCCCTCGCCGGGGACGCCGTCGTCACCGGATCGCACCTCGACTCCGTACCGGACGGCGGCGCCTTCGACGGGCCGCTCGGTGTGGTCTCCTCCTTCGCCGCCCTCGATGAACTCCGTCGCAGGGAAGCGCGGTTCAGCCGGCCGCTGGCCATCAGCAACTTCGGCGACGAGGAGGGGGCCCGCTTCGGGCTCGCCTGTGTGGGCTCCCGGCTCGCCGCCGGGCAGCTGACCGTCGAGGCGGCGCACCGGCTCACCGACGCCGACGGCATCACGCTGCCGCGGGCCATGGAAGCAGCCGGTTACGACCCCGACGCCATCGGCCCCGACCCCGAACGCCTCGCGCGTATCGGCGCGTTCGTGGAACTCCACGTCGAGCAGGGGCGCGCCCTCGACCTCACCGGCGACCCGGTCGGCATCGCTTCCGCGATCTGGCCGCACGGGCGCTGGAGGTTCGACTTCCGGGGCGAGGCCAACCATGCCGGCACCACCCGGCTGGCCGACCGGCGCGACCCGATGCTCACGTACGCCGAGACCGTGCTGGCCGCCCGCCGCGAGGCGGAGCTCGTCGGCGCCCTCGCCACCTTCGGCAAGATCGCCGTCGAGCCGAACGGGGTCAATGCCATCCCCTCCCTCGTCCGTGGCTGGCTCGACTCCCGCGCCGCCGACCAGGACCGCCTCGACGCCGTGGTCGGCGGCATCGAGCGGGCCGCCCGGGAACACGCCGAGCGGGCCGGGATCGACCTCGATGTCGTACGGGAGTCCTTCACGCCCGTCGTGGAGTTCGAGCACGCCCTGCGCGACGAGCTCGGCAAGATCCTGACGGGCCGGGGCGACGCCGACCGCGCCGTACCCGTCCTCGGCACCGGTGCCGGACACGATGCGGGTATTTTGTCCGCTTCGGTCCCGACCGCCATGCTGTTCGTACGGAACCCCACCGGGATCTCGCACTCGCCGGCCGAGCACGCCGCCGAGGACGACTGCGTGGCCGGGGTGACCGCACTCGCCGACGTACTGGAAGGTCTCGCGTGCAGCTGACAACGGAGTCGACGGGCCGGCCCGTCACCGTGACGTACTGGTTGTCCCACGCCTGGCTCGGCACCCATGTCGAGCCGGGCGTCGCCCTGGACGTGTCCGGCGGGATCATCGCGGGCGTCCGCACCGGCGTCGCCACCCCGCCGCCGGGCGCCACCGTGCTGCGCGGGCTCACCCTTCCCGGGCTCGCCAACACCCACTCGCACGCCTTCCACCGGGCCCTGCGCTCCACCGTCCAGGTCGGCTCCGGCACCTTCTGGACCTGGCGCGAGACCATGTATCAGGTCGCTTCCCGGCTCACCCCCGACTCGTACTACGACCTCGCCCGTGCCGTGTATGCCGAGATGGCCCTGGCCGGCATCACCGCGGTCGGCGAATTCCACTATCTGCACCACGCACCGGGCGGCACCCCGTACAGCAACCCCAACGCGATGGGCGAGGCGCTGATCGCGGCCGCGGGCGAGGCCGGTATCCGGATCACGCTGCTGGACACCGCCTACCTCTCCGCCGGATTCGGCCGGCGCCCCACCCAGTACCAGCAGCCCGACCAGCACCAGCTGCGCTTCTCCGACACCACTGCGGATGCCTGGGCCGAACGCGCCTCCCTCCTCAAGAGCAGCGACCACGCCCTGATCGGCGCGGCCATCCACTCCGTGCGCGCCGTCCCCGCCGCGCAGCTCGCCACCGTGGCCGCGTGGGCCGAGGAACGGCAGGCACCGCTCCATGTCCACCTCTCCGAACAGACCGCGGAGAACGACGCCTGCCTCGCCGCCCACGGCTGCACCCCCACCCGGCTCCTCGCCGACCACGGGGTCCTCGGCCCGCGCACCACCGGCATCCACAACACCCACCTCACCGGCGAGGACATCACGCTCCTCGGCTCCTCGGCGACCGGCACCTGCATGTGCCCCACCACGGAACGCGACCTCGCCGACGGAATCGGCCCCGCCCCCGCCCTCCAGCGCGCCGGCTCGCCGCTCTCCCTCGGCAGCGACAGCCACGCCGTGATCGACCTCTTCGAAGAGGCCCGGGCGATGGAGCTCAACGAGCGCCTGCGCACCCGGGCGCGCGGTCACTGGACAGCGGCCGCCCTCCTGCGCGCCGCGACGGTCGACGGACATGCCGCGCTCGGCCGGCCCGAGGCGGGCATTCTCGAACCCGGCGCGCCCGCCGATCTGGCGACCGTCGCCCTGGACTCCGTCAGAACAGCGGGACCGGTACCCCGGCTCGCTGCCGAAACAGCCGTATTCGCCGCCTCCGCAGCCGATGTGCGTCACACGGTCGTAGCAGGCCGGCACATCGTCCGCGACGGGCAGCACACCCTGGTCGGGGACGTCCCCGCAGCGCTCGCCTCGGCCATCGCCGCACTCCACCGCTGACCACCCCACCGCACCGGAGTCGGCCGGTCCCCGGATCCTCGCGGGCGTCGCCCCGCAGGCCCACCGGCGGACCGCCGCCCCGCAAGCCGATATACAAGGAGAGCAGTCTCCCGATGACGACGACCGCCATCACCAACATCGCCAGCCTGGTCACCAACGACCCCTCCCTGCACGCGGATTCCCCCCTGGGCCTGATCCAGGACGCGGCCGTCGTCATCGAGGGCGACCGGGTCGTCTGGACCGGTGAGTCAAGCAAAGCACCCGCCACTGACAACGCCGTCGACGCCGGCGGCCGGGCGGTGATCCCCGGCTTCGTCGACTCCCACTCCCACCTCCTGTTCGCGGGCGACCGCACCGAGGAGTTCAACGCCCGGATGTCCGGCCGCGCCTACAGCGCGGGCGGCATCAGGACCACGGTCGCCGCCACCCGCGCCGCCACCGACGACGAACTCTCCGCCAACGTCGCCCGATACCTCGCCGAGGGGCTGCGCCAGGGCACCACCACCTTCGAGACCAAGTCCGGCTACGGCCTCACCGTCGAGGACGAGGCCCGCGCCCTGCGCATCGCCGCCCAGCACACCGAAGAGGTCACATACCTCGGCGCCCACATCGTCTCCCCGGACTACGCCGACGACCCGGCCGGCTACGTCGACCTGGTCACCGGGGAGATGCTCGACGCCTGTGCCCCGTACGCCCGTTGGGTGGACGTCTTCTGCGAGAAGGGCGCCTTCGACGGCGACCAGGCCCGCGCCATCCTCACCGCCGGCCGGGCCAAGGGCCTGCACCCCCGCGTCCACGCCAACCAGCTCGGCCACGGCCCCGGCGTCCAGCTCGCCGTCGAACTGGATGCCGCCTCCGCCGACCACTGCACCCACCTCACCGACGCGGACATCGATGCCCTGGCCCAGGGCAACACCGTCGCCACCCTGCTCCCCGGTGCCGAGTTCTCCACCCGCGCCACCTGGCCCGACGCCCGCCGCATCCTCGACGCGGGCGCCACCGTCGCGCTTTCCACCGACTGCAACCCGGGCTCGTCGTTCACGTCCTCCATGCCCTTCTGCATCGCCCTCGCCGTACGCGACATGGGCATGACCCCGGACGAGGCCCTCTGGTCCGCCACCGCGGGCGGCGCTGCGGCCCTGCGCCGTACGGACATCGGCCGCATCGCCCCCGGCGCCCGCGCGGACCTGGTTCTCCTCGACGCACCGAGCCATGTCCACCTCGCCTACCGGCCGGGCGTCCCGCTGGTCCACGCGGTCTGGCAGCGCGGCGAACGCGCCGCCTGAACCGGTACGGCGCCGACGTCCCGTGACATGCCGTCACACATGCGGAAGGACCCGCCCGCCGTCCGGGCAGGTCCTTCCGCAAGGGGCTCGCGATGCGCCGGGCGGGTGTTCCGCGGGCGCGCGAGGTGCCCGTTCACTCCTCCAGCGTCAGGCCCTTCCGGAGCTTGACCAGCGTGCGGGAGAGCAGCCGCGACACGTGCATCTGTGAGATGCCCAGTTCCTCACCGATCTCCGACTGCGTCATGTTGGCGACGAACCGGAGCGAGAGGATCGTGCGGTCCCGGCCCGGCAGCGAGGCGATCAGCGGCTTCAGGGACTCGACGTACTCGATGCCTTCGAGCCCGTGGTCCTCGTAGCCGATCCGGTCCGCCAGCGCGCCCTCGTGGTCGTCCTCCTCGGGCTTGGCGTCCAGCGAACTCGCGGTGTACGCGTTGCTCGCGGCCATGCCTTCGACGACCTCGTCGTTGGTGATGCCGAGGCGGTCGGCGAGCTCGCCCACGGTGGGTGAACGATCCAGCTGCTGGGCGAGCTCGTCGCCCGCCTTGGCCAGGTCGAGCCGCAACTCCTGCAGTCGGCGCGGGACGCGCACGGACCAACTGGTGTCGCGGAAGAAGCGCTTGATCTCGCCGACGATGGTCGGCATCGCGAACGTCGGGAATTCCACGCCCCGGCTGAGTTCGAAGCGGTCGATCGCCTTGATCAGGCCGATGGTGCCGACCTGGATGATGTCCTCCATCGGCTCGCTGCGGGAGCGGAACCGGGAGGCGGCGAACTTGACCAGGGCCAGGTTCAGTTCGACGAGCGTATTGCGTACGTACGAGTACTCGTGGGTGCCCTCTTCGAGGGATTCGAGCCGCTCGAAGAGCGTCTTCGACAGGGCCCTGGCATCCAGCGCCCCCACTTCGTCGTAGGGCGGGATCTCGGGCAGTCCTTCGAGACCGTCGGTGACACCGTGGCCGTCGACCGTGCCGTCGGCGGTACTGCTGATCGTGCTGGTCGGGGTGGTGCCGGCCGTGGCGCCGGTGCTGGTGTCGCTGGTGCGCGTGCCGTTTCCGGCGGGGGAGTCTGAGTGGGTCGGTCCCTGAGGACATGCTGACGTCGCGTCGTGGGTACGCGGTTCGTCGAGCCGGGGTGACATGGTCTCCTCCATCGTTCTCGGCATATGGCTGCCGATGCCCATACGTGTTCCTGCGGTGAAGCGGCGCCTCCGAAGCCGGCCGTGTTTTGGGTGTCCCCCTACCCTTACCCGGTCCGGACAGGCAGTTACAAGCGCTAAATGTCGCTGTATGTCCGGTTTGTTGAGGTCTTCGGCTACCACGTGGCGTACGGAACGCGTACTGTTTCAAGAACGTCAGCGACGGCTACAACGAATCTGCGCACGCGGAGATGCAGGCAGTGACGCAGGCAGTGATGCAAGCAGTGACGACGAAGAGGGACGGGCATGGACCGCGGGACGGTCGGCAGTGCGAACCGGGGTCGGCTTCACGTCGAGGCCCGAACCGAGGGGCGCAGCGAAGTCGTGACGCCGGTGGGTGAGCTGGATCACCACACGGCGGATCTGCTGCGGGAACCCCTGGAGAGCGCGGTCGAGCAAGGGCGAGTACGCCTGGTGGTCGACTGCTCGCGACTCGAATTCTGTGATTCCACCGGGCTGAATGTGCTGCTCGGTGCCCGCCTCAAGGCGGAGGCGGCCGGGGGAGGGGTCCATTTGGCCGGAATGCTGCCGGTGGTGGCGCGGGTCTTCGAGATCACCGGGGCCGAGGCGGTCTTCACCGTCCATGACTCCCTCGAAGCGGCCCTGAATACCTGATCGTGGCGCGTTTCGCGACCCCGGGGGCCTCATGTGTTGCCCGTGTCACGCGAGTCGCGTAGGCGAAGTGGGTGTTGTCGCGATTCGGCCGGGCAGAAGACACCGGGCGGAACCGTGAAAGAGCCGCTCACTTCGTAGCTGTACGTGTACCTGTACTTGTAACTGTTCAATGGCGACATGGTGAATCGGTGAGGTGAAGCGCTGATGAGCACCACCCGGCAGCATCCGCCGGGCGACCTCGGCCGCGAGCCGGAGGGCGCCGGCACGGGCGCGGACACGGGCGCCGGTGCGGCCTCCCCCGAGCCGGTCGAGCGGCAGTGGCGCACATTGTCGCTGCGGGGGGTCGGTGGCATCGTGCCGACGGCCCGTGACTTCGCCCGTCAGGCGCTCCACGACTGGGGCTGGCTCCCCGCGACGAGCGCCGACGGACGGGCCGCCGCCGAGGACGTCCTGCTGGTCGTCTCCGAACTGGTCACCAACGCCTGCCTGCACGCGGACGGCCCCGAGGAGTTGCGCATCGCCTGCACGGCGAAGGTGCTGCGGGTGGAGGTCGTCGACTCGGGTGCGGGGCAGCCCGCGCCGCGCACCCCGCACCGGGCCGGCCGGCCCGGCGGGCACGGCATGTTCATCGTGCAACGGCTCTGCCTGGACTGGGGCGTCCTGCGGGTGACGGGCCGGGCCGGCAAGACCGTCTGGGCGGAGCTGGCGGCCCCGGCGTAGTTCCGCGTCCGGTTTCCAGGGCGACATTGAAGAGCCCCGCATGTGCACCGCTGAAGAGCGCGCCGGATCGGCGCGCTCTTTGTCTTCCCTCCACAAGGCCTCGGGCGTACCTTGAGCGCCCGATCTGATGTGTCGTCAGTAAAGTGGTGAGGGGAACTCAAGGTGTCCTACCAGAAGCGAACAGCTCTCGCGCTGGCGTCCGCGCTGGCGGGCGCGGTGGTGCTGATGGCCGCGCCCGCCGCCCACGCCACGGTCGTGGACGTCAACTACCAGTGCAAGACCCCGATCGGCGACAAGGGCGCCGTGTCTCCCATCGACATCAAGAGCGTCAAGAGCGGCAGCGGCTACAAGCTCACGATGTCCTTCCAGAAGGGCGTCTCGTCCAGCCCCGTCGAACTCGGCAAGGGCGCGATGAGCCCCAGCGCGGTCATCAAGGTGGGAGGTGCCGACCAGGGCCAGGTCCAGGTCTCCGGTGCGCCGAACTCCGCGGCCATACCCGCCAACACCCCCATCAAGATCAGTGACCTGTCGGGTACGTACACCCCGAAGAAGAGTGGCAAGGTCGACTTCACCGCCGGTGTGCTCACCATCAAGGCACTCGGTACGACCACGACCTGTACCCCCTCCAACAACCCCGGCCCGTCGCTCCAGCTCGACGTGACGGCCGCGGGCAACGCGCAGAGCCCCCCGGACAACGGCGGGCAGCTGCCGAAGACCGGTCCGCTCGACTCGGCGGTGGCGCTCGGCACGCTCGGCGGCACGGTGCTGCTCGCCGGTGCGGCCGGGGTGCTCTGGCTGACCAGGCGCGGGCAGGGGGCGGTGGGCCGATAGGGCGTCAGGGTGCTTCTTCCGGACCGGCCGGATCCGGAAGGAGTCCCAGTCCACGAGCCGGCCGCCGTCACGCACCAGGGAGCCGCCCATGCCGTCGCCGCCCGGTCGCGCCGCCCGACTCACCCTTGTCGGCCGACTCGCCCTCGCCGTACTGCTGTTCACCTTCGCCCTGACCCCGGTGGCCGGTGCCGAGGCCCGGACGCCGCCGCCCGCAAGCACCACGTCGTGGACGGCGCAGCCCGCGGTGAGCGGTTCCGGTACGGGCGGCGGCAGACCGTACTTCTATCTGGAGGGCCCGCCCGGCACCGTCCTCCAGGACCGGCTCTCCGTCACCAACCCCGGTACGGCCCCGGTCACCGTACGGCTGCGCGGGGCGGACGCTTACAACGCGGAGGACGGTGGCTTCGCGGTACGCGACGACAAGGGCTCCACCGGGACCGGAGCCTGGCTGCGGACCGCCGCCGCCGAGGTGACCGTGCCGGCCCGGACCCGCGCCGAGGTGCCGTTCTCGGTCACGGTGCCAACGGGCGCGACGCCCGGCGACCACCCTGGCGCCATCGTCGTGCAAAGCGGTGACCGCTCGGTCGGCGTGCGCATCCAGCTACGGGTCGGCGGGCCGACGTTGGGTGCGCTCACCGTCGAGGACGTCACCGTGTCCGGGCGGACCATCCACTACACGCTGGTCAACCGCGGCAACACGGTCCTGACCCCGCGGATCGCCGTCGGCGCCGACGGCGTCCTCGGGCGGCGGCTGCTGCGGCGCGAGGCCCGCGCACTGCCGGTGGAGCTGCTGCCCGGACAGCGCGTCAGGCTCGGCGAACCGTGGCAGGGCGCCCCGGCGCTCGACTCGGTGACCGTACGGCTGCGCGTCATGGCGGCGGGCGGCGCGCACGGCGAGGCGACGGCCCACGCGGTCTTCGTCCCGTGGGTTCCGGTGACCGGTGGCGCGCTGCTGCTCCTGGCGGCTGTCGCCGCGTACGCCTACCGGCGCCGGAGCGCACGCATCCGGCCACCGGACGACGGCGACGGCGGCGGCCCGCCCGGACAGCCCCCGGCGGATCAACAGCACTCCAGGAGAAGGCACTTGGCGAAGGCGGGAGCGGAATCGTGACTGGACAGGCCGGACCGGCAACACTCCGCGGCGGCAGCCACCGGCGGGCCGCCGCGCCGCTGCTCGCCGCGTTGCTCGGTGCGCTGCTGCCCGCGCTGCTGATGCTCTCCGCGACCGGTGCCGGCGCGGCGGGGCCGACAGCCGCGGACGCCAAGCCCGTGGTCACCCTTTCCAGGCAGCAGGCGGGCAAGGGTGGCGAGATCACCGTCAAGGGCAGCGGCTGGCGCCCCAACACGCTCCTGATGATGCTGATCTGCGGACAGGCCACCCCGGACCGCGGAGTGATCGGCGGCACCAACTCCTGCGCCAACGCCGAGGGCCGTGCCGTCACCACCGGTACCAAGGGCGACTTCGGCAAGAAGATGCCGGTCGCCGAGCCGCCCGCACCCTGCCCCTGCGTGGTGCATGTCGCCACCGTCACCGGGGAACAGGCCACCGCGGACGCCGTGTTCGTCGTCGCGGGCCACCCGGTCGCCGCGCTGCCGAAGGAGACCGAGGGCGGCAGGCTCGCGGTGCTGGCCACCACCCGGCTGGAGGGCGACAGCGGAATTCTCACCTGGTTCGGCGCTCCGCCCTCCCGTCAACTTGTCTTCACCGTAGGTAACTTGGGGTCCGCTCCGGTCAAGGACCCGGTCTTCCGGGTCGGCACCGCGCACGGCGTCCTCGCCCCGCAGTGGGAGGAACGGCAGTGGCGCGGCACCATTGAGTCCGGCCACAAGGCGCAGATCAAGCTGCCGGTCGAACTGACCGCGGGCGCCCACGGCGACTACCAGGTCTCGCTGAAGTACGGCAGCAAGGTGCTGGCCGAGCAGCCGTGGGGGGTCGGCCGCCCCTGGGGCGTCACCCTCTTCTGGATCCTGCTGTGCGTCGTCGTGCCGGCCGCCGTGTTCCGGATCGGCATGGCGATCGTCGACAGGGTACGGCCCCGCACCTCGCGCACCCCGGTCCGCACCAGGCGCCACCGACACCCGCAACCGGCCGGGGCGACGGCCCGGCTCCCGAAGCTGCGCGGCGCGGCGGGGCCCGCCGGGAGCTCCGCGGCCGCGCCCCCGCCCACCACTACGGCCGCCCTGCCGTGGTTCACACCGGATTCCGCACCGTCAGAGAACAGACCGACGACGAAGGGACATTCGTGAGTACGCAACGGAGGACGGTCGCGGCGGGAGTCGCGATGATGCTCGGCGGCGCGGGCATGCTGCTGGCCGCGAGTCCGGCCCAGGCCGCCGACACCTCGTACAAGACGGAGTGCATACCCCCCGCCATCTCCGGACTGCCGCCCGTGGAGGGCACCACCGTGGTGCAGTTGACCGCGCCCGCCGAGGCCAAGGTCGGGGACACCATCGAGGTGGTCTGGAAGACGGTCCAGGCCGCTTCGAAGAACCCCGACGTACTCGATCTCGACAAGGACACGGTCAAGCCGACCGGCACCATCAAGGTGGGCGGCGCGGCCACGGGGACCCTGCAGATGGAAGGGCCGCGGCAGAACCCGCCGATCCCGAAGAACAGCGCCATGGTGCTGCCCGACATGAAGGGCACGCTGAAGCTGGAGAAGGCCGGCGAGATCACGCTGACGCCGGACGCGTACAACATCAACGTCTCCAAGCCGATCTCCACGGACACCAAGTGCAGCCCGAAGGAGACGGTGAAGACCGGCGCGACCATCAAGGTCACGGACGGCGGCGGATCCACGACCGGGGGCGGTACGACCTCCGGTTCCACGGCGGGCGGTACGACAAGCGGCTCCACGGGTGGTTCCACCACCGCGGGCGGCACGACCTCCGGCTCCGCCACCTCCGGATCCACGACCGCGGGCGGTACGACCTCCGGCTCCGGCGGCGGCCAGACCGACTTCCCCGGGAAGGAGGTCGCCGTCCACTTCACCTGTACGTCCCCGGGACCGGCCGACATATCCTCCAAGGTGACGATCAACGCCAAGAAGAGCGGCGGGAGTTACGCGCTCACGGTCAAGACGGCCAAGGGCGTGATGGACAGCCCGGCCGCGCTGCCCGCCGGTGCGCTCAAGCCGTCCATGGATGTCGTCATCGGAGGCGCCGACAAGGGCTCGGTGAAGGTCACCGGCCCCGCCAACGCCGAACCGCTGGAGCAGGGCAAGCCCGTCGACCTCTCCGACATGACCGGCACCTACAAGCCGGGCGCGTCCGGGAAGTCCACGCTCAGCCCCGGCACCCTGACGATCGATGTCACCCTGGGGGCCTCGAAGATCAACATCCCTTGCAAGGTCAAGGGCTCGGTGACCCCGTCGCTGGAACTCGACACCACCGCCCAGCAGGGCGGTGCCTCCGGTTCCACGACCACGGGCTCCACGGGCACCACCGGCTCCTCCGCCGGTGGCACGGACTCCGGCGGCGGACTGGCCGCCACCGGGGCCGAGGGCACCGGCACCCTGCGCGCACTCGGCCTGGTCGCGGGGACGGCGATCCTTCTCGGCGGCGCCGTGTTCACCCTAACTCCGTGGCGCAGGCTGCGCGGCACCAGGTGAGCTGAGCGCCGGACCGACGCACGGGAAGGGCCGGACGCAGGCGAACGGCTCGACGTACGCGAAGGGCCGCCGCACACCGAAGCGTCGGTGTGCGGCGGCCCTTCGCGGAGCCGGGTCGGGTGCGTCAGTGCACGCTGCCCATGAGCTTCTTGACCTTGCCGCGGTACATGAAGACCGCGACACCCGCGGCAACGGCGAGGAAGGCCTCCAGGGTGACCACGCCGGTGCCGTTGAGCTCCACGCCCGCGGTGGAGAGCAGACCCGTGGTGCAGTCACCGGCGGTGACGGCCAGGAACCAGACACCCATCATCTGGCTGGCGTACTTGGCCGGAGCCATCTTCGTGGTGACGGAGAGACCCACCGGGGAGAGCGTCAGCTCGGCGACCGTCTGGACGAAGTAGATCGCGACCAGCCACATCGCGGCGGCCTTGTGGCCGTCGGTCGCTATCGTCAGCGGCATCAGGAAGAGGAAGAACGACGCACCGACCAGGACCAGGCCGGAGCTGAACTTCACGATCGTGCTGGGCTCCTTGCCGCGGCGGTTCAGCGACAGCCAGAAGGCGGCGAAGAGCGGGGCCAGCGCCATGATCAGGACCGGGTTGACCGACTGGTACCAGGAGACCGGGAAGTCCCAGCCGAAGACGCTGTTGTTGGCCGAGGACTTGGCGAAGATCGCGACCGTCGAACCGCCCTGGTCGTAGATCATCCAGAAGATGGCGGCGGCGACGAAGAACCAGATGTAGCCGGACATCTTCGACTGCTCGGTGGCGCTGAGCTCCTTGTCGCGCTTGATGCGCGCCAGGACGACGACCGGGATGACCAGGCCCGCGATGGTGATGGGGACCAGGATCCAGTTGAGCGTGTAGACGCCGGTGACGACCGTGACGATGTAGAAGACGGCCGCGACGGCCAGCCAGATCATGCCCTTGCGCAGCGTGCTCGTCCGCTCGGCGGCGGACAGCGGCTTCGGGACGACGAGGCTGCGCTCGTTCAGATGGCGGGTGCCCATCAGGAACTGGGCGAGACCCAGCCCCATGCCGAGCGCGGCGAGCGCGAAGCCCAGGTGCCAGTTGACGTTCTCACCGACGGTGCCGATGATCAGCGGCGCGGCGAAGGCACCCGCGTTGATGCCCATGTAGAAGATCGTGAAGCCACCGTCGCGGCGCGGGTCGTCCGGGCCGTCGTAGAGGTGGCCGACCATCGTCGAGATGTTGGACTTCAGCAGGCCGGAGCCGATGGCCACCAGGCCGAGGCCGGCGAAGAACGTGCCCTGTGTGGGCAGCGCCAGTGCCAGGTGGCCGATCACGATGACCGTACCGGCGACGGCGACGGTCTTGCGGGGACCCCAGACCCGGTCGCCGAACCAGCCGCCGGGCATGGCGAGCAGGTAGACCAGCGATACGTAGACCGAGTAGATCGCCGTGGCCGTGGCCGGGTTCATGTGAAGCCCGTTGGGCGCAATCAAGTAGAGGGGGAGCAGGGCCCTCATGCCGTAATAGCTGAAACGCTCCCACATCTCGGTCATGAAGAGAGTGGCCAGGCCGCGGGGGTGGCCGAAGAAGGTCTTCTCGGATCCAGAAGTACTGGCCGGGTCCTTCGTCAGGCTGGACGCCATGGTCGATCCTTGCTCGCTCGGGACGCGACGCCTCGTCAGCGTGACGCGCCCGGTGGGGGGAGGCCGGCACCGGCACGGCCACGTCCCATCCCCACGCCTGACAGGGGATTCGTCCGACCGCCGGGCTCATGGAGGAGCCGACCGAGGAGACGGGAAGTGACCGCATCGGGATCCACGCCCGGTGCGCATTTCGCGCTCCGAGCCCGGCCACAGGTCATTCACTTGATTCACGACTGGCGGGAAACCAGCCGGCAGAACAAAAGAGACCCTCGGCGCTAAAAGCTGCCCAAGAGTCCTTGAGTAGTGCAACAGGCTTTGAGCCACCATACGACATGACAGTGCCGGATATGGAAGGACTTGAGACATGGATCACAGGTAAGCGTGGAACCAAACTCCCACATTCGAAGGCGTCCCTCCCTTTTGCTTGCGGAGCCGCAGGGCTTTTGGATCACCCCACTTCATCCGCCCCGCGCGGACTACCATCACTCCATGACCCGTGTACTGCTCGCAGAGGACGACGCATCCATCTCGGAGCCGCTGGCCCGCGCCCTGCGTCGGGAGGGTTACGAGGTCGAGGTCCGCGAAGACGGTCCGACCGCTCTCGACGCCGGCCTCCAGGGTGGAGTCGACCTGGTCGTACTCGACCTGGGTTTGCCCGGGATGGACGGCCTCGAAGTCGCCCGCAGGCTCCGTGCCGATGGCCACACCGTGCCGATCCTGGTGCTGACCGCCCGCGCCGACGAGGTGGACACCGTCGTCGGCCTCGACGCGGGCGCCGACGACTACGTCACCAAACCCTTCCGCCTGGCCGAACTGCTCGCCCGCGTTCGGGCCCTGCTGCGCCGCGGCGCCACCGAGCCCGCCCCGCAGCCGGCCACCCACGGCGTCAGGATCGACGTCGAGTCGCACCGGGCCTGGATGGGCGACGAGGAACTCCAGCTCACCGCCAAGGAGTTCGACCTGCTGCGGGTCCTGGTCCGCGACGCGGGCCGGGTCGTCACCCGCGACCAGCTGATGCGCGAGGTCTGGGACACCACCTGGTGGTCCTCCACCAAGACCCTCGACATGCACATCTCCTGGCTCCGCAAGAAGCTCGGTGACGACGCGGCCAACCCCCGCTACATCGCGACCGTACGGGGCGTCGGCTTCCGCTTCGAGAAGAGCTGACGTACAGAAGCACTCATGCGCCGCAGACTGATCAATTCCACGCTCGCCGTGGTACTCGTGGTGATCGCCGTCTTCGGCGTCTCCCTCGTCATCGTCGAGAGCCGCACCATCAGCAACAGCGCCCAGGAGAGTGTCGACTCCGAGGCGCTGCGGCTGATCAGCGTCGTCGACAGCCGGCTCCTGGGGGACGAGCGGATCAACCCCACACTGCTGTCCGAGCAGATCTCCGGCAAGCGCTACGCAATCGTCAAGATCCCCGGACGCGCCCCCCTCGAAATCGGCGAACGCCCCACCGGCAGGGTGATCAGGAGTACCGCCGAGGGGGAGCAGGGGGAGCGGGTCACCGTCGAGGAGTCCAGTTCCTCCGTCACCCGTGAGGTCGGCCGCACCCTGATGATCATCGGCGCGGTGGCGCTGCTGGCCATCATCTCCGCCGTGCTCCTCGCCGTACGCCAGGCCAACAAACTCACCTCGCCGCTGACGGACCTGGCCGAGACCGCCGAACGCCTGGGCTCCGGCGACCCGCGCCCGCGCCACAAGCGGTACGGAGTACCGGAGCTGGACCGGGTCGCCGACGTCCTGGACGCGTCCGCCGAACGGATCGCCCGGATGCTGACCGCGGAACGCCGGCTGGCCGCCGACGCCTCGCACCAGCTCCGGACGCCGCTGACCGCGCTCTCCATGCGGATCGAGGAGATCTCGGTCACCGACGACCCGGACACGGTGAAGGAGGAGGCGAACATCGCCCTCACCCAGGTCGAGCGGCTCACCGACGTGGTGGAGCGGCTGCTGACCAACGCCCGCGACCCGCGTACCGGCTCCGCCGTCGTCTTCGACCTCGACGAGGTCGTCAAGCAGCAGATCGAGGAGTGGCGCCCGGCCTACCGGGGGGAGGGACGCGCCATCGTCCGCTCCGGAAAGCAGGGACTGCGGGCCGTCGGTACGCCCGGCGCGGTCGCCCAGGTGCTGGCCGCGCTGATCGAGAACTCACTGATGCACGGCGGCGGTACGGTCGCGCTGCGCACTCGCGTCACCGGAAATCAGGCGGTCGTCGAGGTCACGGACGAGGGCCCTGGCGTGCCCCCCGACCTCGGCGCCCGGATCTTCGAGCGGACGATCAGCGGCCGCAACTCCACCGGCATCGGCCTCGCGGTGGCCAGGGACCTCGCGGAGGCGGACGGCGGCCGCCTCGAACTGCTCCAGCAGCAGCCGCCGGTCTTCGCCCTGTTCCTCAGCCGGGAGGCCCTGAACAGACAGGAACCGGAACGCCCGGTGCGGTGAGCGGGTGCGGGGCTGAGAGCCTGTCGGGTGACCTGCTCTACGGCCGCACCGAATCCGCCCGGACCTGCGGCACCTGCTCCGTACGCCCCTGCTTCAGGAACCCCTCCGCGCTCAGCACGGTCTCCTTCGCGGGCAGCGCCCTGAACACCCATGTCCGGTAGGACCAGAAGCGGAACAGCGTCGCGAGGCCGATCCCGAAGATCTTGAAGACGTTGCTCTGGACCGGGCCGTCCCACCCGAAGCCGTACGTCGCCGTGTACAGCACACCGTTCTCGATGACCGCGCCCACCACGCTGAACACCAGGAACAGCGTGAGCTCCCTGGTCCGCCCGCTCTTGTCACGGTCCCGGTACGTCCAGTAGCGGAAACCGATGTAATTGAAGAGGATGGCGACGAAAGTCGCCAGCAGACCGGCCCGCACCAGCTGAAGGTCCGTGGTGCGCCAGAGCAGGTTGGACACGGCGATATTGACCACCAGGCCGAGTGCGCCGACCGCGCCGAACTTGGCGACCTCCCGGGCCAGCAGATCCAGCCGGGTCCGCAGTGCGCCCCGTTCGCTCATAGTGATCGCTCAGCCTGTCTGTCGGTTGCGTCGGACCCGTCATGCTATCCAGCCCGCCCGGGGGATGCCTGTGGGTTGGCTGAGAGGTGTGGCGATGCTGTGACGTGGCCGCCTGCGCGGGGGCGGCCGGGAGGGTGTCGTCGGGCGACCCCCGGGGCGCCCGATACCCTGGAGGAGTGACGTTCCCGGTAGTCGGCATGGTCGGTGGCGGTCAGCTCGCCCGTATGACCCACGAGGCGGGCATCCCCCTCGGCATCAAGTTCAAGCTTCTCAGTGACACCCCCCAGGACTCGGCGGCCCAGGTGGTGAACGAAGTCGTCATCGGCGACTATCGCGACCTGGACACCCTGCGCGCCTTCGCGCGCGGCTGTGACGTGATCACCTTCGATCACGAACACGTACCGACCGAACACATGCGGGCCCTGGAGGCGGACGGCATACCCGTGCGCCCGGGACCCGACGCGCTGGTGCACGCCCAGGACAAGGGGGTGATGCGCGCGAAGCTCACCGAGGTCGGCGCGCCCTGCCCCCGCCACCGCATCGTGAAGGACCCGGCCGACGTCGCGGCCTTCGCGGAAGAGGTCGGCGGCTTCCCCGTCGTCCTCAAGACGGTCCGCGGCGGCTACGACGGCAAGGGCGTCTGGGTGGTCCGCTCCGCCGCGGACGCGGCCGACCCCTTCCGGGCCGGTGTCGCGGTCCTCGCCGAGGAGAAGGTCGACTTCGTACGGGAGCTGGCGGCCAATATCGTCCGCTCGCCGCACGGCCAGGCCGTCGCGTACCCGGTCGTCGAGTCGATCCAGGTCGACGGGGTCTGCGACACGGTGATCGCCCCGGCTCCGGAGCTGGACGAGCGGCTCGCGGGCGAGGCCCAGCAGCTCGCGCTCCGTATCGCCTCGGAGCTCGGCGTCGTCGGCCACCTCGCCGTCGAACTCTTCGAGACCAGGGGACCCGACGGGGAGCCCGGCATCCTGGTCAACGAGCTGGCCATGCGCCCGCACAACTCCGGGCACTGGACCCAGGACGGCGCGATCACCTCGCAGTTCGCCAACCACGTCCGGGCCGTGCTCGACCTGCCGCTCGGCGACCCGCGCCCGCGCGCAACCTGGACGGTCATGTCCAACGTCCTCGGCGGCGACTACCCGGACATGTACCAGGCGTACCTGCACTGCATGGCCCGCGACCCGCAGCTCAAGATCCACATGTATGGCAAGGACGTGAAGCCCGGCCGCAAGGTCGGACACGTCAACACCTACGGCGACGACCTGGCGGACGTGCGAGACCGAGCCCGTCATGCAGCTGACTACCTCAGAGGAACGATCAACGAATGACTTCCCCCGCCAACGCCGCGCCGGTCGTCGGCATCGTCATGGGCTCGGACTCCGACTGGCCCGTCATGGAAGCGGCGGCCAAGGCCCTCGACGAGTTCGAGATCCCCTACGAGGTCGACGTCGTCTCCGCCCACCGCATGCCGCGCGAGATGATCGCGTACGGCGAGCAGGCGGCGGACCGTGGTCTCAAGGCGATCATCGCGGGCGCGGGCGGCGCCGCCCACCTGCCCGGCATGCTCGCCTCCGTCACCCCGCTGCCGGTCATCGGCGTGCCGGTACCGCTTAAGTACCTGGACGGCATGGACAGCCTGCTCTCCATCGTGCAGATGCCCGCCGGTGTCCCGGTCGCGACCGTCTCGGTCGGCGGCGCACGCAACGCGGGCCTGCTCGCCGCCCGCATCCTCGCCGCCCACGACGGCGAGCTGCTGGCCCGGATGCGGGAGTTCCAGCAGGAGCTGAACGACCAGGCGACGGAGAAGGGCAAGCGGCTCCGCAGCAAGGTCCAGGGCGCCGACTCCTTCGGCTTCGGGAAGTAGGCCCCGGTGGAGAAGGCCGAACAGCTCGGGCGGGCGGCGGAGCTCCTCGCCGAGTACCCCGTCGTCGACGGGCACAACGACCTGCCGTGGGCGCTGCGCGAACAGGTCGGCTACGACCTGGACGCCCGCGACATCGCCACCGACCAGTCCGCCCATCTGCACACCGACATCCCGCGGCTGCGCACGGGCGGTGTCGGCGCTCAGTTCTGGTCCGTCTACGTGCGGTCCGACATGGCGGGCGACGAAGCCGTCAGCGCCACGCTCGAACAGATCGACGTGGTCGCCGAGCTGCTGGAGCGCCACCCCGCGGACCTGCGGCGCGCCCTGACCGCCGACGACATGGAGGCGGCCCGCGCGGAGGGCCGCATCGCCTCCCTGATGGGCGCCGAGGGCGGCCACTCCATCAACAACTCGCTGGGCACCCTGCGGGCCCTGCACACCCTGGGCGTCCGCTACATGACGCTCACCCACAACGACAACATCGCGTGGGCGGACTCGGCGACCGACGATCCGGGCGTCGGCGGTCTCTCGCCCTTCGGCCACGAGGTCGTACGGGAGATGAACCGCATCGGCATGCTGGTCGACCTCTCCCATGTGGCGGCCACCACGATGCGCGACGCGCTCGACACCTCCACCGCGCCGGTGATCTTCTCGCACTCCTCGTCGCGCGCGATCTGCGACCACCCGCGCAACATCCCCGACGACGTGCTCGGCCGACTCCCGGCCAACGGCGGCATCGCCATGGCGACCTTCGTGCCGAAGTTCGTACTCCCGGCGGCCGTCGCCTGGACGCGGGCCGCGGACGAGAACATGCGCGCCCACGGCCTGCACCACCTCGACACCACCGCGCAGGCCATGAAGATCCACGCCGCCTTCGAAGCGGCCAACCCGCGCCCGATCGCCACCGTGGCGACGATCGCCGACCATCTCGACCACATGCGCGAGGTCGCCGGCATCGACCACGTCGGCATCGGCGGCGACTACGACGGAACCGCCTTCCTCCCGGAGGGCCTCCAGGACGTCGCGGGCTACCCGAACCTGATCGCGGAGCTGCTCGGCCGCGGCTGGTCCAGCGCCGACCTCGCCAAGCTCACCTGGCAGAACGCGGTACGGGTGCTGCGCGACGCCGAGGACGTCGCACGCGAGCTGCGCACCCGTCGGGCCCCGTCGCACGTCACGATCGAGCAGCTGGACACCCAGGCCGGCTGAGCCGAAACTGTCGCGTGCGGGGCACCCCCAGGGGTGCCCCGCACGTTTTCCAACACGCACACAGGCATAACGGGTGCCCCGGACGCGGCCACCGCGGCGGTACGTGACCGGGCGCGGCCAAGCGCGGTTGAGACTTTTCCCCAGGGGCGCCGTCAGGCCTTCGGCCGTCCCATCGCCCGGTATGTCCAGCCGGCCCCGCGCCACAGCTCGCTGTCGAGCGCGTTGCGGCCGTCCAGGATTATCCGGCGGGAGGCGACCTCGCCGAGCGCTGCCGGGTCCAGCTCGCGGAACTCCCGCCACTCCGTCAGGTGCAGCACCACGTCCGCGCCGCGCACCGCGTCCAGCGCCGAGTCCGCGTAACCGAGGGTGGGGAAGAGCCGCCGGGCGTTGTCCATGCCCTTCGGGTCGAAGACGGTGACCTGGCCGCCCTGCAGATGGATCTGCCCGGCCACGTTCAGCGCGGGCGAGTCCCGTACGTCGTCCGAGTCCGGCTTGAACGTCGCGCCCAGGACCGCCACCCGCTTGCCGAGGAACGAATCGCCGCCCACGGCCTCCCGGGCCAGCTCCACCATGTGGCCGCGGCGTCGCATGTTGATGGAGTCGACCTCGCGGAGGAAGGTCAGTGCCTGGTCCGCGCCCAGCTCGCCGGCGCGCGCCATGAAGGCCCGGATGTCCTTGGGCAGACAGCCGCCGCCGAAGCCGATCCCGGCCCGCAGGAACTTGGACCCGATCCGCTCGTCGTGCCCGATCGCCTCGGCCAGCTTCTTCACATCGCCGTCGGCGGCCTCGCAGACCTCCGCCATGGCGTTGATGAACGAGATCTTCGTGGCCAGGAAGGAATTGGCCGCGGTCTTCACCAGCTCGGCGGTCGGGAAGTCCGTCACCACGAACGGCGAGCCCTCGGCGACCGGCACCGCGTACACCTCGCGCAGCAGCTTCTCGGCCCGCTCGCTCGCCACCCCGACGACGATCCGGTCCGGGTGCAAAGTGTCCTTGACCGCGAAGCCCTCGCGCAGGAACTCCGGGTTCCAGGCCAGCTCCGCGTCCGCGCCCGCCGGTGCCAGCTCCGCCAGCCGCGCCGCGAGCCGGGCCGCCGAACCCACCGGCACGGTCGACTTCCCGACGACCAGGGCGGGCCGGGTCAGATGCGGTGCCAGCGACTCGAAGGCGGTGTCGACGTAACTCATGTCGCAGGCGTACTCGCCGTGCCTCTGCGGTGTGTTCACGCAGACGAAGTGCACATCACCGAAGGCCGCCACCTCTTCCGGGGAGGTGGTGAACCGCAGCCGTCCGGTGGACCCCTCGATGCCCTCGACATGCTTGCGCAGCAGCTCCTCCAGGCCCGGCTCGTACATCGGGACCCTGCCACTGCTCAGCATCTCGATCTTCTCGGGCACGACATCGAGGCCGAGCACTTCGAAGCCCAGTTCCGCCATGGCCGCGGCGTGGGTGGCGCCGAGGTAGCCGGTACCGATCACAGTGATCCTGAGGGCCATGTAATGCTCCTGAGAGATGCGGACAGACGTGCGGTGAACGAGCATAGTCGTGCCCCCGAAGGCCCGGTTTCCGGCTACCTGAGCAGCTTCTCCCACCCCTGTCGCCAAGCTCACGCACGCATGGCATAGGCCATTTCGGCGACCGGGCCATAAAATTGGGTTACTTAACGGTAGTTAGCGTCTTGGGGAGTGAGCGTCTTGGCGGGTTCGACCGATTTCGACCTGTACCGTCCGGCCGAGGAGCACGAGATGCTCCGGGAGACGGTGCGCGCGCTGGCCGAGGCGAAGATCGCCCCGCACGCGGCAGCGGTCGACGAGGAGGCGCGCTTCCCGCAGGAGGCGTTGGACGCCCTGACCGCCGCGGACCTGCACGCGGTGCACGTACCGGAGGAGTACGGCGGCGCGGGCGCCGACGCCCTCGCCACGGTCATCGTGATCGAGGAGGTGGCCCGCGTCTGCACCTCCTCCTCCCTCATCCCGGCCGTGAACAAGCTCGGCTCGCTCCCGGTGATCCTCTCCGGCTCCGAGGACCTGAAGAAGAAGTACCTGGGCCCGCTGGCCAAGGGCGACGGCATGTTCTCGTACTGCCTCTCCGAGCCCGACGCGGGTTCCGACGCGGCGGGCATGAAGACCAAGGCTGTGCGCGACGGCGACTTCTGGGTGCTCAACGGCGTGAAGCGCTGGATCACCAACGCGGGCGTCTCCGAGTACTACACGGTGATGGCCGTCACCGACCCGACCAAGCGCTCCAAGGGCATCTCGGCCTTCGTCGTCGAGAAGTCGGACGAGGGCGTCTCCTTCGGCGCCCCGGAGAAGAAGCTCGGCATCAAGGGCTCCCCGACCCGCGAGGTCTACTTCGACAACGTCCGCATCCCCGCCGACCGCATCATCGGCGAGGAGGGCACCGGCTTCGCCACCGCGATGAAGACCCTGGACCACACCCGCATCACCATCGCGGCCCAGGCCCTCGGCATCGCCCAGGGCGCCCTCGACTACGCCAAGGGCTACGTCCAGGAGCGCAAGCAGTTCGGCAAGCCGATCGGCGACTTCCAGGGCGTCCAGTTCATGCTCGCCGACATGGCCATGAAGCTGGAGGCGGCCCGCCAGCTCACCTACTCGGCCGCCGCCAAGTCCGAGCGCCTCGACGGCGACCTCACCTTCTTCGGCGCCGCGGCCAAGTGCTTCGCCTCCGACGTCGCGATGGAAGTCACGACGGACGCGGTCCAGCTGCTCGGCGGCTACGGCTACACGCGGGACTACCCGGTGGAGCGGATGATGCGCGACGCGAAGATCACGCAGATCTACGAAGGAACGAACCAGGTCCAGCGGATCGTCATGGCGAGGAACCTGCCGTAGCAGCGCAAACACCACGGCCCCCGGCATCACGCCGGGGGTTCCGTCGTCGAACCCGGGGTGCCAATCTCCTAGATTGATGCCAGAACACGGTCCAGCGCCGCCCGGCCCGCGGGTCCCCATGTCGGCTTGCCGCCGGGCAGGCCCCGGTCCCCGGCCCAGCCGATTCGGATGAGGACAAGGCTCTTCAGGGCAGCCAACCCTCGTGCGCGCCGGATCATCGCCTCGTCCGCGTGTGCGTACGCGTCGAAGAACCGTGCAGCCGCCCCCGCGGGAAGAAGCACCCACGCAGCCGCGAGATCGACCGCCGGATCGCCGGCGCACATGTCACCGAAGTCGATCACGCCCGAGAGTGTCCCGTCCGAGACGACGACATTCGCCGGGTGAAGGTCGCCGTGCAGCCATACCGGCGGACCCTCCCAAGGCGCGGTCGGCCGGCTCACCGGGAACCCATGTCGCGATGGTCCATGGCCGCGGGAAACGTGCGGACGGCTCACCGATCCGTATAGGGGTCGGGACCGGTAGTGGAAGGCGCGGTGCGAGGGCAGGCAGCCATCGGTGCTCGTTGCGCAGGAGGGACGGTGCACGCTCCGTGCGTGGCATGCGTACGTCCAACTCGTCCCCGAGACGCCACATTTGGCTGTCCCAACCGCCGACCACCTCACGCAAATCCAGTCCTGCAAGGTCCGGATGCTGCTCACGCCCAGGGAGCGCACCAGGGAGCGCGCCAAGTTCGCATCGATCTCGAAGCTGTCCAACCAGACCAGATCAACTGAGACAGCATCTGGCATCCATCCAGCCAGGGCCACGTCACCCGAGATTCCCGACATTCCCACGTCTCGACTGAACTGGTCGCCGCACGTCAGGGGTTCGGCTCCGAACCAGATCAATTTGGACGGGACAATAAATGTTGACGGGAGACGTGAGACGACTTCATCGCCGGTGTCGCTGGTTGCGTTGTGTGAACTATTCGCTGTGACGTGACGAGGAACGCCCGTAGGGTTCGTGCATGGCAGACGAGAGCGAGCGGGCCATTCAAGCGGCCATTGAGGCAGAGATGCGGCTTCTCGACCCTGACGTGCGTGCTTCGTCGGCGCTGGTCTCGGAGCTCCTGGACTCGGAGTTCCTCGAGATCGGAGCGTCAGGGCGGCGCTGGGACGCGACGTCGATCCTCGCAGTGACGAGTGACGGTTCGGTGGCCCCCGAAGCTCCGGTCAAGGTCAGCGATATGTCGGGGGCCGTACTCGCTCCCGGCATCGTTCATCTGACGTACTTCGCCGACCACAGCGGGCGCCGAGCATGGCGGAGCTCCGTGTGGCGTCTGACGGAAGTGGGCTGGCGCTTGTACTTCCACCAGGGCACTTTGACGAGCTGAGAGATCAGTGGCCCCCGAGTCTCTCCACATGGGCCCGGGGGCTCCGGACGGGCACAAATCCGGAGCGGAGCTACAGCGTCGGGCGTTGCTCGTCGAAGAGCTCGTCGACGCATGAGGCAGTGGGGACATGGAGGAGCCAGCGGGTCAGGATGTCCATGTCGTCGCAGTCCGTGATGCGGTCGCGGGCCTCGTCGGATACGTGGAGGCCGGTCTGTCCGAGGAGAAGCAAGACGCCCAGTGCCAGGCCTTGAGTACGGCCTTCCATCCGCAGGCGCTGAGCAGTCTTGGAGCGGAAGAACGCGAGATCGGTTTCGGCCATGAGATTTCTCCACGTAGTGACGGCGGGGCGTTCGCCCAGGCCGAGTTCCACGATTTCGGCGAGGAGCAGATTGTCTACTGGGCGTTCCCGTGGCTTCGGCTTGGTGCCTTCGAAGAGAGGGACGGGCGGCTGGGGGACTGTCCCCGTGCCGGGAAGCGGGATGTCTGGCGTTGGGGACACCCGCGCACAGAATTCCGTGTTCGTTTCGTGCGATGAGTTGACCATGTCGAGAACGCTAGGAGTGGTACGCCAGTGACATATGCAGAACGTGACTGGTTCACGCGTCGTAGTGAGGTTGCGCTGAGGAGTTGACGGGACCGAGCGTGCCCGCGCTATCGCGGCGCCTCGGGTGAGTTCTCTCCATGGGGCGACGGCCCAGCCTCAAGGTCGAGAGCGAGTTCTTCGGCTGCGACTCCGAGGAAGTGGTACTCCGACACTCTGGTGCGGCCGATGGCATCCAACTTCCGCCGGTAGCGCACCCTGAAATGCACGTTGTCTCCCAGGGCCAGACGCATGCGTACGAGCTGTTCCGGTTCGACTCTCACGTCGTGTGCGGGGGCGTTCTGAGCCAGGCCCGACTTCACTTTGACTACACCGCTGCTACGGAGCTCAGTGACACGTCCGGAGATCGTGAACTCCTGATCGTCGTCGCGTGTCGACTGAAGCCGCTTGGCGTATTCGACTCCTCGTTGAGTCAGACTGGCCTGACGCATGCCGCCGTCCGCCGCGTACCAGGTCAGGCCGAGGCTCAAGCGGAAACGCTCCAGAGCCCGGGACAGCGCGTCCACCGAGTCGAAGAGCTGCGCCCACTCGCGCACGTCGCTCTCGTCCTCCAGAGCAGTGAGGAGGCGCACAAACGTACGCACTCCCTTGTCAGCCGCTGTCGGTACAGGACCGCCGAGCGTCCCTGTACCGGGCGATACCGACAGGACGGGACGAGCGTGCACGACCGTACTGCCTCGCGAGAGCCCGGTGACCTCAAGTTCAACAGGTGTGCCTGCGGCCTTGGACACAGCTTTCTCGACCGGGTCGAGAAGTGCGTTGCCCCACTGAAACCGCAGTGCTCCGCCTTTGGCCTCCGGTCCGGTGAGGCGGAGGCACAGTTCCTCCTGGAGGGTGGCGCCCGGCTGGTACTCCTGCATGGCTTCGAGGCGGCTTCTGCGGTGGTCCGCTTCGATCTCCGTATCGCTGCGTTCCTCGGTGCCCAGCTCGTCCAGAAGCCTTGCGGTGGCCTCGGGGTCCTGTGCGCGGGCCGCGCGCATGCGTCTGCGCCAGATGCTCTCGCTCACAGTCGCACCTCCAGGTATCCACGAACGGGTACGGCACTTGCCTCGGTGGGGGCAGGGTCACTTCCGTCAGGCAGGCGGCACCGTTGCCACCAGTCGTCCCAGATCCCACGTTGCATGAAGTATGTCCGGTCATCCTCGACGATGCTTTGCATATCGAATACCGACGCAACGGGGCGGTAACCCACTCTGAGGGGCGAGACGCCGAACTTGCGCAGGATCTGGTCCCTGCTCTTGAACGCCTCGGTGAGCCACTTGGAGCCCGGATTCCCCTTGACCGCCATCTCTGCGGTTACGTCGATGAACATCGTCGCGTCGATGTTTCGGGGCTCAGGCTTCGCACTGACGAAGCTGCCTCCCAGCCACACCCGATGAATCAGCGGTCGGCCTCGCAATTTCTGCGGGTAGCTGTCCTCCAGCACTCCGAAACGGTTGAGGTACTGCTCGAAGCCTCTCCACAGGGTGGGCCGGCTGCTTGAGCATTCGAACGCTGGACTGCGTACGAGCAATTCCTCGGCCTCCTCCATGGTCACCGAAAAGCGACCAGGCGGCAGCAGGCCCTCAGAAGTGAAGTCCGGCAGCACAGATCCCCCCGTCACGCACTCTGTCCGATGCTGGAAACGTTCACGGTAGCGGCTGCTCACTCTCTCGCGGCAGGAAAAGTTGGACAACGTGGACGCCTCGTCGTGTTCAGCAGGCCATCCGCCACTGACTCTCCTCGGCGGAAGATGCACTGACTCCGACGCGTTGCTGGTCCGTGCGGCAGTCGCGGCAGTGGCCGGGGTGGCGGGAGCGGAAGGCGCGGTCGCAGCGGTCGCAGTTCTGGAGGGGGGTGGCGGTGGCGCCGGGGCGTGAGAGTGCGGGGTCCTGGGCTCCCGGCAGCGGCGATGGAAGGAGGGTCGTGATCCGGTGCCGCAGGAGCTTGGCCGGGTGCTTCAGGGGGTGCGGGAGGTCGGTGGTGAGGGCGTGGCGGATGGTGTCGGGGTGGGTGTCGCGTTCGAGCCAGGTGGCGACGCCTGGGGTGAGCGTGCGGATGTCGTTCTCGGAGAGGACGAGTTGAGGCGCGTGGCGGCGTAGGTCGGCGAGGAGCGCGGCGGCCCCTCGCTGAAGTTCCGGGGTGAGCTCCTGTGGCTGGGGGAGCGGCGGAGGCGGTGTCGTGCGCGCGGTGGGGGCCGGTACGAGGACGGGGGCGGGCTGCAGCTGCGGTGTGGGCGCCGGGGGTGATGCAGGCGCTGATTGCGACACGGGGGCCTGTGGCTCCTGGGCGGGGTCCGGCAGGAGTGGGGGAATCGGGGCTGGAGCGGGCTCGCTTGGCAGTGGCGGTGGTGTGGGCCGCGGGACTGCCGGTTTGCTGCCCCTGGTCCGCGGCTCGGGTGCTGGGGCGGTGGACGCGGTGGCGCCCGGCTGGTTGTACGAGACCGTGCGCGTCACGACGCGGCCGTCGGCGAGGCGTACGCGGCTGCGGTGGAGGTAGCCGTGGGCTTCGAGTTCGCGCAGGGCGGCGGCGATGCGGGTTTCGCCCTCGGGGAAGCGTTCGGCGAGGGGCTTGATGCCGATCCTGGCTCCGGCGGGCAGCGACTGGATGTGGGCGGCGAGCCCGATCGCGGTGAGGGAAAGCCCGCGGTGCTGGGCGAGATGGTTGCCGATGACGGTGAAGCCTGCGGCGTGCCGAACGTTGATGTGGATGACACCGGATGACGGTGTGGCGTCCCCGGGTACGGGGGACGGGGCGCACGGGGGCGCGGTAATCTGCTGGGTATCCATCGGGAAGCTCCGAACTTCCTCGGTGGTCAGGCCCTCGGTCGAGACTGCAATCTCGTCGGGGGCCGTCGCATGTCTGTAGTTGTCGCGGTGAGCATATGCCAGTCAACCCGTATGAAATCCAGCCCAGTTGCCATATGTCACCCGGGCGAGTGACGGGTCTGGGATGGGGTCGGGTTTGGGTGGGGAAGGTGATTTCCCCAAGTTCTTTAAAGCTTTGTGCGTCGTGGGGCGCGGCGTCGTGGCTCACCGGGTCGTGGGTCTCCGCGACCCGGTGGAGCGGTCACGGTACGAGGTCGAGGTCGGCCCAGATGGTCTTGCGCGGGACGGGCCCGAGGTCGATGCCCCAGCGGTCGGCGGGGGCGGACGTGGTGCCGGGCGTATTTGAGTGATTTCTTGGGTCACGTCACTCAGCGTGGCTGCGCCTGCGTACCGTGAATAGTGAAGGATCGCTTACGTACGGTGATTGTCCCGGGCTTGTCCAGTGCTGTCCCGGCTGTCCGGAGTGACGTGCTGGGGAGACCAGGGGTTGAGCAAGAGCGGCATGCACGTCGGAAGTGGGGCACGGATGAGCGTGGATGAGACCGGTACGGAGCGCGGCGACGGCGGGGCGGACGAGCCGGACTGGGGCGTCGACCCCGACGACGAGTCCGGGGTGGCGGTGGTCGCCGCGGTGGGCCGCCAGATCAAGGCGTGGCGGGAGGCGGCGGGGCTGCGGGCCGGCGAGTTCGGGGCTGCGATCGGGTACGGGGAGGACCTGGTCTACAAGGTGGAGGGCGGACGGCGCATCCCCCGGCCGGAGTTCCTGGACAGGGCGGACGAGGTGCTGGGCGCGGGCGGCAAGCTGGCCGCCATGAAGCGGGATGTGGCGGAGGTTCGATATCCGAAGAAGGTGCGGGATCTGGCGAAGCTGGAGGCCAAGGTCGTCGAGCTGGAGGCGTACCACCACCACAACATCAACGGTCTGTTGCAGACCGAGGAGCATATGCGGGCCCTGTTCGCGTCGTGGCTGCCCGCCTACACGCTGGACGAGATGGACCGCGTGGTGGCTGCTCGCATGGCCCGGCGATCCATCTTCGACCGGGATCCCCTTCCATCGCTGAGTTTTGTCCAGGAAGAGGTGACGCTTCGCCGTCCCGTCGGAGGCACAATGGTGTTGCGCCGACAACTCGAACGCCTCTTGGAAGTAGGGCGGTTGCGGAATGTGGCGATCCAAGTGATGCCGACCCATCGCGAGGAGCATCCCGGGACGGGTGGGCTGATCGAGGTTCTGAAGTTCCCCGACGGCAGTGCGGTGGGGCGCTCCGAGGGCGCGTTCAGCGGACGCCCGGTCTCCGACCCGAAGCAGCTCAGGATCCTTGGGTTGCGCTATGGGATGATCCGGGCCCAGGCGCTTGCGCCACGGGAGTCGCTGGCCTTCATCGAACAAGTTCTGGGAGAGACATGATCCACAAGCCCTTTGCCAGGGACGCCTCGGAGCTGGAGTGGTTCAAGAGCAGTTACAGCAGCAGTGGCGACGGTAACGACTGCGTTGAGGTGGCGTCCGCACCCGGTACGGTCCACGTCCGCGACTCCAAGAACTTGCAGGGGGCCCGGCTCGCTTTCGCGTCAGGCGCTTGGGCGGGCTTCGTCTCGTACGCCGCCGGGCACTGATCCCACACGCACTCGGCGGCTATCACGTTGGCGTGCAGGCTGCTGCGGGCAGCTGAGGTTGGATTCGTTCACGTCCAGCGACAACACTTGTGCACGGGCTTCCGGATGTCCGTTGCCAATGAGTCCAGCCCGCTGGTCATCAAAGCCAGTAGACCGGCACTGGGACAAGGCTCTCAAACGGGGCGCTGTTTCAAGACGCTGTGCCCCGGCTGCGCGGGGAGCGGTGACGGCGGTAGTAGGAGACGGTGACGGCGGCGAGTAGGGGGCCCCACAGGACCAGCGGTTGGTAGAGGATGCCGACCACGAGGTCGCCGGTGTCCGTCATGTCATCGTGCGGGTACGTCCACCACCAGGGAACATTGGCCCATATGACGGTCAGTGCCACTGCGCCGAGGGCTGCTGGGACGACGGCGGCCATCGGGCGCACGGCGCGTCCTCCGATCAGCGGTATCCAGCGCGGCACGATCTCGCCCCAGGGCCGCACCAGACCGATCGTCAGGAAGGCGAGAAGCTCGCAGACCACGCTCAGCGTCAGCATCCAGACCTTCGCGCCGAGCGTCTCGAAGTCCGCGAAGCTCTCGTCCAGGTAGCCGGCCGGATAGCCGAGCACCAGGACGATCCGCCATAGCCCGCTCGGCAGGACAACCAACGCGGTCAGATGCGCGGCCCAGACCGCCCAACGAGGCGGCGTTGCAACGGAGTTTGCGGCTGTGGTGGCGCCCGGAGTGCTCATGCGACTCATCCTGCCGCCCCACCCCTCGCGTTCCATCAGCCTCTGCGCCTGCTCCAGGTGGCCCGCTGGGTCGACGCCTGGCCTGTGTGACCGCTCCACAAGGCGGACCGACCGTCAGACTTGGAGACGATGTGCCCAGCAAGTCCGTTGACGGGAGATGACGTCATCGCCGGTGTCGCTGCTTGCGTTGCGTGAACTATTCGCTGTGACGTGACGAGGAACATCCGTAGGTTTCGTGCATGGCAGACAAGAGTGTGCGGGCCGTTCAAGCGGCCATTGACGCGGAGATGCGGCTTCTCGACCCTGACGTGCGTGCTTCGCCGGCGCTGGTCTCGGAGCTCCTGGACCCGGAGTTCCTCGAGATCGGGGCGTCGGGGCGGCGCTGGGACGCGACGTCGATCCTCACGGTGACAAGTGACGGTTCGGTGGCCCCCGAAGCTCCGGTCGAGGTCAGCGATATGTCAGGGGTCGTACTTGCTCCCGGCATCGTTCATCTGACGTACTTCGCCGACCACAGCGGGCGCCGAGCATGGCGGAGCTCCGTGTGGCGTCTGACGGAAGTGGGCTGGCGTATGTACTTCCACCAGGGCACTTTGGCGAGCTGAGCGATTCGGGATCGTCACCGCCGCCGACATCGCCAGGGTGGTGACCGGTAGCTGATGGATCATCGCAAATGGGCGGGTCCAGGTCATGTCGTGTATCCGCCCCGGAGGCCTTCTTGTCGAGAACATGGCAACGATGTTTAGTTGCACCGGCAGATGAGTCCATCTGCTGTCGACCGAGAACCAGCGCACGGGTCGACCCCAGCTCAGCTGCATGGGAGTCACACATTGCGCACTTCGAGGCATTCCAGACCGGCCGCGCGGAGGATCTCCGCGCGACTGGCCGCCTTCACCGCGGCAGCCGTCGCAGTCATGGCTGCGGGATTACCCGCAGCCCAGGCTGCCACCGGCGCCGAGGCAGCCGCTCCGGGCACCGTCGCCACCGCGACGCATCCCGGGGGCGGTCTCGCCGCCTCCGGCGTCGGCTCGCACGGCGAGATCTCCGGCGCCGTCACCGACAGCTCAGGCAAGGCGCTTTCCGGCGCCTCCGTCGTAGCCGGTATCTACCGGTCGACCACCGACGCTCAGGGGCACTACAACCTGACGGTGCCGCCTGACACCTACAAAATGGCCGCGTACGCCTACGGGTACGCGCCCAAGAAGGCCAACGGCGTCGTCGTCGACGATGGCACCGTCACGATGGACTTCGCGCTGGACGCGGTGGCCCGGCAGACCGTGACCGGTAAGGTGACCGACGGCTCCGGCCACGGCTGGCCGCTCTACACGAAGATCACCATCGATGACGTGCCCGGCGCCCCGGTCTTCACCGACCCGTACACCGGCGCGTACAGCGTCGACCTGCCGCAGGGCGCCGACTACACCCTGCGCTTCACCTCCGTGTACCCCGGCTACAAGGCGGTCACCAAGCAGGTGACCGTGGAGGACGCGGCGCAGACCGTGAACGTGGCGGTCCCGGTGGACGCCCAGGCGGCCACGGCGCCCGGTTACCAGGTCAAGCGGTCCGGCCCGACCGAGCCCTTCGACTCCACCGCCGGCGCCCCCGAGGGCTGGAGCGTGGTCAACGCCGACGGCACCACCGGCGGCTGGTCCTTCGACGACTTCGGTAAGCGGGGTAACAAGACCGGTGGTTCCGGCGCCTTCGCCATGGTCGACAGTGACAAGATCGGCAGCGGCAAGAAGCAGGACAGCTCGCTGATCTCCCCGGTCTTCGACCTGACCGGCAACGACAGCCCGCAACTGGAGTTCGACACCGACTACAAGAGCTACAGCAACCAGACCGGCAACATCGACGTCAGCACTGACGGCGGTGCGACCTGGACCAACATCTGGAACCGCACCACCACCCTGACCGGCCCTGCCCATGTCGAGCTTCCACTGACCGACTACGCCGGGAAGCCCGGCGTGCAGCTGCGGTTCCACTTCACGGGCAGCTACGGCTACTGGTGGGAACTCGACAACGTGTTCGTGGGCAAGCGGACCTACGAGCCTGTCAACGGTGGTCTGGTGGCCGGTACCGTGAAGGACGCCAACACCGACGACGGCGTCGTCGGCGCCACTGTCGTCAACACCGACGCCTCGCAGGACAAGGCCATCACCGCGGCCACCCCGGAGGACCCGGCGATCGGCGGCGGCTTCTACTGGATGTTCACCTCCAAGACCGGCAGCCACACCTACACCGCCTCCAAGTCGAAATACGCCGACCTGGACAAGTCGGTGGACGTGGCGGCGGACAGCGCCAACAAGGCGAACTTCAGCCTGAAGGCCGGCAAGCTGGCGTTCACCCCCGGCTCGATCGACAAGACGGTCGACTGGGGCAAGAAGGCCACCCAGGACCTGACGGTGAAGAACACCGGCGGGGCGCCTGCCAGCCTCACCCTGGGCGAGCAGCCGGGCGGCTTCACCCAGCAGGCCAAGGGCGGCGCGCCGCTCAACCTGGTGAAGGGCAACTACTCCCCGCTGGCCCTCAGCAAGGGCAAGACCTCGGATGCGGCTCCGGCGGCCAACGCGGCCGGTGACGCCTGGCAGCCGGTGGCCAACCTGCCGACCGCTGTGCAGGACAACGCCGTCGCCGTCCACGGCGGCAAGGTCTACTCCGCCTTCGGCTACACCGGCAGCGCGGACACCAACGCGCTGTACGCCTACGACCCCGACAGTGGCTCCTGGACCAAGCTGGCCTCCGCGGCCGACACCCGCGAGGGCAACCCGGCCCACGGCTTCATCGGCGGCAAGCTGTACGTGGTCGGCGGCTGGGGTGCCGGCGGCGACCCCGACGCCAAGCTGGAGGTCTACGACCCGGCGTCGAACAGCTGGTCCACCAAGGCGTCCTCGCCCAAGCCGTACGCCGGTTCGGGCAGCGCGGTGCTCGGCGGCAAGCTGTACGTCGTCGGCGGCTGCACCAGCAGCTGTGGCACCACGGACGCCACGGTCTACGACCCGTCGTCGGACAGCTGGTCCCAGATCGCCTCCTACCCGGAGCCGATCTCCTGGCAGTCCTGCGGCGGCATCGACGGCAAGCTCTACTGCGCCGGTGGCAGCGGCGGCAGCAGTTCGACCAAGCACGCCTACGTCTACGACCCGGGCGCCGACAGCTGGTCGGCCGTCGCCGACATGCCCGCCGACCTGTGGGGTTCGGCGTACGGCGTGGGCAACGGCATGCTGCTGGTCTCCAGCGGTGTCGTCAACAACAGCGCCGCCATCACCAACCAGGGCTACGCCTTCGACCCGGGCACCGGCAGCTGGACCGCCCTGCCCAACGCCAACACCAGCGTCTACCGTGTGGGTGCTGCCTCCGGCTTCTACAAGGTCGGCGGCAACCCCGGTGGCAGCAGTACGCCGCCGGTGTCCACCGTCGAGGTGCTGCCCGGCTACGACCAGGGCGGCGAGTCCTCGGACGTCAGCTGGCTGTCCACGAGCAAGGACAAGGTGACACTCCAGCCCGGGGAGAGCACCACGATCACCGTCGGCCTGGACGCCACGGTCCCCGAGGTCACCCAGCCCGGCGACTACACCGCGGCGCTGACCGTCCAGACCGACACCCCGTACTCGGGCGACAGCATCGGTGTGAAGATGCACGTCAACCCGCCGAAGGACTGGGGCAAGTACGCCGGCACCGTGCTCGGCGCCGACGGCAAGGGCGGCACCGCGCCACTGGCCGGGGCGACCATCCAGATCAACGCCTCGACGACGAGCTACACCCTGCGGACGGCCAAGGACGGCACCTTCGCCCTGTGGTTCGACACCCGCAACAACCCGGTCACCGTGGTCGTGGCCAAGGACGGCTACCAGCCGGTGACCACCACGGTGAAGCTCAAGAAGGGGGAGACGACGACCGGCGACTTCACGCTGAAGAAGACCTCGTGACCCTGTTCCCGTGAAACAGCGCGGGCCGACCCCTCGGGGCCGGCCCGCGCGCTCACCGGCCCACTGCCTGAAGGTGTTCCTGCCGCTGATCGAGGAGGTCGACGAGCGGGAGGCCGCCGTGTACGCACGGGCGGCGGAGCGGTTCATGAAGCAGCGCCGGCCCAATGAGCCGGAGGTGCGGGGGCGTTGCTCCCAGATCGTCCGGGACGAACGGATGATGCGCATCGGGCCGGCAGGCCCGAAGGGCCCACAGCGCTCGGACATCGACGTCCAGGAACCCACGCGGATCCACCCCGCGATGGATGAGTGGGGCAACCTCAACTACAACGACTGGCGGTGGACCGGGGGGCCACTCCTGATCGCTGCATGGCAGCCCCGTGGCGTACCTTCCACGTCCATGACCGACATCGACAAGCTCACCGACCTGTTCACCGCGCTCGGCGCCGACGACGCCGCGGGCTGGGCCGACTCCGAGGCCGAGGAGAACATTCCGCAGCTCGCCCGATACCGGTTCCTGCGCATGGTGTGGCAGGACATCGACGGATGGAGTGCCGCGGCCCCCGACTGGGTCGAGGCGTACCGGAAGGACGGGCTCGCCGGTGGCGCCGTCGAGCGGGCGCTGGCCCTCGGTCTGACCCCCGGCGACCTGGGGGAGATAGCCCGAGAGGTGGCGAAGGAGACCGCGTTCGGCCTTCTCTACGGCCTGGCCGACCCTGCTGACGGCGATCTTCCGCCCGAGGTCGAGCAGAAGCTGCCCGGCTGGTGCCTGGCCGAGCTGTCACCGGAGGGCGAGCCCACCGGACGGATTCTGGACGCGCTCTACGAGGACCTCGACGAGGTCGAGCCGCAGGGGCCCGCCGAAGGCGCGCGATGACCGCGTTCGACGTGAGCGAGCGGCGTAACCGGGAAGGGCGGGCCGAGGGCTGCGCCCGCGCGCTGCGGTCGAACGGGCCGGGTTTCCTTCCCGGGCCCCGACGGCACATGGAGCAGGGCCCGGACGGCGAACCGTCCGGGCCCTGCTCCTGCCTGCTGCCGCCTGTCGTCAGTTGCCGGAGACGGTGACCTTCTCGTCGTTGTTGAGCTGTTCCACCAACTGCTTGACCTTGGCCTTGTCCCAGACCAGATTGCCGTGGGTGGAGCCCGAGATCGGCATGTTCATCGACGTGCCGTCACCACCCGTGACGCCCTTCATGGCGAAGAACATCTGCCCCAGGGACCAGAGCGACATGTCCTTGTCCACGATCAGCGTGTCCAGGCCGGCGCTCATCGTCGGGTACAGCTTGAACGGGTTGAGGATCGTGGACGGTGTCGCCGTCTGGCTCGCCAACGCCGCGAGGAACTTCTGCTGGTTCTTCGTACGGTCCAGGTCGCTGCCCGCGAAGGCGTACCGGGTGCGGACGAAAGCCAGCGACTGCTCGCCGTTCAGCGTCTGCTTGCCCGCCTTGAAGTCGGCGCCGGACTTCTTGTCCTTGAACGCCTTGGGGATGTCCAGCTCCACCCCGCCGATCGCGTCCACGATCTTGGCGAAGCCGCCGAAGCCGATCTCGACGTAGTGGTCGATGTGCAGCCCGGTGTTGAACTCGATGGTGCGGACGAGGAGTTCGGGGCCGTCCTCGGCGTACGCGGCGTTCAGCTTGGTGAACCGGCCGCGGGCCGGGTAGAGCTTGCCGGAGTCGGATCCCTTGTACGAGGGGATCTCGACGTTGGAGTCGCGCGGCAGGGAGATCAGCGTCGGGCCGTTCGACCCGTCGTGCAGGATCATCATCGAGTCGGTCCGCTTGCCCTCGGCGGAGCCGGTGTGCAGCCGCTTCTTGTCCTCGGCCGTCATGCCCGCGCGGCTGTCGGAACCGACGATCAGGTAGTTGGTGCCGTCGCCGCCCTTCGGCCGCTCGATGACCTTGGAGAGGTCCACCTCGCGCTTGAGCTTGGAGTCGGCCCAGAAGTACGTGCCGATGGAGACCGCGAGCACCACGACGACCAGGGACAGCGCGCCTATCTTTATCCGGCGGCGCCAGTTGGGCGCCGGGCGCCCCTGGACGTAACCGCCGTCACCGTAGTCGTTGCCCCGGCCGCCGCCGTTGCCACCGCCGCCGTAGACCTGGCCCGTGTTGTAACCGCTGTCGTACCCTGCGTTGCCGTCGTAGCCGCCGGAATACTGGGGCGGCGGCTCCGGCCGGCGCTGCCGGGGCGGTGCGGGGCGCTGCTGCGGCGGCGCGGGGCGCCGTTGGACGTGCCGCATCACGCGGGCGCTCTCGGGCCGGTCGCTGTCGCTGCCCTGCCCGTAGCGGTTGCCGCTGCGGTTGTCGTCGGTCCAGCCCTCGGGCCAATCGTTCATGCGATCCAGTGTGCAGGCCGGGCGCACCGCTCTTACAGGGGGTACGGGAAATCACGTCAGGGCTGTTGCGAATCTGATGCATTGCAGCCGGACGGAAGCCCCCGCATAAGGTGGACGGTATGACAGATCAGGCCCCGCACCCGGAGGGCGACATTCCGGGTAAGTCGACCGCCGCTTCCCGGACCACCCTCAGCCACATCATGACCGGCAGCGACACCAATCTGCTGGGTACGGTGCACGGCGGCGTGATCATGAAGCTGGTCGACGACGCGGCGGGCGCCGTGGCCGGCCGGCACTCCGGCGGACCCGCGGTGACGGCCTCGATGGACGAGATGGTCTTCCTGGAGCCGGTCCGCGTGGGTGACCTTGTTCACGTCCGCGCCCAGGTGAACTGGACCGGCCGCTCCTCGATGGAGGTCGGCGTCCGCGTCATGGCCGAGCGGTGGAACGAATCCACCCCCGCCCAGCAGGTCGGCAGCGCGTACCTGGTGTTCGCCGCGGTCGACGCGGACGGCAAGCCGCGCCGCGTACCGCCGGTGGTCCCGGAGACGGAGCGCGACAAGCGGCGCTACCAGGAGGCGCAGATCCGGCGCACCCACCGCCTCGCCCGACGCCGCGCGATCAAGGAACTGCGCGAGAAGCGCGCGGCGGACGGCATCGACGACTGAGAGCATGTCGGCCCGCGGTCACGGGCAGGCCACCTGGTCGCCCGTGACCGCGCCGAATTCGCCCCGGCTCGTCTCCTCGGCCCGCACCCGCTGCACCTTCGCGAAGTCCGCGCCCGCCGTCACCTTCAGCGTGGGGCCCTGCCCCCGTACCGCCCGCAGCTCGGCCCCGGGCAACGCGCCCGCCAGGGACTTCGCGGACCGGTTCCAGCGGGGGTCGTACGTGATCAGCGTGTGCGCGAGATTGCGCGGCTCCCCGTTCAGCGGGGCGCGCGTGGTGGCGAAACCGGTGGCGTGCAGCCCGTCGTCGACCGTCTTGCCGAGGCCGTCCTTCGAGGTCCCGTTGTAGACCTGAACCCGGATCTGCTGCGGGGCGACATCGACCTGCACGGCCTTCGGCCCGCTGGGCCGCTCCGGGGAGAGCGGCCTGTCGTCGCGCAGCGCCTGGAAGAGCTTCTTCGACTTCGCCTCGTCCCACTTGACCGTGGAGCCGACGCCCTTGACCGGGTATGCGACGTTCCCCAGTGGCACGGAGGTGAACTCGGACGAGGCGGGGGAGAAGCCGCGCATCGCCTGGCCGAGCTCCAGCATCTGCTCCGTACCGAATCCCTTGTCGGCCCGGACCGAGCTCAGCACCGTCGAGGCGACGTCCCGGAATTTCACCGGGTTCAGCAGCACACCGCTGCCGGTCGCCTGCTTGATCAGTGAGGCGAGGAACTTCTGCTGGCGCTGCATCCGGCCCAGGTCGGCGGCCGCGTCGATGTGCCGGGAGCGTACGTACTGGAGCGCCTGCCCGCCGTTGAGCTCATGGGTGCCCTCGGCGAGGTCGAGACCGCTGTACGAGTCCTTCAGCGGCCGGGTCGTGCAGATCTGGACCCCGCCCAGGGTGTCCACCGTCTTCATGAAGCTGGTGAAGTCGACCTCCAGGTAGTGGTCGATCTTGACGCCCGTCAGGTGCTCGATGGTCCGCACGGTCAGACCGGGCCCACCCTCGGCATAGGCGGCGTTCAGCTTCAGTGCGTGGGCGACGTGCGTCCCGCCGGTGTTGCGGTCCTTGTGCTCGGGGACCTCGGCGTAGCTGTCGCGCGGCAGCGAGACGATGCTCGCACGCTTCTTGTCCGCCGACAGATGCACCAGCATGACCGTGTCGGTGCAATTGCACGGCACACCGCCGAGCCGGTACGTCGCCTTCTCCTCCCGGGTGATCCGGTCGCGGCCGTCGGTGCCCACCAGCAGCAGATTCATGCCGTGGCCTGCCCGGGGCCGGTTCTTCATGTCCTTGAACGGGTCGATCCGGTCGATCCCGGTCTCCAGGCTGGTCACCACCGCGTGGCCGATCCCGCCGGCCCCGAGCACCAGCACGGAGATACCGGTCACCACCCGCATGCCCCACCGGGGCCGCTCGTCCTGCCTTCTGGACCTGCGCTGCGGCGGAACTGCGCGGGAGCGCGGCGAACGGGGGGAGGGGTGCGGTGTGGGCACGGGGGGAACCTCCGTGGTACAGGGGGGACCGTTCGCACAGTAGGCCCATATGATCTGCACTCCGCCGAGCGACCCGGCGGCGCGCGCCCGCGTCCCCCATTCGCGGTAACGTGGCGGCCGAATAACGCCGCCTGGTGGGGTGCGAACCCCCGGCGCCCCCGAGGACCACCCGAGGACCACCATGTCTGCCGCGCAGCACTCCGCCGTCTCCGTGATCATGCCGGTGCTCAATGAGGAACGCCATCTCAGGAACTCCGTCCGGCACATCCTGGAGCAGGAGTACCCAGGTGAGATGGAGGTGGTGATCGCGCTGGGCCCCTCCACGGACCGTACGGACGAGATCGCCGCGGAGCTGGTGCGCGAGGACCCCCGGGTGCACACCGTCCCGAACCCGACCGGCCGCACCCCCGCCGCGCTCAATGCCGCGATCAAGGCCTCCCGCCACCCCATAGTCGTGCGGGTCGACGGCCACGGCATGCTCTCGCCGAACTACATCGCGACGGCCGTCCGCCTCCTTGAGGAGACGGGCGCGCAGAACGTCGGCGGCATCATGCACGCCGAGGGTGAGAACGCCTGGGAGGACGCCGTGGCCGCGGCCATGACGTCGAAGATCGGCGTCGGCAATGCGGCCTTCCACACCGGCGGCCAGGCGGGCCCGGCGGAGACCGTGTATCTCGGTGTCTTCCGCCGCGAGGCCCTGGAGAAGGCGGACGGTTACAACGTGGAGTTCATCCGCGCCCAGGACTGGGAGCTGAACTTCCGCATCCGCGAGGCGGGCGGTCTGATCTGGTTCTCGCCCGAGCTGAAGGTGCAGTACCGGCCGAGGCCCTCGGTCAGGGCGCTCGCCAAGCAGTACAAGGACTACGGCCGCTGGCGGCACGTCGTCGCCCGCTACCACTCCGGCTCGATCAACCTGCGCTACCTGGCGCCGCCGACCGCCGTCTGCGCGATCGCCGCGGGCATCGTGGCCGGTGCGGCCGTCACCCCGTGGGCGTTCGTCGTTCCCGTCGGGTACGTCGCGGCGATCGTCGCCGGGTCCCTCCCGGCGGGCAAGGGCCTGTCGCTGAAGGCGCGGGCCCAGATCCCGGTGGCCCTCGCGACGATGCACATGTCATGGGGGTACGGCTTCCTGACCAGCCCGCGCGCGCTGGCGAAGAAGGTCATCGCCAGCCGGCGCCCGGCCGTCACCGTATAACCGCCGACGCGGTGTGGGGGTCCTCCGGTGTTCCGGAGGACCCCCACCGTGCGTTGTGCCCGGTCCCGGGCTACCAGCCGAACCCCGGCTGGATGGCCATGCACGCCGTTTCGTCGTCGCCGTTCAGGGCGCGGGCGCTCTCCGGAGTCTTCTCCTCGGCGCTCGGCGCGGAATAGTCCCCGTCCTCGCGCCAGTCGGCCCCCACGGTCAGCGTGATGCCGGAGACCGCGGTCGACTTCTTCACCGCCGTCAGCGGAATACCGAGCGCCTTGGCCACCGCCTGGGCATTGCCCTCCATGTCCACGCTGGGGAAGAGCACCCCGGTCCGTGCCGCCGCGTCGGTGTTCTGCTTGTCGATCGCGGCCTGGGTGAAGCCCTTCCCGGCGAGCAGTTCCTTGACCGCCGAGGCACGGCCCTTGACCGGGTACTCGGTGTCGGTGCGGGTTCCGTTGCGGATGCTGACCGGGATCTCGGCGACGGGCGCCGTGGGCTGCTTGGCGACCGGGGCCTTGCGCTTGGAGGCCTTGCCGTCGAGCGGGACGTCGTCGCGGACCATCTGGAACAGCCGGTCGGCGTCGACGGGCTTCGGGAGGACCCGTTCCCGGTTCACGCCCGTCCCGTAGACGTTCGGCATCGTCGTCATCGTGATGCGATTGGTGGGGGCCTTCTTGAGCTCTTCCGCGAGGTCGTACAGCTTCTTGACACTGCCGAGGCCCTTGTCGCCCTTGTCGACTGTCAGCGCGTCGGTTGCCGCCTCGGCGAGGCCCATCAGCTTGCCCGGGTCGGTGAGCTTGGTGCCCTTGCGCAGCTCACGGACCATCGAGTTCATGTACATGTGCTGTGCGTGGGTCCGGCCCAGGTCGGTGCCGTCCTCGAAGCCGTAGCGGGTCCGCAGCCACTGGAGGGCCTGCTTGCCCTTGATCTTGGTGGTGCCCTCCTCCAGCTTCAGACCGGAGCCCTTGCCCTCGCGTGTGTGGGAGTAGACGTTGCCCTTGACGCAGACCGGGACGCCTCCGATCGCGTCGGCCATCGAGACCACACCGGAGAAGTCGATCATCATGAAGTGGTCGATGGTGATGCCGGTGAGCTCGTACCAGGCGGCCACGGTGCATCCGGGACCGCCGCGGCCCAGCGTCTCGTTGGTCATCGCCAGGCCGGTGGTCGCGGGGTAGACGTGCCCCGTCTTCGGATCGGTGCACTTCGGGATCTTCAGCAGCGTGTCGCGCGGCATGCTGATCACGGACATGTTGCTGCGGTCGGCGGAGAGGTGGAGCAGCATCTGTACGTCGGCCAGCGGCGGCGCCCCGAAGGTGTCCTTGGCCCCGCCGAGCTTCTGGTTCTCCTTGGAGTCCCGCGCGTCCGAGCCGATGAGCAGGATGTTCATCGGGGTCTGACCGGCGGCGTTGGCCTTGTGGTCGGTCATCTTCTTGTCGCCGAGCGTCAGGTCCTCCTTCTTGAGGTTCCCGTTGAGGTGCTCGATATAGAGGTATCCGGCGACGGCGCCGCCGATTATGACGAGCGAGAGAACCGAGGCGACCCAGCGCAGTACGCGGCGCTTGCCCTTCTTGCCGCGCCGCTTCGCCCCGCCCTTCCGATGGCCGGCGTCCGCCAGGGCGGGCCCGGAGTCCGGGCCGTTCTCCGGGGAATCCCCGTAGAGCCCGTCGTCCCGGCCGAGTTGACCGGCGTGCCGGACGCGTGGTCGCGTCCCCTCCCCAGGCGTACTGCTCCGTCCCACCAGGACCCCCCTGCTGCTAAGACTCGTGGTTTGGCGCAGTGACCCGGTGTCACTTCGCGCACTCTGCCTTGTCGCCGTTTGCCTGCTGAATGCCGTCCGGAACCTTTGCCGGTCCCGTGATGGGGATGCCCGCTCCCTTGAAGTCGGCGCCCAGGGTCAGCACCATCGCCTGGAGCCCCTCGGCGTCCGTGGTGCCCTGCTTCAGAGCCGAGCCGGGCAGGCCCATCATGGCGGCCAGTGCACGGGCCTGGTCCGCCTGGTTCGGTGCGTACTCCAGCGTCGTCTTGTCGATCTTCGCCGGGGCGTTGGCCTTGTTCGTGGACTTGAGCACGCCCTCGTTGTTCTGCAGCCAGACGACGGTCTTCTGCGCGCCACCGTCGACCTTGCCGCCGTTGTACACATCGACCCGTACGTCGGCCGCGTCGGCCTTGGTGCCCTTGAGGAGCGCGTCCTGCTTGCTCTTCGCGGCCTTCTTCTGCGCCTGCACCTCGGTCAGCGAGGTGTCCTCGCGCATCATGGCGAAAAGCGGGTCGGCCTTGGCCGTGTCCAGCACGACGGTGGCACGGACCTTCTCGGCCGGGTTGTCCAGCACCGGCACCGTCGTGAAGGTGATGTTCTTGGTATTGACCTTGCCGAGTTCCTGGGCCAGCGAGGCCAGCTTCGTCCCCGAGCCGATGCCGGGGTCCACGGTGAGCGCCTTGGTCGCCGCGTTCGCCAGCTTGTACAGCTTGGTCGGGCTGGTCAGGGTGTCGCCCGACTGCATCTGCCGGATCATCGAGGCGATGAACTGCTGCTGGACCTTGATCCGGTCCAGGTCGCTCTCGTTGCCGAAGCTGTGCCGGGTCCGTACGAACGCCAGGGCGTCCTCGCCCTGGATCTTGTGCTCACCCGCCGGCAGGTCCAGGTGCGAGTCCTTGTCCTTGACCGGCTTGGCCAGACAGACCTCGACGCCGCCGACCGCGGTGGACAGCTCCTTCACCGCGTTGAAGTCGACCATCATGAAGTGGTCGGGCTTGAGGCCGGTGATCTCCTCGACCGTACGCATGGTGCAGCCCGGGTCACGGCCCTCCTGGCCGAAGCTCTCGTTGAAGCGGACGTTCTGCGTCCCCGGAATGACCTTCTTCGAGCCGTCCGGCTGCACGGTCTCGCAGTCCGGGATGTTGGTGATCATGTCGCGGGGGATGCTGAGCGCCGTCGCGTTGGTGCGGTCCTTGGAGACGTGGAAGAGGATGTTGGTGTCGGCGTGGCCCACGCTGCCCTTGTCGCCGTAACCCTCGTTGCCCTTACCGGTGCGCTTGTCGGTACCGATGATCAGTATGTTGACCGGGGCGTCGTTGTCGAAGACGTTCTTGTTGCCGGCGCTGCCGATGTCGATGGTGCTCAGGTTGCCGTTGAAGTGCTGGTAGAGCGCGTATCCGCCCACCGACAGGCCGACGAGCACGAAGGCCATCGCGCCGCCCGTCCACAACAGCGCCTTCTTGCGGCGCGCCTTGGGGGCCTTGCGGCTGCGGCGGCCCGCCGTTTCGCCGCGGCCGGAACCCTCCTGACCGCGCGGGCCACTGGCCGAACGGCGCCCGCGCTGCCCCGGCACCTCACGGCGCGGATCGGACCCCTGCCCGTCACCTCGGGACTGCCCCCGGCGCTCGCCACTGCCGTCCAGGGACGTTTTTCCGCGCCCGCCGTTGTCGTCACGGACCGGCTCTCTGCGACGCGGGATGCGCGGGCCCGGCGCCTGGGAAACACCGGCCGAATCCCCTCCGGAATTATTCAGTCGCAGTTCGTAATCGCCGGTGTGCGGATTGAGAACCCACTGGTCTGCGGGGTCGATATCGTTCGACCGCCCACGGCTATGCGCATCCACGGTTGCTTGAGTCCTCCGTCGGTGCCACGCGAAGCGCCTACCCCGATCAGGCGCTCGATCTTTCGCTCCGGAAGTGCGCGGCCTGGCGGCCGGAAGCACCGGATCGCGTCACACTATCGGCCCAGTTCGGTATCGAGCGACGAGCGTGACAAATTCCACGGTCCTTACAACTGGTCATTCTGCTCAATACACGCCGATCACCGGCTTCTGCTTGGGAATTGCTTTACTGCTTGCACAGGTCCGCCGCCGCGTTGTTGCCCGAATAGGTCGGTGTTGGCGTCGGGTCCGCGGCGCCCGGTGTATCGGCGGGGGCATTACCTTTCCCGTTGTTCTTCCCGTTGTCATCCGCGCCGTCCTTGTCGTCCTTGAGCCGGTCCGCGGGGACGACGGCGACCGGGGCGTCCTCACGCAGCCGCTTGAAGAGCCGGTCCGCGTCGGGCTGGACGAGTTCGTCCCGGTTCGGGTCGGCGGCGTACGGCTGCCGGGGCACGGTCAGGAACTGCACCTTGTCGGTCGGTACGTCGCGCAGACCGCGCACCAGCTCGTACAGGTCCTTGAGGGTGTCCAGGCCCGGGTCCGTGGTCAGCGCCTTGGTGGCCGCGTCCAGCACCGGGTAGAGACGGGTCGGGTTGAGCAACACGCCGTTGCTCTGCACCTTGTTGACCAGCGCGCCCAGGAACTGCTGCTGGCGGTCCATCCGTTCGGTGTCGCTGCCGTTGCCGATGGACTTGCGGGCCCGTACGTACCCCAGTGCCTGCTCGCCGTCGAGCTTCTGGCGTCCGGCGGGGAGCTTCAGATGGGCGTCGGGGTCGTCGACCGGCTTCTTGAGGCAGACCTCGACACCGTCCACGGCGTCGACCATGTCCTTGAAGCCGTTGAAGTCGACGACCATCTGGTGGTCGATCCGGACGCCGGTCAGCTTCTCGACCGTTCGGACCGTGCAGGCGGTGCCACCGAACTCGAAGGCCCAGTTGAACTGGGCGAATTGTTTCTTCGTGGCCTTGCCGCCCGCTGTGTGGCAGACCGGGATCTGCACCATCAGATCGCGCGGCAGGGACATCGCGGTGACGCTCTTCCGGTCCGCGGCGAGGTGCAGCAGGATCGTGGTGTCGGAGCGCTGGCTGCCGCCGTCGTCACGCCCGTACTCACGGTTGTCACCGGCCCGGCTGTCGGAGCCGATGAGCAGGATGTTCTCCGCGTTGCGCACCACGGTGGCGGGCCGCTCCCGCTCGTACGCCTTGAGCTCGGCCGCCGCGGACGTGTCGGTCCTGATGTTGCCGTCGAGCTTTCGGTACAGCCACCAGCCGCCACCCGCGGCGACCAGGACGACGAGCGAGACGCCGAGCGCGGTCCAGCGAAGCCAGTGGTGCCTGTGTCCGGCGAGGGGCTCCGGGCCTGCGCCGGAGCCGTCCCCGGCCTGCGACGTGCCCTGGCCCGCAGCCGAGTCGTCGGAGTCGTCCGGCGGTCCGGCGCTTTCGCTCACGTCTGCGTCCATCCTTCACGTTCGGCGGCGCGCTGGGCCGCCGGTCGCAGGAGTAGACGGCTGAACCTCACGCTTGGTTGTGTCCCGAGTGGTCTGTACCGCCGATGATGTACCGGAGTTGACGCGCAGCCCCGAGGACTCGGCCCGCTGTGGGCCGGACGAGTGATCCTCGGGGTGCTGGTCATGCCGCGTTGTTGGTGACCCGTTCACTCTCGACGCGCTTGGCGAGACCGCCCTCGTCCAGCTGCCCCAGGTGCCGGCACAGGACCACGGAAGCCCCGGCGGCCAGCGGCGCGAACAGCCCCGCGCTCAGGCCGTCCCAGGTGTCGTACGTACGTCCCGTCAGCAGCCGCGACCCGGCGATCAGGCCGAGAGCGGCCGCATCCTCGCGGGCCCGCGCCACCAGTCGCGCCGCGGTCAGCTCGGTGCCGCCCACCGCCAGCGCGGGAGCGTCCGGGTCCACCGGGGCGAACGGGGCGAACCGGTCGCCCTGGCTCGGCACCTCGACCGCGTAGTCCGCGAAACCCTCGGGCGTCTGCGGGAACCTGCCGCCCAGCGGGCGCAGCGCCAGGGCGACCCGCTCGCCGCGGCAGGCGCGCGCGGCCTCCAGTGTGTCCGGGCCGCTGACAACGAGGTCGGCGCCGGCCGGGTCGCCCTGCACATCGGCGATCACGCCGACCGAGGAACAGGCGAGCAGCCACACCGCGGACTGCCAGTGCGCGGGCAGCAGCAGGGCGAGCCGGTCACCGGGTTCTGCGGCGAGGTCGCCCTGGAGGAGGTTGGCGGTCTTGGCCACCCAATTGGCGAAGGTGGCCACCGACAGTTCGACGCGTTCTCCGGTGGCGTCGTCGTAGAAAGTGACCAAGGGGCGGGCCGGGTCCGTGGCGAGCGCGGAACGCAGCAGGTCGGCGGGGGTGCGGTCGGTGGCGTTCATCCGCGCAAGGGTACGCGGCGGCGCCGGGCCGGGTGGGGTGGACGGGCGCGGGGTACACCGGTTGGACAGACGGGCCGTCAATTGCACGGAGATACCCGGGTGGCCGGAGTTGTCAACATATGACCAGGATCGTTCGTATGCGTTCCCTCATTGCATCCTCGATCGGTGTCACCTGCGCGGCGGTTCTCGTACTGCCGTCGGCCGTGCCCGCGGGCGCCGCCACCGACACCTCCATTGCCCCTGCCGAGTCCGCCGAGCCCTCCGACGCGCCGGGCTCGACGCAGTCCTTGCCGATGTCGCCCCTGCCGGACGCGTCCGGCAGGGCCACCGACGAACCCTCCCGGACCGCCGAGGCTGCCGAACAGGGGCTGCCCGAACGCGAGGTCCGCCCGTTCTCCCTGGTCGGCGTCGTCTGGAACGACGCCGACATCGAACTCCGCGGCACCGTCCAGGTCCGTACCCGCGCCATCGGCACCACTCGCTGGTCCCACTGGCAGGACCTGGAGACGCACAACGCCGAGCACGCCGCCGACCCCGGGACCGCCGAGCGCGAATCCGGCACCGTCCGCGGCTCCACCGCCCCGCTCTGGGTCGGTGAATCGGACGGTGTCGCGGTCCGCGTACGCCCGGAGGCCTCCGACCCGCAGGACCGGACCTCCCCCGCCGTACCGCTGCCCACCGGCCTGCGCCTCGAACTCGTCGACCCCGGAAAGGACCCGCAGCAACTCCCCGCAGCGGGCGCCGAGGCAGACACCGGGAACGCCGGGGACGGCGGAGACACACGAGACGCCTGGGGCACCGCTGACATCCCCGACGCCGACGGGCGCACCGCACCGCTCGAACCGAGCGTGCTCCCCGCTCTGAGCAAGCAGGAGACCGCGGCGCTCAGCGAGGCGGAGTCCGGACTCGCGCCCGGCGCCCAGCCGTACATCGGACCCCGCCCGCGCATCATCACCCGCAAGGGCTGGGGCGCCGACGAGAAGCTCCGGAAGGGCGCCTTCGTGTACACCAAGAGCGTCAAGGCCGCGTTCATCCACCACAGCGCCACGGGCAACAACTACACGTGCTCCCAGGCGCCCTCGGTCCTGCGTGGCATCTACCGCTACCACGTCAAGAGCAGCGGCTGGCGCGACATCGGCTACAACTTCGCCGTCGACAAGTGCGGAAACATCTACGAAGGGCGGGCGGGAGGCGTGACGAAGGCCGTCCTCGGAGCACACACGCTCGGCTTCAACACCAACAGCATGGGCATCGCCGTGCTCGGCACCTTCACCAGCTCGAACCCGCCCGCCGCCGCGGTGAACGCCGTCGCGAAGCTCACCGCCTGGAAGCTCGGCCTGTCCGGAGCCGACCCGCGGGGCAAGGTCACGCTCGTCTCCGCCGGCGGGAACAAGTACAAGAAGGGGACGAAGGCCAAACTCAACGTCATCTCCGGCCACCGGGACGGCTACGTAACGGAATGCCCCGGAGCGCGTCTCTACAAGAAGCTCGGCTCGGCCCGGACCACCTCGGCCCAGTTGCAGGGCCGCTGACCGGGGACGACCGCACCGGTTTGCATACACTGGCCAGCCGAAACCAGGCCAGGCCCCACCAGGAAGCAGAGTCAGCGCTGTGACAGAGGCAAGAGAAGCGATCCTCCTGGTCGGCGGCAAGGGAACCAGGCTGCGCCCGCTCACGGTGCACACCCCGAAGCCCATGGTTCCGGCAGCGGGCGTCCCGTTCCTCACACACCAGCTGGCGCGTGCCCGGGCCGCCGGGGTCGAGCACATCGTGCTCGCGACGTCGTATCTGGCAGAGGTCTTCGAACCGTACTTCGGGGACGGTTCGAAGCTCGGTCTCCACATCGAGTACGTCACCGAACGCGAACCGCTCGGCACCGGCGGCGCGATACGCAACGTCGCGTCCCGGCTCACCGCGGGTCCCGACGAACCGGTGCTCGTCTTCAACGGTGACATCCTCACCGGCCTCGACATCCGGGCGCTGGCCGCCTCGCACACCACGTCCGGAGCGGATGTCTCCCTCCACCTCACCCGGGTCGAGGACCCGCGCGCCTTCGGTCTCGTACCGACGGACGGCACCGGCAGGGTCACCGCGTTCCTGGAGAAGCCCGAGACGCCCGAGGAGATCGTCACCGACCAGATCAACGCGGGGGCGTACATCTTCCGCCGGTCGGTCATCGACACCATCCCGGCCGGCCGCCCGGTCTCCGTCGAGCGCGAGACCTTCCCCGGACTGCTTGCTTCCGGCGCACACCTCCAGGGCATGGTCGACTCCACGTACTGGCTGGACCTCGGTACCCCGCAGGCCTTCGTACGCGGCTCCGCCGATCTGGTCCTGGGCCACGCCCCGTCCCCGGCCGTCCCCGGTCGTTGCGGCGACCGGCTCGTCCTGCCGACGGCCTCGGTGGCCGCCGACGCCAAACTCAGCGGCGGTACGGTCATCGGCGAGGGCGCCCTGATCGGCGAGGGAGCCCGGATCGACGGCTCCGCGGTACTGGCCGGGGCGGTCGTCGAACCGGGAGCCGTGATCACGGACTCGCTGGTCGGAGCCGGTGCCAGGATCGGCAGGCGTACGGTGATCGAGGGCGCGGTCATCGGGGACGGGGCGCAGGTCGGCGCCGACAACGAACTGCTCGCCGGCGTCCGTGTCTGGTGCGGGGCGATCCTGCCGGACGCGTCGGTGCGCTTCTCGTCCGACGAGTAGGGCGAACCACCCGGACACCCGCCACTGCGCTTACGGCCTCCCCGTTACCCTCGACAGGCACCCCCGACGACCGAGGACCTCACCGTGGCAGGACGATTCGCACCCCGCGGCGCCCCTCGCGCGGCCGTCCCGCACCAGGCGGCGGCTCCGGCGACGGACGCGCTGACCCGCGACTGGACGCCGCCCGGCCCGCTCGACCTGCGCCTGGTCCTCGGTCCGCTGCGCCGCGGCCCCGCCGATCCCACCTTCCGGATGACCCGGGACGGCACGGTCTGGCGGGCCGGCCGCACGCCCGCCGGTCCCGGCACCCTCCGCCTCACGGCCCGGGGCGGCCGGATCGAGGCGGCGGCCTGGGGACCGGGCGCGCCCTGGCTGCTGGACCAGGTGCCGACACTGCTCGGCGCGACGGACGACCCGGACGCCTTCCGCCCGCGCCACCGGCTGCTCGCCCTGACCCGGCACAGCCGCCCCGGCCTGCGCCTGCTGCGCACCGGCCTGGTCATGGAGTCCCTGATCCCGTCGATCCTCGAACAGAAGGTCACCACGGACGAGGCCTACCGCGCCTGGCGCCACCTGGTCCGCACCCACGGCACCCCGGCACCCGGCCCCGCGGACGATGCCGCGTTCACCGCTCTCGGCCTGCACGTCATGCCGGACGCCCGCACCTGGTCGCTGATCCCGTCCTGGGAGTGGCACCGCGCGGGCGTCGACGCCAAGCGCTCGGCCACGATCCTGCGCGCGGTACGGGTGGCCCGCCGGCTGGAGGAGGCGGCCACCATGGAGCTCCCGGAGGCGATGGCCCGGCTGGAACTGATCCCCGGCATCGGCCCCTGGACCTCGGCCGAGACCCTCCAGCGCTCGAACGGCGCGGCGGACGCGGTCACGGTCGGCGATCTCCATCTCCCCGGCATCGTCGGCCACGCCCTGGCGGGCAACAGAAACGCCGACGACGAGGAAATGCTGGCCCTCCTCACCCCCTACGAGGGCCAACGCCACCGGGCGACCCGCCTCATCCTGCTCTCGGGCCACACCCCACCCCGCCGAGCCCCCCGCATGACCAGAGGCGACATCGCCCGCCTGTAAGACGACATCGCCCGCCTGTAAGAGGGGCTTTCCCACCTCACCGCACCGCGACGAACTCCTCCGCACCCCGCACCGCCCGCGCCGCAGGCGTCACCGCCGCACGCCCCACCGCGACCGCCCCCAACGGATCCCACGACGCCGGCAGTTCCAGCACCTCCCGCACCACATCGCGGCAGAACATCGTCGACGACACCCACGCCGAGCCGAGCCGCTCGCCCGCCAGCGCCACCAGGAAGTTCTGGATGCCGGCCCCCGCGGCGACGACGAACATCTCGCGCTCCGCCGTGTCCCGCCGGGTGTCCCCGTACGTGTGGGCGCCGTCCATCACCAGGCACGGCACCACCAGATACGGCGCCCGGCGCAGTACATCGCCCCGCCGTACCCGCTTCGCGATCGACTCCTCGCCGCGGCCGTCCCGGCGCAGATCCGCGATCCACGCATCCCGCATCGCGTCGAGCAGCCGGGTCCGCGTCCCCTCGGACTCCAGGAGCACGAAGCGCCACGGCGTCGTGTGATGCGGGGCCGGTGCCGTCACCGCCGCGGCCACGGCCCGCCGCACCGCCGCCGGGTCCACCGGGTCGTCGGTGAACTCGCGCACCGTACGCCGCAGGGTCACCGCCTCCCGTACCGCCTCGGAGGTACCGAGCCGGAACATGTCATCGGCAGCGACCCGCACCATGGACCGGGCCCCGCCCGCGGCATCCGCCGGGTCCACGACATGGCCGAGCCCCCGCACCACCGCGACGGGCAGCCCCGAAGCCTTGCCCTTGACCAGATCGCCGGCCGAGGCCAGCTCATCGGCGGTGGCGACCACGGTCGCGCTCAGCGGATTGCCGTACGCATCCGTACCGCCCCGCAGATCGTCCAGCACCAGGACCCCGGCAGCCCCGATCGCGACATCGGTCAGCCCATTGCGCCACGGCCGTCCGAAGGTGTCCGTGACGACGACCCCGACCTCGACGCCGAGGGTGTCCCGCAGCCCGTCCCGGATGGCGCGCGCCGAGGCGTCCGGGTCCTCGGGCAGCAACAGCACCGTTCCGGCGGGGGTGTTCGAGGCGTCGACCCCGGCCGCGGCCATGACGAGACCCTGCCGGTTCTCGACGATCCGCAGCGTGCCGCGCCGCGCCACCACCCGTACCGTCTCGGCGTCGATCGCCGCTTCCCGGTCGGTGGCCTCGACGACCCGGCCCTCCGCCTTGGAGACGATCTTCGAGGTGACCAGCAGGACGTCACCGTCGACGAGTCCCGGTTCGGTGGCGGCGATCAGCTTCGCCAGATCGTCCCCGGCCCGCACCTCGGGCATGCCGGGCAGCGCCCAGACCCGGTACGAGGGCGCCTCACCGGAGGTCTCGGCGCTCACGCCTGTACCTCCTCGGCCAGTGCCAACGCCTGCCGGGCCATCTCCGCCGTCGCGTCGGCATCGGTCATCATCAGCGGCACGGAACGGCACCGGATGCCCGCGGCCTCCACCTCGTCGACCGCCCCGGCGTCCACCGTGTCGACGAGCCACCCGTCGAGCAGCCCGGAGCCGTAGTGCCGGGCCACGGCCGATGCCGTCGACTCGACGCCCACCGCGGCGAGCACCTTGTCCGCCATGCCGCGCACGGGCGCGTCCCCGACGATGGGGGAGAGGCCGACGACCGGCACCCCGGCCTCGGCGATCGCCTCCCGGATCCCGGGCACGGCAAGGATCGTCCCCACCGAGACGACGGGGTTGGACGGTGGGAAGAGGATGACATCGGCCTCGGCGATGGCCTCCAGCACGCCCGGCGCCGGCTTGGCCTGCTCGGCACCGACCGGCACGACCGCCTGCGCCTCGACCGAGGCACGCAGCTTCACCCAGTACTCCTGGAAGTGGATCGCCCTGCGCTCGCCGTCCATGTCGACCGCGACATGCGTCTCGACCCGGTCGTCGGACATCGGCAGAAGCCGGACCCCCGGCTTCCAACGCGCGCAGAGCGCCTCCGTGACGGCGCTCAGCGGATAGCCCGCGCCCAGCATCTGCGTACGGACGATGTGTGTCGCGAAGTCGCGGTCGCCGAGCCCGAACCACTCGGGCCCCACGCCGTACGCCGCGAGCTCCTCCTTGACGTGGAAGCTCTCGTCCGTACGCCCCCAGCCCTGCTCCTCGTTGATGCCACCGCCGAGGGTGTACATCACGGTGTCGAGGTCGGGGCAGACCTTCAGCCCGAACAGATGGATGTCGTCACCGGTATTGCCGATCACCGTGATGTCCGCGTCGGGAGCGGCCTGCTTGAGGCCACGCAGGAAACGAGCACCACCGATACCGCCGGCCAGAACCACAATGCGCATGCCCAACAGTCTGTCAGGCGAAGCCTGATCCTTGGTGGGGTGGTGGTGGGTGACGGGTGGGGCTGTCAGGCGAAGCCTGATCCTTGGTGGGGTGGTGGTGGGTGACGGGTGGGCTGTCAGGCGGGTACGACATCCACGGTCGCCGGGGCGCATTGCGCCGCGTGCATCGGCATCTCGGTCAGACCCGGGTAGTAGATGTGCAGACTGACGGCCGGTTCGATGGAGTCGTTGACCACTTCGTGCACATAGCCGGGTGCGAAGACGCGCTGCGCCCCGGGGGTCAGTGCGCGCGTGCCGCGTTCGGTGTGCTCGGTCAACTGGCCGTCCAGGACGGTCAGTACGCCGGAGGACGGACCGTGGTCGTGGCGCCCGCTGCCCTGGCCGGGCACCCAGCTGAGCAGCCACACCTCGTAACCGAGCGGGGTCTCCCCTGCTCGATCGGAGCCGGGAGCTCGGGGAACGGTGCGCAGCCGGTGGTACCAGCGGCTGGTGGTGTCGTACCGGACGAGCGGCGCCCACTGCGCGCGGTCGGCGGCGATGGTGCGGGCGAGCCCGACGAACTCGGCCACGGTGGAAGGGTGCTCGCGGGCCGGCTGGAGGAGGTGCTGGACCTCAAGGATGTCGCCGGCGATCTGAAGGTCGCTGTCGCTGTTCATGGAAGCGGTGGTTCCTCGGCATGGGAAGTGCATGTGTGGGGGTGTCGCGGAGACCTGAGAGCCACGGAAACGCGGAGAGAAAACTCTACGGAGTCGCTCAGCGAAGAAGCTCTGCGCAATGAGGAGCTGGAAGCCGGACCGGATCGGAGCCGGTGCCCTGCGGCGTCAACAGCTACAACAGCTGGAACAGCAACAGCGGGCCTGGACAGCAGTACGGAACCCACGGGCGTGGGTGGTGTACATCGCTGCGGTCGCTGGCATGGAGTCAAGGAGACCGGCTCGACTCGCCACTGTCAACCCAATGCCCGATTTGGGGGGTAATGTTTCACCTCATCCGGTTACTGGCGACGGGGAAAGGTTTGTGCGGTCATCGCGGCGGAGATGTGGCGCATCAGCCGTGTTCGTAAACGTCGTTGGGGTCTTGTGACCCGACTGTGATCTTGATCGCTTCGGTGATCGAATCGAAACATGACGGTGGCCCCGGTCGTCTCACTGGGTGAGAGAAGGAGGTGCGGCGAGACCGGTGGCATATGTCAGGTTTTTGGTGATTTGCACACTTTCCGCATACCCTTGGTTCCGCAGGGTGAATACCGGGGCCAATAGCAGATCTTCGCTTGACTGGCCTGGAGCTACACACTTGTAATTTCACTCGTGTCGTTCGGCCGCAATCAGTAACGGCTGCATCACGGGGACGCAAGAGACAGACGAGGGGCGCACATGACCGAGCTGTTCCAGCAACTGCTGGTCGAGGACGCGGATGAGGAACTCGGCTGGCAGGAGCGCGCACTGTGCGCGCAGACCGATCCCGAGTCCTTCTTCCCCGAGAAGGGCGGATCCACCCGCGAGGCCAAGAAGGTCTGTCTCGCCTGTGAAGTCCGGTCCGAATGCCTTGAGTACGCCCTTTCCAACGATGAACGGTTCGGAATCTGGGGCGGCCTCTCGGAACGTGAACGGCGCCGCTTGAAGAAGGCTGCTGTCTGACAGCGGACCGCCGCAACAACCGGCGCCGCCGAGCGCTGCGACGACAGGACACCGTGCGCCCGGATCACCACGACCCGAGCACCGGCCGCGCACCGTTCCGAGACCGACCATGGCCCGTCGCCTGCATCCCGCCCGCAGGCGACGGGCCATCGCCATGTCCGCCGCCCCGCCCCGCCGCTCCACCCCCGCCCCGTCGCAGCCCTCGTTCAACCGCTCGGCGCCACCGTGGTTATCCGTACCGTTAGTGTGGGCCTCCGTCCGAGACGCGCCAACGCCCCGACGGAGCGCGCGTGTACACCGATGCAGCCCCCGGGGGGACGTCCCCCGGACCCGGCCGGAGGGCCCGTACCTCGATGTCCGTGCACAGCCAACCGACGGCGCCGTACGCGGCTGCCGCCGCCCCAGAGTTCCCCCGGCATGTCGTCACCGCCGTGCTCGTCTCCCATGACGGCGCACGCTGGCTGCCCGACGCGCTCGCCGGGCTGCTCGGGCAGGAACGCCCCGCACAGAACGTCGTCGCCGCCGACACCGGCAGCGCCGACGACTCCGCGCGGCTGGTCACCGAGGCGCTCGGCGCCGAACGCGTCCTGCACCTCGCACGCCGTACGAGCTTCGGCACCGCCGTCGACGAGGCGACCCGCACGGCCGGTGTCCTCACCCCCGAGGACCTGCCGTACCTGAAGCGCCCCAGCAGCTGGGACCCCGCCAGCAGGACCTGGCGCGACGATGCGTACGACCTGCCCGAACTGCCGCACGGCGAACCGGTGCAGTGGCTCTGGCTGCTCCACGACGACTGCGCACCCGAACCCGACGCGCTCGCCGAGCTGCTGCGCGTCGTCGACACCGACCCGCATGCCACGATCGTCGGCCCGAAGCTCCGCGGCTGGTACGACCGCAGGCAGTTGCTCGAAGTCGGTGTCTCCATCGCCAACAGCGGTCGCCGCTGGACCGGACTCGACCGGCGCGAGCAGGATCAGGGCCAGCACGACCAGGTCCGTACCGTGCTCTCCGTCTCCACTGCGGGCATGCTGATCCGCCGTGACATCTGGGAGGAGCTCGGCGGGTTCGACCGCAGGCTCCCGTTGATGCGTGACGACGTCGACCTGTGCTGGCGCGCCCACACCGCGGGACACCGGGTGCTCGTCGCCCCCGACGCCGTCCTCAGGCATGCCGAGGCCTCCGCTCGCGAGCGCCGCCCCATCGACTGCGCGGGACGCTCGGTCGCCTCCCCGCACCGCGTCGACAAGGCCGGTGCCGTCTACACGATGCTGGTCAACGCACGCGCCAAGGCCCTGCCGTGGGTGATGCTCCGGCTCGTCGTCGGGACGCTGCTGCGTACCCTCGCCTATCTCGTCGGCAAGGTGCCCGGCCAGGCCCTCGACGAGGTCGCCGGGCTCTTCGGCACCCTGCTGCGCCCCGGACGGATCCTCTCGGCCCGGCGCAGCCGCGGCAGGGGCGCCGTCGACCAGGCCGAACTGCGCGGCCTCTTCCCGCCGCCCGGTGCCACCGTCCGTGCCACCGTCGAGCAGGTCGCCGGAAACTTCGGCAGCGGCTCCGACACCGACGCGGGCGGCTCGCGGCACGGAGCCGTGGAGTCCGGCCCCGGCGGTGACGACGCCGACTTCCTGGAGATCGAGCAGTTCGCGCGGCTGAAGCGGATCGGGCGCAAACCGGGGCCGGTGCTCTTCGCCGTCCTGCTGTTCGTCTCGCTCGTCGCCTGCCGCGGTCTGCTCGGTGGCGGAGCGCTCGCGGGCGGGGCGCTGCTGCCCGCGCCCGCCGACGCCTCCGCCCTGTGGGGCACGTACGCGGACGGCTGGCATCCGGTCGGTACCGGCGGCACGCAGACCGCGCCGCCCTATCTCGCCGTGATCTCGGCACTGTCCGCGCTGTTCCTCGGCTCGACCGGCTTCGCGCTCACGTTGCTGCTGGTCTGCTCGGTCCCGCTCGCCGGACTGACCGCGTACTTCGTGTCCCGGCCGCTGCTCGAATCAAGGCTGCTGCGGGCCTGGGCGAGCATCGCGTACGCCTTCCTGCCGGCGGCGACCGGCGCACTGGCGACCGGCCGCCTCGGCACCGCCGTCCTGGCGGTCCTGCTTCCGCTGATCGCCCGCGCCGCCGTCTCCGCGCACGGCATGCGGGCCGGTGGCGACGCACGCGGCAGCTGGCGCGCCACCTGGGCGTACACCCTGCTCCTCACCTTGGCGATGGCGTTCACGCCCATCGTCTGGCCGCTCGCGGTGGTCCTCGGCATCGGTGTGCTCGCACTGCGCCGCGACGACATCGTCGCGTACGGGCTCCGTTTCCTCGCCGCGATCGGCACGCCGCTGCTCGTCCTCGCACCCTGGTCGCTCTCGCTCCTCAGCAGCCCCTCCGGCTTCCTGAAGGAGGCGGGCCTGGACATCGGTACGGGCACGGCCTCGGCACTCGATCTGCTCGGCATCAGCCCCGGCGGCCCCAAGGCCGCGGGCGGCGTGCTGCTGCTCGGCATCGTGTTCGCCGCGCTGGCCGCGCTGCTGCGCGGGGAGCGGCAGTTCGCGGTACGCACCGCGTGGGCCGTCGCGCTCGTGGCGCTGGTCTTCGCCGCCCTCGCCAACGGCTCGGGCTGGGCGGGCCCCGCCACCCTCGTCTACGGCATCGCGCTGATCGCCGCCGCGTTGGTGGGCGCGGACGGCGCCCGGGTACGCGTCGCCGAGCTCAGCTTCGGCTGGCGCCAGCCCGTCGCCGCGCTGATCGCCCTCGCCGCCGGCCTCGCGCCGGTGCTGGCCGCCGCCGGCTGGATGATCGGCGGTGCCGCGGGCCCGCTGGAGCGCCGCGACCCGGTGCAGGTGCCGGCGTTCGTCGCGGAGGAGAGCGCCACCCGCGACCAGCCGCGCACCCTGGTCCTGGGTGGCACCTCGCCCGCCGCCGTCTCGTACACCCTGGTACGCGGCTCCGGCGCGCGGCTCGGCGACGCCGAACTGGCCGAGGCGGGCGGCGGCAACAGCCAGCTCGACAAGGTCGTCGCCAACCTGGTCGCGGGCTCCGGCGCCGACCAGGGCAGCCAGCTCAGCGGCTTCGCGATCCGCTACGTCCTGGTACGGGACGGCTCGCCGAAGGAGATGAGCCGGGTCCTCGACGCGACCCCGGGCCTCAGCAGGCTGAGCCAGCTGGACGGCAGCGCGCTGTGGCGGGTCGACCGGCAGGTCGCCCGGGTCATGATCGTCCCGTCCGGCGCCGACGCCGAACCGCTGCCCGTGGGCGCCCTCCCCGTCGAGGCGCACACCAAGATCCCGGCGGGCGGTTCCGGCCGGGTGCTGCGGATCGCGGATGCCGCCGACCCCGGCTGGCAGGCCACGCTGAACGGCCGGACGCTGACCCGTAAGACGGTCGACGGCTGGGCCCAGGGCTTCGAGCTCCCCGCCGAGGGCGGCACGCTGGACCTCACGTACGACACTGCGCTCACCCACACCGCCTGGATCTGGGCCCAGAGCGCGCTTGCCGTGGTCCTGCTGGTCCTCGCCCTGCCGGGCCGCCGCCGGGAGATCGACGACGACCTGCCCGAGGAGGCCGTGACGGTCCCCGCGGAGCCGATCGCGGGCGAGGGGCGCCGGGCACGCAGGCTTCGCGCGGCCGCCCAGGCGGAAGCGGAGTCGGAGCAGGCCGGGAGCGGGAGCGCCGAGGCGGCCCCGGACGCGGCGGGCCAGTACATCCCCGCCCAGCAGACCACCGAGCCGCAGCCCCCTCAGCAGGCGCAGCCGGATCCGCAGCAGAGCGACGACCAGGAGGTCTTCGCTCCGCAGACCGACAGCGGTCAGTACGCGGCGGTGCCGCAGCAGCAGTACGGCGAATGGGACGCGCAGCAGTACCAGGGCGCCGACTACCAGCAGTACCAGGGCGAGCAGCAGTACCAGGACGGCCAGTACGGCACGCACCACGAGCACCAGGCCGCCGCGGACCCGTACCAGCAGAACGCCTACGACCCGTATGGCTACGCCCAGCAACAGCAGTACGACTCACAGACGCAGTACGCCCAGCAGGTTCCGCAGTACGACCCGCAGGCCCCCTACGACCCCCAGGCCGGCTACGGCGTGCCGGGCCCGTACGACCCGCAGAACCCCGACGAGAACCCCGCCCCCGGCCAGCACCCGTGGCCGACCGGTAACGCATCGCGAGGCGAGTCCGAGTGAAGTCCACCAGCCTGTCCCTCATCGCGGGCGCCGCAGCCCTCGCCGCCGTCACCGGATTCGCCGCGCTCACCGCGCCCGGCGACGGGGGCACGACGGAGGCGAAGGCCGCCACCCGGCTGCCGGTGGAGCGGTCCAGCCTGGTCTGCCCGGCGCCCGGTCTCTCGGACCTCGCGGAGACGACGTACACGTCCATCACCCCGTCGGGCGGCAGCGGCGGCGACGCCGGGGCCGCCGAACTGAAGCAGTCCACGTCCGTCACCGGCGACGACACCACCGCCGAGGGCGGGAAGAAGGACGAGAAGGGCAAGAAGAAGACGGATCCCGGAAAGCCCGTCGTCTCCCTCAAGGAGCCCGGCAAACCGGCCACCGCCGACGTGTCCGGCGCCGACGCCCCCGCGCTCGTCGGCACCGCCACCGGACGTCTGGCCCCCGGCTGGACCACCCAGCAGACCACCGTGGTCGAGGCGGGCGGCGCCCGCGGCCTGCTCGGTGTCAGCTGCACCGGACCCGACACGGACTTCTGGTTCCCGGCCGCGAGCACCGCGAAGTCCCGCGAGGACTACGTCCACCTCACCAACCCGGACGACACCGCGGCCGTCGCCGACATCGAGCTGTACGGCCCGGACGGCACCCTCAAGTCCGACGTCGGCGAGGGCATCACGGTGCCCGCCCGGTCCAGCGTCCCGGTCCTGATCTCCACGCTGACCAGCGAGGCGGCCGAGGACGTGACCGTCCACGTCACCACCCGTACCGGACGCGTCGGCGCGGTCGTCAGGACCGCGGACGAGGAGACGGGCAGCGACTGGCTGGCCGCCTCGGCCGACCCGGCGGGCACCCTGGTGCTCCCCGGCATTCCGGCGGACGCCACCTCGGTCCGTCTGGTGGCCTTCGCACCCGGCGACGGCGACGCCGATCTGAAGGTGAAACTACTCGGCAAGGACGGCGCGATCTCCCCGGTCGGGCACGACGAGCTCCACGTCAAGTCGAGGATGACCGCGGGCGTCGACCTGAAGGACATCACCAGGGGCGAAGCCGGCTCCCTGCTGCTGACCCCGGCCGAGGGCGGAAAGGGGACCCCGGTGGTGGCCGCGCTGCGCGTGGTCCGCGGCAAGGGCGACGGGCAGGAGGTCGGCTACATCCCGGCCACCGGCCCGGTGGGCGCGCAGGCGACCGTGGCCGACAACCGGGCCAAGGGATCGACCCTCTCGCTCACCGCGCCGGGCGCCACCGCCACCGTGAAGGTCATCGCCTCCGCGGGCAGCGAGGGCGGCGAACAGACAGTCAAGACGTACACGGTCAAGGGCGGAACGACGCTCGCGGTGACCCCGCCCGTACCGTCCGGGCTCAAGGGCGGCTACGCGCTGACGGTACGGACGGAGTCGGGCGGCCCGGTCCACGCCGCACGCACGCTCAGCCTCCCGCGGGACGGCGTCCAGATGTTCACCGTGCAGACCCTGCCCAACGACCGCGCAACGGTCGAGGTGCCCGCGGTCGAACAGGACCTGTCGGTCCTGGACGACTGAGAGACTGTCGGGCGACCCCCGATCGGAGGTCACCCGACAGGCTCTGAGCCGGCGGTACGGGTGGGCGGGCGCCGGCCGCTCTGCCGGGCCTACTCCTGCCCGTACCGCGGATCCACCGACTCCGGCGACAGCCCGAGCAGCTCCGCGACCTGCTCCACCACGACCTCGTGCACCAGCAGGGCGCGCTCGTCCCGGTTCTTGGAACGGATCTCGACAGGCCGCCGGTAGATGACGATCTGCGCGGGCCGGTCCTTCTTCGCGGAGACCGCGCGCCCCAGCGGAACGGTCTCCTCCTGCGGTCCCGGCACATCGAGCACCATGAAGTCGACCTCGGCCAGCTGCGGCCAGCGCCGCTCCAGCCGCTCCACCGAGTCCTGCACGAGATCACGGAAGTTCTCCGCCCTGCTGGCCGAGAGCGGCACCTGGGGCGGGGCGACGGGCCCGCGCATGCCGCGGCCATGGCGGTCACGACGGCGCGGGCGCGGCTCGGACGGGCTGGGCGGTACGGGACTGTCCATCACTGACGCAGGGTAACTCTCCGCCGGGCAGGCGGATCGCCGCTCCCTGACAGGGCGTCGGCATGTCCAATCCTGAACAATCCGGCCAAGCCGGAGCCCGTTTCAGGTCCTGCTCCTGACCGTTGGTCTCTTGGTGAATGACAGCTTTTGTGTCGAGTCGTGACCGGAATCGTTGCCGGTACGCCCTGTGCGTCTGGCTTCCTCCGCAGGTCAGGAGGGCTGCCCGGAAGGCGGTCGGGCCGGAGGCCACAGAGCGACACGGTGGGGTGACCTGAGGGAGAGTCGTCGCAGCCCGCTCAAGAGTGCGGTACCGTCCAACATCGTGAGCCCTGTACGTCGCTGTTCGCGCACCGCGTGCGGCCGCCCTGCCGTCGCGACACTGACGTACGTCTATGCCGACTCGACTGCGGTCCTCGGCCCGCTCGCCACCTACGCCGAGCCACACTGCTACGACCTCTGCGCCGAGCACAGTGAGCGGCTGACCGCGCCACGTGGCTGGGAAGTCGTCAGGCTCTCCGACCCCTCCGCCCCCACCCGCCCCAGCGGCGACGATCTCGAAGCGCTCGCCAATGCCGTACGGGAAGCGGCGCGGCCGCACGACCGCGGCGGCGACGGCAGGAGCGGTGGTGGCCCGCAGACCGCGGATCCGATGGAGGTCGCGCGCCGCGGCCATCTGCGAGTGCTGCGCTCACCGGACTCCTGAGTCGGTGCCGGCCTGGATGCTGCCCTGAGCGGGCACGGCACTCAACCGCGCCTCACCCCTGTATCGCACCACCTCAAGACCCCGCGGTCCGCCTAAACCGCCGCCGGGTAGTTTGGGCGGTCCGCAGAAATCTCAGGAGGACCGGCCCGTGGCTGCTGATCTGTCGCAGATCGTCAAGGCGTACGACGTACGCGGGGTGGTCCCCGACCAGTGGGACGAATCGCTGGCCGAACAGTTCGGGGCGGCATTCGTCGAGGTCACAGGCGCGGACGCGATCGTGATCGGCCACGACATGCGGCCCTCGTCACCCGGCCTCTCGGGAGCCTTCGCGCGCGGCGCGGCGGCGCACGGCGCGGACGTCACACTGATTGGCCTCTGCTCGACCGACCAGCTGTACTTCGCCTCCGGCAGCCTCGCTCTCCCCGGCGCGATGTTCACCGCCTCGCACAACCCCGCGCAGTACAACGGCATCAAGCTCTGCCGGGCAGGCGCCGCACCCGTGGGCCAGGACACCGGTCTCTCGGAGATCCGCGCCCTGGTCGAGAAGTGGTCCGAGACCGGCGCGCCGCGACCGGCGAGCGCCCCCGGCACCATCACCCGGCGCGAAACGCTCACCGACTACGCCGCGCACCTGTTGTCGCTGGTGGACGTCGCGTCGATCCGCCCGCTGAAGGTCGTCGTCGACGCGGGCAACGGCATGGGCGGCCACACCGTCCCGACCGTCTTCGCGAACCTTCCCGTCGACCTCGTACCGATGTACTTCGAGCTGGACGGCACGTTCCCCAACCACGAGGCCAACCCGCTCGACCCGAAGAACCTCCTCGATCTCCAGGCCCGCGTCGTGGCCGAGGGCGCCGACCTGGGCCTCGCCTTCGACGGGGACGCCGACCGCTGCTTCGTCGTGGACGAACGCGGCGCGGGCGTCTCCCCGTCGGCGATCACCGCCCTGGTCGCGGCCCGGGAACTCGCCCGCAACGGTGGCAAGGGCACTGTCATCCACAACCTGATCACCTCCCTCACGGTCCCCGAGGTCGTCCGCGAGAACGGCGGCACCCCGGTCCGTACCCGCGTGGGCCATTCCTTCATCAAGGCGGAGATGGCCGAGCACGGCGCGATCTTCGGCGGTGAACACTCCGCGCACTACTACTTCCGCGACTTCTGGAACGCCGATACGGGCATGCTCGCCGCGCTCCACGTCCTGGCCGCGCTGGGGGGCCAGGCGGGCACGCTGTCGGAACTGGTCGCGCAGTACGACCGCTACTGCGGATCCGGCGAGATCAACTCCGCGGTCACCGACCAGGCGGGCCGCACGGCAGCGGTACGTGGTTCCTTCGCGAGCCGCGACGGAGTCACGACCGACGACCTCGACGGCCTGACGGTCACGGCCCCGGACTGGTGGTTCAACCTGCGAGCCTCCAACACGGAACCCCTGCTCCGCTTGAACGTCGAGGCCCGTGACGAACAGACGATGGCGGCGGTACGGGACGAGGTACTGACCCTGATCCGGTCCCAGGCCCCGACTTCGTAGCGGCGTGGGGCGGGGCGGCGGTTACGAGAAGGGGAGCAGGGGAACAGACCCGCCCCAAGCGCCCCCGCACCCGTCGACGCACACCCGCCCCACCGACGACCACGCTGCCCCCCACGCCCACGGCACCTCCCGGCCCGCACGCCCACGGCGCCTCCCGGCCCCCACGCCCAGCGCACCGCACCTCCATTCCGGCCCGGGCCGCGCCCCCCGTACCCCGGCGGTAGGCTGACGTCGCCTGATCCGCGTGAACCCGAACCGCTTGTTCGAATGCTTGAAGGGACTCACCCCATGCCGCTCGAAGCCGGCCTTCTGGAGATCCTCGCCTGCCCGGCCTGTCACTCTCCGCTCGACGACCGGTCGGCGGCCGACAGCCCCGAACTCGTCTGCACCGGCAAGGACTGCGGACTGGCCTACCCGGTACGGGACGGCATCCCCGTCCTCCTCGTCGACGAGGCCCGTCGCCCCGCGTAACGGCATCCGCATCCCGCACGCTGATCAGCACGTGATCGGAGGACCGTCCCCATGCTCGACGAGTCGCTGCTCGACGCCCCGGAACCCCTGGCCCGAGCCGACCGCCGCGGACTGCTCCGCGGCGCCGCCGAGGCCGGGGCCCGGGTCCGCACCGCCGCCCGGCACGCGGCGGAGGCCGGGATCGCCGCACTGAACCCGGAAGGCCGCCCCCGCGCCGTACTCGTCGCGGGTTCCGGCACCGCCGCGTCCGGCGTCGCCGACCTGATCACCGCCCTGGCAGGAGCCTCCGCGCCCGTCACCCGCATCCGTCCCACCGGGGTCGCCCCGGCCGCGGGCGCGATGCGCTGGACGCTGCCCGGCTGGGCCGGCTCCGTAGACCTGCTGCTGATCGTCACCGCCGACGGTTCCGAGCCGGGCCTCTCGCTCCTCGCCGAACAGGCATACCGCCGCGGCTGCAGCGTCGTAGCCGTCGCCCCCCACCGGTCACCTCTGCGCGAGGCGACCGACGGGGTACGCGGACTCGTCGTACCGATGGCCACCGCCCCGCACGGGGAGTACGACGCCGAGACGTCGGCGGCGGGCCCCGGCACGCTCTGGGCCCTGTTCACCCCGCTGCTCGCACTGCTCGATCGGGTCGGCCTGGTCAGCGCACCCGCCGAGGCACTGCAGGGCGTCGCCGACCGCCTGGACCGCACCGCCGAACGCTGCGGTCCGGCCATCGCCACGTACAGCAACCCTGCCAAGACCCTGGCCGCCGAACTCGCCGACAGCCTGCCCCTCATCTGGACGGAGGGCGACGCGGCGGCCCCGGTCGGCCGGAGATTCGCGGCGGTCCTGGCCGAGCTGTCCGGCCGCCCGGCCCTCGCCGCCGAACTCCCCGAGGCGCTGCCCGCCCATGGCGCGCTTTTGGCGGGCACATTCGCTGCCGGGGCCGACCCCGACGACTTCTTCCGCGACCGGGTCGACGAGGCGGAGCCCCTGCACGCCCGCGTCGTACTGCTCCGCGACCGCCCCTCCGGCGGCCTGAGCGCCGGCCCCGCCGCCCGCGAACTGGCCCTCGGCCACGACACGGCGATCAGCGAACTCGAACCGGAGGAGGGCACCGAACTCGAAGCCCTCGCCGAACTCCTCGCGGTCACCGACTTCGCCGCCGTCTACCTGGCACTGGCGTCGGCAGCCCGCGCCTGACGTGAGCGCCAACCGGTACCCCAACCCCGATCCACGCACCTGACAAGGACAACCCATGGACCGGCTCTCCAACACCGTGCGCCCTTACGCCTGGGGTTCCACCACCGCGATCCCCGAACTGCTCGGCATCGCACCCACCGGCGAACCCCAGGCAGAGATGTGGATGGGCGCCCACCCCGGAGCCCCCTCCCGCCTCACCCGTACAACCGGCGCCGGAGAGGCCGGCCCCGAGCAGCCCCTCACCGAGGTCATCGCCGCCGACCCCGAGCGCGAACTGGGCCGGGCCACGGTCGACAAGTTCGGCCCCCGCCTGCCCTTCCTCCTCAAACTGCTCGCCGCCGGCGCCCCGCTCTCCCTCCAGGTCCACCCCGACCTCGCACAGGCGAAGCAGGGGTACGAGGACGAGGAGCGCCGGTCCGTTCCGATCGACGCTCCCCACCGCACGTACAAGGACGCCAACCACAAGCCCGAGCTGATCTGCGCGCTCACCCCCTTCGCCGGCCTGTGCGGCTTCCGCAGGCCCACCGAGGCGGCCGAGGCGATGGCGGCGCTCGGCGTCGATTCCCTCGAGCCGTACGTCGACCTCCTCGGCGCCCATCCCGAAGAGGCGGCCCTGCGCGAGGTCCTCACCGCGATCCTCGGCGCCGACCCGACGGAGATGGCCGAAACGGTGAACCAGGTGGCCGCGGCCGCCGAACGCCTCGGTGGCGCCCACACCCCGTACGCCCGCATCGCCCACCACTTCCCCGGCGACCCCGGTGTCCTCGCGGCCATGTTGCTGAACTACGTAGAACTCCAGCCCGGCGAAGCCCTCTTCCTCGGCGCCGGCGTCCCGCACGCCTACCTCGACGGCCTCGGCGTCGAGATCATGGCCAACTCCGACAACGTGCTGCGCTGCGGACTCACGCCCAAACACATCGACGTGCCCGCACTCCTGCGCATCGTCCGCTTCGAGGCGAGCGACCCCGGCGTCCTGCGCCCCGAGGCGTCCCCGTCCGGCGAGGAACTGTACGAGACGCCCGTGGACGAATTCCGGCTCTCGCGCTTCGACCTGTCGCCCGGCGCCGACCCCGTCGACCTGACCAGGGACACCCCACAGATCCTGCTCTGCACCGCGGGCGCCCCGAAGGCCGGCACGCTCGGCCTCACACCCGGCGCCTCGGTCTTCGTACCCTCCGGCGAGAGGGTCGAAGTGTCCGGTACGGGAACCCTGTTCCGCGCCACAGTCGTGGCCTGAGGCACCGTCCGTAGCAGTCGGCTGCAACAATGTCCGGCCGTACCGCGGCGCCAGGGCCGCAGCACCGAAGAAGGGACACCAGGCACCCATGAGTGCGTCAGGCGGAACCAAGGCGATCGTGGCGGCACTCAGCGCCAACCTCGCGATCGCAGTGGCCAAATTCGTGGCGTTCCTGTTCAGTGGCTCGTCGTCGATGCTCGCGGAGAGCGTCCACTCGGTCGCCGACTCGGGCAACCAGGGCCTGCTGCTGCTCGGCGGCAAGAAGGCCCAGCGCGAAGCCACCCCACAGCACCCCTTCGGCTACGGCCGCGAGCGCTACATCTACGCCTTCCTCGTCTCCATCGTGCTGTTCTCGGTCGGTGGCATGTTCGCGGTGTACGAGGGCTACGAGAAGATCAAACACCCGCACGAGATCGAGTCCTGGTACTGGCCGGTCGGCGTGCTCGTCTTCGCGATCATCGCGGAGGGCTTCTCCTTCCGTACGGCCATCAAGGAGTCCAACGAGACCCGCGGATCGCTCTCCTGGAGGGAGTTCATCCGCCGTGCCAAGGCCCCCGAACTCCCCGTCGTCCTCCTGGAGGACTTCGGCGCGCTGATCGGGCTTGTGCTCGCCCTCGCCGGCGTCGGTCTGGCCCTGGCGACCGGCAACGGCGTCTGGGACGGCATCGGCACGCTCTGTATCGGTATCCTGCTGATCATCATCGCGATCGTCCTCGCAGCCGAGACGAAGTCCCTCCTGCTCGGCGAAGCCGCAGGTGCCGACCAGGTCGAGAAGATCAAGTCCGCGCTCGTCGACGGCGACACGGTCACCGGCGTCATCCACATGCGCACGCTCCACCTCGGCCCGGAAGAACTGCTGGTCGCCGCCAAGATCGCCGTACAGCACGACGACACGGCCACCGAAGTGGCCAACGCCATCAACGCCGCCGAGACCCGAATCCGCGCAGCCGTCCCGATCGCCCGGGTCATCTATCTGGAACCGGACATCTACAGCGAGGCGGCCGCCGCAGCCGGCACCAACCCCGGCAAGACCCCGGGCGGAGCGCCGAACTCCCCGACGTCCTCCGACCACTGACCCACCCACGTACCCCTACGGCCCCAAGCACTTCTCCCGTCCCAACCGCCTTCCGTCTGTGTCCCCTCCGGCAAGCCCTCCCGCCCGCCCCCGGTACGCCCTCCCGGCCACCTTCCTTCCCGGGCGGGCTGGGAGCGGTCGGGCCGGTCGGTGTAGATTCGACGGCAGTGTCAGACGTCGCTGCTGATGGCGGTCGATCGGTCCGTATGCGCGGACCGGCCGAGGGAGAGAGGGCCTCCGACGGACTGCGCTGCGAGCGTCCGGGCATTGGTGTGTCCGCCGCCGCAGAGCCAGCCGTGCCCACCTCGACACCCATCACGAGGAGCAGCCCGTTATGACAACGGTCGCCAATCGACAAGACTTCAAGGTCGCCGACCTCTCCCTCGCGGCCTTCGGCCGCAAGGAGATCACCCTCGCCGAGCACGAGATGCCCGGCCTGATGGCGATCCGCAAGGAGTACGCAGCCGCGCAGCCGCTGGCCGGTGCCCGCATCACCGGTTCGCTGCACATGACCGTGCAGACCGCCGTGCTGATCGAGACCCTGGTCGCCCTCGGCGCCGAGGTCCGCTGGGCCTCCTGCAACATCTTCTCCACCCAGGACCACGCCGCCGCGGCCATCGCCGTGGGCCCGAACGGCACTCCGGACGCCCCCGCCGGCGTCCCCGTCTTCGCCTGGAAGGGCGAGACGCTCGAAGAGTACTGGTGGTGCACCGAGCAGGCCCTGACCTGGCCGGACACCCCCACCGGCGGTCCGAACATGATCCTCGACGACGGCGGTGACGCCACCCTGCTCGTCCACAAGGGTGTCGAGTTCGAGAAGGCCGGCGCGGCCCCGGACCCGTCGACGGCGGACAGCGAGGAGTACGCCCACATCCTCACCCTCCTCAACCGCACCCTCGGTGAGAGCCCGCAGAAGTGGACCCAGCTCGCCTCCGAGATCCGCGGCGTGACCGAGGAGACCACCACCGGTGTCCACCGCCTGTACGAGATGCACCGCGACGGCACCCTCCTCTTCCCGGCGATCAACGTCAACGACGCTGTCACCAAGTCCAAGTTCGACAACAAGTACGGCTGCCGCCACTCCTTGATCGACGGCATCAACCGCGCCACCGACACGCTCATCGGCGGCAAGACCGCGGTCGTCTGCGGCTACGGCGACGTCGGCAAGGGCTGCGCGGAGTCGCTGCGCGGCCAGGGCGCCCGCGTGATCATCACCGAGATCGACCCGATCTGCGCGCTGCAGGCGGCGATGGACGGCTACCAGGTGACCACCCTCGACGAGGTCGTCGACAAGGCCGACATCTTCGTCACCACGACGGGCAACAAGGACATCATCATGGCCGCCGACATGGCCAAGATGAAGCACCAGGCCATCGTCGGGAACATCGGCCACTTCGACAACGAGATCGACATGGCCGGCCTGGCGAAGATCGACGGCATCGTCAAGGACGAGGTCAAGCCGCAGGTCCACACCTGGACGTTCCCCGACGGCAAGGTCCTCATCCTGCTGTCCGAGGGCCGCCTGCTGAACCTGGGCAACGCGACCGGCCACCCGTCGTTCGTGATGTCCAACTCGTTCGCGGACCAGACCCTGGCCCAGATCGAGCTGTACACCAAGCCCGAGGAGTACCCGACCGACGTCTACGTGCTGCCCAAGCACCTGGACGAGAAGGTCGCCCGTCTCCACCTCGACGCGCTCGGCGTGAAGCTCACGACGCTCCGCCCCGAGCAGGCCGCCTACATCGGCGTCGAGGTCGAAGGCCCGTACAAGCCCGACCACTACCGCTACTGATCCGCTCCTGATCCGCCCGTCAGCGACCGCACGCGTCACCACCGGACCACCGGCCAGTGATGACTGTGGTCAGTGACCACCGGTCGCTGACAGACGGAACAACCTCAGCAGCAGCTACGAGCGCAGGCCCCCGCACCCCCGTGTCGGGGGCCTGCGCTCGTACCGCACCCGCTCAGCCCGAGGAACCTCGAAGGACCCCATGCCCCGCGGTCGATATTCGCTCCACGATCTTCACGATCACACCCTCCTCGGCGAAGAACACTTCCAGTGCGCCCCCGGCCCCTCCGGCTGGCGCTACGTCTCCCAGATCACCGCCCCTTCCGGCGACCACCTCGGTTCCGTCGACCTGACCCTCGACGAACTGGGCCGGCCCATCCGCCTCGAACTCCACGCCGCGAGCTGGCAGGTCCGCGGTGCCGCCCTCGAAGGCGTCACCTGGGTCCGTACCGACCCGACCGGCATTCATGCCACCGAAGGCAATGTGCGCGCCCACGCCTTCACCGGCACTTCCCCCGCATTCCTCATCGCGACCTCACGACTTCTGCGCCTCACCCCCGATTCCCCCGCGACCCGCGTCCGCCTGGTCGCATTCACGGACCCGGTCCTCGCCCCCCGCACCGTCGACCAGTCCTGGGCCCTGGTGAACAGTGAAGCGCACGCCACTGACAACGGCCCTCTGACTGTGGACGAATACCAGGTCAGCGCCCTGGACACCGGGGAACAGCACACTGTCCACATCGCCGGCGACGTGGTCCTCTCGGCACCCGGGATCGAGCTCGAAGACCTGGAAACCCCACCCTCACCGCGCTAGGCAGGCGGCGCGAACCCCGTCGCAGCAGACGCCGCCGCCCCGCCCTCCTCCGCCGCCGGGACGCCGGGAGCACCCGTCCCCGTACCTCCCGCAGACGGCACGGACCCCACCGGCGAGGACACGACAGCCCGACACTCCGGCCCCCCGCTTCCCACCTGGGCGGCACCGAACTGCGGATCACCCTCCCGAGCGGCGACGAACACCCGCCGCGCATCCCGCGCCTGCCGCTCGTTCACCACCGCCGCCAGATACGCCCCGGCCGGTACCCCCTCGGGCACCGGAACCCCTGTTCGCGTCGCCAGCTCCGCGGCCAGTTGCTCCGCCATCGACCGGCCCACCTGCGCGTCGAGCTGATACATCCGCGTCAGGTACTGCCGTATCGCCAGCCACAGACCGTCCGGCACCGCCGACAGATCCAGACCCGCGAACCGCCCGACCAACCACGGCGGCGGAGGCGGCACAGCAGCCGCCCGCCCAGCAGGCACCCGCTCCCGTACGACGAGCGTTCCCGCGAACACGTCCCCGAGCCGCCGGCCCCGCGCCGACACCAGTGAAGCGATACAGGCGACAACCCCGAGCGTCATCAGGACCTCGACGACCCCCATGGCCCCACGCACCAGCGCATGCCGGAAACGGATCGGCCCCCCGTCGTCCCGCACCACGCGCAGCCCGCACGCCAGCTTCCCCAGCGAACGCCCATGGCTGAGGGTCTCCACCGCGATCGGCCCGCCCACGAGCACCAGCAGAAAGGCCGCCACGGACACCGCCGCGAGTGCCGCTTCGTCCAGCGTCGCCGTCGCCATGGTCAAGCCGATCGACACCAGGACGAACGCCGCCCCCACCACGGCAAGGTCGATAGCCAGCGCCAGCGCCCGGCTCGGCAACTTCGCAGGCCGCAGCCCCAGCACGACCGCGTCCCCGGTCACGAGCTCATTCATCGCCGCCCCATCCTTCGCCGGTCTTCCCTGCCCCTCGAGACCTCAGTCTGCCAAGCTGACCCGCAACGCGCCGCCGTAGTACGAACCCGTACGCACCCATGCCTGGAGCAGCAGCCGACCATGGACCTCGACGTTTTCGTGACCACCCACCGCACCGAGTGGGATCGCCTGGACCAGCTCCTGCACCGCGGGCGCCGTCTCACCGGCGAGGAAGCCGACGAGCTCGTCGAGCTCTACCAGCGCACGGCCACCCATCTCTCGCTTCTCCAGTCCAGCTCCCCGGACCCGATACTCACCGCGCGCCTCACCCAGCTCGTCGCCCGCGCCCGGGCCACGGTGACAGGCACCCGCCGAGCCTCCTGGCGCGACGCCACGCGCTTCCTGACCACCGGCTTCCCCGCCGCGGTCTACCGATCCAGGCACTGGTGGATACCCACGGCGGTCCTCTCCACTCTGCTGGCCGCAGTCATCGGCTGGTGGATAGGTACACATCCGGAGGTCCAGTCGGCCATCGCAGCCCCGGACGACCTCCGCCGACTGACCAGCCCGGGCGGGGAGTACGAGACCTACTACTCCAGCCACCCGGCCGCGTCATTTGCCGCACAGGTATGGACGAACAACGCCCAGGCCGCAGCCATGTGCCTGGTCCTGGGAGCGTTCCTGGGCATACCGGTGATCTGGATCCTCTTCGTCAACGTGCTCAACCTCGGGGTCGGCATCGGCCTGATGTCCTCAGCCGGCCGTCTCGACACCTTTCTGGGACTCGTCCTCCCGCACGGTCTGTTGGAACTCACCGCCGTCTTTGTCGCAGCGGGTACGGGCCTGCGCCTCGGCTGGACGGTCATCGACCCGGGCCCGCAGACCCGCCGCTCGGCCCTCGCGCAGCAGGGCCGAGCCGCGATCGGCATGGCCATCGGCCTCGCTCTGGTCCTGTTCGTCTCGGGCGTCATCGAAGGCTTCGTCACCCCTTCCGGTCTCCCGACCTGGGGGCGCATCACCATCGGCATCACGGCCGAGCTGGCCTTCCTCGCGTACGTCTACGTCCTGGGCGGCCGCGCAGCCCGCGCAGGCGACCGGGGCGACATCGACCCCACGGAACGCAGCGCCGAACTCCCCACCGCGGCTTGATGTGCGTACACCCGCTCTGACCTGCTAGTCTTCTCTTCGCCTCGGAGACCGTTGACACGGTCGACCTGGGGAGGTAGATTCAAACGGTTGAGTCGGACTGGACAGGTTCGATCCCAGCAGCTAACGTCTTCCTCGCTCTCAACGGAGATGGAATCTCCGCGGAGCCATTGATTCTCTTATTCCGGGTCATGTAGCCGATCGGTTCGGCTGAGTGATTCTGATAAAGTCGAGTCAGCCGAAAGGCGAGGCCATTCCAAAGGTCATCAGAATTCAATTCGAACCGGAAACGGAACGAAAAAGAGTCTGGTAAGGTTGGAACCGCCGGAAAGGGAAACGCGAAAGCGAAGAACTGGAAAGCGACCCCGCTTCGACCGGGAATCGGACACGAAA
>NZ_JBVKBV010000019.1:0-147761 GCF_055635345.1 Streptomyces sp. NPDC111516 | reverse complement strand
ATCTGCTGGCCGACGAGGACGAGGGCCAGGAGTTAACCGTGCTCGGTGATTCCGCATACGGCACCGGCGACCTGCGCGCACACCTGCAGGCCGACGGCCACACCCTGGTGATCAAGCCGCCACCGCTGCGGCAGGCCATCCCCGGCGGCTTCACCATCGACGACTTCCACGTCGACGCGGCGGCCGGCACCGCGACCTGCCCGGCCGGACACACCGCCAACCTCGGACAGGTCAAAGCGGACGGCACTCGCACCGCCCAGTTCAAGCGCGCGTGCACCGACTGTCCCCTGCGCGGACGCTGCACCACCTCCAAGACCGGGCGCACCCTCAACGTCCACCCCCAGCACGAACTGCTCACCGCAGCCCGCCACCAAGCTGCCACCGACCCCGTCTGGCAGGACGAATACCGCAGATGGCGGCCCCCGGTCGAACGCGCCATCGCCTGGCTGGTCGCCAAGGGAAACCGCCGGGTCCCCTACCGCGGCGTCATCGCCAACAACCTCTGGCTCCACCACCGCGCCGCCGCCCTCAACCTCCGCCGACTGATCAACCTCGGACTCACCCGCACCAACGGCAGCTGGCACCTCACCCCGGCCACCGCATAGCGAAAAGGGGCTGCCCGGCCTACGGCCGGACAGCCCCTCACCAAGATCTTCATGAGTCTTCTAGGTGTACTCGGCCATGAGGTTGGTTACGCGCGTCGGTAGTTGATCAAGAAGAGACCTCCGGGCGTAGTGGAGATGCCTGTCTTCACCACAACCGGAGGTCTTGATGGCCCACGCTAATGCCCGGCTGACCTTTCACGGCAGATGCGTTCTGGTACGCCGTGTCGTGCAGGACCTGCGTCCTGTCGCGCATGTGGCCAAGGAGCTGGGAGTCTCACGGCAGTGCGCGCACCGGTGGGTGGCCCGCTTCCGGGCCGAGGGGTGGGACGGTCTGCATGACCGCTCCAGCCGGCCCCGCACTTGCCCGAGACGTACTCCCGAGCATGTCGAGGCCGTGGTGCTCGACGCACGGCGTTCTCACCGGCGCGGTCCGGACTTCCTCGCTGCGGAAACCGGCGTTCCCGCGCGGACGGTGACGCGCATCCTGCACCGCCAGGCATGCCCCGCCTGGCCTCGTGCGACCCGCTGACCGGACAGCCGATCCGCGCCGAACGCCGCGCTCACGCCCGCTACGAACGTGACCGGCCCGGGGAACTGATCCACCTCGACGTCAAGAAGATCGGACGGATCCCGGACGGCGGGGGATGGCGGGCCCACGGCCGTGAAGCCGGGAAGACGTACGCGCAAAAGCAGGCCCGGATCGGCTACGACTACGTCCACGCCGCCGTCGACGACCACTCCCGCATGGCCTACGCCGAGATCCACACCGACGAAAAGGCAGAGACCTGCGCCGGCTTCCTCACCCGCGCCGCGGCCTTCTTCGCAGCCCATGGCATCGACCGCATCGAACGGGTCATCACCGACAACGCCTGGGCCTACCGCAAGAGCACCGCCTTCCGGCAGGCCGTGGCCGACCTCGGCGCCCAGCAGCGGTTCATCCGCCCCCACTGCCCCTGGACGAACGGCAAGGTCGAGCGCTTCAACCGCACCCTGCAAACCGAATGGGCCTACCACCAGGTGTTCACCAGCAACACCGCACGCTCCCGCGCACTGGCGCCGTGGCTGACCTTCTACAACACTGGACGCCGACACACCGCGCTCGGCGGCCAGCCCCCGATCAGCCGACTGTCACCAACGTCATGACCAAGTACACCTAGTTAGCTAGGCCGGGACCTCCGGGCGCTGGTGGGTCTCGTCGTACCGGTCACGGGCCCGGAGTACCTCGGGCATCCGGCCCTCGACGAGCTCGATCAGCGCGAGCAGCCGTTCGGCGACCTGCCGGCCCAGCGGCGTCAGCTCGTAGTCGACGCGCGGCGGATTGGTCGGCTGGGCCTCGCGGCGGACCAGACCGTCCCGCTCCAGGGCGTGGAGCGTCTGCGAGAGCATCTTCTCGCTCACCCCGTCGACCCGGCGACGGAGCTCGTTGAAGCGGAAACTGCCGTCGAACAGGGCTCCCAGCGTCAGACTGCCCCAGCGCCCGGTGACATGCTCCAAGGTGCCGCGTGAAGGGCACTGCCTGGAGAACACGTCGAAGGCGAGGGCGTCCAGACGGGTCTTCTCGTCCATTCCGACAGCCTACGCCCGCGCAGCGCTCACTGCCCGGGTGCGCTTTCTCCCGGTGAGCGGCAGTTCAAAAGCCGAAGTCCTGGGTCCACCAGGGGCCGCCCGCACCGAAGTGCACGCCGACACCGAGTGTCTTGTAGTCGCAGTTGAGAATGTTTGCCCGGTGGCCGGCGCTGTTCATCCAGGTGTCCATCACGGCCTGGGCGTCGGCCTGGCCGCGGGCGATGTTCTCGCCGCCGAGCCCCTGCACTCCGGCCTTGGAGGCGCGGTCCCAGGGGGTCCGGCCATCGGGGTCGGTGTGGTCGAAGAAGCCTCGGGCAGCCATGTCGTCGCTGAAATTCTGCGCGAGCGAGGCCAGTGAGGCGCTGGCAGCCACCGGGCTGCAGCCGACCTTCGAGCGCTCCTGATTGACCAGGGCGAGCACGGCGGCCCGGGCAGAGGTGGCGGCGGCCGGCGCCGCGGACCGGCGGGCGTCCGGAGCGGAGGAGGCGGGGGCATCCGGCGCGGCGGACGACTTCTCGACCGTCGCCGGCGCGGTGCTCTTCGAGGCTTCCGGCTCGGCGGCCTTCGACGACGTCGGTGCGGTGGTCGACGGGGACGGCTTCGTCCGCCCGGTCGGCTCGGACGTCCTCGACGGCGTGGCGGACGACGGGGATCCGGCGGGGGACTTCGCCTTCGTCGGGCCGTCTGCCCGCCCGACACCGCGGCTGGCCTGGGCGGACGCACTGGCGCGGTCGTCAGGCGCAGTGGTCGAGCCGCCCCGGCCCAGCGGGTCCGGGACCCCTTCGGTACGCACCTGGTCCGCGGCCGCGCCACCGCCGGCCGTGTAGGCGTCGCCGCCCGGCAGCAGACCGGAGGCGACCGCGACGGCCCCCACGGCGAGGGCGGCGGAGACGCCGATCAGTGAGGTACGAACAGGTGTCCCGGTCCGCTTCCCGTGGCGCGCACCGCGGTGGCGCCCCGGGTCCACCGCCGCGCGGTCCTGAACGGCAGGAGCCGCGGCGGAGCGTCGATGGCGTCCCATCTGCTGAGCCCTTCTGACGGTCTGGACGCCGGTCTCGGCGTCAACACGCCTCACCCATTGGGGTGAGGTTATTGCGACGGGACTGTACGCCATGGCCTCTCGGCAGAAAGTGCTCCGCGAGCAATTCGCCGGTTAGCGTTCAGGCATGAACGAAGACGTACGGCTCACCGCGTGGGTACGCGGCCGAGTACAGCAAGTAGGGTTCCGCTGGTTCACCAGGGCAAATGCTCTGGAGATCGGCGGTCTCACCGGCTTCGCCGTCAATCTCGACGACGGCAGGGTGCAGGTCGTCGCCGAGGGGCGACGTGAGAATTGCCACCGCCTGCTGGACTGGCTGCGCTCGGACGACACACCCGGGCGCGTTGACGGAGTCACTGAGATATGGGACACCCCGCGCGGCGGTTACGACGGCTTCGCGATCCGCTGATCCGGGCCCGTCCGGCTCCGGATCGGGGGCTGCGTTCGGACCGTGTTCGAAGGGTGGCGTGCGGTGACGCGGCGGGGCGCTCATCTGCGTACACATGAAATGACCTGCGGAATGACCCGGTGGTTGCCAAGATTCGGTTGGCGTGCCAGGCTGCGGCAGTAAGGATGATCTCCACGCCCCCGAGGGCCCCGCAGGAGAGTCGCGCCGCATGATCGTCAAGCCGCGCGCCCCAGGGCAGCCCGCCTCTACAGGGCGTGATCGTGTTGACCGTCAAACTTTTTGGTGAGACGCTGAAATCCCCGCGCACCGCAGCTGTTCGGCAGAGCTGTTTGGCAGCAGAACAGCAGTGAATACAGAGCACTGCCGAGCACCGCGGGTGCGATTCCCTCACGACCCACACCGCATCGGTCGGTCACTCAGTGTGGAGGACCATCCATCATGGCAAAGGCGCTTCTCGGTTACGTCGGCGGTTCCGACCCGCGACTCCTCGCCGAGATGCGACGGCTCCAGCAACGCGTCCAGGACCTCGAATCCGAGCTCGTACGGATTCAGGGTGAGAACGACGCGCTCAATGCCGCCGCCCAGCACCAAGAGTCGCTGCTCGACAGCATCGACATCGACGTACCTCAGGCGGAGCCGGCGCTGACCTGACCGATCGCCTTCGGGGCCGGTCGGGCTGTACGCGTCAGCCGTCAGAGATCATCACCTGGATCGTCGCCGGATCATTGAAGATCACTGCTCTTGATCTGTCACCTTCGTGACACATCCTTGATCCGTCAATGCCGCTGCATGAGTAATACCGCACGCAACACCGCACAAGATTTACAAGGGGCGCTTCGGCGTCCCTTCTTTCTTTTGTGCTCGGACATCTCTGCTCGGAGCTGTGCGTACCCGCCCCGGACGTACACCCCTTCCCTTACCGTCTGATGTGCCCTGCACCTTCATCAGCGAAACCGAGAGCGAAAGGTAGAGTCCGGCGGCGTGCACCTCAAGGCCCTGACCCTGCGTGGTTTCAAATCGTTCGCCTCCGCCACGACGCTGCGGTTCGAACCCGGTATCACGTGTGTCGTCGGCCCCAATGGGTCCGGTAAGTCCAATGTGGTGGACGCGCTCTCCTGGGTCATGGGGGAGCAGGGAGCCAAATCCCTGCGCGGCGGCAAGATGGAGGACGTGATCTTCGCCGGCACCACCGGGCGGCCGCCGCTCGGCCGGGCGGAAGTATCGCTGACCATCGACAATTCCGATGGTGCGCTGCCCATCGAGTACGCCGAAGTGACGATCACTCGGATCATGTTCCGCAACGGCGGCAGCGAATACCAGCTCAATGGCGACACCTGCCGGCTCCTGGACATCCAGGAACTCCTCTCGGACTCCGGTATCGGCCGGGAGATGCACGTCATCGTCGGTCAGGGCCAGCTGGACTCCGTCCTCCACGCCGATCCGATGGGGCGGCGCGCATTCATCGAGGAAGCCGCGGGCGTGCTCAAGCACCGTAAGCGGAAAGAGAAGGCGCTGCGGAAACTGGACGCGATGGGAGCCAATCTGGCCCGCGTCCAGGACCTGACCGACGAGCTGCGACGGCAGCTGAAACCGCTGGGTCGACAGGCGGCCGTGGCGCGCCGGGCCGCCGTCATCCAGGCCGATCTGCGCGACGCCAGGCTGCGGCTGCTCGCCGACGACCTGGTGCGGCTGCATACCGCGCTGCGCAGCGAGATCGCCGACGAAGCGGCGCTCAAGCAGCGTCGGGAGGCCGCGGAGGCGGAGCTCAAGGCGGCGCTGGCGCGCGAGGCGGAGCTGGAGGACGAGGTACGACGGCTGGCCCCGCGGCTCCAGCGGGCTCAGCAGACCTGGTACGAGCTGTCGCAGCTGGCCGAGCGGGTGCGCGGCACGATCTCGCTGGCCGACGCCCGGGTGAAGAGCGCCTCCGCCGCCCCCGAGGAGGAGCGGCGCGGCACGGGATTCAGGGACCCTGAAAGCATGGAGCGGGAGGCCGCCCGCATCCGTGAGCAGGAGGCGGAGCTGGCGGCCGCGCTGGAGGCGGCGGAACGTGCGTTGGAGGACACCGCCGCCCATCGCGCCGATCTGGAACGGGAGTTGGCGGCCGAGGAGCGCAGGCTCAAGGATGCCGCGCGGGCCATCGCGGACCGCCGTGAAGGACTCGCCCGGCTGAACGGGCAGGTCAACGCGGCCCGCAGCCGGGCCGGTTCGGCGCAGGCCGAGATCGACCGGCTGGCCGCCTCCCGCGACGAGGCGCGGGAGCGGGCGGTGGCTGCCCAGGAGGAGTACGAGCAGCTCAAGGCCGAGGTCGAGGGCCTGGACGCGGGCGATGCGGAGCTGGGCGCGCGGCACGACGCCGCCAAGCGGGAACTCGCCGAGGCGGAGGCGGCGCTCGCCGCGGCCCGGGAGGCGGCCACTGCCGCCGAACGGAAGCGGGCGGCGGTCGCGGCCCGCCATGAGGCGCTGGCCCTCGGCCTGCGCCGCAAGGACGGCACCGGTGCCCTGCTCGGCGCGGGGGACCGTCTGTCCGGCCTGCTCGGACCGGCCGCGGAACTCCTGACGGTGGAGCCGGGGTACGAGGTGGCGGTGGCGGCGGCCCTGGGCACGGCGGCGGACGCGGTTGCGGTGACGGACCCGGCCACGGCGGCGGACGCGATCCGGCTGCTGCGCAAGCAGGACGCGGGGCGGGCGGCGCTGTTGCTCGGCGGGGTGTCTGTTCCCGGTGTGGCCGGCGATGGCTCTGGTGTCTCTGGTGTCTCTGGTGGCTCTGGTGCGAGTGTTGCCTCTGGCGCTGGTGGGGACAATGTGACCGCAGTTTTCGCCGGAGGTCCGCCCGCCGTCGCCGGCCTCGTCGGTGGGCCGGCTGAACTGGTGGGCGCCGTACGGAGGCTGGTGCGGGACATGGTGGTCGTCGGCACCCTGGAGGACGCCGAGGACCTCGTAGCCGCACGCCCGGAGCTGACGGCCGTCACCGCCGAGGGGGACATCCTCTCGGCGCACTTCGCGCACGGCGGTTCCGCCGGAGCGCCGAGCCTCCTCGAAGTACAGGCGTCGGTCGACGAGGCCGCCGCCCAGCTGGAGGAACTGGCCGTGCGGTGCGCGGAGTTGACCGAGGCGCAGCGGCTAGCCGGGGAGCGGCACGGCGCGTGTGCCGGACTCGTCGAGGAGCTGGGGGAGCGGCGCCGGGCAGCCGAGCGGGAGAAGTCCGGGGTGGCCCAGCAGCTCGGCCGGCTCGCCGGTCAGGCCCGCGGAGCCGCGGGCGAGGCCGAACGGACGACCGCGTCCGCCGCCCGTGCCCAGGAGGCCCTCGAACGTGCGACGGAGGAGGCCGAGGAACTGGCCGAGCGGCTGCTCGTCGCGGAGGAGATGCCGGTCGAGGAGGAGCCGGACACCTCCGTACGCGACCGTCTCGCCGCCGACGGTGCCAACGCCCGCCAGACCGAGATGGAGGCCCGCCTCCAGGTCCGTACCCACGAGGAGCGGGTCAAGGGACTCGCGGGCCGCGCGGACGCCCTCGACCGGGGCGCCCGCGCCGAACGCGAGGCCCGGGCCCGCGCCGAGCAGCGCCGCGCCCGGCTGCGGCACGAGGCGGCGGTGGCCTCGGCCGTCGCGTCCGGCGCCCGTCAGCTGCTGGCCCACGTCGAGGTGTCCGTCGTGCGGGCCGGGCAGGAGCGGGTCGCGGCCGAGGCGGCGAAGGCGGAGCGGGAACGGGAGCTGGCGGCCGAGCGCAATCAGGGCCGCGAGCTCAAGAGCGAGCTGGACAAGCTCACCGACTCCGTCCACCGCGGCGAGGTGCTCGGTGCCGAGAAGCGGCTGCGGATAGAACAGCTGGAGACGAAGGCGCTGGAGGAGCTGGGCGTCGAGCCGGCCGGGCTGGCCGCCGAGTACGGCCCCGACCAGCTCGTACCGCCGTCACCGCCTGCCGAGGGCGAGGAGCTGCCGGAGGACCCCGAGCACCCGCGCAACCAGCCGAAGCCGTTCATCCGGTCCCAACAGGAGAAGCGGCTGAAGTCGGCCGAACGGGCGTATCAGCAACTCGGAAAGGTGAATCCGCTCGCCCTGGAGGAGTTCTCGGCGCTGGAGGAGCGGCACAAGTTCCTCTCCGAGCAGCTCGAAGACCTGAAGAAGACCCGGGCCGACCTGATACAGGTCATCAAGGAGGTCGACGAGCGGGTCGAGCAGGTGTTCACCGAGGCGTACCGGGACACGGCGCGTGAGTTCGAGGGCGTCTTCTCGCGGCTCTTCCCGGGCGGCGAGGGGCGGCTCGTCCTGACCGACCCGGACAATATGCTCGCGACCGGTGTGGACGTCGAGGCCCGGCCGCCGGGCAAGAAGGTCAAGCGACTCTCGCTGCTGTCCGGCGGGGAACGCTCACTCACGGCGGTGGCGTTGCTGGTCTCGATCTTCAAGGCCAGGCCCAGCCCGTTCTACGTGATGGACGAGGTCGAGGCGGCGCTCGACGACACCAATCTGCAGCGGCTGATCCGGATCATGGAGGAGCTCCAGGAGAGCTCTCAGCTGATCGTGATCACGCATCAGAAGCGGACGATGGAGGTCGCGGACGCGCTGTACGGCGTCTCGATGCAGGGCGACGGCGTTTCCAAGGTCATCAGCCAGCGGCTGCGCTGATCCCTTGACTTAATCTTCAACACTTCTATGCCCTTTTTGGGAGCTTTGAGTAGAGTTGTGCTAAATACGCCTTCTTGACTTCGAAACTTGAACGCATATTCTCTGCACAGTCGTCTTTACGTTCATGTGGTGACAGTTGAGAAGTTATGCGCCACTTGGAAGAGCTCGCTCCCCCACAAGAGCTCGCCCCCACACCTGACGACGCGGCCAGGCATCAGGAGTTCAAGTGACCAGCACAGCGCAGGGACCGGCGTCCGGATCCCGAGGGGCCCACCCGGACCACCTGGGTCATGTCATCTTCATCACGGCTGCCGCGGCGATGGGCGGCTTCCTGTTCGGCTACGACAGCTCCGTCATCAACGGCGCCGTCGAGGCGATCCGCAGCCGGTACGACATCGGCTCGGCAACGCTCGCCGAGGTCATCGCCATCGCGCTGATCGGCTGTGCGATCGGCGCGGCCACGGCGGGCCGCATCGCCGACCGCATCGGCCGCATCCGCTGCATGCGGATCGCCTCCGTGCTCTTCACCATCAGCGCCGTCGGCTCCGCGCTCCCGTTCGCGCTCTGGGACCTGGCGATGTGGCGCATCATCGGCGGCTTCGCCATCGGCATGGCCTCGGTGATCGGCCCGGCGTACATCGCCGAGGTCTCGCCGCCCGCCTACCGCGGCCGGCTCGGCTCCTTCCAGCAGGCCGCGATCGTCATCGGCATCGCCATCTCTCAGCTGGTCAACTACGGCATTCTGCAGTTCGCCGGCGGGGACCAGCGCGGCAGGATCGGCGGCATCGAAGCCTGGCAGTGGATGCTCGGTGTGATGGTCGTCCCCGCCGTTCTGTACGGGCTCCTCTCGTTCGCGATCCCCGAGTCGCCGCGGTTTTTGATCTCGGTCGGCAAGAAGGACCGGGCCCGGAAGATCCTGGAGGAGGTCGAGGGCAAGAGCGTCGACCTCGATGCCCGGGTGACCGAGATCGAGACCGCCATGCACCGGGAGCACAAATCCAAGTTCAAGGACCTGCTCGGCGGCCGCTTCGGCTTTCTGCCGATCGTCTGGGTCGGTATCGGCCTGTCGGTCTTCCAGCAACTCGTCGGCATCAACGTGGCGTTCTACTACTCGGCGACGCTCTGGCAGTCCGTCGGCATCGACCCGTCGGCCTCGTTCCTGTACTCGTTCACCACGTCGATCATCAACATCATCGGAACCGTCATCGCAATGGTGCTGGTGGACCGAGTGGGCCGCAAGCCGCTCGCGCTGATCGGCTCCACCGGTATGGCCATCGCCCTCGGCTTCGAGGCATGGGCCTTCTCCGCGCCCCTGGTCGGCGGCAGACTGCCCCACACCCAGGGCATCGTGGCGCTCGTCGCCGCCCATGTGTTCGTGCTCTTCTTCGCCCTGTCGTGGGGCGTCATCGTCTGGGTCTTCCTCGGCGAGATGTTCCCGAACAAGATCCGCGCCGCTGCGCTCGGCGTCGCCGCGTCCGCGCAGTGGATCGCCAACTGGGCGATCACCGCGAGCTTCCCGAGCCTGGCCGACTGGAACCTGTCGGGTACGTACATCATCTACGCGTGCTTCGCCACGCTCTCGATCCCCTTCGTGCTCAAGTTCGTGCAGGAGACCAAGGGCAAGGCGTTGGAGGAGATGGGCTGATCCCCCGCTGCCCCGATCCACGATTCCGGAAGGCCCCCGGCCCGCACCCGGGGCCCTGCGGTGGTCAGGGGCGGTTGCGCGGCGCGATCGCCTCGCAGAACAGCCGCAGACTGCGCCATCCCTCCTCGACGGGCATCCCGCCGCACAGCGGATGGAGCACCAGGCTGTCCAGGTCCCCGGCCACACCGGCACACTCATCCGGTGTGACGACCCGGTAGACCCCTTCGTCCCGCAGTTCCGCCACGGTCGTCGCTGCCGAACGGACCGCCGAGCGGATGTCCTTGGACTGCCAGGAGGCATACGTACGCGCCTCGTGCAGGAAGTGTCCGCCGTACTCCGCCCACGTCCGGTCCGGGTCCTCGGACACATGGAGCAGCGGCGTCGCGGCGGACGGCATCATGCAGAAGCCGTCCGCCCCGAACTCCGCACGCCGCTCGTGGTAGTACGCCTCCAGCTCGGGCAGATGCGCGCTAGGGAAGAACGGCAGTCCGAACCGGGCCGCCCGCCGGGCCGCCGCCCGCGAACTGCCGCCCACCAGCAGGAGCGGATGCGGCTGGGTGTACGGGCGGGGCGTGACCCGGACCGTACGGCCCCGGTACGGGAACGGCTCCCCGGTCCACGCCCGCAGCAAGGTCTCCAGGAGCTCGTCCTGGAGCCTGCCGCGCCTGCCCCATTCGACGCCCGCCTGTTCGTACTCCTCGGGCCGGTAGCCGATCCCCGCCACCGTGACGAGCCGGCCCGCGCTCAGCAGGTCCAGGACCGCGATGTCCTCGGCCAGCCGCAGCGGGTCGTGCAGCGGACCGATGACCGCCGAGACGGTGACCGCGATCCGGCGGGTGGCGCCGAAGACCGAGCCCGCGAAGACGAAGGGGGAGGGCAGCCAGGAGTTGGCGGCGCCGTGGTGTTCCTCGGTCTGTACGGTGTCGACGCCGTGCTCGTCGGCGTACGCGGCCATCTCCAGCGCGGCGCGGTAGCGGGCCGAGAGCGACTCGGGGGTGGCGGCGGGATCGACCAGATTGAACCGGACCACGGTGAACGCCATGGCGCTTGTCCTCTTCGTCGGGCGGGCTCGGCGAGGCGGGACACTAGCTGACGTTCCGTCAGAAGTGTAGGGGTGCGTCACTCCGGGGCACCCCCGCGACCCCTCTCGGCGGGCCGCGGCAGGAGTGCGTACAGTGCGGCGGAGGCGGCGATCACGGCCGTCCCGCCCGGCCCGTGGCGTCCGATCCGTCCGTCTGTGAACGGGCCGGAGAGCCGCTCCATGCCGGTGAAGAGCTCTGTCGATGGCGATGAGCCCCGCACCCATGGAGCAGTAGTGCGGTCGGGTTCGCGCCGGCCCAGGTGGGGAAGAGGGTCCGGGCCCGGCCGGTGTGCTCGTTCTCGGGGACGGGTTCCAGGCCGCGCGGCGGGATCGTATCGTTACCCCCAAAAGGTGCATAACGCCCAAAGTGGTGCGGGGTGATCCTTCGGGGCGGCCCGCGCGGGCGGCCGTGACTGATACTGGGTGGGTTATGGAATTCGTCATCCTTGCTGTAGTCATCGCCCTGGTCGCGGTCGGCGTGATCAGCGGGCTCGTGGTCAGCAGCCGCAAGAAGAAGCAGCTGCCCCCGGCACCGTCGAGCACGCCGACCATCACTCCTCCCGAGCCCCATATCGGCGAGGAAGCCGAAGTACCGCGCGAGGAAGCGCGCCGCACCGTCGAGGAGGTCGGTCCCCCGGCGGCCGAGGCTCCCGCCGAGGAAGCCCCCGAGGTCGTCGAGGCCGTCGAGCCGGAGGCGCCCGTCGCCCCCGCCATCGAAGTGCCCGAGCCCACCGCGGGCCGACTGGTCCGGCTGCGTGCCCGGCTCGCCCGCTCGCAGAACTCCCTCGGCAAGGGGCTGCTCACGCTCCTGTCCCGCGACAATCTCGACGAGGACACCTGGGAGGAGATCGAGGACACCCTCCTCACCGCCGACGTCGGCGTCGCGCCCACCCAGGAACTGGTGGAGCGGCTCCGCGAACACGTCCGCGTCCTCGGCACCCGTACCCCCGAAGGGCTGCGCGCGCTGCTGCGCGAGGAGCTCATCACCCTGCTCGGCACCGACTTCGACCGTGCGGTCAAGACGGAGAGCGGCGTCGACACCCCCGGCGTCGTGATGGTCGTCGGCGTCAACGGAACCGGCAAGACCACCACCACCGGCAAGCTGGCGCGGGTGCTCGTCGCCGACGGCCGCAGCGTCGTGCTCGGCGCGGCCGACACCTTCCGGGCCGCCGCGGCCGATCAGCTCCAGACCTGGGGCGAGCGCGTCGGCGCCCGCACCGTGCGCGGCCCCGAGGGCGGCGACCCCGCGTCGATCGCCTTCGACGCGGTGAAGGAGGGCATCGCCGAGGGTGCCGATGTCGTCCTCATCGACACCGCGGGCCGGCTGCACACCAAGACCGGGCTCATGGACGAACTCGGCAAGGTCAAGCGGGTCGTCGAGAAGCACGGTCCGCTCGACGAGATCCTCCTCGTCCTCGACGCCACGACCGGACAGAACGGCCTGGTGCAGGCCCGGGTGTTCGCCGAGGTCGTCGACATCACCGGCATCGTCCTCACCAAACTGGACGGCACCGCCAAGGGCGGCATCGTCGTCGCCGTCCAGCGCGAACTGGGCGTACCGGTGAAGCTCATCGGTCTCGGCGAGGGGCCGGACGATCTGGCTCCGTTCGAGCCCGAGGCGTTCGTGGACGCCCTGATCGGAGACTGACACCTCCTCGCGCGTACCTGTACGCGAAGAGCCCGACCGCGGGATGCAGCCGCGGTCGGGCTCTTGCGCTGTGCGGAGCAGCCACCAACGGGTACCCCGCCCCTCCGCGCAAGCGGCGGCGGTTCTCAGCCGCAGAGGGGCGCGCGATGGCAGCTGTACGCCAGCGTGCCCAGCAGCAGCCGCGCCTGCGGCGGCGAGGCCGCCGTGTCCAGCACCGGCGGGCGCAGCCATCGGACCGGACCGAGACCGCCCTCGTCGGACGGCGGGGCGGTGATATGGCAGCCGGGCCCCAGCGCCCGCAGGTCCAGGCCCGCGTCGTCCCAGCCCATCCGGTACAGCAGCTGCGGGAGCTCGGCGGCCGCCCCCGGGGCGACGAAGAACTGTGCCCGCCCGGCCGGTGTCACCGCGACCGGGCCGAGCGGCAGCCCCATCCGCTCCAGGCGTACCAGGGCCCGGCGCCCGGCCGCCTCGGCGACGTCGAGGATGTCGAAGGTGCGGCCCACCGGCAGCAGCATCGAGGCGCCCGGCACCCGGGCCCAGGCATCCGCCGCCATGTCGAGCGAGGCGCCCGCGGGGACCTCGGGGACGAAGTCCAGCGGATGGGCGCCGGGGGAGGGGCACCGCACCTCCCCGCACGAGCAGCGGCCGGCCGTGGCCCGCGCCCCCGGCGCGACGGCCCAGCCCCACAGCCCTGTGTACTCGGCCACTGCGGTGCACTCGGCCGCGCGGCCGCGACGCCGTGAGCCGGTGCGCATCTCACGGATGCCGCCGATCGTGAAGCCCATGCCCCCTCCAACGGGTCCGGCTCGCCGGTGGTTACGACCCAGAGCGCAGTCGTGACGCTCCGTCGTCAGTGCCGATCCGTGGTGCGCCGGTGCACTCGGGGTGGTGCGACATGGTTCGCGTGCCCCGCCGCGCATCACCGCGTCCACTGCTGATCGCCGTGTGTCAAGTGAATCGCGCCCGGCGGTGATGGCGTTCATCCGAAGGGGTGGCGAATGGTGGCGTTTCTGTAATCGCGCTCGCCGAGCGCGTGATCGTAGGATTACCGTCGGTACGCGAACCGTGGAAGTATGTGCGGCCGTGGGTATGCCCGAGGCAACTCGATTTCCAGTTCGATCGTGCGCAACCTTCGTATGGGCAGCATCGGATCAGGGCAATTTGGTAATGGTTCGCGCGACAGTATTCGGCGGATGGGGGCGTTCCAGTGAGTGGCAGCGGCGCAGGCGATTCGAATGCCGGTAAGCGCCCCAATGGGCAATTGGGCTCATGGTTCGTGCGCAGCGGCTGGTCGAAGGGTGAGCTGGCACGGCAGGTGAACCGCCGGGCGCGCCAGATGGGCGCCCACCACATCAGCACCGACACCTCCCGGGTGCGGCGCTGGCTCGACGGTGAGCAGCCGCGCGAACCGATCCCGCGCATCCTTTCCGAGCTCTTCTCGGAGCGCTTCGGCTCCGTCGTCGCCGTCGAGGACCTCGGACTGCGCTCGGCGCACCAGTCACCGTCCGTGTCCGGCGTCGACCTGCCCTGGGCGGGCCCGCAGACCGTCGCCCTGCTCAGCGAGTTCTCCCGCAGCGATCTCATGCTCGCCCGCCGCGGGTTCCTCGGCTCCTCGCTCGCCCTGGCCGCGGGGCCCGCCCTGATCGAGCCCATGCAGCGCTGGCTGGTGCCCGTCACCGCCAACGGACACGAGGAACCGGAATCGGCCGCCGCGGCCCGTCGCCCCTCCCGGCTTTCCGCCCCCGAGCTCGATCTGCTGGAGTCCACCACCGTGATGTTCCGCCAGTGGGACGCGCAGTGCGGCGGCGGACTGCGCCGCAAGGCCGTCGTCGGACAACTCCACGAGGTCACCGACCTGTTGCAGGAATCGCAGCCGGCGGCCACCGCGAAGCGGCTCTTTCGCTGCGCGGCGGAACTGGCGGAGCTGGCGGGCTGGATGAGCTACGACGTCGGCCTCCAGCCCACCGCCCAGAAGTACTTCGTCCTCGCGCTCCACGCATCGAAAGAGGCCGGTGACAAACCGCTCGGTTCGTATGTTCTGTCCAGCATGAGCCGCCAGATGATCCACCTCGGACGCCCCGACGACGCCCTCGAACTGATCCATCTCGCGCAGTACGGCAGCCGGGACTGCGCCACTCCGCGCACCCAGGCCATGCTGTATGCGATGGAGGCCCGCGCGTACGCCAACATGGGCCAGCCCAGCAAGTGCAAACGAGCCGTCCGGATGGCCGAGGACACCTTCGACGACATCGGGATCGACGGCGAGCCCGAGCCCGACTGGATCCGTTTCTTCTCCGAGGCCGAGCTCCACGGCGAGAACTCCCACTCGTACCGCGACCTCGCCTACGTGGCGGGCCGCAGCCCCACGTACGCCACGCTCGCCGAACCCCTCATGAAGAAGGCCGTCCGGCTCTTCGGCGAGGACGACGAGCACCAGCGGTCGTACGCACTCAACCTGATCGGCCTCGCCACCGTCCACCTCCTCCAGCGCGAACCCGAACAGTCCACGGGGCTGGCCGAGAAAGCGCTGCTGGTCGCCAAGAAGATCCGCTCCGAACGCGTCAACACCCGGCTCCGCAAGACCGTCGACACCGCGGCCAGGGACTTCGGAGACATTCCGGAAGTCGCCAGGCTCACCGACCTCCTCACCGAGCAGCTGCCCGAAACCGCTGAAGCGGCCTGAGAGTCAGTCGGGTGACCTCTGATCGGGCGTGGCTGCCCGATCAGAGGTCACCCGACAGACCCTGAGCCGCACCCCAGACCCCGGCCACGGCGACCACCCCGTACAGACCGACTTCGGCTCCCCCGATTGCCAGGTCAGAGGGTGGTCGGCGTGGCCGGTTCGCGTTGCCGTTCCCGTACGGGAGAGTTCCTGTACGGGAGAGTCGTCACCGCACGTATGCGGCCGCGGCAGCGGAGCGGGCCCGGCACCGGGTGCGCCACCGCCGGTTCATGGGGCCGTAACACACCGGACCTCTTCGTCACTGCCGCGAAACACCGTGCGGCATCGGCGGAAACCGTGCTGGGCGAATCTCATGGCTCATAACCGGCCCGCACCTTTTCCCCAGTGGTCCCGCACGTGGTGCCGCTCAGCCCGCCCGCACGCGGCCGCACCGACGACGAGGAGACGCCGATGCCCCCAGGCATCACGACGCTTGCCGCACACGCCCCGACGCTGTCTGCCGCCAACACCGGGTTCATGCTCATCTGCTCCGCCCTGGTGATGCTCATGACCCCGGCCCTGGCCTTCTTCTACGGAGGCATGGTCCGCGTCAAGAGCACCCTCAACATGCTGATGATGAGCTTCATCAGCCTCGGGATCGTCACGATCCTGTGGGTGCTCTACGGATTCAGCCTCGCCTTCGGGACCGACATCGGTTCCGTACTCGGCTGGAGTTCGGACTACGTCGGTCTCAGCGGAATCGGCATCACCCAACTCTGGGACGGCTACACGATCCCCGTCTACGCCTTCGCCGTCTTCCAGCTGATGTTCGCCGTCATCACCCCGGCGCTGATCAGCGGCGCCCTCGCCGACCGGGTCAAGTTCACCTCGTGGGCCCTGTTCATCACGCTCTGGGTCACCGTCGTCTACTTCCCCGTGGCCCACTGGGTCTGGGGCGCGGGCGGCTGGCTCTTCGAGCTCGGCGTCATCGACTTCGCCGGTGGCACGGCCGTCCACATCAACGCGGGAGCCGCGGCGCTCGGCGTGATCCTCGTCATCGGCAAGCGCGTCGGCTTCAAGAAGGACCCGATGCGGCCGCACAGCCTGCCGCTCGTCATGCTCGGCGCCGGACTGCTCTGGTTCGGCTGGTTCGGCTTCAACGCCGGCTCGTGGCTCGGCAACGACGACGGCGTCGGCGCGGTCATGTTCGTCAACACCCAGGTCGCCACAGCCGCCGCGATGCTCGCCTGGCTCGGCTACGAGAAGCTCCGCCACGGCTCCTTCACGACGCTCGGTGCGGCCTCCGGCGCGGTCGCGGGCCTCGTCGCCATCACACCGTCCGGCGGCGCGGTCAGCCCGCTCGGCGCCATCGCGGTCGGCGCCATCGCCGGGGTCCTGTGCGCCATGGCCGTCGGCCTGAAGTACAAGTTCGGCTACGACGACTCCCTGGACGTCGTCGGCGTCCACCTCGTCGGCGGTGTCGCCGGCTCCCTCCTCGTCGGCCTCTTCGCCACCGGCGGAGTCCAGTCCGACGCCAAGGGCCTCTTCTACGGCGGCGGCCTCGACCAGCTCGGCAAGCAGGCCGTCGGCGTCTTCGCCGTCCTCGCGTACTCTCTGGCCGTCTCCGCCCTCCTCGCCTTCCTCCTCGACAGGACCATCGGGATGCGGGTCGACGAGGACGACGAGATCTCCGGCATCGACCAGGTCGAACACGCGGAGACGGCGTACGACTTCAGCGGAGCGGGCGGCGGCGCGGCCCTGCGCACCACGGCCTCCGCAGCGGCACCGGGCATCACGGCAGCACCGAAGACCAAGAGGGTGGACGCATGAAACTCATCACCGCAGTCGTGAAGCCCCACCGGCTCGACGAGATCAAGGAAGCCCTCCAGGCCTTCGGCATCCAGGGCCTCACGGTCACGGAAGCCAGCGGATACGGGCGTCAACGCGGCCACACCGAGGTCTACCGGGGTGCCGAGTACACCGTCGACCTCGTCCCCAAGATCCGCATCGAGGTCCTCGTCGAGGACGAGGACTCCGAACGGCTCATCGACGTCGTCGTGAAGGCCGCCCGGACCGGCAAGATCGGTGACGGCAAGGTCTGGAGCGTGCCGGTCGACACCGCGGTTCGCGTACGGACGGGCGAACGCGGCCCGGACGCCCTCTGACCGACGGCTCCGAAGACCGATGGCCGCCGAAGGCCGACGGCCCCGAACGAAAGGCAGCCGGGTGACGAGCACCGAAGTGTCCACCGAATCCGACGACTCGGAGCCCAGCGGCTACGCGGCGGCCCGGCTGCGCCTCCTCCAGGAGAAGGAGCAGCCCGGCCCGCCGCGCCGTGCGGCCCTCGCCGCGCTCACCGACGACTGGCTCACCGCGCTGTTCACCACCGCCGCCGAACAGACCGGCATCCACGGCGCCGCCCTCGTCGCCGTCGGCGGCTACGGACGCGGCGAACTCTCCCCGCGCAGCGACCTCGACCTCCTGCTCCTGCACGACGGCAACGCCGACGCCGGAGCCATCGCCTCCCTCGCCGACCGCATCTGGTACCCCGTCTGGGACCTCGGTCTCGCCCTGGACCACTCCGTACGCACCCCCGCCGAAGCCCGCAGAACGGCCGGCGAGGACCTCAAGGTCCAGCTCGGACTGCTCGACGCCCGCCCCGTCGCCGGAAACCTCGGCCTCGTAGCCGCCCTGCGCACCGCGATCCTCGCCGACTGGCGCAACCAGGCCCCCAAACGCCTCCTCGCCCTCGATGAACTCTGCCGTGAACGCGCCGAACGCCAGGGCGAACTCCGGTTCCTCCTCGAACCCGACCTCAAGGAGGCCCACGGCGGACTGCGCGACGCCACCGCCCTGCGCGCCGTCGCCGCCTCCTGGGTCGCCGACGCCCCCCGCGAAGGCCTCGCCGAAGCCCGCCGCACCCTCCTCGACGCCCGCGACGCCCTCCACCTCACCACCGGCCGCGCCACCGACCGCCTCGGCCTCCAGGAACAGGACCGGGTCGCCACGGCCCTCGGCCTCCTCGACGCGGACGCCCTGCTCCGCCAGGTGTACGAGGCCGCCCGCACCGTCTCGTACGCCACCGACGTCACCTGGCGCGAGGTCCACCGCGTCCTGCGCGCCCGGTCCGTACGCCCCCGGCTGCGCGCCATGCTGGGCGGCGGCAGGGCCGCCGCGACCGAGCGCACCCCGCTCGCCGAGGGCGTCGTCGAGGCCGACGGCGAAGTCGTCCTCGCCCGTACCGCGCGCCCCGAACGCGACTGCGTGCTCGTCCTGCGCGCCGCCGCCGCGGCCGCCCAGTCCGAACTTCCGATCTCCCGCCACGTCGTACGCCATCTCGCCACCACCGCACGCCCGCTGCCGGTGCCCTGGCCCGCCGAGGCCCGTGAGGAACTCGTCACCCTCCTCGGCGCGGGCGAGGCCACCGTGCCCGTCTGGGAAGCACTCGAAGCCGAAGGGCTGATCACCCGACTGCTCCCCGACTGGGAACGCGTCCACTGCCGCCCCCAGCGCAACCCCGTCCACACCTGGACCGTCGACCGCCACCTCGTCGAATCGGCCGTACGCGCCTCCTCCCTCACCCGCCGCGTCGGCCGCCCCGACCTGCTCCTCGTCGCCGCGCTCCTGCACGACATCGGCAAGGGCCGGCCCGGCGACCACTCCGTCGCCGGTGAGGTCATCGCCCGCGACATGGCCGCCCGGATCGGCTTCGACCAGCACGACGTGGGCGTCATCGCCACCCTCGTACGCCACCATCTGCTGCTCATCGAGACCGCCACCCGGCGCGACCTCGACGACCCGGCGACCGTCCGCTCCGTCGCCACCGCCGTGGGCACCACCGCCACGCTGGAACTGCTGCACGCCCTCACCGAGGCCGACGCACTCGCCACCGGGCCCGCGGCCTGGTCCTCCTGGCGCGCCTCCCTCGTCGCCGGCCTCGTCAAGCGCGTCGCAGCCGTGCTCGCCGGCCAGGCCCCGGAAGAACCGGAACCCGCCGCGCCCAGCGCCGAACAGGAACGTCTCGCCATCGAGGCCCTGCGCACCGGCGAACCAGTCCTCGCCCTGCACGCCCAGGCCGAGACCCCGAACGAGGACGGCGAACCGGAACCCGTCGGTGTCGAACTCCTCATCGCCCTCCCCGACCGCCCCGGCGTGCTGCCCGCCGCGGCGGGCGTCCTCGCCCTGCACCGCCTCACCGTGCGGGCGGCCGATCTGCGTGCCGTGGAACTCCCCGCCGAACTCGGCGCGGACGAAGCCGCCGACCTGCTGCTGCTCAGCTGGCGGGTCGCGGCCGAATACGGCTCCCTGCCGCAGGCCTCCCGCCTCCGCGCCGACCTCGTACGCGCCCTGGACGGCTCCCTCGACATCCGCGCCCGCCTCGCCGAACGCGAGGCGGCCTACCCGAGGCGGCGCGGGGTGAAGGCCCCGCCGCCGAGAGTGACGGTCGCGGCGGCCGGCTCACGGCTCGCGACGGTGATCGAGGTGCGCACCCAGGACGCCCCGGGGTTGCTGCACCGGATCGGCCGGGCGCTGGAACAGAGCGGGGTACGGGTACGCAGCGCGCACGTGTCGACGCTGGGGGCGAACGCGGTGGATACGGTCTACGTCACGCGTGAGGACGGCTCGGTGCTGCCGGCTGCGGAGGCGGCGGCACTGGCAAGGGCCCTGGAGGATGCCTTGCGGTGAGGCGTGAGGGGACTGTGCCCGTCGTCGTTGAACGCACGGAGATGCTCCCCGTCGGCCGGGGGATCTTCCGGCATCCACCGCTTGGCGCCCGGCGTGGACCTGCTCCCCGCACCCACGGGGGAGTCACGTGACCGTGGCCGCGCTGCCCGGAATTCCCCCGGCAGGGGTCATCGTTTCTCCCGAGCCGGATACCCTGGGGTACCGAATCCAATTTGCCCCCGACCCTGAGGACCGACGAGCGCCGTGTTCGATACTCTCTCCGACCGCCTTGCCGCGACTTTCAAGAACCTCCGGGGCAAGGGCCGCTTGTCCGAGGCGGACATCGACGCCACGGCCCGCGAGATCCGTATCGCCCTGCTCGAAGCAGACGTCGCGCTGCCCGTCGTTCGCGCCTTCATCGCCAACGTCAAGGAGCGGGCGCGCGGCGTCGAGGTCTCCCAGGCGCTGAATCCCGCCCAGCAGGTCGTCAAGATCGTCAACGAGGAGCTCGTGGGCATCCTCGGCGGCGAGACCCGGCGGCTGCGGTTCGCCAAGAACCCGCCCACCGTGATCATGCTCGCGGGTCTCCAGGGTGCCGGTAAGACCACCCTCGCCGGAAAGCTCGGCCTCTGGCTCAAGGGCCAGGGCCACTCCCCGCTGCTCGTGGCCTGTGACCTCCAGCGCCCCAACGCCGTCAACCAGCTCAGCGTCGTCGCCGACCGCGCGGGCGTGGCGGTGTACGCCCCCGAGCCGGGCAACGGCGTCGGCGACCCGGTCCAGGTCGCCAAGGACTCGATCGAGCACGCCACGTCCAAGCAGTTCGACGTCGTGATCGTCGACACCGCCGGCCGTCTCGGCATCGACCAGGAGCTGATGCAGCAGGCCGCGGACATCCGCGACGCCGTCAGCCCCGACGAGATCCTCTTCGTCGTGGACGCGATGATCGGCCAGGACGCGGTCAACACCGCCGAGGCCTTCCGCGACGGCGTCGGCTTCGACGGCGTGGTGCTCTCCAAGCTCGACGGTGACGCCCGCGGTGGTGCGGCCCTGTCGATCGCCCACGTCACGGGCAAGCAGATCATGTTCGCGTCGAACGGTGAGAAGCTCCAGGACTTCGACGCCTTCCACCCGGACCGCATGGCGTCCCGCATCCTCGACATGGGTGACCTGCTCACCTTGATCGAGCAGGCGGAGAAGACCTTCAGCCAGGAAGAGGCCGCCAAAATGGCCTCCAAGCTGGCGTCCAGCAAGGGCAAGGACTTCACGCTCGACGACTTCCTGGCCCAGATGGAGCAGGTCAGGAAGATGGGCTCCATCTCCAAGCTGCTCGGGATGCTGCCCGGCATGGGGCAGATCAAGGACCAGATCAACAACATCGACGAGCGCGATGTGGACCGTACCGCCGCGATCATCAAGTCGATGACCCCGAAGGAGCGCGCCGAGCCGACGATCATCAACGGCTCGCGCCGGGCCCGTATCGCCAAGGGTTCCGGTGTCGAGGTCAGCGCGGTGAAGAACCTGGTGGAGCGGTTCTTCGACGCGCGCAAGATGATGTCGAAGATGGCGCAGGGCGGCGGCATGCCGGGGATGCCCGGGATGCCGGGCATGGGTGGCGGTCCCGGCCGGCAGAAGAAGCAGGTCAAGCAGGCCAAGGGCAAGCGCAAGAGCGGCAACCCGATGAAGCGCAAGGCCGAGGAGCAGGCCGCGGCGGCCCGTCGCGAGCAGGCGGCGGCGCAGGGCGGTGCGTTCGGTCTGCCGGCGCAGGACGACAAGAACTTCGAGCTGCCGGACGAGTTCAAGAAGTTCATGGGCTGATCGCCCGACTGCACATGCGTGAGGGGCGCCCACCGCCGGTGGGCGCCCCTCACGCATGTGCAGTGTGTTCCTGTGCGGCATACGGGCCCGGCCGAGGGACGCGTTTCCCTCTCCGGGCCCATTAGAAGGTCCCACAAGGGGCTATGGGCTTGTTTCTCCTTTAATGTCACATTCACTGGCTGTCGGCAGAGGAGAGCGCGTGACCACCCCCGTACCTCCCCGCGATCGAACCGATCAGCCATGGCGCTCCGAGGGCGCCCCACCGCCTCCGCCGCCTCGCCGGAAGATGCCGGGGGGCTGGGGCGGACTCCTGCTGACCGCGCTCGCCGTCTATCTGATCGCCAACCTGGTGCTGTCCTTCTTCAACGGGGCGGCGGAGCGGACGATCGCGTACACGGAGTTCAGCAAGCAGGTCACCTCGGGCAATGTCTCCAAGATCTACTCCAAGGGCGATGCCATCCAGGGGCAGCTCAAGAAGGAGGCGAAGGTCCCGGGGAGCGACAAGAAATACACCAAGTTCGTCACGCAGCGGCCCGCGTTCGCGGACGACAATCTCTGGGCCGAACTGGTCAAGGAAGGTGTCACGGTCACCGCGGAGCCCGTCGTCCAGCAGCGCAGCTTCCTCGCCAATCTGCTGATTTCGCTGGCCCCGATGCTGCTGCTCGTCCTGCTCTGGGTGTTCATCGCCCGGCGGATGTCCAGGGGCATGGGCGGCGGGATGGGAGGCTTCGGGCGCAAGGCCCCGCCCAAACCCGTCGAACTGGAGGGTGGCAAGCGCACCTCCTTCCAGGACGTGGCCGGGATCGACGAGGTCGAGGGCGAGCTCAGCGACGTCGTGGACTTCCTGAAGAACCCGCAGGCGTACCGGAAGATGGGCGCCCGGATGCCCGGCGGAGTGCTCCTCGTGGGACCGCCCGGCACCGGCAAGACTCTGCTCGCACGGGCCGTCGCGGGCGAGGCCGGGGTGCCGTTCTTCTCGGCATCGGCCTCCGAGTTCATCGAGATGATCGTCGGCGTCGGCGCGAGCCGGGTGCGGGAACTCTTCGCGGAGGCGCGCAAGGTCGCCCCCGCCATCATCTTCATCGACGAGATCGACACCATCGGCCGGGCCCGCGGCGGCGGCTCCGGCATGGGCGGCCACGACGAGCGCGAGCAGACGCTCAACCAGATCCTCACCGAGATGGACGGCTTCTCCGGTTCGGAGGGCGTCGTCGTGCTTGCCGCCACCAACCGCGCCGACGTCCTCGACCCCGCCCTCACCCGGCCCGGCCGCTTCGACCGGATCGTCTCGGTCAGCCCGCCGGACAGGGGTGGCCGGGAGGCGATCCTGGAGATCCACACGCGTCAGATCCCGCTCGCCGAGGATGTGAACCTGGCCCAGGTGGCCGGTACGACCCCCGGTATGACCGGCGCCGATCTCGCCAACCTGGCCAATGAGGCCGCGCTGCTCGCCGTCAAGCGCCGACAGTCCGAGGTCAGCCAGTCCGATCTCTCGGAAGCCCTGGAGAAGGTCCAGTTGGGGGCGGAACGCTCGCTGGTCATGTCGGACGAGGAACGCCGCAGGACCGCGTACCACGAGAGCGGGCACGCCCTGCTCGGCATGGTCCAGCCGGGCGCCGACCCGGTCCGCAAGGTCACCATCGTGCCGCGCGGCCGGGCCCTGGGCGTCACCCTCTCGACGCCGGACGCAGACAAGTACTCGTACACCGAGGAGTACCTGCGCGGCCGGATCATCGGCGCGCTCGGCGGGATGGCCGCCGAACAGGTGGTCTTCGACATGGTCACCACGGGTGCGGAGAGCGACCTCGAACAGGTCACCAACCTGGCCCGCGGCATGGTCGGCCGCTGGGGCATGAGCCACAAAGTGGGTCGACTGACGGCGATCCCGAGCGACGCCCAGCAGGCGTACGGTCTCTCCGCGGCCCCCGCGACGCTCGACGCGGTGGACGGCGAGATGCGCCGCATCGTCGACGAGTGCTACGAGGACGCGTGCAGACTCCTGCGGGAGAACCGGAACAGGCTGGACTCGCTGGCCGCGGCACTGCTGGAGCACGAGACGCTGGACGAGGCCGCGGCCTATCGGGCGGCGGGCATCACCCGCCTGGCCAAGTAGCCGCCGCGGCCCGGACGGTGCACACGGATCTTCAGGTCGTGCACACGAGATAGCGGAAGACGTTCGGCATCCAGATCGTGCCGTCCCGGCGCAGATGCGGATGCAGGGCCTCCGCGACCTCCTTCGACACCTGGTCCCGGTCCGTCGCCGATACCGCCGCGTCGAAGAGCCCCGTCGACAGCAATCCCCGTACCGCGCTGTCCATGTCCGCGTACCCGAACGGGCACGCCACCCGGCCGGAACCGTCCGGGCTCAGACCGGCCCGGAACGCCACCTCCTCCAGATCGTCCCGCTCCCACGGCCGCCAGCCACCGGTGCGCGGCGCCCGGGCCCCGTCGGAGAGCCGCCCCGCCATCCGCAGCACCGGCGCCGTGGCGCACCGCTCCGGCGGACCCCACCCGGTCAGCACGACCGTGCTGCCCCGGGCCGCCAGCGGTACGGCCGACCGCAGCGCGTCCACGAGCCGTTCGCCGTCACCGGACGAGCAGCCGATCGGAGTGAACGCGGTGATCAGGCCGTACGGCGCCCCGTCGGACGGGGCAGCCGCGGACGGATCACCGTCGACGAGCCGGGCGTGCTCGGCCGGAGTTCCGGCATCGCCCCCCGGATCGGGCAGCAGCCGGGCGCGGGCAAGCGCCAGCCGTTCGGAATCGGTGTCGACGCCGGTGACGCGCGCGCCACGCGCGGCCGCGATCAGCAGCGCGAGACCGGAGCCGCAGCCGAGGGAGAGCAGCCGGGTGCCGGTTCCCACTTCGAGCCGCTCGTACACCGCTTCGTACAGCGGTGCGAGCATCCGCTCCTGGATCTCGGCCCAGTCCCGGGCACGGGTACCTGGATCCACAGAGGTGGCCGTGTCCGCGTAGCTGTGGTGCCGGACGAGCGTTGGTGTCATGGAAGCGCCCCAATCCGCCGAGAGGTCGGTCGTGTCCGATCGGTCGTGCCCGAGTGGATGCTCCCCCCCCGGTGCGTCTGCGCCCGCTCCCCCGTATGTCAGAGAACTGCGCATCCGCGCCCGCGTCCAGAGGTCTGATGGCAATGGTTGTGTGGTCCGGTGCTTCGCCGGTGCGTACGGCCCGTGGAGGCAGGGCCGGTCGCTCCGTGTGGTGAGCGGTGTCGCCGTACGATGCGCGCCATGGCAAAGGCACCCGTTCTCACGCCCCAGGCCGAGGACTTTCCCCGCTGGTACCAGGATCTGATCAACAAGGCCGAACTCGCGGACAACGGTCCGGTGCGCGGCACCATGGTCATCCGGCCGTACGGATACGGCCTGTGGGAGCGGATGCAGCAGGAGATGGATGCCCGGATCAAACAGGCGGGCGCCCGGAACGCCTACTTCCCGCTCTTCATCCCCCAGTCTTACCTGACACGCGAAGCCGAGCACGTCGAGGGCTTCGCACCGGAGCTCGCGATCGTGACCCACGGCGGCGGAAAAGAGCTCGAAGAGCCCGTGGTGGTGCGGCCGACGTCCGAAACGATCATCAACGAGTACTTCTCGAAATGGGTCCAGAGCTACCGGGATCTGCCGCTGCTGATCAACCAGTGGGCGAACGTCGTGCGCTGGGAGATGCGCCCGCGGGTCTTTCTCCGTACGACGGAATTCCTCTGGCAGGAGGGCCACACCGCCCATGCCACCTACCAGGAGGCCCGGGAGTACGCCGCGTACATCCACCGGGAGGTCTACGCGGACTTCATGGTCAATGTCCTCGGCATCGACGTGGTCCTGGGCCGCAAGACCCCGGCCGAGCGGTTCGCCGGGGCCGTCAACACCCTGACGCTCGAAGGAATGATGCGGGACGGCAAGGCCCTGCAACTGGGTACGAGCCACGAACTCGGCACGAACTTCGCCAGGGCCTTCCACACCAGCTACCTGTCCAGGGAAGGCAGGCAGGAGCTCGTCTGGCAGACCTCCTGGGGCTCGTCGACCCGCATGGTCGGCGGTCTGATCATGGCGCACGGCGACGATCACGGCCTCCGGGTGCCGCCGCGCCTCGCCCCCGTCCAGGCCGTCGTCCTCGCGGTCAAGGGCGACGACGCGGTGCCGTCCGCGGTCCGGTCGATCGGGGAGCGGCTGCGCGCCGCGGGGATCAGGGCCGAGGTCGACGACCGCACCGACATCCCGTTCGGCCGCCGCGCCGTCGACTGGGAGCTGAAGGGTGTGCCGGTACGGATCGAGATCGGCCCGCGCGATCTGGCGGACGGCACCGCGATGCTGGCCCGGCGGGTCCCCGGCGGAAAGGAACCGGTGGCCATCGAGGCCCTGCCCGCGCTGCTCCCGACGGTCCTGGAGGAGGACCAGGCGGCTCTGCTGCGGGAGTCCCGGAGCCGGCGCGAGTCGGCCACCAGCGAGGTCGCGTCCGTCGAGGAGGCCGTCGAGGCGGCGGCCGCGGGCGGCTGGGCGCGTATCGCCTGGTCGACCCTCGGCCCGGCGGGGGAGGCCCGGCTCGCGGAGCACGGGGTGTCCGTACGGTGCCTGGTCGCCGGGGACGGGTCCGTGCCGGACGCGGACGACGCCCCCGGTACTGTCGCCCTGGTGGCCCGCGCCTACTGACGCCCCACCCGCCTCCGGGGCCGCCCGACGGCCCGGCGTACGGTTGCCGTCTACGCCCGGGCGTACGGGGCGCTACGTACCACCTTGGTGTGAGCTGTGAGGCTTCTCCGCAGATCAGCGCACCCGCCCTCGTCAGGACGCATCAATGGCAACTGACTGGTACGTGCAAATTATTTTGGGATGGCCCGGAATCGGAACACCGGGGCACTCGTGCTCGTTGTCACGACGTGAGCACGACACCACCTGTACTTGCCGCAGAGCTGGCGCAGGCGTGGGCCGACATTCAGCGGTACCACCCCGAGCTGCCCGATCTAGCCGCGCCCGAGTCCCTGATCGGAGAGTCCTCGTCCGCCTGTGGCGCCGAACTCTCCTTCGAGCGACTGCTTCACGAGGCAGTCCACGGCATCGCCGCCGCGCGAGGTGTCCGCGACACCTCGCGGGCCGGCCGCTACCACAACCGACGATTCCTCGCGATCGCCGAGGAGCTGGGCCTCGACCACACCGAGGAGCCCCACCCCAGCAGCGGCTTCTCGCTGGTCACGCTCAATCCCGAGGCCAAGCGGAGGTACCGCCCGACGATCGAGCGGCTGCAGCGCGCCCTCAAGGCGCATACGGTCGCCACCGCCGCCGACACCAAACGTTCCTTCCGCGGGCCGGCCGCCCGGCACGGCTCCTCCGGCGGGGGCGTCCGCGTCAAGGCCGTCTGTGACTGTGGACGCAACGTGCGGGTCGTCCCGTCGGTACTGGCGCAGGCGCCGATCGTCTGCGGTGGCTGCGGAAAGCCGTTCCGTATCCCCGAAGCCGCGGTCGCGGTGGGGTGACCCGACGCGGTGTGGCACAATGGCTAGCTGTACTCGACAGTCGCACAGGACCCCTCTCTCCTCCGGCTGACGCGTCCATCGGGCACCCGAGTACCGCAACCCCACGTGGCATCTTCGTTGTGCCCAACCACGTCATAGACCAGGAGACACCACTTCCGTGGCAGTCAAGATCAAGCTGAAGCGTCTGGGCAAGATCCGTTCGCCTCACTACCGCATCGTCGTCGCCGACTCCCGTACCCGCCGTGACGGCCGGGCCATCGAGGAGATCGGCCTGTACCACCCGGTACAGAACCCCTCGCGCATCGAGGTCAACTCGGAGCGTGCGCGGTACTGGCTGTCCGTCGGCGCCCAGCCGACCGAGCCGGTTCTCGCGATCCTGAAGCTCACCGGTGACTGGCAGGCCCACAAGGGTCTCCCGGCCCCCGCGCCGTTGCTGCAGCCGGAGCCCAAGGCTGACAAGCGCGCCCTGTTCGAGGCCCTGGCCAAGGACACCGGCGAGGAGTCCAAGGGCGAGGCCATCACGCAGAAGGCGAAGAAGTCCGACAAGAAGGCGGACGAGGCTGCTGACGCGGCTGCGCCCGCCGAGTCGACCGAGGCCTGAGCATGCTCGAGGAGGCTCTCGAGCACCTCGTGAAGGGCATCGTCGACAACCCTGACGATGTGCAGGTTGCCTCGCGCAACCTGCGCCGTGGTCGCGTGCTGGAGGTCCGGGTCCACCCCGACGACCTCGGCAAGGTGATCGGCCGCAACGGTCGCACCGCACGCGCGCTGCGTACCGTCGTGGGCGCCATCGGCGGCCGTGGCATCCGCGTCGACCTCGTCGACGTGGATCAGGTTCGCTGACAGAGTTGAACACCGGCACGGGCCGGGGAGGGCCATGCGCCCGCCCCGGCCCGTCGTCGTACGACAGGAGAAACACAAGGTGCAGTTGGTAGTCGCGCGGATCGGCCGTGCCCACGGCATCAAGGGCGAGGTCACCGTCGAGGTGCGTACGGACGAGCCGGAGCTGCGGCTCGCGCCCGGGGCCGTGCTCACCACCGAACCGGCCGGCGCCGGACCGCTGACGATCGAGACCGGCCGGGTGCACAGCGGACGGCTGCTGCTGCGCTTCGAGGGCGTACGCGACCGTACGGCTGCCGAGGCCCTGCGCAACACGCTCCTGATCGCCGAGGTCGACCCGGCGGAACTCCCCGAGGACCCTGAGGAGTTCTACGACCATCAGCTCATGGACCTCGACGTGGTCCTCGCCGACGGCACCGAGATCGGCCGGATCACCGAGATCACGCATCTGCCGTCCCAGGACCTCTTCATCGTCGAGCGGCCGGACGGCAGCGAGGTGATGATCCCGTTCGTGGAGGAGATCGTCGCCGAGATCGATCTCGAAGCGCAGCGCGCCGTGATCACCCCGCCGCCCGGTCTGATCGACGAGAGCCAGGCCGTGATCGACTCCTCGCGAGACGAAGACCGCGAGGAAGAGGACGACGGGGACGAGGCGCCCGGGGCCGGGAAGGACGCCTGATGCGCCTCGACGTCGTCACGATCTTCCCGGAGTACCTGGAGCCGCTGAACGTCTCCCTCGTCGGCAAGGCCCGCGCGCGAGGCCGCCTCGACGTGCAGGTGCACGACCTGCGTGACTGGACGTACGACCGGCACAACACGGTCGACGACACCCCGTACGGCGGCGGCCCCGGCATGGTCATGAAGACCGAGCCCTGGGGCGAGGCGCTGGACGACGCGCTGGCGGCCGGTTACGAGGCCGGGGCGCACTCCCCGGTGCTCGTGGTGCCCACACCCAGCGGCCGCCCGTTCACCCAGGAGCTCGCCGTCGAGCTCTCCGAGCGACCGTGGCTGATCTTCACCCCGGCCCGCTACGAGGGCATCGACCGGCGGGTGATGGACGAGTACGCGACCCGTATGCCGGTCGTCGAGGTGTCCATCGGGGACTACGTGCTGGCCGGCGGGGAAGCCGCGGTACTGGTGATCACGGAGGCGGTGGCCCGGCTGCTGCCCGGCGTGCTCGGCAATGCCGAATCGCACCGGGACGATTCCTTCGCCCCCGGCGCGATGGCCAATCTGCTGGAGGGGCCCGTCTACACCAAGCCGCCCGAGTGGCGCGGCAGGGGCGTTCCGGACGTCCTGCTCAGCGGGCACCATGGGAAGATCGCGCGCTGGCGGCGGGACGAGGCGTTCCGCCGCACCGCGCTCAACCGGCCCGATCTGATCGAGCGCTGCGAGGCGAGCGCCTTCGACAAGAAGGACCGCGAGATCCTCTCCATCCTCGGCTGGTCACCGGAGCCCGGGGGCCGATTTTGGCGCAGGCACGAGGCCGTGGAAGAATAGGCCGCTGCTGTCCGTCCGACGTGCGCCCCTGCCACAGGGGGAAAGCGACCGTTGTGTTCCCCATGGACATGGGGATGGTCCCGACGCCCGCCCGACGTGATCAGCACCCCGAATTCATCACTCTCCCGTCGATGACCTGTGGCATCGGCGAAGAAAGCAGACAACATGGCTTCCCTGCTCGATGGCGTCAACGCCGCCTCGCTGCGTACCGACGTCCCGGCCTTCCGCCCCGGCGACACCGTCAACGTCCACGTGCGAGTGATCGAGGGCAACCGCTCCCGTATCCAGCAGTTCAAGGGCGTGGTCATCCGCCGCCAGGGCTCGGGCGTCAGCGAGACCTTCACGGTCCGCAAGGTCTCCTTCAGCGTCGGCGTCGAGCGCACCTTCCCGGTGCACAGCCCGATCTTCGAGAAGATCGAGCTCGTCACCCGCGGTGACGTCCGTCGCGCCAAGCTGTACTACCTCCGTGAGCTGCGCGGCAAGGCCGCGAAGATCAAGGAGAAGCGCGACAACTGAGCTGACTCCCAGGTCCGAAGGACGGCCGGATAAGCTCTGGCCCCGATGGACACGGAAGCCAAGCCCTCGGAGCGCGACCGCTCCTCCGCACCCGCAGCAGGGTCGGAGGAGGGGTCGCGCTCCTTGCGTATCCCCGACCGGTTGACCGCCTCGATGTCATGGCGTCGGACCGCCGCGCTCGGTGCCGTCTGCTCGGTCTTCGTGCTGCTCGTCAGCGCCTTCGTGGTGCAGCCCTTCCTGATTCCCAGCGGCTCGATGGAGTTCACCCTGCGGGTGGGGGACCGGGTACTGGTGAACAAGTTGGCGTACCGTTTCGGCTCCGTACCGCAGCGCGGCGATGTCGTGGTCTTCGACGGCACCGGTTCCTTCGTGCAGGAGCCGCCCCGCGAGAATCCCGTCACCGGACTGCTGCACGGTGCGGCCGCGTCCCTGGGCCTGGCGGAGCCCGCCGAGACCGACTACGTGAAGCGGGTGGTGGGCGTGGGGGGCGACCGGGTGGTCTGCTGCGACAAGCGGGGAAGGATCGAGGTGAACGGCAGTCCGGTCGACGAGGACTATCTGTACCCGGGCGATGCGCCGTCCCGGGTGCGCTTCGACATCGTCGTCCCCGACGGCACGCTGTGGATGATGGGCGACCACCGCAGCAATTCCCGCGACTCGCGTGACCACCTGGGAGAGCCGGGCGGTGGCATGGTCCCGGTCGACATGGTGATCGGCCGGGTGGACTGGATCGGCTGGCCGCTGGGCCGGCTGGGCTCGCTGCCGGACAGCGCGGCCTTCGCCGGTCCAAGGGCGCCGGGCGGGGCCCATGGGTAACCGCCGACGGGGGCAGGGCGAGGACGATCCGGAGATACCGCCGCCGTCCGGCGCCGGGCCGACGCCCGCGCGCTCGCTGCCGACCAGGGCGGAGCGGCGCAGGCTCGCCCGCAAGGTCAAGCGGCGGCGGCGCAGGTCGGCCGTCCGGGAGATCCCCCTTCTCATCACCGTGGCGCTGCTGATCGCGCTGGTGCTCAAGACCTTCCTGGTGCAGGCCTTCGTGATCCCGTCCGGATCGATGGAGCAGACCATCCGGATCGGCGACCGGGTGCTCGTGGACAAACTGACCCCCTGGTTCGGATCCAGGCCTCAGCGCGGCGATGTCGTCGTCTTCAAGGACCCGGGCCACTGGCTCAAGCAGGAGAACACCGGCAAGAAGAACCCGCCCGTCGGTGTGAAGCAGGCGAAGGAAGCGCTGACCTTCATCGGGCTGCTGCCGTCGGACGACGAGCAGGATCTGATCAAGCGGGTGGTCGCGGTCGGCGGCGACACGGTGAAGTGCTGCGACAAGGACGGCCGGATCACCGTCAACGACGTACCGCTCGACGAGCCCTATCTCTATCCCGGAAATCCGCCCTCCCTCATCAAATTCGAGGTAAAGGTTCCGGCCGGACGGATCTTCGTGATGGGCGACCACCGGTCGGATTCGGCCGATTCGCGCTACCACCTGGACGAGCCGGGACACGGCACCGTTTCCGAGGACGAGGTCGTGGGACGTGCTGTTGTCGTCGCCTGGCCCTTCGGCCATTGGCGAAAACTGGAGGAACCAGCGACTTTCGACTCGGTCCCTGACGCGCGCGCCGGGACGGCGGCTGCCTCGGGCTCGTCGAATAGTGTGTTGTCCAAGGATCCCAACGGAATGATCCCTCTCCCGACCCCTGCGGAACTCCCGCTCGTTATGGGAGTGGTGGGCCTGCACCGGCTAGGGCGCAGGCGGTGGCACGGAGTAAGGAGTGGATGTGGGGGATTTGGCGGTCGGCGCACGATCCGGACACGAGGAACCCGAGGACCGGCCTGACAATCCGGAAAATGTCGAGTCCGCCGGGGCGACGGACCGCACGGAGGGTGACGGCGACTCTCCGGACGGCGGTGGTACGGCCCAGAAGAAGCCGCGCTCCTTCTGGAAGGAGCTGCCCCTCCTCATCGTCATCGCGCTGGTTCTCGCGCTGCTGATCAAGACGTTCCTGGTACAGGCGTTCTCGATCCCCTCGGACTCGATGCAGAACACGCTCCAGCGGGGCGACCGGGTGCTGGTCGACAAGCTGACCCCGTGGTTCGGCGCGGAGCCCAAGCGTGGCGAGGTCGTGGTCTTCCACGACCCGGGCGGCTGGCTGGAGAACACCCAGGCGGCCAATCCCAATGTGGTGCAGAAGTTCCTCAGCTTCATCGGACTGATGCCGTCCGCCGAGGAGAAGGACCTGATCAAGCGGGTCATCGCGGTCGGCGGCGACACGGTGGAGTGCAAGAAGGACGGCCCCGTCGTGGTCAATGGCAAGGCCCTGGACGACAAGTCGTTCATCTTCCCGGGGAACACCGCCTGCAACGACGAGCCGTTCGGCCCGATCAAGGTTCCCGACGGCCGGATCTGGGTGATGGGTGACCACCGGCAGAACTCCCTCGACTCCCGCTATCACCAGGAGCTCCCGGGCGGCGGCACGGTCTCCAACGACGAGGTCGTCGGCCGCGCCATCGTCGTGGCCTGGCCGATCAACCGCTGGTCGACCCTGCCCGTCCCGAAGACCTTCGACCAGCCGGGGATCAACGCGGCGATGGGCATGGCCCCCGGAGCACTCGGTGTGGCCGGTGCGCTGCCCATTGTGCTGTGGCGTCGCAGGAAGCTGACCAGCGGGCGTACCGCCGGGTAGTGTGCCGACTCGGATCAGCGGTTGTCGATCTCCGAGGTGGGGGCGCTGGGATGAGTGCAACAGGACGTACAGGTGACGGCCACGGCCGGCTCGGCAGCATGCTGTCGGGGCTGGCCGTGGCCGTCGGCTGTGTGCTCTTTCTCGGAGGGTTCGTCTGGGGGGCCGTGGTGTACCGGCCCTATACGGTGCCGACCGAGTCGATGACACCGACGGTCCATGCCGGTGACCGGGTGCTCGCCCAGCGGATCGACGGCAGCGAGGTGCACCGCGGCGACGTGGTGGTCTTCACCGATCCGGCGTGGGGCGACATGCCCATGGTGAAGCGGGTCGTCGGGATCGGCGGGGACACGATCGCCTGCTGCGACAAGGGCCGGCTCACGATCAACGACAAACCCGTTGAGGAACCGTATCTGCAGACCGAGGGCCTCGCCTCGTTGAAGAACTTCACCGCGAATGTGCCCAAGGGGCAGCTCTTCCTGCTCGGTGACGAGCGCAGTTCCTCGCTGGACTCCCGGGTCCATCTGAAGGACCCGGGGCAGGGTTCTGTGCCGCGCAGCGCGGTGCAGGCGCGGGTGGACGCCATCGCCTGGCCGGTGAACGGCATGGTCGGGCGGCCGCAGGCCTTCGCGGCCCTCCCGGGCGGAGTGTCGTCGCCCGGGCCGCTGAGGCTGCAGCTCGGTGCTGTGGTGGCCGGTGTGGTGCTTATCCTCGGCGGTGCCGCGTACGGTCCGATCGCGGCACGGGCCGCGCGATCGGACCGGACACGGAACAAGCGGGAAAGGGCGACCGCCGATGCACACTGAGAAGCGGAGGGTCGCCCGGGTGGTACTTCTGGACTCCGACGACCGCATTCTCCTGATACACGGGTTCGAACCGGAGGACCCTGCGAGCACCTGGTGGTTCACCCCCGGTGGCGGTCTCGAGGGCGCGGAGACCCGGGAACAGGCCGCGCTGCGCGAGCTCGCCGAGGAGACCGGGATCACCGATGTCGAGCTGGGCCCGCTGCTCTGGCAACGGCTGTGCTCGTTCCCGTTCGACGGGCGCCGCTGGGACCAGGACGAGTGGTACTTCCTGGCACGCACGACGCAGACTGTCACCGACACCAGCGGGATGACCGGGCTGGAGCAGCGCAGCGTCGCGGGTCTGAGGTGGTGGACCTCCGCCGAACTGTCGGCGGCGCGTGAGACGGTGTACCCGACCAGTCTCGCCGAGTTGCTGCGCACGCTGCTCGACGAGGGTCCTCCGCGTACGCCACTGGTTCTGGCCCCCGAAATCGTCTAAGCGCCCAGGGGCGCCGGGGCCTGGCGCACAATGGGGGCACGCACGGCTGAAGGGGAACATGCCAATGAGCGCCGAGGACCTCGAAAAGTACGAGACCGAGATGGAGCTGAAGCTCTACCGGGAGTACCGAGATGTCGTCGGTCTGTTCAAATATGTGATCGAGACCGAACGGCGCTTCTACCTCACCAACGACTACGAGATGCAGGTGCACTCGGTTCAGGGTGAGGTGTTTTTCGAAGTATCCATGGCGGACGCCTGGGTCTGGGACATGTACCGGCCCGCACGTTTCGTCAAGCAGGTACGCGTGTTGACGTTCAAGGACGTCAACATCGAGGAGCTCAACAAGAGCGATCTCGAACTTCCGGGCGGCTGAGCCGGCACTCCTGGGGAGCCCCAGGGGGATCCGAGGGAGGATTCGAGGGGGAAGACCCGAAGAGGAACGTTTGCCGCCTCCGGGGGATTGACCCCCACCTTCGAGTGATCCCCGGCTTCGGGAGACCGATTCCCACCTCCGGGTGGCCGAGTTGTCCACAATCCAGCAGTTGTCCACCAAGATCCACAAGCCGGGGCCGAACGCGTCAGAGTCGGTCCCGGAGGTGGTGCCGATATGAACGCACGGGGGGCACTCGGGCGGTTCGGCGAGGATCTGGCGGCGCGGCTGCTGACCGACGTCGGCATGTGCGTACTGGAACGGAACTGGCGCTGTCGTGCCGGTGAGATCGACATCGTCGCGATGGACGGCGACGCACTCGTGGTCTGCGAGGTGAAGACCCGCAGGGCGGGCGCCTTCGAACATCCGATGGCGGCGGTCACCCCGGTCAAGGCGGAGCGGCTGCGACGGCTGGCCGGGATCTGGCTCCATCGGCACGGCGGCCCGCCGCCCGGCGGGGTCCGGATCGACCTGGTCGGCGTGGTGCTGCCCAGGCGTGGAGCGCCCGTTGTCGAGCATGCGCGCGGGGTGGCCTGATGGGGTTCGCGCGGGCGTGTTCAGTGGCGCTCGTCGGCGTCGAGGGCGTGGTGGTGGAGGTTCAGGCGGACCTGGAGGCGGGGGTCGCCGCGTTCACCCTGGTGGGCCTGCCGGACAAGAGCCTGGTGGAGAGCCGGGACCGGGTCAGGGCCGCGGTCGTGAACTCCGGGGCGGAGTGGCCGCAGAAGAAACTCACGGTGGGCCTGTCACCGGCTTCCGTACCGAAGGGCGGCTCCGGATTCGATCTGGCGGTGGCTTGTGCGGTGCTGGGAGCGGCCGAGCGGATCGATCCGGCGTCCATCGTCGATGTGGTGATGATCGGTGAGCTGGGGCTCGACGGCCGGGTGCGGCCGGTGCGCGGGGTGCTGCCCGCTGTGCTCGCCGCGGCGGAGGCCGGGTACCGCCAGGTCGTCGTGCCCGAGCAGACCGCGGGGGAGGCGGCGCTGGTGCCCGGGGTCTCGGTTCTCGGGGTGCGGAGTCTGCGGCAGCTGATCGCGGTGCTCTGCGACGAGCCGGTGCCGGACGAGCGGGAGGCCCACGACGAGGGGCGCCCCGACACGATGCTGGCCGGGCTGATGGTGCCCGGCGCGGGCATCGGTAGCGGGCTCGCCCGGGGGCCCGGGCAGGGCGACGGCAACCCGCCGGATCTCGCGGACGTGGCGGGGCAACGGCGGCCCCGCAAGGCGCTGGAGGTCGCCGCGGCGGGTGGTCACCATCTGCTGCTCTCCGGGCCGCCGGGCGCCGGCAAGACCATGCTGGCCGAGCGATTGCCGGCGATCCTGCCGGCGCTGACGAGGAAGGAGTCCCTGGAAGTCACCGCGGTGCACTCGGTGGCCGGCATTCTGCCGCCGGGGGAACCGCTGGTCACCCGGGCGCCGTACTGCGCACCGCACCACTCGGCCACGATGCAGTCGCTGGTCGGCGGGGGCAACGGGCTGCCGAGGCCCGGTGCGGTCTCCCTGGCCCACCGAGGGATTCTCTTTCTGGACGAGGCACCGGAATTCTCCGTGCGGGCGCTGGACGCGCTGCGCCAGCCACTGGAGTCGGGGCATGTGGTGGTGGCACGCAGCGCCGGGGTGGTGCGGCTGCCCGCCAGATTCCTGATGGTGCTGGCCGCCAACCCCTGCCCGTGCGGCCGGCACACACTCAGCGGCGCCGGTTGCGAGTGCGCGCCGTCGACGGTCCGGCGCTATCAGTCGAGGCTCTCCGGGCCCCTGCTCGACCGGGTCGATCTGCGGGTGGCCGTCGATCCCGTCAGGCGCCAGGACCTGATGGGGCAGGGCGGCAGGGGCGAGTCGACGGCCACCGTCGCGGCCCGGGTCCGGGGGGCGAGGGTGCGGGCGGCGGAGCGGTTGGCCGGCACCCCGTGGACGACCAATAGCGAGGTGCCCGGCCATGAGCTGCGGACCCGGCTGGTTGCGGCACCGGGCGCGCTCATGGAAGCCGAACGGGACATGGAACGCGGCGTGCTCACGGCTCGGGGCCTGGACCGGGTGCTCAGGGTGGCGTGGACCGTCGCCGATCTGCGCGGTGCCGACCGGCCGGAAGCGCCCGACATCGCGGTGGCGCTGGAACTGCGGACCGGGATTCCCCGGGGCGCCCTGATGGAGGCCGGAGCGTCATGACAGCGCGGGTGGACCATGACCAGAGACAGCACCCGGCGCGGAACCCGGAGCGCGGCACGGGGCCCGATCCAGGACCGGAGGGGGAGCCGGGGGTGGCGGTGAGCGATCGGGAACGCCTGGCGCGGGCCGCGCTGACCCGCGTCCTGGAGCCGGGGGACGAGCGCGGCGGCCGATGGCTGCGCGAACTCGGCGCCGTCGAGCTGATACGACGGATCACCACCAGGGACGGGGCTGCGGAGCAACTGACCGGAATGACTCGGCAACGTCTCGACGGGTACCGGTTACGGGCCGAGAGCGCCGAGCCCGAGCAGGACCTCGCGGCAGTCGCAGTGTTCGGCGGGCGGTTCGTCTGCCCAGGCGATCGGGAGTGGCCCAGCCAGCTCGACGACCTGGGAGACACCAGGCCGACAGGCCTGTGGGTGCGGGGACCGCGCGATCTGCGGCTCTGGGCGCTGCGCTCGGTCGCCGTGGTCGGCGCCCGTGCCTGCACGCCGTACGGCTCCCACATGGCGGCGCGCCTCGGCGCCGGTCTCGCCGAGCTGGGATGGGTGGTCGTCTCGGGAGCGGCGTTCGGGGTGGACGGGGCAGCTCATCGTGGCGCGCTCGCTGCCGACGGGGCGACGATGGCGGTCCTGGCCTGCGGGGTGGACGTCGCCTATCCCCGGGGTCATGCCGAGCTGATCGGACGCATCGCGGAACAGGGGCTCGTCATCGGCGAATTACCACCGTCCGATCATCCGACCCGCAGCAGATTCATTCTCCGGAACCGGGTCATCGCCGCGTTGACGCGGGGGACGGTGGTGGTCGAGGCCGAATACCGCAGCGGTTCGCTGGTCACCGCACGCAGCGCGCAGCGGCTCGGACGTTTCACCATGGGCGTGCCGGGTCCCGCCACCAGCGGGTTGTCAGCAGGAGTCCATGAACTGCTCCGCGAGGAGGGCATCCTGGTGACAGACGCCGCGGAAGTAGCCGAACTGGTGGGGGACATCGGTGAGCTGGCTCCGGCCAGGCATGGCCCCGTACACCCCAGGGACCTGCTGGACGCCGTCTCCGCCAGGGTCCTCGACGCGCTGCCGTCGCGCGGCGCCGTGAGTGGCCGCGAGGTGGCCCGCGCGGCGGGAACCAGCGCCGACGAAGCGCTCGGCAGGCTGTACGAACTGCACTCACTGGGGTTCGTCGAACGCGATGGCGATGGATGGCAGTTGACGCCGCGACGGACATGCAATGGCGACGCGCGGCGAGGCGGTACTTGACCTGGAGCATTCGGGTGAAAAGGTGATGCCGATGACCTCGGCGGATCCTTCAGCGACGCTTCTGGGGCCGGCGCACGCGGCGACGGCCCCGGACGTCAGGCATGTTCGATCGGCCGGAATGGCACAGCGCCGATCCACCGTCCTGCGCGGACCGCGACGCCTCAGTCACGCTACGCTCGCAAGAATTCCGACTCAGACACAAGTCCCCCCAGCACTTCACAGCAGAACGGCTCAAGGCACCACATGCCCCAGCACACCTCCGGGTCTGACCGTGCGGCAGTACCACCGGCTGCGCGTGGCACTGTGCGCCCCCCCGCTCCCTCCTCGCTCGACGAGTTGTGGCGTTCATACAAGTCCACGGGCGACGAGCGGCTGCGGGAGCAACTGATCCTGCACTACTCGCCGCTGGTGAAGTACGTCGCGGGCCGGGTGAGTGTGGGCCTGCCTTCCAACGTCGAGCAGGCGGACTTCGTCTCCTCGGGAGTCTTCGGGCTGATCGACGCGATCGAGAAGTTCGACATCGAGCGCGCGATCAAATTCGAGACGTACGCGATCACTCGCATCCGGGGCGCGATGATCGACGAACTCCGGGCGCTGGACTGGATCCCGCGCTCGGTGCGCCAGAAGGCGCGGGCCGTGGAACGTGCCTATGCAACGCTGGAGGCGCAGCTGCGACGAACCCCTTCCGAGCCGGAGGTCGCTGCGGAAATGGGCATCGCGCTGGAGGAACTGCACGCGGTTTTCAGCCAGTTGTCCCTCGCGAACGTGGTCGCGCTGGAAGAGCTGCTGCACGTCGGCGGCGAGGGCGGCGACCGGCTGAGCCTGATGGACACGCTCGAGGACACCGCCGCCGACGATCCGGTGGAGGTTGCCGAGGACCGTGAGCTCAAACGGCTGCTCGCCCGGGCGATCAATACGCTTCCGGAGCGTGAGAAAACGGTTGTCACCCTCTACTACTACGAGGGCCTCACCCTCGCCGAGATCGGCAACGTGCTCGGGGTCACCGAGAGCCGTGTCAGCCAGATCCACACCAAATCGGTGCTGCAACTGCGCGCGAAACTGGCCGACGCCGGCCGCTGAGCCCCGCCCGGTGGCCGCTGCGTCTTGTGGCTGCTTCGGCTACCGATCGGCGCCTTACGCGCCCTCTCGAACACCGGTCGCCGTAGAGTGGACGAGTGCCCAGGATTCGAGCGGCCTCGGTGGCCGAGCACCGGACCATGCAGCGCGGCGCCCTCCTGGACGCCGCCCGCTCCTTGCTGTCCGAGGGCGGTACGGAGGCGTTGACCTTCCCCGCCCTCGCCGAACGCACGGGCCTCGCCCGGTCCTCCGTCTATGAGTACTTCCGCTCCCGTGCGGCAGTCGTCGAAGAGCTCTGCGCCGTCGACTTCCCTGTCTGGGCGGCCGAGGTCGAAGGCGCGATGGAGCAGGCCACCACGCCGGAGGCGAAGATCGAGGCCTACGTACGGCGACAGCTCGACCTCGTCGGGGACCGCCGCCACCGGGCGGTCGTCGCGATCTCGGCGAGCGAACTGGACGCGGGTGCACGCGAGAAGATCAGGGCCGCGCACGGCGGGCTGATCGCCATGATCGTCGAGGCGCTCGGCGACCTCGGCCATGAACAGCCGAGGCTGGCGGCGATGCTGTTGCAGGGCTCGGTCGACGCCGCGGTGCGGCGTGTCGAACTCGGCGTGGCGGAGGAGCCGGGCGTGATCGCGGACATCACTGTCGCCATGGTCCTGCGCGGTGTGCAGGGCGTGCGGGACTGACGTCGGGGTCGCACGGCGGCGACGACGAAGAGAACGCCGGGGGCGGCGAGTCCGTCCCCGGCCCCCTCGGCCGAGGGGTGAGGCTCCGGTACGCCGAACACCGGCAGCAGCCGGGACGGCCCCCGCCGCAGCAGCCCGGGCGGCAGCAGCGACAACGGATCCAGATACGCGTCACCGCGCCGCAGTCCCCAGTGCAGACAGCCCGACGCACAGTGGAAGGGCCCCGCTTCGATTACCGCCACGACCTGTCCCGCCACCACCTCCTCGTCCTTCGCGACCAGCGCGCGCACGGGCTCGTACGTGGTCCGCCGAGGCGGATCACCCGTCCCGGCCACCTCGATCGCCAGCACCCCGCGCCCCGCCACACGCCCTGCGAACGAGACCCGGCCGGAGGCCGCGGCGAGCACCTCCGTGCCCGGCTCCGCGGCGAGATCCACCCCGCGGTGCCCCCGCCCGTAGGCGTCGGCCGGCGGCTCCCATCCCCGTACGACCACGGGCTGCCCGGCAAGCGGCCACACGGCGGCAGGCACGGCACCCTTCCCTGCCGCCGCCGCGACCGGCACACCACACAGCGTCGCGAGAACGGTCACCACCGCCACGAGCGCGGCCTCGCAGAATCGGAGTCCGCGCACGCGCCAGGGGTCGCGCACGAGAAGGGAAAGGGAAACGGGCGGATCAAGTGTGCATCGCATGGCAGAACGGTCCCGCGCCGCGCGGATTCGCGGGGATCACGGTCCGGATCTGTGGACTACCGACCGGTTGTGGACAACGCCGTCACCCGACACCCGGCCCGTCCCGTACACTTCCTATGGCGATCCGGGTCACCGGGTCGACTTCGCACGCCCCGCCACCTCCCTCTCTGCGGATGGTGGCCGCGCTCCTCGGTCCCTTGTGGCACGGCGCGTCGGGGCGTCAGGCGCGACAGCAATCCTGCGGTCGCGGCAACCGAGCACCTCAAGGAGTACGGCCATGGCCGTCGTCACGATGCGGGAGCTGCTGGAAAGCGGCGTCCACTTCGGTCACCAGACCCGTCGCTGGAACCCGAAGATGAAGCGCTTCATCTTCACCGAGCGCAACGGCATCTACATCATCGACCTGCTCCAGTCGCTGTCGTACATCGACCGCGCCTACGAGTTCGTCAAGGAGACCGTCGCCCACGGCGGCTCCATCATGTTCGTCGGTACCAAGAAGCAGGCCCAGGAGGCCATCGCCGAGCAGGCGACGCGCGTCGGCATGCCGTACGTCAACCAGCGTTGGCTCGGTGGCATGCTCACCAACTTCTCCACCGTCTACAAGCGCCTTCAGCGTCTGAAGGAGCTCGAGCTCATCGACTTCGAGGACGTGGCCGCCTCCGGCCTCACCAAGAAGGAGCTCCTGGTCCTCTCCCGCGAGAAGGCCAAGCTGGAGAAGACCCTCGGTGGTATCCGCGAGATGCAGAAGGTGCCGAGCGCCGTCTGGATCGTCGACACCAAGAAGGAGCACATCGCCGTCGGTGAGGCGCGCAAGCTCCACATCCCGGTCGTCGCGATCCTCGACACCAACTGCGACCCCGACGAGGTCGACTACAAGATTCCGGGCAACGACGACGCGATCCGCTCCGTCACCCTGCTCACCCGCGTGATCGCCGACGCCGTCGCCGAGGGCCTCATCGCCCGTTCCGGTGCCGCCACCGGTGACTCGAAGCCGGGAGAGAAGGCCGCCGGCGAGCCGCTCGCCGAGTGGGAGCGCGACCTGCTCGAGGGCGACAAGAAGGCCGACGCCGAGGCCCAGTCCTCCACCGAGACCGAGAAGGTCGCGGATGCCGAGAAGCCGGCCGAGGCTGCTGCCGAGGCCCCCGCTGCCGAGGCCCCGGCCGCGGACGCCGAGCAGGCCTGACACCCGTCACGGCTGATGACGGCGGGGGCCGGTGCCACAAGCACCGCCCCCGCCGTTCACCCGTAGATCTTTCAGACTTCGAGAGAGAAACACAGACTCATGGCGAACTACACCGCCGCTGACGTCAAGAAGCTCCGCGAGCTGACCGGCGCCGGCATGATGGACTGCAAGAAGGCGCTCGACGAGGCCGACGGCAACGTCGACAAGGCCGTCGAGGAGCTCCGTATCAAGGGTCAGAAGGGCGTCGCCAAGCGCGAGGGCCGTTCTGCCGAGAACGGTGCCGTCGTCTCCCTCATCTCCGAGGACAAGACCTCCGGCGTTCTGCTCGAGCTGAAGTGCGAGACGGACTTCGTCGCCAAGGGCGAGAAGTTCCAGACCGTCGCCAACACGCTCGCCGCCCACGTCGCCGCGACCTCCCCGGCCGACCTGGCTGCGCTGCTCGCCTCCGAGATCGAGGCCGGCAAGACCGTCCAGGCGTACGTCGACGAGGCCAACGCCAACCTCGGCGAGAAGATCGTGCTGGACCGCTTCGCGCAGTTCACCGGCGGTTACGTGGCCGCGTACATGCACCGCACGATGCCCGACCTCCCGCCGCAGGTCGGTGTCCTGGTCGATCTCGACAAGGGGACCGCCTCGGACGAGGCAGCGGCCGAGGTCGCCAAGGACGTCGCGCAGCACATCGCCGCCTTCGCCCCGAAGTACCTCAACCGCGACGAGGTCCCGGCCGAGACGGTCGAGAACGAGCGTCGTGTCGCCGAGGCCACCTCTCGCGAGGAGGGCAAGCCGGAGGCCGCCCTTCCGAAGATCGTCGAGGGTCGCGTCAACGGTTTCTTCAAGGACGTCGTCGTCCTGGAGCAGGCGTTCGCCAAGGACAACAAGAAGTCCGTCCAGAAGGTTCTGGACGAGGCCGGTGTCACCCTGAAGCGCTTCTCGCGCATCAAGGTCGGCATCTGAGTCCGTCCGCGAACAACGGTGGACCCCGTTAGGGTCCAGTGCAGTCGTCGGCCGCACTCATGCCGTACGACCGCAGATCTGACGAGGAGGCCATTGCCGCTGAGGGACACCAGACCCACCGGCAATGGCCTTCTTCGTATGTGCACGAGGAGAATCTCCATGAACAAGGGCGCGGACGCCGCCAAAGGTGACCACAAGCGCGAGGACGGCAAGGTGCCCGGACGCTTCATGCTGAAGCTGTCCGGAGAAGCGTTCGCCGGCGGCGGAGGTCTCGGCGTAGACCCCGACGTCGTACACGCCATTGCCCGGGAAATCGCGGCAGTCGTCCGCGACGGCGCAGAAATCGCGGTTGTCATCGGCGGCGGCAACTTCTTCCGTGGTGCCGAACTCCAGCAGCGCGGCATGGACCGGGCCCGGTCCGACTACATGGGCATGCTCGGCACGGTCATGAACTGCCTTGCGCTCCAGGATTTCCTGGAGAAGGAGGGCATCGACTCCCGGGTCCAGACCGCCATCACCATGGGGCAGGTCGCGGAGCCGTACATCCCGCTGCGCGCCGTGCGCCACCTGGAGAAGGGCCGCGTCGTCATCTTCGGCGCCGGTATGGGGATGCCGTACTTCTCCACCGACACCACTGCCGCCCAGCGCGCCCTGGAGATTGACGCCCAGGCGTTGCTCATGGGCAAGAACGGCGTGGACGGGGTCTACGACTCCGACCCGAAGACCAACCCCGACGCGGTGAAGTTCGACGCCCTTGAGTACAGCGAGGTGCTCGCTCGCGATCTCAAGGTCGCCGACGCCACCGCCATCACGCTCTGCCGTGACAACCAGCTGCCGATCCTCGTCTTCGAACTGACCGCCACGGGCAATATCGCCCGCGCGGTCAAGGGTGAGAAGATCGGCACGCTCGTGAGTGACCAGGGCACCCGGGCCTGAGAACCGGGGGGCCTTCCCGGGAATCCACGGGAGGGCCCGGGGCCTGCGGGGAACACCCCGGGACAGGTCCCGAAGGATGGACAACGGCCTGCCGGTCGGACACCGTGCAGGTGAGGACGCGACCCAGGACCCGCCGGGCCCGAGCACGCCGGGCCCATTCAAGACACGCAGGAGCACGTGGTGATCGAAGAAACCCTCCTTGAGGCCGAGGAGAAGATGGAGAAGGCCGTCGTCGTCGCGAAGGAGGACTTCGCCGCGATCCGTACCGGCCGTGCCCACCCGGCGATGTTCAACAAGATCGTCGCCGACTACTACGGCGCGCTGACCCCGATCAACCAGCTCGCCTCGTTCTCGGTGCCCGAGCCGCGCATGGCCGTCGTGACGCCGTTCGACAAGAGCGCGCTGCGCAACATCGAACAGGCCATTCGCGACTCGGACCTCGGTGTCAACCCGAGCAACGACGGCAACATCATCCGGGTGACGTTCCCGGACCTCACCGAGGAGCGTCGTCGCGAGTACATCAAGGTCGCGAAGACGAAGGCCGAGGACTCCAAGATCTCCATCCGGGCCGTGCGCCGCAAGGCCAAGGAGACGCTCGACAAGCTGGTCAAGGACAAGGAGACCGGCGAGGACGAGGTGCGTCGCGCTGAGAAGGAGCTCGACGACACCACCGCGAAGTACGTCGCACAGGTCGACGAGCTGCTCAAGCACAAGGAAGCCGAGCTGCTCGAAGTCTGATGAACGACTCTTCCTGGGGCGCCCCGCAGAGAGCCGGCCACTGGGGTCCGCCCGAGACGCAGGCAGCTCCGGCGGGTGCTGCATACGATGTGCATGGCGCCCAGCAGACTCGGCCCATGCCCATCGTGCCGGACGCTCCCGACGCAGGTAGAGACGCTGACGACCGTGATGATCGGGACCAGGGGGCCGCACGCCTGAACGGCGGCCCCCTGTTCCGCGACGAGAAGCCGCAGGAGCCCATGTCCACCGCGCCGCCTCCCCCGCAGAAGAAGCGTGCGGGCCGTGACCTGCGAGCCGCCATAGGGGTCGGTGTGGGGCTCGGCGCCGTCATCGTCGCCTCGCTGTTCATCGTGAAGGCCGTCTTCGTCGGTGTGATCGCCGTTGCCGTCGTCGTGGGCCTGTGGGAGCTCACCTCGCGGCTGGAGGAGCGCAAGGGCATCAAGGCGCCGCTCATTCCGCTGGCAGTCGGTGGCGCGGGGATGGTCGTGGCCGGATACGCGCGGGGTGCCGAGGGTGCCTGGGTGGCGATGGCGCTGACCGCGCTTGCAGTGCTCGTCTGGCGGATGACCGAGCCTCCGGAGGGCTACCTCAAGGACGTCACGGCGGGCGTGTTCGCCGCGTTCTACGTACCGTTCCTGGCCACCTTCGTCGCCATGCTCCTGACCGCGGACGACGGGCCGCAGCGGGTGCTCACCTTCCTGCTGCTGACGGTGGTCAGCGACACGGGTGCGTACGCCGTCGGCTGGCGCTTCGGGAAGCACAAGCTCGCGCCGCGCATCAGCCCCGGGAAGACCCGCGAGGGCCTGTTCGGGGCCGTCGCCTTCGCGATGGCCGCCGGTGCGCTGTGCATGCAGTTCCTGATCGACGGCGGTTCCTGGTGGCAGGGACTGCTGCTGGGGCTCGCGGTCGCGGCCACCGCCACCCTCGGTGACCTGGGCGAGTCGATGATCAAGCGGGACCTCGGCATCAAGGACATGGGCACGCTGCTGCCGGGGCACGGCGGCATCATGGACCGACTGGACTCGCTGCTGCCGACCGCCCCGGTGGTCTGGCTGCTGCTGGTGCTGTTCGTGGGCTCCGGCTGATCCCCCGAGCTCTACCTTCCTGACCTGGGCTTTTACGAGTGAGGGTCCGTTGTCCACAGGGCGGCGGGCCCTCAGTGTTCTGTCTGCGACACTGGATGGACCATGCCTAAGCCCGGAGAACTGGCAGTGACCGGGCAGCAAAAGAGCCCCCGACCTGCGCGTTAAGCGCGGATCAGGGGCCCGTTTTGGGCTACTGGGCCGTCTCTGGACCGTCAAGCCCGGAAGGCGGGGGCAGGAACACCCGGTCTACGGCGTTCCGTGTGCGCTCCTGGCTCGACGGCATGAGGTGCGCGTACACCCGCAGCATCAGCGCCGGGTCGGTGTGCCCAAGATACTGGCTGACGGCCTTGATGCTCCCCCGGCGTCCAGCAGCACGGAGGCGTAGAAGTGCCTCAGGGCGTGCATGCCGTGCTCGCGCGCCGAGTCGTACTTGCCGTCGGGTCCGGCGTCTGGGATGAGGCCCGCAAGGGCGAGAGCGGGTTTTCAGTCCTGGACGTCGAAGTTGCTGTGCCACACGATCCCGTTCGCGGCGTTCGTGAACAGGAGGCGGGCCGTTACCTTCGGACCGTCGGGCTTGCGCCATGGCCTACAAGGCCCTTGAGGCCGAGGGCCTGGTTACCCCGTCCCGAGGACACGGCACGGTTGTGCGGCAGCAGGTTCCGCGGCCATCCCCACCAGACATACCAGGATTCTCCCGTATGGAAGATCACGAACAGGAGGCGGCGTCGGGCTCAATCGCCTGATCGACTGCCAAGATCCGCGGACAGCGCCGCGTAGATGTACTCGCTGCCCCAGCGATCCCCGTCGAGGTCGTTCTCGACCAGGTGCGCCTCCCGGCGCATCCCGAGGCGCTCACAGACCCGCACAGACCCGGTGTTCTCCACATCCAGCCGTGCGTAGAGCCGGTGCACGCCCAGCGTGTCGAAGGCAAACCCGGCCAGCGCCGCGGCCGCCTCGGTCGCGTAGCCGTGCCCCTCGTGACCTGGGTCGAGAGTCCAGCCGATCTCGGCCTGGGCGGCGCGGGCATCGGCCAGGGTGAGGCTCACCTCGCCAAGGACGCCGGGCTCATCGCGTCGGCAGACAGCGAGCGCCAGCTTGTCCCCGTCGGCGCGCCAGGCCGTCTGCGCCGCGCGCTCGGTGGCAACCTGCTCGCTGCGCTCACGCGTGTGCGCCGGTCGGTACAAGTAGCGCGCCACGCTCGGCAGGCTCTGGTAGGCGTACAGGTCATCGGCGTCGCCGGGAGTGAACAGACGCAGCGACAACCGGGACGTGGTCATCGGCAGCAGCGAGGCGATGTCCATGCGGACCTCCGGGACGCGGATGTGGATCAAGTTGCGGACGGATTGTCGCATCACGACTGCCCGGCAGCCACGCCTTTTCAAGAGCAGCGGTCGGCAGCCGCACTTCACCACGAGGCGTGGCATTCCAGGAGTTGTTTACTGACCCACGCTCCCAGCCCCGGGCGAAGCCATGGCCGCGATGAGCGAGGCCTTTAGCGTCCGCATCGCAGATGCCCTGTCCGATGACCTGGCACCCCACATCCGAACCCATGACGGTCGCAACCTCACCGGCCCGGACGGCACCTAGTCCAACTGCCCTCGGGCCAAGAGCTGTTACGAGTTTCTCTACCTCATCAAGGCACCCGGCTGCGCTCCCGCCTTCGGCCCGCTCCGCGCACGCTGCGCCGACGCGCGCCCACATGGATAGGGCCGGTGGCCATGAGTCGATCACCGCATATCGCGGCCCGATCAAGAACATGCCTCCGGCGGGGGATCGGCCGGCACCGGGATGGAGGGGGCGCCGTACGCGGGTGCGGGTCCGTAGGGGCGTGCGGGGGGCTCCCATCCCGTCCACCGTCGACCCAGGCGAAGCCGAGCGGGCGCGGCCCATGGCGTCCAGGTCGTTCGTACAGTGGCGCGCTCCACCTGGACACCATGGACCACGCCCGCTCCACATGCGTGTGGGCCGACGGCGGACGGGATGGGAGCTGGGGAGGTGGGTGAGGAAGTGGGCGGCTAATTAGTCGCGCTCGGGCCAGATCGGGCCCTGGTCGGTCCAGATGACGCCCTTGTTGCGGCACAGGCAGAAGGGGTGGCCGATCGGGTCGGTGTAGACCTGCCAGCCGTAGCCGTTGGGGCCGATGAAGTCCTGCCTCAGCGTCGCGCCGAGGTCGAGGACGCGGCGCTGCTCGGACTCGATCTCGTCCACTTCGAAGTCGAGGTGGAACTGCTTGGGGTGCTCGCTGTCGGGCCACTGCGGAGCGCGGTAGTCGTCCACCCGGATGAACGCCAGCTCGATCTCGCCGAACTGGATGCCAGCCCAGTCCTCGGAGCTGCTTTCCTTGATCGGACGGCCCGTCACCTCGGAGTAGAAAGCCGCCAGCTTCATCGTGTCCGGGCAGTCGATAATGAAATCGGTGAGTCGCAGCATCCCGCGATCTTGTCACAAGCTCACACTCGACTTCGAGACAGGCCCTAAGCATTCATCGAGGCCCAGAGCGAGTTGGCCGACGTCCATGACTCCACATGATCGACCTGATAAGGATGAGGCCAGACCTTCACGTCTGCGTCCGGCACGGGCGCTGTTACGACCTATGGACGGCGCCCCCTGGCTTGATCCAGTCACTGGGACTCCGCCGCCCGGAGGGTGAGTGGATCAGCTGTTGACTACGCGGGAGGGGCGTAAGGGTTCCCGTCGGACGCCGGTGGGCCACCCCACTGCGCCCTCGGCGGCGGGACAGGAGCCCAGTCCGGGCCGCGGTGATCCAGCCACCACCTACCGATGGTGTGGAACTTCTCCTCGAAGCTGCGATCCCAGCTGAGGAACCCGGTGATCGGCGCCCGCAGGCGGGTACGGCGGCCGCCCGCTTCGTAGATCACGACGGTCCGGCTCCCGAAGAGAGACTCGATCTGGATGGCTTGGACGTTCGACCACGGGATGGTCCGGCGGCGGAGGTTGTGCACGATGGCCGCCGATGGCGCGAGAGTGACCCCGAAGAGCCGCGAGGTGATCAGCACCACGGTCAGGGCACCCCCCATGGGCAGTCCTGAAACCAGTACAGGACCAAACGGTCCCCCGTCCAACCAGAACAAGACCTGGAAGGCCATGATGATAACGAAGCCGGGCAACACGGGCAGCAGGTGTTGGAGGCGCGTCAACCGGTAACGGATACGCTCCGGCGGCATAGCTGCGACCTGCGGTTGCTCCATCAATCCCCGCCCCTCACGCAATGCAGCCAGCACTGGCCTCTCACCGCCAAGGCAGCATGGCGGACCAGGGGCGCGCTGTCCATCTGTCTCCTCTTGATGCCCGCACTCTGGGCCGTCTGTGGGCCGTCTGAGGGCGATCAACGACGACCGGCGCCGACCACTGACGACAGTCGTCCGGGCGGACAGCACCAGGTCACCCGATTGGATCTGCGACACTGGTGGAGCCATGCCTAAGCCCGGAGAACTCACTTTCGTCGCGCCCCGCGGAGCCAAGAAGCCGCCGCGGCATCTCGCCGACCTCACGCCCGCCGAGCGCAAGGAAGCCGTCGCCGCGATCGGCGAGAAGCCGTTCCGCGCGCAGCAGCTCTCGCAGCACTACTTCGCGCGGTACGCGCACGACCCGGCCGAGTGGACCAACATCCCAGCCGGTTCGCGGGACAAGCTCGCCGAAGCGATGTTCCCCGACCTGATGTCCGTGGTCCGCCACATCAGCTGTGACGACGACACCACCCGTAAGACGCTGTGGAAGCTGCACGACGGGACGCTCGTCGAGTCCGTCCTGATGCGCTACCCGGAACGAGTGACGATGTGTATCTCGTCACAGGCGGGATGCGGGATGAACTGCCCGTTCTGCGCCACGGGACAGGCGGGTCTCGACCGCAATCTGTCGACCGCCGAGATCGTCCACCAGATCGTGGACGGCATGCGGGCGCTGCGTGACGGGGAGGTCCCGGGGGGCCCGGCGCGGCTTTCCAACATCGTCTTCATGGGCATGGGCGAGCCGCTCGCCAACTACAAGCGGGTGGTCGGCGCGATCCGTCGGCTGACCGACCCGGAGCCGGACGGGCTGGGGCTCTCGCAGCGCGGGATCACCGTCTCCACCGTCGGCCTGGTGCCCGCGATGCTCCGCTTCGCCGACGAGGGCTTCAAGTGCCGTCTCGCCGTCTCGCTGCACGCCCCGGACGACGAGCTGCGCGACACGCTCGTCCCCGTGAACACGCGGTGGAAGGTGCGTGAGGTGCTGGACGCCGCGTGGGAGTACGCGGAGAAGTCCGGCCGTCGCATCTCCATCGAGTACGCGCTGATCCGGGACATCAACGATCAGGCCTGGCGCGGCGATCGGCTCGGCCGGCTGCTCAAGGGGAAGCGGGTGCACGTCAATCTGATCCCGCTGAACCCGACGCCCGGCTCCCAGTGGACCGCCTCGCGGCCCGAGGACGAGAAGGCCTTCGTCGAGGCGATCGCGGCACACGGGGTGCCGGTGACTGTGCGGGACACCCGCGGCCAGGAGATCGACGGGGCCTGCGGGCAGTTGGCGGCAGCCGAGCGCTGAGGCCGGTACGGCCCGTGTAATCTGGGCCTGAAATCAACTTCATAGAATCAACTTCATATTCCGACAGGGGAGCGCCACAGCGCTGAGAGTGCGGCACCGAGGACAGGTCGGCCGCAGACCCTCTGAACCTCGCCCGGGTCATTCCGGGTAGGAAGTTCGGTCATCAACTCATGCTGTTGCGCCCTGCCCGCCTCCCGCGGGCAGGGCCGCGTCTCTTCCTGGCCAAAACCCAGGAGGAATCCACAATGAGCACCACGCGCAGAACCAAGCAGCTCGCGGCGACGGCCGTTTGCGCCGCGCTCGGCGTCACCGCACTTGCCGGCTGCGGGAGTTCCGACACGTCGGACTCCGGTTCCGGCTCCACGAAGAACTCCGGTTCGAAGACCGTGACGCTCGTCAGTCATGACTCCTTCAACGCCTCCAAGGACGTGCTCAAGGAGTTCACCGAGGAGACCGGCTACACCGTCAAGGTACTTAAGAGCGGCGACGCGGGTGTCGCGCTCAACCAGGAGATCCTGACCAAGGGCTCCCCGCGCGGTGATGTGTTCTTCGGCGTCGACAACACCCTGCTCTCCCGCGCCCTCGACAGCGGCCTCTTCACGCCGTACGAGGCGAAGGGCATCGATCAGGTGGCGTCCGATACCCAACTGGACGCCGCCGAGCACCGGGTCACCCCGATCGACACCGGCGACATCTGCGTCAACTACGACAAGAAGTACTTCGCCGACAAGAAGCTCGCGCCGCCGCGGTCCTTCGAGGACCTGACGAAGCCCGCGTACAAGGACCTCCTCGTCACCGAGAACGCCGCGACCTCCTCGCCGGGCCTCGGCTTCCTCCTCGGCACCGTCGCCACTTACGGCGAGAAGGGCTACCAGGACTACTGGAAGAAGCTGAAGAGCAACGGCGTCAAGGTCGTCGACGGCTGGGAGCAGGCGTACAACGAGGAGTTCTCCGGCTCCGCGGGCGGCAAGAAGGCCAAGGCCGACCGGCCGCTCGTCGTCTCGTACGCTTCCAGCCCGCCCGTCGAGGTGCTCTACGCGAAGCCGCAGCCCACTGCGGCCCCGACCGGGGTCGCCACCGGGACCTGCTTCCGCCAGATCGAGTTCGCGGGGCTGCTGAACGGCGCGAAGAACGAGGCGGGCGGCAAGGCCCTGCTGGACTTCCTGATCAGCAAGAGGTTCCAGGAGGACATGCCGCTCAACATGTTCGTGAACCCGGTCACCAAGGGCGCGAAATTGCCGGAGCTCTTCACGAAGTTCGGCGCGACGGTGGACAGGCCGACGACCGTCGCCCCGGACAAGATCTCCAAGAACCGTGAGCAGTGGGTCCAGTCGTGGTCCTCGCTCGTAGTGAAGTAGCGAAGACACCCGTACGCGGCACGGGCGCGAGCGGGAGGATTTCGGGCGGGACGGGCGGGCACCGGGACGGGCCGCGTGGTGAGGAGCCGCACGGCCGCTCCGGGCCCGCGGACGTCGTGCGAGCGAAGGAGTGGCGCGGGAGCGCGGTGCGGCTCGGCCTGATGGCCGTGCCCGTCGCGTTCTTCGCGCTGTTCTTCGCCTATCCGGTCACCGCGATCGTCGGCCGCGGCCTGACAGCGGACGGCGTCTGGCAGTTCGGCCGGATCGGCGAAGTGCTGGCCCGGCCGGACATCCGCGATGTCCTTTGGTTCACCACCTGGCAGGCGCTCGCCTCGACCGCGCTGACCCTGCTGATCGCGCTGCCCGGCGCCTACGTCTTCGCCCGCTTCGACTTCCCCGGCAAACAGCTGCTGCGGGCGGTCGTCACCGTGCCGTTCGTCCTGCCGACCGTCGTCGTCGGGACGGCCTTCCTGGCGCTGGTGGGGCGCGGCGGGTTCACGGACGAGCTCTGGGGCGTACGGCTCGACACCACCGTCTGGGCGATTCTGCTCGCCCATGTCTTCTTCAACTACGCGGTGGTCGTACGGACCGTGGGCGGGCTGTGGTCACAGCTCGACCCGCGGCAGGAGGAGGCCGCCCGGGTGCTGGGCGCCGGGCGGTTCGCCGCCTGGCGGCGGGTCACCCTGCCGGCCCTCGCACCCGCCGTGGCCGCCGCCGCGTTGATGGTCTTTCTCTTCACCTTCACCTCCTTCGGCGTCGTCCAGATCCTCGGCGGTCCGGGATACGCCACGCTGGAGGTGGAGATCTACCGGCAGACCGCCCAGCTGCTCGCGCTGCCGACGGCCGCCGTGCTGACGCTGGTGCAGTTCGCCGCGGTCGGCGTGATCCTCGCCGTGCACGCGCGGACCGTACGGCGCAGGGAGACCGCGCTGAAACTGGTCGACCCCGCACAGACCGCCCGCAGGCCGCGCGGCGCCGGGCAGTGGGCGCTGCTCTGCGGGGTGCTGCTGTCCGTGCTGGTGCTGATCCTGCTGCCGCTCGGGGTGCTGGTGGAGCGCTCGCTGGCCACGCCCGGCGGCCACGGCCTCGACTACTACCGTGCCCTGGGGTCCGTGGACGCGGGCGGCGGTACGTTCCTGGTCGCGCCGCTCGAAGCGGTCTGGAACTCGACTCAGTACGCACTGGTCGCAACGGCCATCGCGCTGGTCGTCGGCGGGCTCGCCGCCGCGGCGCTGACCCGGCGCACGGGCCGGCTCGTGCGCGGCTTCGACGCCTTGCTGATGCTGCCGCTCGGGGTGTCCGCGGTCACCGTGGGCTTCGGTTTCCTGATCACCCTGGACAAGCCCCCGCTGGATCTGCGGACTTCGTGGATCCTGGTGCCGCTCGCCCAGGCGCTGGTCGGTGTGCCCTTCGTCGTACGGACCATGCTGCCGGTCCTGCGCGCGGTGGACGGCCGGCTGAGGGAGGCGGCCGCGGTGCTCGGCGCGTCACCCCTGCGGGCCTGGCGGGAGGTCGATCTGCCACTGGTACGACGGGCGTTGCTGGTCGCGGCCGGCTTCGCGTTCGCGGTGTCGCTCGGTGAGTTCGGCGCGACGGTGTTCATCGCGCGGCCCGACCGCCCGACGCTGCCGGTCGCCGTGGCCCGGCTGCTGGGGCGGGCCGGGGAGCTCAACTACGGCCAGGCGATGGCCCTCAGCACCCTTCTGATGGTGGTCTGTGCGGTGTCGCTGCTGCTGCTCGAACGTATTCGCACGGACCGGTCCGGGGAGTTCTAGAGATGCTGACACTGGAATCGGCCACGGTCCGCTTCGGCGAGCGAGCCGCGCTCGACCGGGTGGATCTGGAGGTCGCCGAGCACGAGATCGTGTGCGTGCTGGGGCCGAGCGGCAGTGGCAAGTCGACGCTGCTGCGGGTGGTCGCCGGACTGCATCCGCCGGACGGCGGCCGGGTGCTGCTGGACGGCGCGGACCAGGCGGGGGTGCCGGTGCACCGGCGCGGTCTCGGCCTGATGTTCCAGGACCACCAGCTGTTCCCGCACCGGGATGTCGGTGCCAACGTCGCCTTCGGGCTGCGGATGCGCGGGGTGTCGCGGCGCGATCAGGAGCACCGGGTCGGCGAACTCCTCGACCTGGTGGGCCTGCCCGGTGCCGAACGGCGGGCCGTCGCCGCGCTGTCCGGCGGTGAGCAGCAGCGTGTCGCCCTCGCGCGGGCGCTCGCTCCGCGCCCCAAGCTGCTGATGCTGGACGAGCCGCTCGGCCAGCTCGACCGCGGCCTGCGTGAACGGCTCGTCGTCGAACTGCGCACGCTCTTCGGGCGGTTGGGTACGACGGTGCTCGCCGTCACCCACGACCAGGGTGAGGCGTTCGCCCTCGCCGACCGGGTGGTGGTGATGCGCGACGGGCGGATCGCCCAGGTGGGCACCCCGCTGGAGGTCTGGCAGCGGCCCGCCTCCGCCTTCGTCGCCCGGTTCCTCGGCTTCGACAACGTGGTGGAGGCGACGGTGACGGGTACGGCCGCCGACACGGTGTGGGGCACGGTGCCGGTGCCCGAGGGTTCGCCGCAGGGGGCGTGCGATCTGCTGGTGCGCCCGGCCGGGGTCCGGATCGGTGCCCCGGACGACGGGCTGCGCTGCTCGGTCGGGACGCGTACGTTCCGGGGCAACCACGTCGCCGTACAGCTGATGCCGGAGGGCGGTCCGGTGCTGGAGGCGGAGTGCCCGCTGCGGGACGCGCCGGAGGAGGGCGCGGCGGTCGGGGTCGGCTTCGACGCGACGGAGACCGTCGTCCTGCCCGCTGCCTTCTGACCGGACTCACGAGGCCCGGCGGTGGCCGCGCTCACTGGACCGGCCGAGCCGCGTCCGCCGGCCCCGGCCGCCGTTTCCCGTGGTGTCCGTGCAAGCTGGAGGGGACACGAGGAAGGTCCGGAACGACTCATCGAAGGACGGGAACAATGACCGGTTCAGCACGCGAGGGCATCGACATCACCCGCGTCCTCGACGCCCCGCGAGAACGCGTCTTCGAGGCGTGGACGACCCCCGAGCACTTCGCCGCCTGGTACGGCGGGGACGCCGAGGTTCCGCTCGACCGGGTCTCGATGGACGTCAGGCCGGGCGGCGCCTGGAGCCTGGTCATCGTGGTGCCGGGCACCGAGATGCCGTTCCACGGGGTCTACCGCGAGGTGGTCGCGCCCGAGCGGCTGGTGTTCACGCTGAAGGATGCCACTGCGCCCGCCGACATCGAGGGCGAGACCGTCACCGTCACGTTCACCGACCGCGGCGCCAAGACCACCGAAATGGTCTTCACACAGCGCGGCGGCAACCTCACGGCCGAGCAGTACGCGGCGGCCGAGGACGGCTGGGAGGCCTTCTTCGACGCTCTGGTGGCCCGTCTGGCTTCCCGCTGAATCCGACCCGGTTCCGGTCACCGGTCGGCTCGTGGCCACGGGTCCGCCGACAACCGGGCGAGCGCCTCGGGCGCCTCGTCCACCGTGTCGACGAGCGCGATACGGGACCTCATCGTCCGGCCGTCGGCCAGCGCGCGCAGCAGCGGCCAGGCGGGCAGCTCCCGCGCCCAGTGCGTGCGGCCGACCAGCACCATCGGGGTCGGTCCGCCGCGCGAGCCGTAATAGTTGGGCGTCGCGTTGTCGAAGATCTCCTGTACGGTGCCGGCCGCGCCCGGCAGGAAGATCACGCCCGCCGTGGAGCGGGCAAGCAGTCCGTCCTCGCGCAGGGCGTTGGCGAAGTACTTGGCGATGTGGTCGGCGAACGGGTTCGGCGGCTCGTGTCCGTAGAACCAGGTGGGGATCGACACCGAGCCGCCGCCGCCCGGCCAGCGCTCCCGTACGGCGAAGGCGGCCAGCGCCCACGCGGTGACCGAAGGGAGGAACGAGGGGGTCGCGGCCAGCATCCCGCAGGCCTTGTCCAGCATGGGATCGGAGTGCGGCGCCGCGTATGCCCCGAGGTTCGCGGCCTCCATCGCACCCGGTCCGCCGCCGGTCGCCACGGTCAGGCCGCCCCGGGCCAGCGTCCGGCCCAGCCGGGCCGCCGCCGCGTACCGCGCGCTGCCGCGAGCGGTGGTGTGGCCGCCCATCACCCCGACGACGCGGGCGCCGACGAGGTGTTCGTCCAGCGCGTCGGAGACCGCGTCGTCGTGGAGCGCGCGCAGCATCGACGCGAAGGCGTCGCCGCTCGCCCGGGTCTCCTGGAACCAGCGGTACGCGCGGGCATCGGGCGTCGCCGCGTAGCCGCCGTCGGTCAGTCCTTCGTAGAGCGCGTCGGGGGAGTAGAGCAGGCCCCGGTACGGATCGAAGGGCAGCCCGGGCACCGGCGGGAAGACGATCGCGCCGTCGGACCGGACCTTTGCCGCCGCTTCGGACGCCATCCGGCAGCCGAGGAAGACCGTGCCGGACGTGTCGGCGGCCAGTAGAGCGGCGCTGCGGTCCGTGAGGTCGACGGCCTGGACCCGCTGTCCGGCCAGCGTTCCGGCGGCGACCGCCGAATCGAATGCGGCGAGCGACTCGATTTCCGGACCGGACGGTCCCGACGGTCCCGACGGGCCGGGTACGGGTCTGCTCTCGTCCGGGTTCTCCACGGTGTCATGCTACGTAGCGGCCGAGGTACGCGGGCGCCGTCGGGAGGCGGCGACCTCAGGCCGTCAGCGGCAGCGCCGCCAGCTGGGCGATCAGCCAGGTCAGCGGGGCGAAGACGATCAGGAGCGCGGCTGCGCGCAACGCCGTCGCGGCCCGGAGCGCCGAGGCGGGGGCGCCGAGCCTCAGCAGCGCCTGCGTCGTCCGGGTGCGGTCCTGCCGGGCCTCCAGCGCCGAGGTCAGCAGCGTCGCAGTCGTGCAGCCGAGGACGAGCACCGCGCCCAGTTCCGTGAGCGGGCCGAAGGGGCGCTGCCCCGTCCCGTACAGCGCGTAGGCGGCGGCCACCGCGGAGAGCGCCGCGCAGACCACACCGAGCGGCCCACCGATCCGGCGGGCCTCGTTCATCAGCACCCGGCCGGCCAGCAGGCGTACGGCGCCGGGGCGCACCGCCTGCAGCAGCCGCCCGCACACATACGCCAGGCCGGGTCCCGCCATGGCCAGGCCGATCGCCGTCAGCGTCCAGCCCGCCAGCACTCCGGCCGGGGTGGCATCGAGCCTGCCGGGGAGCGGGAGCAGGCTGCGCCCGTCGCCGTCGCTCATGTACGCCTCCACGGCGAGGCCGACCGCGGTCAGCGCCACCCCCCACGGCAGCCCCGTCGGGGGCGCCGCCGGTGCGGGCGGAGGGTCTTCCGGCAGAGCGTCCACAGAGGCGTCGTCCCCGACCGCCGTCGAGGCCCCGGACGCCGTCGAGGCCGGCCGGGTGCGCAGCGCCAGCGCGCTCGCCGTCGCCGCGGACACCGGGACCACGGACAGCAGCACGAGCGCCGCCGCGAGCGGCAGCGGGGCGTCCGCGTCGAGCAGCCCGGCCGCCGCACCGTCGAACGGCAGCCCGGCCAGGTCTCCGCGCAGATGGAGGAAGAACAGCAGGGCCACCATTGACCCGAGGGTGCAGGAGACGGCGGTGGAGACCGCGGCGAGCACCGTGAGCTTCACCGGCCCGAGGCCCACGGCGGACAGTCCGGAACGCGGCCGGGTGCTCGGGTCCGTACGGGCCACCGCGACCGCGAACTGCACGGTGGCGGCGAGCGGCACGAAGCACCACAGCAGGCGCAGCACGGCCCCGGTGGAGTGCGCCGGGTGTCCGGACGCGTAGCCCAGGGCGCACAGCAGCAGGAAGCCGACCCCGGCGGATGCGGCCGCGACCAGCAGCCGCCGCATCAGGACCAGCGGATGGGAACCCCGGGCTAGACGGAGAGCGAGCACGCCGCGCGGCCCTCCGCATCGGATACGGCGGGCAGCGCGACGGTGGCGACGCGGCGGCCGTCGAGCATCGGGACCGTACGGTCGGCGAGGGCGGCGACCTCCGGGTCATGGGTGGCCAGCACGACGGTGATGCCGTGCGAACGCGCCGCGCTGGTGAGCGTGCGCAGCACATGCGCCCGGTCGTTGCGGTGCAGGGTCGCGGTCGGCTCGTCGGCGAAGATCACCGCAGGTGAGGCGGCCAGTGCGCGGGCCACGGCGATCCTCTGGCGCTGCCCCTGGGGCAGCGTTTGCGGTCGCTTCTTGGCACACGCGCCGATGTCGAGCCGGTCCAGCCACTCCAGGCCGGCCTTCTTCGCCTCCCGGTGCGAGGCGCCGCGCAGCAGCAGCGGCAGAGCCACGTTCTCCCAGGCGTTCAGCTCCGGTACGAGCTGAGGTTCGGGGGCGATCCAGCCGAACCTGTCGCGGCGCAGCCGTTCGCGCAGCCGGGGGCCCATGGTGTGGACGGGGACGCTGTTGAACCACACCTCGCCCTGCTGGGGCACCAGTTGACCGGACAGGCAGTGCAGCAGCGTCGTCTTGCCGCTGCCCCGGGGGCCGGTCACGGCGAGGATCTCGCCGTCGTGGACGCCCACGGAGACGCCGCCGAGGGCGGGTGAGCCGTTGTGGGAGTGCTGCAGGGAACGCGCCCAGATCACGTCGTTGTCCGGCGGGGCCACCATGGCGTACACCTCGGTTCAGATCGAAATTCCCGTCCCCCGTACGGGGGAACGAAGAGGGTGCCGATCGGTCACTCGGCACCGTAAGGATTCGAACCGTGGTGTGGGCACAGCACACGGCCCGGGTGCACCCCTTCCCACTCGAATGGGGGCATCCGGGCCGTGTGGACCGTATGAAATGACCGCTGAGAGCCGGTCATGTGGTGGTCAAGCGAGAGTCAAGCCGCGGGTTCCGTCCGGTGGATCAACGCAGGACGGAACCCGGCCCGCCGGGCCGGCGGACAGGGGCGACCGGCAGGCCGATCCGTGGTCGGCCTGCCGGTCGGACCGCTGTCAGAGCTTGGTCCACGCCTCGGTGAGGACGGTCCGCAGAATTCCCTCGATCTCGTCGAACGTCGACTGGTCGGAGACCAGCGGCGGCGCGAGCTGGACGACCGGGTCGCCGCGGTCGTCGGCCCGGCAGTACAGGCCGTTGTCGTACAGCGCCTTGGAGAGGAACCCGTACAGGACGCGCTCGGTCTCCTCGTCGGTGAAGGTCTCCTTGGTGGCCTTGTCCTTCACCAGCTCGATGCCGTAGAAGAAGCCATTGCCGCGGACGTCGCCGACGATCGGCAGGTCGAGCAGCTTCTGCAGCGTCGTGAAGAAGGCGTTCTCGTTGTCCAGGACGTGCTGGTTGAGGCCCTCGCGCTCGAAGATGTCGAGGTTGGCGAGGCCGACCGCCGCGGAGACCGGGTGGCCACCGAAGGTGTAGCCGTGCAGGAAGGTGTTGTCGCCCTCGTAGAACGGCGCGGCGATGCGGTCCGAGACGATGCAGGCACCGATCGGGGAGTAGCCCGAGGTCATGCCCTTGGCGCAGGTGATCATGTCCGGCACGTAGCCGAACTTGTCGCAGGCGAACATCGTGCCGAGACGGCCGAAGGCGCAGATGACCTCGTCGGAGACGAGCAGCACGTCGTACTTGTCGCAGATCTCGCGCACGCGCTGGAAGTATCCGGGCGGCGGCGGGAAGCAGCCACCGGCGTTCTGCACCGGCTCCAGGAAGACCGCGGCGACGGTCTCCGGGCCCTCGAAGAGGATCTCCTGCTCGATCTGGTCGGCGGCCCAGCGGCCGAAGGCCTCCGGGTCGTCGCCGTGGATCGGGGCGCGGTAGATGTTGGTGTTCGGCACCTTGTGCGCGCCGGGAACCAGCGGCTCGAAGGGAGCCTTCAGGGCCGGCAGACCGGTGATCGACAGGGCGCCCTGCGGGGTGCCGTGGTAGGCGACCGCACGAGAGATGACCTTGTACTTGGTCGGCTTGCCCTGGAGCTTGAAGTACTGCTTGGCCAGCTTCCAGGCGGTCTCGACGGCCTCGCCGCCACCGGTGGTGAAGAAGACCTTGTTGAGGTCGCCCGGCGCGTAGTCGGCGAGCCGCTCGGCCAGCTCGACGGCCTTCGGGTGGGCGTAGGACCACACTGGGAAGAAGGCGAGCTCCTGGCCCTGCTTGTACGCCGCCTCGGCGAGCTCGTGCCGGCCGTGACCGGCGTTGACCACGAACAGGCCGGAGAGGCCGTCGAGGTAGCGCTTGCCCTGGTCGTCGTAGATGTAGGTGCCCTCGCCACGCACGATGGTGGGAACGGGCGCGTTCTCGTAGTCCGACATGCGGGTGAAATGCATCCACAGGTGGTCGTACGCGGTTCGGCTGAGGTCCTTGCTCACGGCTATCGGGTTCCCCACATATAGGTCTGCTTCTTGAGCTTCAGGTACACAAAGCTCTCGGTGGAGCGCACGCCGGGGATGGCCCGGATGCGTTTGTTGATCGTTTCCAGCAGGTGGTCGTCGTCCTCGCAGACGATCTCCACCATCAGGTCGAAGGAGCCCGCGGTCATCACCACGTACTCGCACTCGGCCATGGCCGACAGGGCCTCCGCGACGGGGTCGAGGTCTCCCTCGACATTGATCCCGACCATCGCCTGCCGCCGGAAGCCCACGGTGAGCGGGTCCGTGACGGCGACGATCTGCATCACGCCCTGGTCGAGCAGCTTCTGAACACGCTGTCGTACGGCCGCCTCGGAGAGGCCGACGGCCTTGCCGATCGCGGCGTACGGACGACGCCCGTCCTCCTGGAGCTGCTCGATGATTGCGAGGGACACGGCATCGACCGCTGGGGACGATCCGCTCCCGGTCCTGGAGTCTGCGCTGCGACTGGCCACGCATCCACTCTGCACTGGGACTCGTCTGTCTGGCAACCCCAGATCGATGAAATTCGTTGTCTGATGGTCTAGATCTCACTGAATCCGAAGTTGGCGGCGGTTGGGCATGTCGAAAGCGACACCTGAGCGACTAGGCTGGGCATCTCATCCACTGGACGTGTCGACAGGAGGGGTGGTTGTGACCACCGAGGTGCGCCGTCTGCGCAACTACATCAACGGAGAGTTCCGGGACGCCGCTGACGGGCGGACCATCGACGTGGTCAACCCGGCGACGGAAGAGGTCTACGCGACCTCGCCGCTCTCCGGCCAGGCCGATGTCGATGCCGCGATGGAAGCCGCCGCGGCCGCTTTCCCCGCCTGGCGCGATGCCACGCCCGCCGAGCGCCAGAAGGCCCTGCTGAAGATCGCGGACGCCTTCGAGGAGCGCGCCGAGGACCTCATCGCCGCCGAGTCGGAGAACACGGGCAAGCCGATCGAGCTCACCCGTACCGAAGAGATCCCGCCGATGGTGGACCAGATCCGCTTCTTCGCGGGCGCCGCACGACTTCTCGAAGGCCGCTCGGCAGGCGAGTACATGGAGGGCCTCACCTCCATCGTCCGGCGCGAGCCGGTCGGCGTCTGTGCCCAGGTCGCGCCGTGGAACTACCCGATGATGATGGCGGTGTGGAAGTTCGCCCCGGCGCTCGCCGCCGGAAACACCGTCGTGATCAAGCCGTCCGACACCACCCCGGCGTCGACCGTGCTGATCGCCGAGATCATCGGTCAGATCCTCCCCAAGGGCGTCTTCAACGTCATCTGCGGCGACCGCGACACCGGCCGCGCGATGGTCGAGCACTCGACCCCGGCGATGGCGTCCATCACCGGTTCGGTACGGGCCGGCATGCAGGTCGCCGAGTCCGCCGCCAAGGACGTCAAGCGGGTCCACCTGGAGCTCGGCGGCAAGGCCCCGGTCGTCGTGTTCGAGGACACCGACATCGCCAAGGCCGTCGAGGGCATCTCCGTCGCGGGCTTCTTCAACGCGGGTCAGGACTGCACGGCCGCGACCCGCGTCCTGGTCCACGAGTCCATCCACGACGAGTTCGTCACCGCCCTCGCCAAGGCCGCCGCCGACACGAAGACCGGGCAGCCGGACGACGAGGACGTGCTTTACGGCCCGCTCAACAACGCCAACCAGTTGAAGCAGGTCAGCGGCTTCATCGACCGCCTCCCCGCCCACGCCAAGGTCGAGGCGGGCGGCCACCGGGTCGGCGAGAAGGGCTACTTCTACGCCCCGACCGTCGTCTCCGGCCTTCAGCAGGACGACGAGATCGTCCAGAACGAGGTCTTCGGCCCGGTCATCACCGTCCAGAAGTTCACCGACGAGGCCCAGGCCGTCGCGTACGCCAACGGCGTCGAGTACGCCCTGGCCTCCTCGGTATGGACCAAGGACCACGCCCGCGCCATGCGGATGTCCAAGAACCTCGACTTCGGCTGCGTGTGGATCAACACCCACATTCCGCTCGTCGCCGAGATGCCGCACGGCGGATTCAAGAAGTCCGGCTACGGCAAGGACCTTTCCGCGTACGGCTTCGAGGACTACACCCGGATCAAGCACGTCATGACCTCGCTCGACGACTGACACCTTCGCAGCAGCGGCGACACCGGCGGCAAACGGCCCCGGGCTTCGGTCCGGGGCTGTTTCCATACCCCCGTACCCCCTCGGGGCATCGACAGGATGTGCGGACGGAGGGGGCGGCGCTGGACGGTTGGTCCATTGCCCACACGCCTCCCGACCGGCATCCTGCCCAGGTGCGAGCAACCCCGATGAACCCCATGTCCCGCCGGTCCCTGCTGCGCGCCTTCGGGGCCGGAGCGGCCGGAGTCACGCTGGCCGGCTGCGGAGTGCCTGCCGCCTATGTGCAGCCAGGTGACCGCGCCGGACGGGACACCTCCGCGAGCGACCACTCCCTGCACTTCGCGAACTGGCCGCTCTACATCGACACCGACGACAAGAACACGTCGAAGCGCCCCACCCTCGACGCGTTCAGCAAGCGGACCGGGATCTCCGTCACGTACACCGAGGAGATCAACGACAACGACGAGTTCTTCGGGAAGATCAGCCCCGCCCTGATGAACCACCAGCAGACCGGCCGGGACCTGATCGTCATCAGCGACTGGATGGCCGCCCGGTTCGTCCGGCTCGGCTGGGTGCAGGAGATGGACCGCGCCAAGCAGCCCAACGTCGCCAAGTACCTCGACCCGCAACTGCGGTCACCGGCCTTCGACAAGGACCGGATGCACAGCGTCCCCTGGCAGTCCGGCATCACCGGCATCGCGTACAACCGCAAGAAGCTCGGCCGTGAGATCAAGCACCTGAGCGACCTGTGGGCGAGCGACCTGCGCGGCAAGGTGACGCTGCTGTCCGGGCTCGACGAGTCCTTCGCGCTGCTGATGCAGGGCAACGGCGTCGACATCACCCGCTGGAAGCGGGACGACTTCTACGAGATATGCGACCAGGTCGAGAAGTTGGTGAAGACGAAGCACATCCGCCGCTTCACCGGCAACGACTACATCAAGGACCTGTCGACGGGAGACGTACTCGCCTGCCAGGCCTACTCCGGCGACGTCATCCAGCTCCAGGCGGACAACCCGGAGATCGAGTTCGTCGTACCCGAGGAGGGCGCCGAACTCTGGGCGGAGTCGATGATGATCCCCAACCTCGCCCAGCACAAGCGCAACGCCGAGAAACTGATCGACTACTACTACGAGCCCGAGGTCGCCGCCGAGCTCGCGACCTGGGTCAACTACGTCTGCCCCGTCCCGGCCGCCCGCGAGGTGCTGGCCTCCTCCAAGGACGAGGAGAGCGCGGCGCTCGCCGAGGACCCGCTGATCTTCCCCGACGACGCGATGCGCAAACGGCTGGCCATCGCACGGGACATCACGTCCGAGGAGCGCACCGAGTTCGCGAAGAAGTGGAACTCCATCGTCGGCCTGTGAGCCGGCTCGTGAGTCCGGCCGGGGCCGCGTAAAAGGCCGGTAAACGCGGGCGTACGCTGCGGACATGAGCGAGCGAAGAGCCCTGCTGAGGCGCATCCGCGTGTGGTTGGCCGTCTTTGTCGTCTGTCTGGTGCTGAGCGGGCTGACCGCCTTCCCACTCGTCCACGAACTCCACTGGGCCGAGGACCTGTTGAGGTCCTCGGCCTCTCCCGTGCCCGAGCACTTCCCGGCCCTGATGGAGTGGATCACCAAGGTCCGCACCGGTCTCGACGAGGCCAACGCGACGTATCCCTTCGTGCTGTACGGCACCGACTGGCTGGCCTTCGCGCACCTCGTCATTGCGGTCGCCTTCTACGGCCCCTACCGCGACCCGGTCCGCAACATCTGGGTCATCGAGTTCGGCATGATCGCCTGCGCCGGGATCATCCCGCTCGCCCTGATCTGCGGACCGATCCGGGACATCCCCTTCTGGTGGTCGGTCATCGACATGTCGTTCGGGGTCTTTGGGGTGATTTCGCTGCTCGTCGTACGCCGCATGATCAAGCAGCTGGAGGCGCTGTCGCAGGAACAGTCGCTGGATCCGGTGTCCGCTGCGACGGCGCTCTGAGTCACTCCCGCGTCGGGGCCCCGAAGGCGCTGACGATCAGGCCCATCACGACGTCGTTGGTGCCCTGCCCCTTCGCGTCCGTGGAATTCACGCTGTAGACGAGGGTCCGGGAGAGATCGCGGGTGCCCCCGATCCCGGCGTTGTAACCCCAGCGGCCACCGGTCTTGCCCCACACCCGGTGGCCGCCCAGCCGCCACGAGGTCAGGCCCACGCTGTACGCCGCGGGCGCGCCGGACTCGTAGTCACGGACCGAGGGGCCGGGCAGCGTGAACATCTCTTCCAGCAACGGCCCGCGCACCACCCGGCCGAGGAACAGTGCCTCGGTGAACCGCTCCAGATCGGCGGTGGTGGAGATGATGTCGCCCGCCGCCCAGCCGTCGGTCGCACCCCAGACGCTGACATCGCGCAGTCCGGTCGTGCCGTCGTCGAGCCTCATCGTCTGGTAGCCGTGGTTGTGCGGGCCGTGGATGCGGGGATCGGTGCCGGGGTACGAAGTGCCGTGCAGACCGAGCGGCTTGAGTATGCGACGGGTGACCTCGCTCTCGTACGTGTGGCCGGTGACCTTCTCGATCAGCAGCCCGGCCACGGTGTAGTTGATGTTGAGGTAGTGCTGCCGCGCCCCGGCCGGGAACTCCGCCCGCTTCGCCGTCGCCGAGGCGACCATCTCGCGTGGGGTGTGGATCAGGAAGCGGTTCTCGTACCACTCCTCCACGGTCGTGCCGGGCAGGTCGGCGGAGGGCAGACCGCTGGTGTGGTTCAGCAACTGGCGCACGGTGACCTCCTTGTACGCCGCCGGGATCAGCTCCGGAAGATAGGCCCGCACCGGCCGGTCCAGGTCGAGCCTCTTCTCGGTGGCGAGCTGGAGCACCGTGGCCGCCGTGAAGACCTTGGTCACCGAACCAGCCCGGAACCGGGCATCCGGGTCGGCCGGGCGGCGCGACCTCTCATCGTGGACGCCGGAGCTGCCACGCCAGGCACCGGAGGTCCCCGAGACCCGTACCAGCGCGGCCGTTGCGGTGCCGCCCGGCAGCCCGGCGATGGCGGCGGCCAGCGCCTTCGTGTCCGGGGCGCCGTAGGCCTGCGTCTTTGCCGCGGTGCTGCTCGTGGCGGCGGGCTTCGGGGTGCTTGCGGCCAGGGCCACAGCGGCCGGGCCCGCCGCGATACCGAGGACCAGGGCGGCGGCGAGGACGGTGCGGGTGCGGGCGTTCATCGTGGTGCCTCCGGGGCATGGAATCCAAGACGGCCCAGTCGTTGCGCCGTCGCTGTCGTCGGATTCCATCCTGGTGAGCGCCGGGCCCCGGCGGATCCCCGGAGCGGGGGTTCTCAGGAGGGAGTTCTTCTCACCTGTCCGGGGGAGAGGAGCTCTTCGGCTCCCTCCGGCGAGGGAGCGACAAGACCGGTCTCGTATGCGCAGATGACTGCCTGGATGCGGTCGCGCAGACCCAGTTTGGAGAGCACATTGCCCACATGGGTCTTCACCGTGTGTTCGCTGACGACCAGTGCCGCCGCGATCTCCGCGTTCGACAGACCTCGGGCCAGATGCAGCAGCGTCTCACGCTCGCGGGCGGTCAGCACATCGAGCCGCTCGGAGGAGAAGGCGACGGCGGCGGGGCGGGAGGTGTAGTCGGCGATCAGCCGGCGGGCCACCGAGGGGGCGAGCAGGGAGTCGCCGGCCGCCACCACCCGTACCGCGTGCACCAGGTCGTCCCTGCGGACATCCTTCAGCAGAAAGCCGCTCGCTCCCGCGTGCAGCGCCTCGTAGACGTACTCGTCGGAATCGAACGTGGTGAGTATGACCGTCCGGCAGCCGGTCTCCGCGCTGATGGTGCGGCAGGCCTCGATCCCGTCCATGAGCGGCATCCGGATGTCCAGCAGGGCGACTTCGGGCTTCAGCCGGCGCACCGCTTCGACCGCCTGCGCACCGTCACCGGCCTCAGCGAGGACCTCGATGTCCGGCTGAGCGTCCAGGATCATCGCGAAGCCGCTGCGTACCAGTTCCTGGTCGTCGGCCACCACTACGCGAATCGTCAACTGCTCACCTCCACACGGGACGTTACTCGGGGCAGGGTGACCTCCACCCGGAACCCCCGATCGTTCGGGCCGGGGCCGGTGCGGGCCGTTCCGCCGTGGGCGGCCGCCCGTTCGGCGATGCCCACCAGGCCAAGTCCGGCGCCGGTCCCCGAGCCGGGGCCGCGCCCGTCGTCGACGATGCGGACGACCAGTTCGCCGGGGCCATGGACCAGTTGCACGGACACCGTCCGGGCGGCGGCGTGCCTGACCACGTTCGTCAGGGCCTCCTGCACGATCCGGTAGACCGCGGCCTCGGTGTCCAGCGCCAACGGCCGGGCCGGGCCCGTGATCTCGAAGGAGACCTCCAGGCCGCTGCCGCGGACCCGCTCGACGAGCCCGGTCAGCGCGGCCAGCGCGGGCTGGGGCTCGCGCGACGACTCGTGGTCCGTCTCCCTCTCGCGCAGCACGCCGAGCATCCGGCGGAGCTGCACCATGGCGTCCCGGCCCGTCTCCGAGATGGCGTCGAACGCCGCCTCCGCGCGCTCCGGCGCCGTACGGATCGCCACCGGACCGGCCTCCGCCTGCACGACCATCAGGCTGACCGCATGGGAGAGGATGTCGTGCATCTCCCGGGCGATCCGCGCTCGTTCACGGGCCGCGGCCTGCTCCGCCTCGATCCGGTGCGTCAGCTCCAGCTGCTGGGCCCGGTCCTCCACGGCCCGGGTGTACGCCTGCCGGGTGTGGGTGAGCCTGCCGAAGCCGTACGCGGCGGAGAAGACGATGAGCGAGAACACCAGCTCGCGCACCTCACCCGTATGGAACGCGGTCGACGGGAAGACCAGGGCGAGCGTCAGGGCGCCGAAAACCTGGCGCCTGGGCGACGGCGCGAGCGCCGCCACCGTGTAGAGGGCGACCAGACCCGTGTAAGGCAGAGTCTGTCCCGGACCGTCGATGGCGAGCTCGTACAGCGCCTGCGTCGCGAAGACGGCGAGGAGTACGCTCACCGGCGCCCGGCGTCGCCATACGAGCGGCACGACAGTGAGGGTGGTCAGCAGATACGCCGTTGCCGTCGCCGGCTCCAGACGGGGATCCCTGGGAACGATCCAGGGCGCGGACACCGCGGCCTGAACCAGCAGGGCCACCCCGATGCCCGCCGCCCAGGAGCCGGCGTTCCCCAGCCCCCGGGCGCGCGCCCACACCCCCCGTACGCCCACTACGGCTTCCACGCGACCGCGCCGAACTGGGCGACCTGCACCGCACCGGGCGCGGCGCGCCAGTGGGCACACGAGACGATGCCCGGCTCGACAAGCTTCAGACCTTCGAGGAACGTGGTGAACTCCGCACGGCTGCGGGCGGTGATCGGCGGGGTGGCGTTCTCGTTCCAGAACCGCATCGCCGCCTCGTTGCCCTCACCGTCCAGCTCCAGCGTGGGATGGGTGAGTACCAGATGGCTGCCGGACGGCATCGCGTCCATGAGGGTCCGCACGATGCGCTGCGCCTCGGCCGTGTCGAGGACGAAGTTGAGGACGCCGAGAAGCATGATGGCGACCGGCTTCTTCAGGTCCAGCGTCGGCTCGACAGCCCGCAGGATCTCCTCCGGGCGGCGGGCGTCCGCGTCGATGTACTCGGTCGCGCCCTCCGGCGAACTCGTCAGCAGCGCCCGGGCGTGCGCCAGCACGATCGGGTCGTTGTCGACGTACACGACGCGGGAGTCGGGGGCGGTGTGCTGGGCGACCTCGTGGGTGTTGCCGACGGTCGGCAGTCCGGTGCCGATGTCCAGGAACTGCCCGATCCCCGCGTCACCGGCCAGATACCGGACCGCCCGTCCCAGGAACGCCCGGTCGGCGCGCGCCACTTCACCGATGCTCGGGTACATGCCGGTGACCTGGTCGCCGACCGCGCGGTCCACCGGGTAGTTGTCCTTGCCGCCGAGCCAGTGGTTCCAGACCCGCGCGTTGTGGGCGATGTCGGAACGGATGCGGTCGTCGAGAGGGGTGGCTTCGGTCACTTCTCTGCTCCTCTGGCTCCGGGGGCATCACGGCGGATGCGGCGCCGTCCATGATGCCGGGTCGATCAAGAGGAGCCGGTGGAAGGGGAGTTGGCCAGGATACTGCGGAGGGCGTCCACCCGGTTGGTGGTGATCGAGTCCACCCCCTGCCGGACCAGGCGGCGCATGGTGCGCTTGGTGTCCGCGGTCCAGGCGGAGACCAGCAGCCCGTCCCGGTGGAGCCGGTCCGTCAGTTCCCGATCCACCAGGCCGAACCGGTAGTTCATCCACCGCGGCCGCACCGCGTCGAGCAGCGCGGCGCGCGGTGGTGCGAGCGTCGTCCAGGTCAGGGCGATCTCGGCGGACGGGTCGGCGGCCCGTACCCGCAGCATGGCCTCGGAGCCGGCGCAGTAGTACACCCGCTCACCGGCCCCGCACTCGCGCACCACGCCGACCGTCTTCCGTACCGAACCGTCCGTGCAGCCGGGCAGATCGATCATGACGCGGTGCGCCCCGGCGGCAAGCAGTGCCTCGCGCAGGGTGGGCACACCGCCCCCGGTCAGCGCGGTGAGCTCCTGGTGGGTCAGCCGGTCCAGACGCAGGTCATGGCCCCACAGCCGGTCCAGCGTCGCGTCGTGCAGCAGGACCGGTACGCCGTCGCGGGTGACCCGCACATCGATCTCGACCGCGTCCGCCCCCTGTTCGAGCGCGGAGCGGATCGAGGGGAGCGTGTTCTCGCGGACCCGGTACGGATCGCCGCGGTGGGCGACGGCGGTGACAGTGGTGGCCATGGGGTCATTGTCGCCGCCGTGGTGTCGGGCCCTGTCCGACCCTGATCCGCCGGACGGGCCCTAACGGCCCGTGCGCTCCAGCCAGTCCGTCGTGTACGCGTCGATCTCGGCGGCCAGCGCCCGCTTGCCGGCCGCGTCGAGGTACGACGCGTCGACCGCGTTCTTCGCCAGCGCGGCGAGGCCCCGCTCGTCCAGGCCGAGGAGACGGGCGGCCACCCCGTACTCGTTGTTGAGGTCGGTGCCGAACATCGGCGGGTCGTCGCTGTTGATGGTGACCAGGACGCCCGCCTGCACCATTTCCCTGACCGGGTGCTTCTCGATGTCCGCCACCGCGCGGGTCGCGATGTTCGACGTCGGGCAGACCTCCAGCGGGATGCGGTGCTCCGCGAGGTGGGCCAGCAGCTCCGGGTCCTGGACGGAGCTGGTGCCGTGGCCTATGCGCTCGGCGCGCAGATGGGTCAGCGCGTCCCAGACGGTCTGCGGTCCGGTGGTCTCCCCGGCGTGCGGCACGGAGTGCAGGCCCTCGGCGATCGCGCGGTCGAAGTAGGGCTTGAACTGCGGGCGCTCCACGCCGATCTCCGGACCGCCGAGCCCGAACGAGACGAGTCCCTCGGGCCGCAGGTCCACGGCGAGCCGGGTGGTCTCCTCGGCCGCTTCGAGCCCGGCCTCGCCGGGAATGTCGAAGCACCAGCGCAGAACGACCCCGAGCTCGGTCTCCGCGGCTTTGCGGGCGTCCTCTATCGCCTCCATGAACCCCTGCTCCGGGATGCCGCGCCGGGTCGAGCTGAACGGAGTGATGGTCAGCTCCGCGTACCGGATGTTCTGCCGGGCCATGTCACGGGCGACCTCGAAGGTCAGCAGCCGGACGTCCTCCGGGGTGCGGATCAGGTCCACGACGGAGAGGTACACGTCGATGAAGTGCCCGAAGTCGGTGAAGGTGAAGTAGTCGGCCAGGGCCTCGGGGTCGGTGGGGACCTTCGAGTCGGGGTGGTGCGCGGCCAGTTCGGCGACGATACGGGGCGAGGCGGACCCGACGTGGTGGACATGCAGTTCCGCCTTGGGCAGCCCCGCGATGAAGGGGTGCAGATCGGGCATCGGACTCTCCGGTGGTGTGGGACGGGGGTGCCGGGCGGGTCCGCCGGGCAGGGGGCGAGGATCATCGTAGGCCGGGTCCTGCCGTGCGGTGCCGGGCCGTAGCATGACGGGATCACGATGGGGGAGGCCCATGTCAGACAACACAGAGCAGCCCGCGGGCGGGGGCGCGCCGCGCGATCCGTGGGCTCCGCCGGACAGCAGGGTGCCGCTGGGGAAGCCGGCCGGCGATCCCCGGTCGCCTGCTGTGCACGATCAGCCGACCGTGACCTCGATGCCAGGGGTCGGGGACGGCCTCGCACCCGCCACGGGGCCCGGCGCCGAGACCGGGCCGGCGCCGGGCGCCGGAGCCGGCTTCGGTCCCGGGTTCGGCACCGCGGAGATACCGCCGCCGCCGATCGCACCGAACGGACCGGGCCAGCAGGTCCCGCCGGCCGCGGGACAGTACGGCTACCCGGCCGCGCCTGTCCCGCAGTACGGCGGCTACCCGGGGTACTCCGCCTATGGCCAGGCACCGTGGGGCGGATCCACGCCGTCCAACGGCATGGGTGTCGCAGCCATGGTGCTCGGCATCCTGGCCGTCTGCCTGTTCTGCATCTACGGCATACCCAGCCTGATCCTGGGCGCACTCGCCCTGATCTTCGGCATCCTGGGCCGTAAGCGGGTGCAGCGCGGCGAGGCCAACAACAACGGTCAGGCACTCGCCGGGATCATCCTGGGGTCCATCGGCATCGTCATCGGTGTGGCGATCATCAGCTTCTTCATCTGGCTGTTCGTCGCCCACGCCGACGAGTTCGACGACAACACCTACAACGATGACCCGTACTCCACATCTCTGGTCGTCGACGTCAGCCGATAGCGGACGTCGAACGCCGGTGCCCGACCGCCGCGGGCACCGGCGCCATATCCCACCCGATGGCCGGGTGGGCCGGACTCCGGCCCACCCGGCCATCGGGCGTCCGGCCCGCCTCATCGCGCGCGCAGTTCCGCCCGCGCGTCCATCAGCGCGAACCCCAGCAGATTCAGCCCCCGCCAGGTCGCCGGATCCTCCGCGCGCGGGTCGTCCGCCGCCAGCCCGATGCCCCAGACACGGTCCATGGGACTCGCCTCGACCAGGACCCGGTCCCCCGTATTCAGCAGGAACTCCTGCAGCTCCGGGTGGTGGTCGAACTTGTGGACGCTGCCGGACACCACCAGTGCGTACCGCTCGCGCTCCCACACCGCCTCGTCGAAACCGCGGACCAGCCGGCCCACCTTCTTCGCCTGGGCCGGGCCCTTCGCCGACACCGCCCGCTCCTGTGCCTCCGCGTCACCGAACAGCCGGGCCTTCGCGGCCATCATCCAGTGCTCGGCCGACGCGTACGTCACGCCGTCGACCGTGAACGGCGCCGGCCACCACTGACTGAGGCAGCTCGCACCGATGCGGCCGTCGGGTCGCGGGCGGTGACCCCAGAAGCGCAGGTACTTCACCTTCTCGCCGCGCCGGGTCCGCGCCAGGAGAACGTCCATGTGTTCCATGACACGCGAGTCTGACATCCGCCACTGACACTCCGTACGGGGAATTCCGCACCGACGCGACACATGGTCGACAGATTCCGTCGCGTAACCAAAAGGCAACAACGGAATCACTTGTTGGGGTCGACCTACTCTGCCAGGATCGGCACTTAATTCGAACAGAAGCTACGCCGGCACCGCACTCCGGGGCGAGCGGCGGAGGAGAACGTCATGGGCAACGGCATCCAGGTGCGGGACCGCTTCGCGGACGGCGCACAGTACATCGGCGGAAAGCTGCGGTCCGGTACATCGGGACGTCACCACGACGTGGTGAACCCGGCGACGGGCGAGATCGTCCACACCTACGAACTGGCGGGCACCGCCGACGTCGACGCGGCCGTGGCGGCCGCCCGCGAGGCCTTCCCCGGCTGGTCGGGGGCGACGCCGGCCGAGCGGGCCGAGGCGATGCACCGCTTCGCCGCCGTCCTCGCCGAGCAGGCCGACGACTTCGCGTACGTCGAGTCTCTCCAGTGCGGCAAGCCGATCAAGCTCTCCACCGAGTTCGATGTGCCCGGCACCGTCGACAACACCTCCTTCTTCGCGGGCGCCGCCCGCCACCTGGAGGGCAAGTCGGCCGCCGAGTACGACGGCGACCACACCTCGTACGTACGCCGTGAGGCGATCGGCGTCATCGGCTCCATCGCGCCCTGGAACTATCCGCTCCAGATGGCCGCGTGGAAGATCCTCCCGGCCGTCGCCGCAGGCAACACCATCGTGCTGAAGCCCGCCGAGATCACCCCGCTGACCTCGCTGATGTTCGCCCAGGCGGCCACCGAGGCCGGCATTCCGGACGGTGTGATCAACATCGTCACAGGCGCGGGCAAGGACGCCGGGGAGCACCTCGTCGGCCACCCGGACGTCGTCATGACGTCCTTCACCGGCTCCACCGCCGTCGGCAAGCGGGTCGCGGAGATCGCGACCGCCACCGTCAAGCGCCTCCACCTCGAACTCGGCGGCAAGGCACCCTTCGTCGTCTTCGACGACGCCGACCTCGAAGCCGCGGTCCACGGCGCGGTCGCCGGAGCGCTCATCAACACCGGCCAGGACTGCACCGCCGCCACCCGCGCCTACGTCCAGCGCCCCCTCTACGACGCCTTCGTGCAGGGCGTCGCCGAACTGATGGAGACCGTCCGGCTCGGCGACCCCTTCGACCCGTCGACCGACCTCGGCCCGCTGATCAGCCACGCCCAGCGGGACCGGGTCGCCGGGTTCGTCGAGCGCGCCCGCGCGTACGCCACCGTCGTCACCGGCGGCGAGGCGCCCGGCGGCGAGCTGGCGGCCGGGGCCTACTATCGGCCGACGCTGGTCGCCGGTGCCGCCCAGGACAGCGAGATCGTCCAGTCGGAGATCTTCGGCCCGGTCCTCGTCGTACTGCCCTTCGACACCGATGACGAAGGCATCCGCCTCGCCAACGACACCCCGTACGGACTCGCCGCCTCCGCCTGGACCCGCGACCTGTACCGGGCGAACCGCGCCACCCGCGAGATCAAGGCGGGCTGCGTCTGGGTCAACGACCACATTCCGATCATCAGCGAGATGCCGCACGGCGGATACAAGGCCAGCGGCTTCGGCAAGGACATGTCGTCGTACTCCTTCGAGGAGTACACGCAGGTCAAGCACGTCATGTACGACAACACCGCGGTGGCCCGGAAGGACTGGCACCGCACGATCTTCGGGGACCGATAAGCCGGCCGCCCCCGGCCACACACACCCGAAAGGGCAACGCGCATGGAGCAGTACGAGCCCGAGCGCCTCTCCGCGGCCCAACTGGCCGCGATGCGGCGCAGTCTGACCAGTGGCCGGGGCGCCCTGACCCGCCGATCGCTGCTGCGCGCCTCCGGCATGGGGGCGCTCGCGATCGGCGGTCTCGGCACGCTGAGCGCCTGCGGCATCCCGCCCGCGAAGCGGGAAGGGGACGCCGCGGCGGCCTCGGACGACCACTCGGCCGAGGAGAAGCAGGTCAACTTCTCCAACTGGACCGAGTACATGGACGTCACCGAGGACGGCAAGCACCGGCCCACCCTGGAGGCGTTCACGGAACGCACCGGGATCAAGGTCAAGTACACCGAGGACATCAACGACAACGTCGAGTTCTTCGGCAAGATCAAGCCGCAGCTCGCGGCCGGCCAGGACACCGGCCGCGACATCATCTGCGTCACCGACTGGCTGGCCGCCCGCATCGTCCGCCTCGGCTGGGCGCAGAAGCTCGACGCGTCGAACCTGCCGCACGCCTACGCCAACCTCTCGGACCAGTTCCGCTCCCCGGACTGGGACCCCGGCCGCGCCCACTCGTACCCGTGGGCGGGCATCCCCACCGTCATCGCCTACAACGTCAAGGCGACCGGTGGCCGCAAGGTCGATTCCGTCAGCCAGCTGCTCGACGACCCGAAGCTCAAGGGGCGGGTCAGCTTCCTCTCGGAGATGCGCGACTCCATCGGCATGACCCTGCTCGACATGGGCAAGGACCCCGGCACCTTCACCGACGCCGACTACGACGCCGCGATCGGCCGGATCCAGAAGGGCGTCGACAAGAACCAGATCCGGCGCTTCACCGGCAACGACTACACGGCCGACCTCGACAAGGGCGACATCGCCGCCTGTGTCGCCTGGGCGGGCGACATCATCCAGCTCCAGGCCGGAAACCCGGACATCAAGTACGCCATCCCGGCCGCCGGCTACATCATTTCCAGCGACAACCTGCTCGTCCCGGTGAAGGCCCGGCACAAGACCAACGCCGAGAAGCTCATCGACCACTACTACGAACCGCCGGTCGCCGCCAAGCTCGCCGCGTACATCAACTTCGTCTGTCCGGTCGACGGGGTCCGCGACGAACTGGCGAAGATCGACCAGGCGATGGCCGACAACGTCCTGATCCTTCCCGACAAGGAGATGGCGGCCCGGTCGCACGCCTTCCGCTCCCTGACCGCCGAGGAGGAGACGGCGTACGAAGAAAAGTTCGCCAAGCTCATCGGCGCCTGACCACCTCGCCCTTCCTCCACGACCTCCCCTGACACCACTGGGACTGCGACCCATGACACAGCAGCAGACAGGCGGCGACGTCCGCCTCACCGGGATCAGCAAGACGTACGGCTCCTTCACCGCCGTCAAGCCGCTCGATCTGACCGTTCCACAAGGCTCCTTCTTCGCGCTGCTCGGCGCGTCGGGCTGCGGCAAGACCACCACCCTGCGGATGATCGCGGGCCTGGAGGAGGCGACCACCGGCACCGTCTCGCTCGGCGGCCAGGACATCACCGACCTGCCCCCGTACAAGCGGCCCGTCAACACGGTCTTCCAGAGCTATGCGCTCTTCCCGCACCTCGACATCACCGAGAACGTCGCCTTCGGTCTGCGCCGGCGCGGGATCAAGTCGGTGAAGAAGCAGGTCGACGAGATGCTGGAGCTCGTCCAGCTCGGCGACTTCGCCAAGCGCAAACCGCACCAGCTCTCCGGTGGCCAGCAGCAGCGCGTCGCCGTCGCCCGCGCCCTGATCAACCACCCGCAGGTGCTCCTCCTCGACGAGCCGCTCGGCGCCCTCGACCTCAAGCTGCGCCGCCAGATGCAGTTGGAGCTCAAGCGCATCCAGACCGAGGTCGGCATCACGTTCATCCATGTCACCCACGACCAGGAGGAGGCCATGACCATGGCCGACACCGTCGCGGTGATGAACGGGGGCCGGGTCGAGCAGCTGGGCGCCCCCGCCGATCTGTACGAGAACCCGAAGACGACCTTCGTCGCCAACTTCCTCGGCACGTCGAACCTGATCGAGGGCGAGATCATCTCCGCGGACACGGACGTCGTCGTGGCGGCCGGCGGCGGGAAGCTGCGGCTGCCCACCGGGCGATGTACGGCCGCCACCGCGAACGGCGGCAAGCTGCTGCTCGGGGTACGCCCGGAGAAGATCTCGCTCGCGCACGCCGACGACGCGGACTCCATAGCCGACGGCCGCAACCAGGTCACCGGCCGGATCGTCGACTCCAGCTTCATCGGAGTCTCCACCCAGTACGTGGTGGAGAGCCCGGCGGGCAAGGCGCTCCAGGTCTATGAGCAGAACATCGAGCGTGACGCCCGGCTCGCCCCCGGAGCCGAGGTCGTCCTGCACTGGAACCCGGCACACACGTTCGGCCTGGACGCCGCCCAGGACATCGACGCCGGTGTGGAGACGGTGGAGGACGCGGCGTGACCGTCACCGAGGCGCCGCCCGCCGCGCCCACCACCGAGCCGAAGGTGCGCAAAGCATCCACCCGTAAGCGCCTCGTCCCCTACTGGCTGCTGCTTCCCGGCATTCTGTGGCTCGTCGTCTTCTTCGCGCTGCCGATGGTCTACCAGGCGTCGACCTCCGTACAGACCGGCTCCCTGGAGAAGGGATTCGAGGTCACCTGGCACTTCCAGACGTACTGGGACGCGCTGAAGGACTACTACCCGCAGTTCATCCGGTCGCTGCTGTACGCGGGCACCGCCACGATCCTGTGCCTGCTGCTGGGCTACCCGCTGGCGTACCTCATCGCCTTCAAGGCGGGCCGCTGGCGCAATGTCGTCCTCGTGCTGGTCATCGCGCCGTTCTTCACCAGCTTCCTGATCCGTACGCTCGCCTGGAAGACGATCCTCGCGGACGGCGGCGCGGTCGTCGACGTACTGAACACCCTGCACGTCCTGGACGTCACCAGCTGGCTCGGCTGGACCGAGTCCAACCGGGTGCTGGCCACGCCGATGGCGGTGGTCTGCGGTCTCACGTACAACTTCCTGCCGTTCATGATCCTGCCGCTCTACACCTCGCTGGAGCGGATCGACGGCAGGCTGCACGAGGCGGCCGGCGATCTGTACGCCACCCCCGCCACCACCTTCCGGAAGGTGACCTTCCCGCTCTCCATGCCGGGTGTCGTCTCCGGAACGCTGCTGACCTTCATCCCGGCCAGCGGTGACTACGTCAACGCGGAACTGCTCGGCTCCACCGACACCAAGATGGTCGGCAGCGTCATCCAGACCCAGTTCCTGCGCGTCCTCGACTACCCGACGGCGGCCGCGCTCTCCTTCATCCTCATGGCGGTCGTCCTGATCATGGTCACCGTCTACATCCGCCGCTCCGGGACGGAGGACCTGGTCTGATGCCCGCACTGCGCTGGATCCGCCGGAATCTGATCGTCATCGCGGGTCTGCTGACCCTCGCGTACCTGATCCTGCCGAACATCGTCGTGATGGTGTTCTCGTTCAACAAGCCGAACGGGCGCTTCAACTACGCCTGGCAGCACTTCTCCCTGGACGCCTGGAAGGACCCCTGCGGAGTCGCCGACATGTGCGGCTCGCTCTCCCTGTCCCTGCAGATCGCCGCCTGGGCCACCGTCGGCGCGACCGTCCTCGGCACGATGATCTCCTTCGCGCTGGTCCGCTACCGCTTCCGGGCGCGCGGCGCGATCAACTCGCTGATCTTCCTGCCGATGGCGATGCCCGAGGTCGTCATGGCCGCCTCGCTGCTCACGCTCTTCCTCAACATGGGCGCGCAACTGGGCTTCTGGACGATTCTCATCGCACACATCATGTTCTGCCTGAGCTTCGTCGTGACCGCCGTCAAGGCGCGCGTGATGTCGATGGACCCGCGACTGGAGGAGGCGGCCCGCGATCTGTACGCGGGCCCCGTACAGACCTTCCTGCGGGTTACGCTGCCGATCGCCGCCCCCGGAATCGCGGCGGGAGCGCTGCTCGCCTTCGCGCTCTCCTTCGACGATTTCATCATCACCAATTTCAACGCGGGCTCCACCGTGACCTTCCCCATGTTCGTCTGGGGATCGGCACAGCGCGGCACGCCCGTGCAGATCAACGTCATCGGCACGGCGATGTTCATCATTGCCGTACTGGTGGTTGTCGTCGGCCAGCTCATCGCGAACCGGCGGAAGAACAGCGCACGACCGTGAGTTCCTGAAGGAGTTGGAAACCATGGCCCCTAGTGCCATGCGTACTGCAGCACAATCACTCTCCGGCGCCAAGCCGATCGCGTTCTGGCTGGACGACCCCGGCAGGCCCGAAGCGCTGCCCGCGCTCACGGGCGACGAGCACTGCGATCTCCTCGTCATCGGGGGCGGCTACAGCGGACTGTGGACCGCGCTGATCGCGAAGGAACGCGACCCCGAGCGCGACGTCGTACTGATCGAGGGGCACGAGGTGGGCTGGGCCGCCTCGGGCCGCAACGGCGGATTCTGCGCCGCCTCCCTCACCCACGGCCTGCCCAACGGCCTGGAGCGCTGGCCGGATGAGATCAACAAGCTGGAGGAGCTGGGCGAGCGGAACCTCGACGCCATCGAGGCGGCCGTCGCTCGCTATTCCATCGACTGCGAATTCGAGCGGACCGGCGAAATCGACGTCGCCACCGAACCCCACCAGCTCGAAGAACTCCACGCATGGCACCAGGAAGCGGAGAAGCTCGGCTTCACCGGAATGGAATTCCTGGACCGGGACGCGGTGCGCGCCGAAGTCGACTCACCGACTTTCCTGGGTGGCCTCTATGACCGGCGCGGGGTCGCCATGCTGCACCCCGCCAAACTGGCCTGGGGCCTGAAGCGGGCCTGTCTCGACCTGGGGGTCCGGGTGTACGAGCACACCCGGGGTCTCGAACTGGCCGGGACCACCTCCGCGATGGCGGTCCGCACACCGTACGGAAGGGTCTTCGCGCGCCGCGTCGCACTGGGTACGAACATCTTCCCGTCCCTGGTGAAGCGGGTGCGGCCGTACACCGTGCCGGTCTACGACTACGCGCTGATGACCGAACCCCTCACCGCCGACCAGCTCGCCTCCATCGGCTGGAAGAACCGGCAGGGGCTGGGCGACAGCGCCAATCAGTTCCACTACTTCCGGATGTCGGCCGACAACCGGATTCTGTGGGGCGGCTATGACGCGATCTATCCGTACGGAGGCCGGCTGAGCGCCGATCTCGATCAGCGTCCGGAGACCTTCCTCAAGCTCGCGGGCCAGTTCTTCGACTGCTTCCCGCAATTGGCCGGGATCCGTTTCAGCCACGCCTGGGGCGGGGCGATCGACACCTGCTCCCGCTTTTCCGCATTCTTCGGTACGGCCCATCAGGGTCGGGTCGCGTATGCCGCCGGATACACCGGACTCGGCGTCGGAGCCACCCGTTTCGGGGCCGATGTGATGCTCGATCTGCTGGCCGGCGAACAGAATGAACGGACTGCTCTGGAAATGGTCCGTCGCAAGCCGATGCCGTTCCCGCCGGAGCCCTTCGCCTGGACCGGGATCGAACTCACCAAGCGGTCCCTGGCCAGGGCGGACAGCAATGGCGGGCACCGCAATCTGTGGCTGCGGACGATGGACCGGCTGGGGCTCGGCTTCGACAGCTGAGCGGTGGTCGGGCGCAGCCTGACGTGCAGCAGTCGAGTGGCTCGCATCAGGGGCGCCGGATCCGGACGCCTGCCGGTGGGCGTGGGAGCGCAATCCCCGGTGGGTTGCGCTCCTGCCCGCCGGCCGGCGCCGGGACTCAGAACCTCGACGCCTGCTTCGGCGGCTGACGCCCACGTGGGCAGTCGACGGCTACGGCGGCGGCTGACGGAGCCGACGTCCGGTCCGGCAGCCGATGCCCAGCGGCAGGAGCAGCAGCCCGCACAGGAACCAGCTGCCCAGCACGTCCAGCGGCCAGTGATAGCCGCGCAGCACCAGACCGATGCCCGCCGCCGCGGTCAGTAGGACACCGGCGACGGGCATCACCCATGACCGCCGCACGTACGGCGCGGTCAGCAGCGCCGCCGCCCCGTACGCCACCGCGGCCGTCGCCGCGTGGCCGGACGGGTAGTAGCCGGTGGCGTCCGTCAGGGGACCGGGCCGGGCGATCCAGTCCTTCAGCGGGACGACGAGGAGCGGCACCGCCGCCATGGTGAGCGCCGCGTACAACGGCTCCCGGCGGGCGCCGCGCACCAGGGCCCAGACGATCGCGCAGCCCAGCACCGGGAGCGCGATCTGCATGTTGCCGAGATCGGCGAGGAATTCGGTCAGCGGGGCGGGGCCGCGCCCGACGACCGCCCGGGCGGTCCGTTCGTCCAGCCCGCGCAGCGGACCGTCGGCCGCGACCTGCCAGGTGGTGAGCGCGAGGAGCGCCAGGAAGGACGACACCAGAGAAACGAGAAGAGCCGGCCGCCCGGGAGCAGGGGGGGTGGCTCCGGGGCGGCCGGTCGGATCGGTTTGCCGCGCGCCCCGGGGGGTTTGGGGCGGGCGGCCATCCGATCGGTGAGGAGTTCCGGAGCCAGCGGCCCCAGTGGTGTGCGCGAAGGCACGGCCAGGACGGTGCTGGGGAAGCTCCGGCCCGGCGTCGCCGGCAGTCCCCTGCGGGCGGGGTGTTTCTCTCATCTGCAGAAACCGTACGTCAGCGGATGGGGGACCGACAGACGGAAACGGATCCCGCCATCGGCCCCCCACACCTTCTTCACAGGCCCACACGCGGGCCCTGCATCCCCGGCAAAAACGCCTTCGGGCACCGTCGGGGATTTCGCACAGATCAGATCTGGCCGAAAGCCTGCTCGATGACGTCGAGAGCCTCGTCCAGCAGGTCCTCGCCGATCACCAGCGGCGGGAGGAAGCGCAGGACGTTCCCGTACGTGCCGCAGGTGAGGACCAGCACACCCTCCGCGTGGCAGGCCTTGGCGAGCTTCGCGGCGGCCTCCGGGTTCGGGTCCTTCGAACCGGACTTCACCAGCTCGATCGCGATCATCGCGCCGCGGCCGCGGATGTCACCGATGATGTCGCCGTTCGGCAGCTTCGCCTGCATCTCGGCGAGGCGGCCCTTCATGACCTCCTCGATACGCTTCGCCTTCCCGTTCAGGTCCAGCTCGCGCATCGTCTCGATGGCGCCGAGCGCACCCGCGCAGGCCACCGGGTTTCCGCCGTAGGTGCCACCGAGGCCGCCGGCGTGGGCGGCGTCCATGATCTCGGCGCGGCCCGTCACGGCGGACAGCGGCAGGCCGCCCGCGATGCCCTTGGCGGTGGTGATCAGGTCGGGGACGATGCCCTCGTCCTCACAGGCGAACCACTGGCCGGTACGGCAGAAGCCGGACTGGATCTCGTCGGCGACGAAGACGATGCCGTTGTCCTTGGCGAACTGGGCGATCGCCGGGAGGAAGCCCTTCGCGGGCTCGATGAAGCCGCCCTCGCCGAGCACCGGCTCGATGATGATCGCGGCGACGTTGTCCGCGCCGATCTGCTTGGTGATCTGGTCGATGGCCTGGGCGGACGCCTCCGCGCCGGCGTTCTCGGCACCGGTCGGCCAGCGGTAGCCGTACGCCACCGGCACCCGGTAGACCTCGGGCGCGAACGGGCCGAAGCCCTGCTTGTACGGCATGTTCTTGGCGGTCAGCGCCATCGTGAGGTTGGTGCGGCCGTGGTAGCCGTGGTCGAAGACGACGACCGCGGTGCGCTTGGTGTAGATGCGGGCGATCTTCACCGCGTTCTCGACGGCCTCGGCACCCGAGTTGAACAGCGCGGACTTCTTGGCGTGGTCGCCCGGCGTCAGCTCGGCGAGCTGCTCACAGACCTCGACGTACCCCTCGTACGGCGTGACCATGAAACAGGTGTGGGTGAAGTCGGCGAGCTGCGCGGACGCACGGCGTACGACGGCCTCGGCCGAGGCGCCGACCGACGTCACGGCGATACCGGAACCGAGGTCGATCAGACGGTTGCCGTCCACGTCCTCGATGATCCCGCCACCGGCGCGGGCGGTGAACACCGGCAGGGTGGAGCCCACACCTGCGGCCACCGTCGCGAGACGGCGGGCCTGCAGCTCCACCGACTTCGGGCCGGGAATGGCAGTGACGACGCGGCGCTCCTGCGGAATTGCGGTCATGAGGGGCTCCTGTGGGGTGTTTCGGACGCTTCTCTTTCTGCAGGCTATGGGCGTGGCCCGGGGTTCGGCATGTTCCGTTCGGGAGTGATGCCCGGGCGGGGTTGTCCGTCACGGACATAGCGAGGGGGTGCGGAGCCGGGCCGCGGCGGCGCGCGGACGAGTCCGGGGCCCCGGGGCGCTGGTGGAGACATCCGGCCGGACAGCGTCCGACGGGGTGGGGCGGGGCACTAGATTGATGACTTCGGGCGCGTGCGCCCGGAGTTACCGGTCGGAGCTGGTCAGGGGACGAGGGACAGCAGATGGACACCGAGGGCACGTACGGCTCGCGCGACACCCGCTCCGGTCGTCCGGTGCCGCGCCCGGCGGGCCCGCCACCGCCCGAACTGCCGCCGAGGCCGGGATACGCCCCCACGTCCGGCCCTTCGCTGGGGGACTGGCTCCGCACCCCGCGCGCGGCGGCCGAGCCCGGCCTGTGGCGATTCGGCCACACCCCGCGGCCCGACGCCGACCCCGACCGGGTGCCCGACCGGGCACTGCTCGGCGGTGCGGTGGTGGCGCTGCTCGCTGCCCTGCTGGTGTGGTCGCTGTGGCGCAACGGATATGTGCCGCACAGTCGGATCCTCCTCGAAGTCGTCACACCGTCCGACTGGTGGGGGCTCGAACGCCCCGCGGCGGCCCTGACCGCCCTCGCCGTCTACAACAGCCTGGTCGCCGTCCTGGTGATCTGGGGCTTCGGACGGCTGGGCAACTGGCACGAGGTGTTCCGCCGGTACGCCGCCGACCGCCCTCAGCCGGGCCGGGCGCTGCGCACCGCGCTGGTCGGGGCCGTCCTGGTCTGGTGCTTCGTGAACTCCGACGACCTGCTGCCCTTCGACGACCTGGCACTGGGCCTGACGCCGTACTCGTGGCTCTACGGCGGCACGGCCGTGGAGACCCGGGATCGCGTGGAGACCTTCAAGACCGTGTACCACTTGGTGGGCGCCGTCGCGATCCTCCTGCCGATCGCCCGGGCCGGCGGCTGGTTCACCCTCGTACGGGAGCTGCGCGGCGGTGGGAAGAGCGGGCCGGAACCGGAGAGGGCACCCGGTGAGAGCCCCGCCGGCTGGCCGCAGCTGCGCGCCGCGGGCCAGCACACGGCCGCCGACCGGCTGGTGGCGGACGGGCAGGCCGGGCGGATGAACGATGTCGACTGCGTACGGATCCGGCGTGCCTGGGTCTCCGTGCAGGCCGACTCCTCGCGGCTCGGCCCGTTCACCGACGCCGTGCTCGGCCAGGGCGCGCGGGCCTGCCCGCACCCTTCGGGCGACCGGGACCTGCCGGCCCGTACCGCCACCCACGACCTGCTCACCTCGCAGGTGCGGCTCGGCCGGTACACGGACTTCGAACGCAACCCGGCGGCCCGGCGGGGCGCGGGGGCCGCGGTCGACCCGGCGTCCCTGGGCTCCTCGCTGCTGGCCGTCGGGCCCTTCGGGTCGGGCAAGACCCGGCACCTGGTAAGGCCCGTCGTGGAGTCGCTCGCCCTGCAGGCACTCACCGGGAAGGCCGTTGTCGTGGCCGTCTGCGCGACGGGCACCCCGCTCGGGCCCGACGAGGGCTACGACGTGGTGATCAAGCCGGGCGATCCGTCCTCCGCCCACGACCTCGACCTGTACAGCGGAACCGACGACGCCGACGAGGCCGCCGCCCTGCTCGCCGAGGCGGTCGCCGGCGACCTGCCCGACATCGACGCGCGGCGGGCCACGACCGCACTCGCCCAACTGCTCGGCCCCTACCGGGCGGTCCACGACCGCTTCCCGTCCGTCCCGGTGCTGCGCGAGCTGCTCGACGGCTCTCCCGGCGCCCTGGCCGAGCTACGGGCCCTGCTCCACACCGACGCGCACCGCTCCCATCTCCGTGAACTCGACACCCGGGCACGGCAGGCGGGCACCCCCGGCGATCCGGGACTTCTTCTCGCCGACCGGCTCGCCGCCCTGGACCGGCCCGCCTTCGCGGGATTCTTCGACACCACCGGCACGACCCGGCCCTTCTCGGTGCGCACCCTCGAACACCCGCTGCGGGTCCGCATCGACCTGCCGGAACGCGCCCACCCCGAGGCCGCGCGCCTGATCGCCCGGCTGGTGCTCGCCCAGTTCGCCTCCGGGGCGGCCGCCCGCACGGACCGTTCGCTGTTCGCCTTCCTCGCCCTGGACGACGCCACGCACGCCGTCACCGCCGAGTCCGTACGGGCCGTGCAGCGGCTGCGGAACTGCAACGCCGGAGTCCTGCTCACTCTGCGCGGGCTGGGCGACGTACCGGAGAGCCTGCACACGGCGCTGCTCGGCTCGGTCGGCTGCCACATGACGTTCTCCGGCGTCACGACCTGGGACGGACGGCTCTTCGCGCAGGCATGGGGCACCGAATGGGTGGAGACCACCGAGGTCGCCAAGCACACGGTCTTCGCCGACCAGCCGCTCACCCGGGCCGTGCACGCCCTGCGCAAACTGGTCACCGGCAAGGCGGTCACCACGGACGCGGTGACCGTGCGCCAGGTGGAGCGCGAACGCTGGTCGGCCTCCGAACTGGCCCACCGGGTGCCCGCCGGGCACGCGGTGCTCTCCCTGACCACCGTCAAGGGCGAGCACGCACCGCCCCTCCTGGTGGACCTGAACGGCTGAGCGGTACGGGGTGGGGCCCGCGGCGCGGGAGCGGTTACGACCTCGCCCACGATTGTCAGCGGCGTCGCGGTGTCTGGGACCTCCGCCTCCGGCGTTGTCGTCAGTCGCCGACGCTCCGCGTCGACTCCCTCCTCCGCCTTGGATTCGAAGGCCCCAGGCGCCGCTCCTTCTCCCACTGCCAATCGTGGGCGAGGCCGTTACGGCAAACCCTGCCGCCCTGGCAGAATCGAGGGGAGTCGTTCATACGGGACGGCGAAAATCGAAACTGATCGATTCCCTCATCCACTCCCTGAGGTCCCACGGTCCCCATGCCCCCCACTCTCGCCTCGCTCGTCCAGCATTCGGCGCTCAAACTCACGGTGCGTGCGGGGGCGGACCGGCTCGACGCTCCCGTCCGCTGGGCACACGCCAGCGAGCTGACCGACCCCGTGCCGTACATGGAGGGTGGTGAGTTCCTGCTCGTCACCGCCACCAACCTCGACGCCGAGAACCCCGAGGCGATGCGGCGGTACGTGCGACGGCTGGCCGGGGCCGGAGTCGTCGGCCTGGGCTTCGCCGTGGGCGTCAACTACGACGAGGTACCGCAGGCGCTGATCGACGCCGCCGAGGAGACGGGGCTGCCGCTCCTCGAAGTGCCGCGCCGCACCCCGTTCCTCGCCATCGCCAAGGCGGTGTCGTCGGCGATCGCCGCGGACCAGTACCGGGCCGTGACCGCGGGATTCGAGGCCCAGCGGGAGCTGACGAAGGCCGCACTCGCGGGCGACGGCCCCGGCGAGCTCCTGGGCCGGCTCGCGGCGCATGTCGACGGCTGGGCGGCGCTGTACGACGCCTCCGGCGCGGTGGTCGCCGCCGCCCCCGAGTGGGCCGCCCGCCGGGCCGCGCGGCTCACCCCCGATGTGGAACGGCTGCGGGAACGCCCCGCTCCGGCCAGCGTGGTCGTCGGCGGCACCGACGACCGGGTCGAGCTCCAGTCCCTCGGCACCGGCCGCCGGGTCCGGGGCGCCCTGGCCGTCGGCACGGGCGCGGCACTCGGCACCGCCGAGCGGTATGCCGTGCACTCCGCGGTCGCCCTGCTGACGCTGACCACCGCCCGCTCCCTCTCCCTCCAGGGCGCCGAACAGCGGCTGGGCGCGGCGGTGCTGCGCATGCTGCTGGCCGGCCAGCCGGATCACGCGCGGGCGGTCGCCGGGGATCTGTACGGGGGACTGCTCGACGCCCCGTTCCGGCTGCTCATCGCGGAAGCGTCCGGGACCGCGACCCCGGCGGCGCTGGGCGAGGCGATGGATGCGGCGGCCTTCCGGACCGGCGAGGCGCTGCTGGCCGTGCCCGAGGGCGAACGGCTCGTCGTGCTGGCCGCGGACGGCGGAGCCGCGGTCGCGGCCTGCACGGCGTTCGCACAGGCGCAGGAGGCCCGTGAGGCACGGCCCCCGCGCGAACCGGCGACGGCGGAGGAGGAGGCACGGGTGGTCGTGGGCCTGTCCGCACCCGCGGGCCCCATCGCCGTCTCCGCCGCGTACAAGCAGGCGGAACAGGCCCTGTCGGTGGCCCGCCGCCGGGGCAGGGCGCTGGTCGAGCACGAGGAGCTGGCGACCGGCTCGGTGCTGCCACTCCTCGCGGACGACGCCGTACGGGCCTTCGCCGACGGAATGCTCCGCGCCCTGCACGAGCACGACGCCAAGGGCCGCGGCGACCTGGTCGCCTCCCTGCGGGCCTGGCTCGCCCACCACGGCCAGTGGGACGCGGCAGCGGCCGACCTGGGCGTGCACCGCCACACCCTGCGCTACCGGATGCGCCGGGTCGAGGAGATCCTGGGCCGTTCCCTGGACGATCCGGACGTCCGGATGGAGCTGTGGCTGGCGCTGAAGGCCACGAGCTCCCCGTTGGTGCCGGAGACGTAGCCGTTTCGCCGACGGATGGCCCCGGTGTCCCCGTCGACATACACGCACCCGACAAACCGGCGCACACCCGCCGCGTACTGCTCCACGCCGGACAAACACCAGGGCGGCCGCGCGGCCCTACGGTGGGGGCAACACACCCCACGTCTCCGAAGGGCCGGTACCTCCATGACTTCCACCCACGCCTTCTGGCTCGCCGGCCGCCAGGCCACCGGCGAGGACAGCTTCGACGTCACCAACCCCTGGGACGGCCGTCTCGTCGGCACCGTCAGTGTGCCGACCGACACCCAGATCGAGGAGGCCGTCGCGGCCGCGCACGCCGTGCGCGAGGAGTTCGCCGCGACCCCGGCCCATGTCCGGGCCGCCGCGCTCGACCACGTCGTACGGCGCCTGGTGGAGCGCACCGAGGAGATCGCCCAGCTGATCTCCGCCGAGAACGGCAAGCCCATCAAGTGGGCCCGCGGCGAGGTCGGCCGCGCCGTCTCCGTGTTCCGGTTCGCCTCCGAGGAGGCCCGCCGCTTCAACGGCGGTGACGCGCAGCGCCTCGACACCGACGCCGGAGGAACCGGCCGCCTCGGCCTGACCCGGCGCTTCCCGCGCGGCACGGTCCTCGGTATCGCACCGTTCAACTTCCCGCTGAACCTGAGCGCGCACAAGGTCGCCCCGGCCATCGCCGTTGGTGCCCCGATCATCCTGAAGCCGGCCCCGGCCACCCCGATCTCCTCGCTGATCCTGGGCGAGCTGCTGGCCGAGACCGACCTGCCGGCCGGTTCGTGGTCCGTGCTGACGGTGCCCAACGACCGGATGCCCGCCCTGGTCCAGGACGAGCGCCTGCCGGTCATCTCCTTCACCGGTTCCGGCCCCGTCGGCTACTCGATCATGGAGTCGGTGCCGCGCAAGCACTGCACCCTGGAGCTCGGCGGCAACGGCGCCGCGGTCGTGCTCGGCGACTACGCCTCCGACGAGGACCTGGACTGGGCCGCGACCCGTATCGCGACCTTCTCCAACTACCAGGGCGGCCAGTCCTGCATCTCGGTGCAGCGCGTCATCGCGGACGCCCAGGTCTACGACCGGCTCCTCCCGAAGATTGTCGCGGCAGTCGAGGCCCAGGTCACCGGCGACCCGTCCGACGCCGCCACCGACGTCGGCCCGCTGGTCAGCGAGGACGCCGCCAAGCGCGTCGAGTCCTGGGTCGACGAGGCCGTGCAGGCCGGCGCCCAGCTGCTCACCGGCGGCAAGCGGGACGGGGCCACGTACGCCCCGACCGTGCTCGCCGAGCTCCCGGACCATGTCACCCTCTCCTGCGAGGAGGTCTTCGGACCGGTGCTGTCCGTGCAGAAGGTGGACGGTGAGGCCGAGGCGTTCGCAGCGGTCAATTCCTCCAAGTACGGCCTGCAGGCAGGCGTGTTCACGCACGATCTGCAGACCGCCTTCCGCGCCCACCGCGCCCTCGAGGTCGGCGGCGTGATCATCGGCGACGTCCCCTCCTACCGCGCGGACCAGATGCCGTACGGCGGCGCCAAGCAGTCCGGCGTCGGCCGCGAGGGCGTCCGCTACGCCATGGACGACTACACCTACGAGCGCGTGCTGGTCCTCACCGGCCTCGCCCTGTAGTCCACGAACAGGATCGAACCGATCCACCTACGTCGCCTGTGATCCGCCTGGACAGCACGACAGCAGGCGGCAGAGAGACGGCCGGAGCCCACTGTGCGGGGGCTTCGGCCGTTTCTGCTTCACCCGCCCCGCTCACAGCCCGACCGCCCTGTCACCACGGGGTTGTCCGGTGGAGTGGCTCTCGACCCGATCGGCGTCCGGGGGATGGTGGGAGGGCCGGTAATCGGGTACATCAGGACAAGTAGCACCGGTTGGTACGGCTCGGCAGGCGCCCCGCGCGCTCCGCGCGGACCGGCCGCGTCCGCCCACCCCACAACGCGGCGAGGTGAGCTCCTCATGTCCGCACCATCCGCTCCGAAGAACACGCCCAAGGTCACCGAGCGCGAAGCGCGCCAAGTGGCCGAGGCAGCGCGCGAACAGGACTGGCACAAGCCGAGTTTCGCCAAGGAACTCTTCCTGGGGCGCTTCCGGCTCGACCTGATCCATCCGCATCCGCTGCCGGCCGCGGACGACGTCAGGCGCGGCGAGGCGTTCCTCGCCCGGCTGCGCGCCTTCTGCGAAACCAGGATCGACAGCGCCCGCATCGAGCGTGAGGCGAAGATTCCCGACGAGGTGATCAACGGCCTCAAGGAACTCGGCGCGCTCGGGATGAAGATCGACCCGAAGTACGGCGGCCTCGGCCTGACCCAGGTCTACTACAACAAAGCCCTCGCCCTGGTCGGCTCCGCCAATCCCGCGATCGGCGCGCTGCTCTCCGCCCACCAGTCCATCGGTGTACCGCAGCCGCTGAAACTCTTCGGCAGCCAGGAGCAGAAGGACGCCTTCCTGCCCCGGCTGGCCAGCACCGACATCTCGGCGTTCCTGCTCACCGAACCGGACGTCGGATCCGACCCGGCCCGGCTCGCCACCTCGGCGGTTCCGGAAGGCTCGGACTACATCCTCGACGGTGTGAAGCTGTGGACGACCAACGGTGTCGTCGCCGATCTGCTCGTCGTGATGGCCCGCGTCCCCAAGTCCGACGGCCACAAGGGCGGCATCACGGCCTTCGTCGTCGAGGCGGACTCCCCGGGCATCACCGTCGAGAACCGCAATGCCTTCATGGGCCTGCGCGGCCTCGAGAACGGCGTCACCCGCTTCCACCGGGTCCGGGTTCCGGCTGCGAACCGCATCGGCCCCGAAGGGGCGGGGCTCAAGATCGCCCTCACCACGCTCAACACGGGGCGGCTCTCGCTGCCCGCGATGTGCGTCGGCGCCGGAAAGTGGTGCCTGAAGATCGCCCGTGAGTGGTCGGCGGTGCGCGAGCAGTGGGGCAGGCCGGTCGCCCGGCACGAGGCCGTCGGCGCCAAGATCTCCTTCATCGCCGCCACCACCTTCGCGCTCGAAGCGGTGGTCGATCTCTCCTCCCAGATGGCCGACGAGAACCGCAACGACATCCGGATCGAAGCGGCCCTCGCCAAGCTGTACGGCTCCGAGATGGGCTGTCTGATGGCCGACGAACTGGTCCAGATCCGGGGCGGCCGGGGCTTCGAGACGGCGGCCTCCCTCGCCGCCCGCGGCGAACGGGCCGTCCCCGCCGAACAGCTCCTGCGCGATCTGCGGATCAACCGCATCTTCGAGGGCTCCACCGAGATCATGCATCTGCTGATCGCCCGTGAGGCCGTCGACGCCCATCTGAAGGTCGCGGGGGACATCATCGACCCCGACAAACCTCTCTCCGCCAAGGCCAAGGCGGGCGCGAACGCGGCAGGCTTCTACGCCCGCTGGCTGCCCAAACTCGTCGCGGGGCCGGGACAACTCCCGCGCATGTACACGGAGTTCAACCCACCCGGGCACCCGGACCTGTCCACCCACCTGCGCTACGTCGAACGCTCCGCCCGTAAACTCGCGCGCTCCACCTTCTACGCCATGTCGCGCTGGCAGGGCCGGATGGAGACCAAGCAGGGCTTCCTCGGCCGGATCGTCGACATCGGCGCGGAACTCTTCGCGATGAGCGCCGCCTGTGTCCGCGCCGAACTGCTGCGCTCCTGCGACGACCACGGCCGCGAGGCCTACCAGCTCGCCGACGCGTTCTGCCGCCAGTCCCGCGTCCGGGTCGAGGAACTCTTCACCCGCCTGTGGTCCAACACCGACGACCTGGACCGGCGCGTGGTCGACGGCGTCCTGTCCGGTACGTACACCTGGCTGGAGGATGGCATCGTCGACCCGAGCGGCGAAGGATCGTGGATCGCCGACGCCACCCCGGGGCCGTCCGTGCGGGACGACGTCCACCGGCCCATTCGCTGACCCGCGCCCACCGGGCGCCCGCACGTCCACTCATCCTGTCGTACCCCGCCCGGCGGGGCGGGGTACGACAGGCGACGCCGGCGGCGACCACGACCCCGGCGACCAGCCGGCGGCGACCCCCGGCGGACCGCTCCCGGCCGGTGCGGGGGACGCACTGTCCACACCCACAGCCGATGCGGCAACAATGGGGGGCATGAGCGACAGCCCTGCCCCCCTCGCCGACCCGCACCTCGTCTTCGACGCTGCGGAAGGCCGCCGGGATCTCGTCATCCTCGGCTCCACCGGATCCATCGGCACCCAGGCCATCGACCTGGTGCTGCGCCATCCCGACCGCTTCCGCGTCACCGGGCTCTCCGCCGCGGGCGGCCGGGTCGCCCTCCTCGCCGAGCAGGCCCGGCGGCTGCGGGTGCGTACCGTGGCCGTCGCCGCACCGGACGCCGTACCGGCCCTCCGCGAGGCGCTGCGCGCGCAGTACGGGACGGGCGAGCCGCTCCCCGAGATCCTGGCCGGCCCCGAGGCCGCCACCCAGCTCGCCGCCGGCGACTGCCACACCGTGCTCAACGGAATCACCGGCTCGATCGGTCTCGCCCCCACGCTCGCCGCGCTCGAATCGGGCCGCACGCTCGCCCTGGCCAACAAGGAATCGCTGATCGTCGGCGGCCCGCTGGTGAAGGCGGTGGCGAAGCCCGGCCAGATCATCCCGGTCGACTCCGAGCACGCCGCCCTTTTCCAGGCGCTCGGCGCGGGCACCCGCGCCGACGTACGCAAACTCGTCGTCACCGCGTCCGGCGGACCCTTCCGGGGACGGACGAAGAGCGAGCTGGCGGACGTCACACGCGAGCAGGCCCTCGCCCACCCGACCTGGGCCATGGGACCGGTCATCACGATCAACTCCGCCACCCTGGTCAACAAGGGACTGGAGGTCATCGAGGCGCATCTCCTCTACGACATTCCGTTCGACCGGATCGAGGTCGTGGTCCACCCCCAGTCATACGTCCACTCGATGGTCGAGTTCACCGACGGCTCCACCCTCGCCCAGGCCACGCCCCCGGACATGAGAGGCCCGATCGCCATCGGCCTCGGCTGGCCCCAGCGCATCCCGGACGCCGCACCCGCCTTCGACTGGTCGAAGGCGTCCAGCTGGGAGTTCTTCCCCCTCGACGACGAGGCCTTCCCGTCCGTGGGACTGGCCAGGCACGTGGGCACGCTCGGCGCCACCGCCCCGGCCGTGTTCAACGCCGCGAACGAGGAATGCGTCGACGCATTCCTGGCCGGACGGCTGCCCTTCAACGGAATCATGGATACGGTCACGGCGGTGGTGGCCGAACACGGCACCCCCGCCACGGGAACTTCGCTCACGGTCGCAGACGTCCTCGAAGCGGAGACCTGGGCACGCGCCCGGGCCCGTGAACTCTCGGCGAAAGCGACAGCGGAGGCGCGCGCATGAGTATTACGACGGTCCTGTTGACGATTCTGGGCATCGTCGTCTTCGTCATCGGGCTGCTGTTCTCGATCGCCTGGCACGAACTGGGCCACCTGTCGACAGCGAAGCTCTTCGGTATCCGCGTCCCCCAGTACATGGTCGGCTTCGGACCGACGATCTGGTCACGGAAGAAGGGCGACACCGAGTACGGGATCAAGGCCATCCCGGCCGGCGGCTACATCCGCATGATCGGCATGTTCCCGCCGGGACCGGACGGGCGCCTGGAGGCGCGGTCCACCTCACCGTGGCGCAGCATGATCGAGGACGCCAGGTCCGCGGCCTTCGAAGAGATCGAACCGGGCGACGAGAAGCGCCTCTTCTACACGCGCAAGCCCTGGAAGCGCGTCATCGTGATGTTCGCCGGACCGTTCATGAACCTGGTCCTCGCCGTCGCGATCTTCCTCGGTGTGGCGATGACCTTCGGCTTCCAGACCCAGACCACCGAGGTCGCCGGTGTCCAGAAGTGCGTGATCGCCCAGAGCGAGAACCGCGACACCTGCAAGAAGTCCGACCCGGTCTCGCCCGCACAGGCCGCAGGACTCAAGAAGGGCGACAAGATCGTCGCCTTCGACGGCCAGAAGGTCGACGACTGGGCCACGCTCTCCGAAAAGATCCGCGACACCATCGGCCCCGCCACCATCACGGTCCAGCGCGACGGCCAGGAGAAGACCCTCCACGCCGTGCTGCAGGAGAACTCGGTCGCCAAGAAGGACTCCAAGGGCGAGGTGGTCCCCGGGAAGTTCGTTCCGGCCGGATACCTCGGCTTCGCGGCCCAGACCGAGATCGTCCCCCTCTCCTTCGGTGACTCGGTCGTCCGCATGGGAGACATGATCGAGAACGGCGTCCACTCGATCATCGCCCTCCCGTCCAAGATCCCCGGCCTGTGGAACGCCGCCTTCGGCGACGGCCCGCGAGCGGCCGACTCCCCGGTGGGCGTCGTCGGCGCGGCCAGGATCGGCGGCGAGGTGATGGCGCTGGACGTACCGGCGCAGAACCAGATGGCGATGATGCTGTTCCTGCTGGCGGCCTTCAACCTCTCGCTGTTCCTCTTCAACATGCTGCCCCTGCTTCCGCTCGACGGCGGACACATCGCCGGAGCGCTCTGGGAGGCCCTGCGCCGCAATGTGGCGCGCGTCTTCAAGCGCCCCGATCCGGGCCCCTTCGACGTGGCCAAGCTGATGCCGGTCGCCTATGTCGTCGCAGGTGTCTTCATCTGTTTCACGCTGCTGGTGCTGGTGGCCGACATCGTCAATCCGGTCAAGATCTCCTGACCTCCCGGACGGCCGGTGCACGAAGGGTGACGGCCCCGGGACACAGTGTGTGTCCGGGTCGTCCCCTGTGTGCGGCGCTCCCGCACGCGGTGTGCTCCGGGCCGCCGCCGGTGACGTAACCTCGGAACCCGGAGCCCGCCGATCTCGGGACCTCGATCCACACCTTGGGGATGCTCAGCGCATGACTGCGATTTCTCTCGGAATTCCGTCCGTTCCGACCAAGCTCGCCGACCGGCGGGTCAGCCGCAAGATCCAGGTCGGGTCGGTGGCGGTGGGCGGGGATGCGCCGGTGTCGGTGCAGTCGATGACGACGACGCGTACGTCGGACATCGGTGCGACGTTGCAACAGATCGCGGAGCTGACGGCGTCGGGCTGTCAGATCGTGCGGGTGGCGTGTCCGACGCAGGATGACGCGGACGCGTTGGCGACGATCGCGAAGAAGTCGCAGATCCCGGTGATCGCGGATATTCATTTCCAGCCGAAGTATGTGTTCGCGGCGATTGATGCGGGCTGTGCTGCGGTGCGGGTGAATCCGGGGAACATCAAGCAGTTCGACGACAAGGTGAAGGAGATCGCGCGGGCTGCGAAGGATGCGGGTACGCCGATCCGGATCGGTGTGAACGCGGGTTCGCTGGATGCGCGGTTGCTGAAGAAGTACGGGAAGGCGACTCCGGAGGCGTTGGTGGAGTCGGCGCTCTGGGAGGCGTCGCTCTTCGAGGAGCATGATTTCCGGGAGATCAAGATCTCGGTGAAGCACAACGATCCGGTGGTGATGGTGAATGCGTACCGGCAGTTGGCGGCGCAGTGTGATTACCCGTTGCATCTGGGGGTGACGGAGGCGGGTCCGGCGTTCCAGGGGACGATCAAGTCGGCTGTGGCGTTCGGTGCGTTGCTGTCGGAGGGGATCGGGGACACGATCCGGGTGTCGTTGTCGGCGCCGCCGGCCGAGGAGGTCAAGGTCGGTCTGCAGATTCTGGAGTCGTTGAATCTGAAGCAGCGTCGGCTGGAGATCGTGTCGTGTCCGTCGTGCGGGCGGGCGCAGGTGGATGTGTACAAGCTGGCGGACGAGGTCAGTGCGGGTCTTGAGGGCATGGAGGTGCCGTTGCGGGTGGCCGTGATGGGCTGTGTCGTCAATGGTCCGGGTGAGGCCCGTGAGGCGGATCTGGGTGTCGCGTCCGGCAACGGCAAGGGGCAGATCTTCGTGAAGGGCGAAGTCATCAAGACCGTGCCCGAGTCGAAGATCGTCGAGACGCTGATCGAGGAAGCCATGAAGATCGCCGAGCAGATGGAGAAGGACGGCATCGCCTCGGGCGAGCCCGAGGTCTCCATCAGCTGAACCACGATGCTCGCGACCGCGCCCCGCCGGATGAACACCGCCCGGCGGGGCGCAGCCGTGAGCGGCCTCACCGAGCGGCCCGGGAGAACGGCCTGAACCACTCCCCGTCGTGCACCAGGTCGTTATCCGGGCACGGGGCGGCGCGGATGAGGCTCTTTGGGTACAGTGCGGAAATCAGCAGACCGCATGGTGAGGCCCCCTCGTGTTGACGCAGACCACCACCCGGGTCCTCGAACCCAGCGACCTCGGCGCCGCTCTCGCCATCCTGGAGAGCGAACCCGTGGTCAATGCCTTCGTGACCGCCCGGGTCCGAATCGCAGGTCTCGATCCCTGGCGCCTCGGCGGCGAGATGTGGGGCTGGTACGCCGACGGACGGCTGCGCTCGCTGTGCTACTCGGGTGCCAACCTCGTACCGATCTGTGCCACCCCCGAAGCCGTCAGGGCCTTCGCCGACCGCGCCCGCCGGGCCGGCCGCCGCTGCTCCTCGATCGTCGGCCCCGCGGAGCCCACCGCCCAGCTGTGGCGGCTGCTCGAACCCGGCTGGGGCCCCGCCCGCGAGGTCCGGGCCCATCAGCCGCTCATGGTCACCGAGAGCCCGTCCGCCCAGGTCGCCCCCGACCCCCTGGTCCGCCGGATCCGCAAGGACGAGATGGACGTCCTCATGCCGGCCTGCGTGGCGATGTTCACCGAGGAGGTCGGCATCTCCCCGCTCGCGGGCGACGGCGGTCTCCTCTACCAGGCACGCGTCGCCGAACTCGTCGGCGCCGGCCGCTCGTTCGCCCGGATCGAGGACGGCAAGGTCCTCTTCAAGGCGGAGATCGGCGCGGCCACCCCGCAGGCCTGTCAGATCCAGGGCGTCTGGGTCGCTCCCGAACACCGCGGCCGAGGACACTCCGAGACCGGCATGGCGGCGGTCCTGCGCTACGCACTGGCCGATGTCGCACCCGTCGTCAGCCTGTACGTGAACGACTACAACACCCCCGCCCGCAGGGCGTACGCCAGGGTCGGCTTCCGCGAGACCGGCGCGTTCATGAGCGTGCTGTTCTGACCGGCGGTGGCCGGTGCATCCGCCCCGTACCGCCCACCCCGCCCGGGCCAGTAGGGTCGGCCCATGGCAGCAGTTTCCGGGGGCGGCCCCCATACTCCCAGCGTCCGGATCGGACCGATCGATCTCGCCGCGCGCGTGGACGAGGCGCTCGCCGTGCAGGCCGTCGCCTTCGGCCTGGGTCCGGAAGAGATCGAGGTGCGGCGCCACATCGTCCTCAGACACCTCGACCACCCCTGCGCCCGCGCCCTGGGCGCCACCACCCCCGACAGCCGGCTCGTCGGCTTCGTCTACGGCATGCCGAACGAACGCGGCCAGTGGTGGTCCACCGTCGTGGAGCCCTACCTCCGCGCCACCGGCTCCGCGCACTGGCTCGACGACTCGTTCGTCATCACCGAACTGCACGTCCACCCGGCGTTCCAGAACCGCGGCATCGGCCGCATGCTGATCACCGCCATCACGGACGCCGTCGACCACCCCCGGTCCATCCTCTCCGCGATCGACACGGACAGCCCGGCACGTGGCCTGTACCGCAGTCTCGGTTACCGGGACCTGGCCCGCCAGGTGCTCTTCCCCAGCGCTCCCAAGCCGTACGCGGTGATGGGAGCCCCGCTCCCGCTGCGTCGCAAGGGACAGGCGGGGACAGACCGGCAGCCAATCGATTTCCGCCCACCCGTACCACCCGGCTAACCTCCTGCACATCACCCTTCCAAGCAGGAGTTCATCATGGCCCAGGTCCAGCGCATGTCCCGATTGATGATCAAGACACTGCGCGACGACCCGGCGGACGCCGAGACGCTCAACCACAAGCTGCTCGTCCGGGCCGGTTACGTACGTCGCACGGCGGCCGGAATCTGGACCTGGCTGCCGCTCGGAAAGAAGGTCCTGGAGAACATCACCCGCGTCGTGCGCGAGGAGATGGACGCCATCGGCGGCCAGGAAGTGCTGCTTCCCGCGCTGCTCCCCAAGGAGTCGTACGACGCCAGCGGCCGCTACCACGAGTACGGCGATCTGCTGTTCAAGCTCAAGGACCGCAAGGGCGCCGAGTACCTCCTCGGCCCCACCCACGAAGAGATCTTCACCCAGGTCGTCAAGGATCAGATCACGTCCTACAAGGACCTGCCCGTGATCCTCTACCAGATCCAGACCAAGTACCGGGACGAGGCCCGCCCGCGCGCCGGTGTGCTGCGCGGCCGCGAGTTCCAGATGAAGGACTCGTACTCCTTCGACACCACGGACGAGGGGCTCGTCGAGGCGTACCAGCTGCACCGCGCCGCCTACATCCGGATCTTCGAGCGGCTCGGCCTCGACCACCGCATCGTCTCCGCCGTCTCCGGCGCCATGGGCGGCTCGGCCTCCGAGGAGTTCCTGGCCCCCGCCCCGGCCGGTGAGGACACCTTCGTCGACTGCCCCGCCTGCGACTACGCTGCCAACACGGAGGCCGTGACCTTCAAGGCCACCGCCGTGGACGGCTCGGCCCACGGCCCCGTCGAGGAGCTGGACACCCCCGACACCCCGACCATCGAGACGCTCGCCGCACACCTGGGCGTCCCGGCCTCCGCGACCCTGAAGAACCTGCTGGTCAAGGTCGACGGCGAGATCGTCGCCGTCGGCGTGCCCGGCGACCGCGAGGTCGACCTCGGCAAGCTCGGCGAGCACCTCGCGCCCGCCGTCGTCGAGCTGGTCACCGCGGAGGACTTCGTGGGCCGCCCGGAACTGGTACGCGGCTACGTCGGCCCGCAGGGTCTGGAGAAGGTCCGCTACATCGCCGACCCGCGCATCGCCGCCGGTACCGCCTGGATCACCGGCGCGAACAAGCCCGGCACCCACGCGAAGAACGTCGTCGTCGGCCGTGACTTCGAGGTCGACGACTACCTCGACGTCGTCGTCGTCGAGGAGGGCGACCCCTGCCCCAAGTGCGGCACCGGCCTCAAGCTGGACCGCGCCATCGAGATCGGCCACATCTTCCAGCTCGGCCGCAAGTTCGCGGACGCCTTCCAGCTCGATGTGCTCGGCCAGAACGGCAAGCCGGTCCGGGTCACCATGGGCTCGTACGGCATCGGCGTCTCCCGTGCCGTCGCCGCGCTCGCCGAGCAGACCGCCGACGAGCAGGGACTCTGCTGGCCCCGCGAGATCGCCCCGGCCGATGTCCACGTCGTCGCGGCGGGCAAGGCACTCCAGACGGAGCTGGCCCTGGACGTCTCCGAGAAGCTCGCCGCCGCCGGTGTGCGGGTCATGGTCGACGACCGTGCGGGCGTCTCGCCCGGTGTGAAGTTCACCGACGCCGAGCTGATCGGCGTCCCGAAGATCCTGGTCGCCGGCCGCCGCTCGGCCGAGGGCGTCCTGGAGCTCAAGGACCGCCGCACCGGCGAGCGCGAGGAGCTCACGGTCGACGAGGCGATCGCCCGTCTCATCGCCCAGGGCTGATACCGGAACGGACAGGAGGCCCCCGCGCGGTGCGCGGGGGCCTCCTGCGTTCGCGGACCGCTACAGCCAGCCGGCGAACTCCAGCGTCAGCTCACCCTCCTGGCGACGGCCGACCGCCAGCGCCCGGGTACCCGACTCCACCGCGCGGAAGAGCGTCCAGCCGTGCAGCCGTTCCCGGTCCACGTCCAGCGAATCGGCGAGCTTCTTGATTCGGCGACGGGCCGTCGTCGGACCGCCCGGGGAGGCGATCAGATCCTCGACGCGGTCGCGTACCAGGCGCGCCAGATCGTAGGCCCGCTCGCCGACCAGCGGCTCCGGCCCGACCGTCAGCCAGGGCACCCGCTCACCCGCGAGTACCTTGCTCTGGCGGAAGTTGCCGTGCAGCAACAGGAGTTCGGGGGAGTGGGCGACCAGCTCCTCGCGCGCCGCGAGCGCCTCGGAGACCAGCGGGGCGAGGTTCGGTTCGGCCGCGGCGCAGGCGCGCATCGGCTCCGTACGGCGCCCGGTCCGTTCCGCGACCGTCTCGAATCCATGACCGGCCGGCGGCTCGACCCACAGCCGGCGCACCGTCCCCGCCGCCTCCAGCAGCGCCTTCGCCTCCGGCAGCGAGCGCAGCGACATCTCGGGGTGCAACCGCTCCAGCAGCAGGGCGCCGGGGCCGGAGCCGAGGAGCCGTACCGCGCCCCAGCCGTTCCAGTGTGCGAGCGCCGCCCGTTCCAGCTCGGGTGCGGCCCCGGACGGAGTGAGCTTCAGCGCGGCCGGGGTGCCGTCGGAGCACGTCACCAGCAGGACCAGACTGCTGCGGCCGCCAGGGGTGGCGATCCGGTCCACGGTCACCTGCTGCCCGGTCGACGACAGCGCTTCCTCGGTCAGTGCGGGAATCCGCGCGAGCCAGTCGGCGGCGTCATCCCCGTACGACTCGCCGAGCGCTCGCACCAGACGCTGCGGCGGTTCGAAACCCATGCGTGCTTTGTTCCCTTTCAGAGCTTCTTCAGTGCGTAGCGCCGGACCCGTGCTTCGCAGTGGTCCCGTCGGCGGTCAGCTCGGCGAGCCCGGGAAAGGGTACGCCGCTGCCCCGCCAGCGGACCGTACGCACCGCGGCCTCCCGCAGCGCGTCCGCGGCCTCCCGCCTGAGCGGCCCGTCGGCGGCCCGTACAAGATCCGAGTAGACGCCCGCGACCCGGTCCTCCAGCAGGGCGGCCAGTCGCACCGCCGCGGCCGGGTCTGGCACCGCGAACGGCAGAGCGTACGCGGCCTCTGCCGCCACCGGCTCACCGCCCAGGTCGCTCACGGTCCGCACCAGCGCGTCGCGCCGGGCCCGGTGCGCGTGGTAAGCAGCCGTGGCCTCGGCCCGGCGGCCGTCGGCGACCCGGCCGCCGACCACCCCGTACCCGTACACCGCCGCGTGCTCGGCGGCCAGGGCGGCCTGCGCCGCCTTCAGCGTCCCGGCGCTCATGACGAGGTCTCCTTGGCAAGCTCGGTCAGCAGATAGGTGTGGGCCGCGCCCGCCGCCGCGATGGACGCCAGCAGCCGGGCCAGCTCCGGCGGGGCCTTCAGCAGCGTCGCCGTATGGGCGTCCGCGGTGCGGCGCTCCGCCGCGGCCAGCTCCTTGACGGCGGCCGCGGCGTCGGTAGCAGGTGCCTGCGAGAACACGGGCGTCCCGCCGCCGTCGGGCGCCAGCGCCTTGGCATGGGCCCGTACGGCGTCCCGCAGCGGCGAGAGACCGGCGGCGGTCGCCGGATAGGCCCTGACCACGTGTTCGTACCGGGCGAGCAGTTCCCTGCTGGTACCGGCGGCGCTCGTCCGGAGCGTCCGCTCCGTCCGCGCGGCCAGCGCCTGCGCGGCCGCTGTCGTCGCGTCGGTACCGGCGGAGCCCTCCCCGGGCCCGGACCCGTCACCGCAGCCGGCCAGCACCGCCCCCATGGCGATCGCTCCCGTCGCGGTGAACGCACCTCTGCGCGTCGTCCCCGTGCGCCGCACTTGTTCTCCTCCGGGCTTGGACCTGTTGTGACTGGATCTGTCCTGAAGTGATCACCGCAGGCGAGCGTACCCGCGGCCGCGGAGCAGGCGGACGCCAACACCCCTCGGGACCGGATACCCTTTGACCTGACACGCGAGATCCCCACAACAGCACACGCGGCCGAGGAGTCACCCGGATGAGCACGACCCAGAGCGAGAGGCTGCGCGGACTGCTCGAACCGCTCGTCAGCGCCGAACAGCTGGATCTCGAAGAGATCGAGGTGTCCCGGGCGGGCCGCCGCCGGGTGCTGCGGATCATCGTGGACTCCGAAGAGGGCGTGGAGCTGGATGCCTGCGCCGAGCTGAGCCGCGCGATCTCCGAGAAGCTCGACGAGACCGACGCGATGGGCGAGGGCGAGTACGTCCTCGAAGTCAGTTCCCCCGGTGCCGACCGTCCGCTGACGGAGCACCGCCACTACGTACGTGCCACGGGCCGCCTGGCCAAGCTGCAGCTGCGCGAGGGCGGCGACCTGGTGGCCCGCATCCTCGCCGTGGACGAAGAAGGGCTCGACCTCGAAGTGCCGGGCGTCAAGGGCCGCAGGCCGACGTCCCGCCGGGTCGCCTTCGACGACATCGCCAAGGCGCGCGTGGAGATCGAATTCAGCCGCAAGGACAAGAAGGAAGAGGAGGCGTAGCCGTGGACATCGATGTGAAGCTCTTGAAGGGCTTGGCACAGGACAAGGAGATCCCCTTCGACGTGCTCGTCGAGGCGATCGAGTCGGCCCTCCTCATCGCCTACCACCGTACGGACGGAAGCCACCGCCGCGCGCGCGTGGAGCTCGACGCGCGCGGCCACGTGACGGTGTGGGCGAAGGAGGACCCGGCCGACCTCGAACCGGGCCAGGAGCCCAAGGAGTTCGACGACACCCCGTCCGGTTTCGGCCGGATCGCCGCGACCACCGCCAAGCAGGTCATCCTGCAGCGGCTGCGCGACGCCGAGGACGACAGGACGTTCGGGGAGTACGCGGGCCACGAGGGCGATGTCGTCACCGGCGTCGTCCAGCAGGGCAAGGACCCGAAGAACGTCCTGGTCGACATCGGCAAGCTGGAAGCCATTCTTCCGGTGCAGGAGCAGGTACCGGGCGAGGAGTACACCCACGGCCTGCGCCTGCGTACGTACGTCGTACGGGTCGCCAAGGGCGTGCGCGGTCCGTCCGTGACGCTGTCGCGGACCCACCCCAACCTGGTGAAGAAGCTCTTCGCGCTGGAGGTCCCGGAGATCGCGGACGGTTCCGTCGAGATCTGCGCGATCGCCCGCGAGGCCGGCCACCGCACCAAGATCGCGGTCCGTTCGACCCGCTCCGGGCTGAATGCCAAGGGTGCCTGCATCGGCCCGATGGGTGGCCGGGTGCGCAATGTCATGGCCGAGCTGCACGGCGAGAAGATCGACATCGTGGACTGGTCGGACGACCCGGCCGAGATGGTCGCCAACGCTCTGTCCCCCGCACGGGTGAGCAAGGTCGAGGTCGTGGACCTCGGTGCGCGGTCCGCCCGGGTCACCGTCCCGGACTACCAACTGTCGCTCGCGATCGGCAAGGAGGGGCAGAATGCCCGCCTCGCCGCCCGCCTCACCGGCTGGCGCATCGACATCCGTCCGGACACCGAGACCGATGCCGAGCGCGACATCGCCGACCGCGAGCGGGCCGAGCGGGCCCGCGAGCGTTCCGAGCGCGGCTGACACGACCCGGTAGTTCCGGGCGGGCGGCGCGCGCCGGATCACCGGGCGCGGGCCCGAAAACAGGTTCCCCGGGCTCGGTCGCGCCGGGCCCGGGGAATACATCGGGACGACAGGGCGCTGAGATCACGACAACATCCGTTCGATTTTTGCCCCAAAGGGGTGAGGTCGGCGCGGGGAGGTAGACTTAACCGTGTCTGGCCGGACGCAAGCCCGTGCCTGCCCTGAGCGAACCTGTGTGGGATGCCGGGAGCGGGCGGCCAAGAGCGAGCTGCTGCGCATCGTCGCGGACGAGGACGCCTGCGTCCCTGATCCTCGCGGTACGCTGCCCGGCCGGGGTGCCTATGTACACCCCGTCTCAGTCTGTCTGGACCTGGCGGTTCGCCGCCGGGCATTCCCCCGGGCCTTCAAGGCCAAGGGGCCGTTCGACACCGCCGCGGTGCAGCGGTTCGTCGAGCGGGTGACACCGTAAGAAATGAACGGCACGGGACCCCGTGCGGTCAGGTACCTCGCGAGTTGGAAGTAGGTCGAGATTGCGATGAGCACTCGATGAGTACGCGATGAGTACGCCCATGAAGTAGCGACGGTCCGGCGGTAACCCGGACCTAAAAGGAGCGAAGTGGCTAAGGTCCGGGTATACGAACTCGCCAAGGAGTTCGGCGTCGAGAGCAAGGTCGTCATGGCCAAGCTCCAAGAACTCGGTGAATTCGTCCGTTCGGCGTCCTCGACGATCGAGGCGCCGGTTGTACGCAAGTTGACTGACGCACTGCAGGGGCCCGGCGGCAACGCCGGCAAGTCCGCTGCGAAGCCTGGCGCGCCCCGCAAGGCGACGCCCGCAAAGCCCGCAGCGCCCTCCCCGGCCGCTGCGGCACGTCCCGCTGCCCCGAAGCCCGGCGCCCCGGCCCCCAAGCCGGCCGCCGCAGCCCCGGCGAGCAGCACCCCCGCGGCGCCCTCCGCGCCGTCCGCAGGCCCGCGTCCGGGTCCGAAGCCCGCGCCCAAGCCCGCTCCGGTGACTCCGGTCCCCGCCGCGGAGTTCTCGGCTCCGGCTCCGGCCCAGCCCGCTGCCCCGCAGCAGCAGGCCCCGCGTCCCACGGGCGCCACCCCCGGACCTCGTCCGGCCGGTGGTCACGCCCGCCCGGGCGGCGGTCAGCGTGACGGTGGCCGTGGCGGCGAGCGTGGCGACCGTCCCGCACGTCCCGCAGGCCAGGGCGCTCCGCGACCTGGCGGCTCCCGCCCGGCCGGTCCCCGTCCGGGCAACAACCCCTTCACCTCCGGTGGCTCGACGGGCATGGCCCGTCCGCAGGCGCCCCGTCCCGGCGGCGCCCCGCGTCCCGGTGGCGGTCAGGACCGTCCGGGCGCCCCGCGTCCGCAGGGCGGCCCCGGCGGCGCCCCGCGCCCGCAGGGCCAGGGCGGTGCTCGTCCCACTCCGGGCGGCATGCCCCGTCCGCAGGCTCCCCGTCCGGGCGGTGCCCCCGGTGGTAACCGTCCGAACCCGGGCATGATGCCGCAGCGTCCCGCTGCCGGCCCGCGTCCCGGCGGTGGCCCCGGCGGTGGCCGTGGTCCCGGTGGTGGCGGTCGTCCCGGCGGTGGCGGCGCAGGTCGTCCCGGTGGCGGCGGCTTCGCGGGCCGTCCGGCCGGTCCCGGTGGTGGCGGCGGCGGTTTCGCCGGTCGTCCCGGTGGCGGCGGTGGCGGCGCGGGTCGTCCCGGCGGTGGCGGCGGCTTCGGCGGTCGTCCCGGCTTCGGTGGACGTCCCGGCGGCCCCGGTGGCCGTGGTGGCACACAGGGCGCGTTCGGCCGTCCCGGCGGTCCCGCGCGTCGTGGTCGCAAGTCGAAGCGGCAGAGGCGCCAGGAGTACGAGGCCATGCAGGCCCCGTCGGTCGGCGGCGTCATGCTGCCTCGCGGCAACGGACAGTCCGTCCGTCTGTCGCGCGGTGCCTCCCTCACCGACTTCGCGGAGAAGATCAACGCCAACCCGGCGTCGCTCGTCGCCGTGATGATGAACCTCGGCGAGATGGTCACCGCCACGCAGTCCGTCTCCGACGACACGCTCAAGCTGCTCGCCGAAGAGATGAACTACGTCCTGGAGATCGTCAGCCCGGAGGAGGAGGACCGCGAGCTGCTCGAGTCCTTCGACATCGAGTTCGGCGAGGACGAGGGCGGCGAAGAGGCGCTCATCCCGCGTCCGCCGGTCGTGACCGTCATGGGTCACGTCGACCACGGTAAGACCCGACTGCTGGACGCGATCCGCAAGACGAACGTCGTCGCGGGCGAGGCCGGCGGTATCACGCAGCACATCGGTGCGTACCAGGTCTCCTCCGAGGTCAACGGCGAGGACCGCCGGATCACCTTCATCGACACCCCGGGTCACGAGGCGTTCACCGCCATGCGTGCCCGTGGTGCGAAGTCCACCGACATCGCGATCCTCGTGGTGGCGGCGAACGACGGTGTGATGCCCCAGACGATCGAAGCGCTGAACCACGCCAAGGCGGCCGACGTGCCGATCGTGGTCGCGGTCAACAAGATCGACGTCGAGGGCGCGGACCCGACCAAGGTGCGCGGCCAGCTCACCGAGTTCGGTCTGGTGGCCGAGGAGTACGGCGGCGACACGATGTTCGTCGACATCTCCGCCAAGCAGGGCCTCAACATCGAGGCTCTTCTGGAGGCCGTCGTCCTCACCGCCGACGCCTCGCTCGACCTGCGGGCCAACCCGGAGCAGGACGCGCAGGGTATTGCGATCGAGTCCCACCTCGACCGCGGCCGCGGTGCCGTCTCGACGGTCCTGGTCCAGCGCGGCACGCTGCGCATCGGCGACACGATGGTCGTCGGCGACGCGTACGGCCGTGTCCGGGCGATGCTCGACGACAACGGCAACAACGTCGAGGAAGCGGGTCCGTCGACCCCCGTCCTCGTGCTGGGTCTCACCAACGTCCCGGGTGCCGGCGACAACTTCCTGGTGGTCGACGAGGACCGTACGGCCCGTCAGATCGCCGAGAAGCGTGCCGCCCGTGAGCGCAACGCCAACTTCGCCCGCAAGGGTGTCAGGTTCTCCCTGGAGAACCTGGACGAGGCGCTCAAGGCCGGTCTGGTCCAGGAGCTCAACCTCATCATCAAGGGCGACGCGTCCGGTTCGGTGGAGGCTCTCGAGTCCTCGCTGCTCCAGCTCGACGTCGGCGACGAGGTCGACATCCGGGTCCTGCACCGCGGTGTGGGTGCGGTCACCGAGTCGGACATCGACCTGGCGACCGGCTCCGACGCCATCGTCATCGGCTTCAACGTCCGCGCTGCCGGGCGTGCCCAGCAGATGGCGGAGCGCGAGGGTGTCGACGTCCGCTACTACTCGGTGATCTACCAGGCCATCGAGGAGATCGAGGCGGCCCTCAAGGGCATGCTCAAGCCGGAGTACGAAGAGGTCGAGCTCGGTACGGCGGAGATCCGCGAGATCTTCCGCTCGTCCAAGCTGGGCAACATCGCCGGTGTGCTGGTCCGGTCCGGCGAGGTCAAGCGCAACACCAAGGCGCGCCTGCTGCGCGATGGCAAGGTCATCGCGGAGAACCTCAACATCTCGGGTCTGCGCCGCTTCAAGGACGACGTCACCGAGATCCGCGAAGGCTTCGAGGGCGGTATCAACCTCGGAAACTTCAACGACATCAAGATCGACGACGTCATCGCGACGTACGAGATGCGCGAGAAGCCGCGAGGCTGACCCGTACCTCAACAGTCGGGGCCGGTCGACGGGTCATATTTCCGTCGATCGGCCCCGGCCGTTCCGTGTACGGTTCTTGTGTCCCTGCCAAAAGCGCAGGGCACGAACCCGAACCGGCGGGACATCCGGACATACATGTATGTGGGGACACTGTCCTTCGATCTGCTCCTCGGCGACGTACGGTCGTTGAAGGAGAAACGCTCCGTCGTCCGTCCGATCGTCGCCGAACTCCAGCGCAAGTACGCGGTGAGCGTGGCGGAGGTGGGCGGTCAGGATCTCCACCGCAGGGCCGAGATCGGCCTCGCCGTGGTCTCCGGGGACACCGGACACCTCACAGACGTACTCGACCGGTGCGAGCGGCTGATCGCTGCCCGGCCCGAGGTGGAGCTGTTGTCCGTACGACGACGGCTGCACAGCGACGAAGACGATTGAGCAAGGCTGAGAAGGAGAAGGACCAGTGGCCGACAACGCGCGGGCGAAAAAGCTGGCGGACCTCATCCAGGAGGTGGTGGCCGAGAAACTGCAGCGTGGTATCAAGGACCCGCGTCTGGGTACGCACGTGACCATCACGGACACCCGCGTCACCGGTGACCTGCGGGAGGCCACGGTCTTCTACACGGTCTACGGCGACGACGAGGAGCGGGCGAGCGCGGCGGCCGGCCTGGAAAGCGCCAAGGGCATCCTGCGTTCCGCGGTCGGAGCGGCGGCGGGGACGAAGTTCACCCCCACGCTGGCCTTCGTGGCCGACGCCCTTCCGGAGAACGCCAAGGCGATCGAGGACCTCCTCGACCGGGCGCGTGCCTCGGACGCGCGGGTGCGCGAGGCGTCCTCGGGCGCCACGTACGCCGGTGGCGCGGACCCGTACCGCAAGGCGGGCGACGAGAACGACGAGGACACCGCCTCCGAATGACACCGCAGAACAGGACTCCCGGTCGGGGGAGCGGGAGCGCAGCGACCTCGGACAAGGGGGGCGGGCGACTGGAGGGCGGCCTTGTCATCGTCGACAAGCCGTCCGGCTTCACTTCGCACGACGTCGTCGCCAAGATGCGCGGCATCGCCCGGACCCGCCGCGTCGGCCATGCCGGCACGCTGGACCCGATGGCGACGGGCGTTCTCGTGCTCGGTGTCGAGAAGGCCACCAAGCTGCTGGGCCATCTCGCACTGACCGAGAAGGAGTACCTCGGCACGATCCGGCTCGGTCAGAACACGGTCACGGACGACGCGGAGGGCGAGATCACCTCGTCCACCGACGCGTCCGGTGTGACCCGTGAGGGGATCGACGCCGGGGTCGCGGCCCTGACCGGACCGATCATGCAGGTGCCGTCCAAGGTCAGCGCCATCAAGATCGACGGCAAGCGGTCCTACGCCCGGGTCCGCGGCGGCGAGGAGTTCGAGATCCCGGCCCGGCCGGTGACGATCTCGTCCTTCAACGTCTACGACGTCCGCGAGGCGGTCGCCGAGGACGGGACGCCGGTCGTCGACCTGGTCGTCTCCGTCGTCTGCTCCTCCGGTACGTACATCCGCGCGATCGCCCGCGACCTCGGCGCCGGGCTCGGCGTCGGCGGGCATCTGACCGCGCTGCGGCGGACCCGGGTCGGGCCGTACGGACTCGACGTGGCGCGGACGCTCGACCAGCACCAGCAGGAGCTGACCGTGATGCCGGTGGCCGAGGCCGCCGCGTCGGCGTTCCCTCGCTGGGACGTGGACGAGAAGCGCGCCAAGCTGCTGCTGAACGGGGTGCGGCTGGACATGCCCGCCTTCCCGCCGGGACCGGTCGGGGTCTTCGGGCCCGACGGACGGTTCCTGGTGCTCGTCGAGGAGCAGAAGGGCAAGGCCAAGAGCCTCGCCGTCTTCGCCTGACCGGTGCCCCGGCTCCCGGGGCCTCGTCGTGGAGCGGGCGGGCCCGGTGCCCGCTCCACGATCCCCCACCGGTTTCTGTCCACCGGACGCCATGAATTCACCCCAACGGGCAGGCGCACGGAGTGAATCAGGGGTGCATTCGGGGGCGCTTCTACTCCGAGTGGGTACGCGCTGATCATCACCGAGCTGACGCCGGCCCGAGCGTGCGGCGGCCGGTGGAGGCGTCAGCGAGTCCCAAAACGATACCGATGCAGGCCGCGGGGCGTGAGCATGGCAGTCTTAGACCTGCGTAACAAGCAATTTCACGTACACGGGTTCGGGCGAGGAGCGGTCACAGTGCAGCGCTGGCGTGGCTTGGAGGACATCCCCGAGGGCTGGGGACGCAGCGTCGTCACCATCGGTTCCTACGACGGGGTGCACCGCGGGCACCAGCTGATCATCGGGCGGGCCGTGGAGCGGGCCCGCGAGCTGGGCGTGCCGTCGGTCGTGGTGACCTTCGACCCGCACCCTAGCGAAGTCGTACGGCCCGGCAGCCACCCGCCGCTGCTCGCCCCGCACCACCGGCGCGCCGAGCTGATGGCGGAGCTGGATGTGGACGCGGTGCTGATCCTGCCGTTCACCTCCGAGTTCTCCAAGCTGGCGCCCGCCGACTTCATCGTGAAGGTGCTCGTCGACAAGCTGCACGCGCAGCTGGTCATCGAGGGTCCGAACTTCCGCTTCGGCCACAAGGCGGCCGGGAATGTGCAACTGCTCACCGAGTTCGGCGAGACCTACGACTACGGCGTCGAGGTCATCGACCTGTATGTGAGAGGCGAGGCGGGCGGCGGCGAGCCGTTCTCCTCCACCCTTACCCGACGGCTGGTCGCCGAGGGCGATGTCGCGGGCGCCGCCGAGATCCTGGGCCATCCGCACCGCGTCGAGGGCGTCGTGGTCCGCGGCGCCCAGCGCGGCCGCGACATGGGCTTCCCCACGGCCAACGTGGAGACCCTGCCGCACACCGCGATCCCCGCCGACGGCGTCTACGCGGGCTGGCTCAATGTGAACGACGAGGCGATGCCCGCCGCGATCTCCGTCGGCACGAACCCGCAATTCGACGGCACCGAGCGGACCGTGGAGGCGTACGCGATCGACCGCGTCGGCCTCGACCTGTACGGGCTGCATGTCTCGGTGGACTTCCTCGCGTACGTACGCGGGATGCTGAAGTTCGACTCGATCGACGAACTGCTCATGGCGATGGCCGCCGATGTGAAGCGGTGCAGCGAGCTGGTCGCCGAGTACGAGCGCGGCTGACTCCCCCCTCGTGCACGGCCGGGGCCGGGACCGTCGAGAACGGTCCGGTCCCCGGCCGTGACGGGGCGCCCGCCGGACGGGCCCCCGGCCACCGCGTTACGCCCGTGCCTGCGCGGCCGCGGTCGCCCAGTGGCACGCCACCTGGGTCTGCCCGCCGCCCGCGAGCACCGGCAGATCCTTCGTACGGCACGCGTCCGCGACGCCCGCCCGCTCCGCCTCGCCCGAGGCCAGCACCTGGCAGCGGGCGTGGAACCGGCACCCGGACGGCACCCTGGACGGGTCCGGCGGCTCGCCGGTCAGAATCACCGGATCACCCGCGGCCTCCGGAAGCACCGACAACAGCGCCTGGGTGTAAGGGTGTTGCGGGGCGGTCAGGATCTGCTCCACCTCGCCCGTCTCCACGATCCGGCCGAGGTACATCACCGCGACGCGGTCCGCGATGTTCCACGCCAGCCCGAGGTCGTGCGTGACCACCAGCGCGGACAGGCCGAGTTCGTCCCGCAGCCGCAGCAGCAGGGCCAGGATCTCGCCGCGCACCGAAGCGTCCAGCGAGGCCACCGGCTCGTCGGCCACGATGAGTTCAGGCTCCAGGACGAGCGCGCCCGCGATCACGACCCGCTGGCGCTGACCGCCCGACAGTTCGTGCGGATAGCGCAGGAAGAACCGCTCCGGGGGCCGCAGCCCCGCCCGCGCCAGCGCCTCGGCCACCGCCTTCCGCTCGTCCCCCGCGTACCCGTGGATCCGCAGGCCCTCGGCGACGGCGTCGTACACCGTGTGCCTCGGATTGAGCGAACCGCTGGGGTCCTGGAGCACCAGCTGGACCCGCTTGCGGTACGCCTTCAGCGCCCGGCTCGCGTAGTCGAGCGGCTGCCCGTCGAAGGTCACCCGCCCGGACGTCGGCGGGACCAGGCCCAGCAGCGAACGCGCCAGCGTCGTCTTGCCGCAGCCCGACTCGCCGACCAGCGCGACGATCTCGCCGGGCCGGATGTCCAGGTCGACGCTGTCCACGGCACGCGCCGGGGCGGCTCCGCGCCGCCCGGGGAAGGTGACCTTCAGCCCCTCGGCGCTGAGCAGGGGAGTGGTGGTGGTCATGATGTGCTCCTTGCTTCCTCGGCACCCGGCAGGGCCAGGGCCGCGGCGGCCCCCGGCTCCACCAGCACACAGGCCGCCCGCCGCTCCGGTCCCGCCTCCCGCAGCACCTGGTCCTGCGTCGTGCAGGAGTCCAGGGCCACCGGACAGCGCGGATGGAACGTACAGCCGCCGGGCAGCGCCGACGGGTCCGGCGGGTCGCCGGGCAGCCCGCGGGGCGCGAACCGGGAGGCCGGGTCGCCGATGCGCGGAAAGGCGCCGGACAGGGCCTTGCCGTACGGGTGGTGCGCGTTCTCGTAGACCTCGGACGCCGGGCCCTCCTCCACGACCCGGCCCGCGTACATCACCGCGAGCCGGTCACAGGTGTCCGAGAGCACCGCGAGGTCATGGCTGATCATGATCAGGCCGAGGTCCTGCTCGGACACCAGCTGCTCGATCAGCCGCAGGATCTGGGCCTGGATCATCACGTCGAGAGCCGTGGTCGGCTCGTCCGCGATGATCAGCCCCGGATCACAGGCGAGCGCCATCGCGATCATCACGCGCTGCCGCTGTCCGCCGGAGAGCTCGTGCGGATAGGCGTTCGCGCGTGCGGCCGGGAGCCCCACCTGCTCCAGGAGTTCGCCGGCCTTCTTCGCAGCCGCGGCCTGCGTCGCCTTCCGGTGCAGCAGGATCGGTTCGGCGATCTGATCGCCGATGCGGTGCACCGCGTTGAGCGAGTGCATCGCGCCCTGGAACACGATCGAGGCCCCCGCCCAGCGCACCGCCCTGACCTGGCCCCACTTCATGGCGAGGACGTCCTCGCCGTTCAGCAGGATCTCGCCGGAGACCTTCGCCCCGGCGGGCAGCAGACGCAGCAGCGCGAGCGCCAGCGTGGACTTCCCGCAGCCCGACTCACCGGCGATGCCCAGCTTCTGCCCCGCGTCGACGGTGAGGTTCACCCCGCGGACGGCCTGCGCTCCACCCTCGTACGTCACCGTGAGGTCCCGTACGTCGAGAAGCGGCGTCTTGCGGATGCTCGTCGTACTCAACGGGCCACCCCCAGCTTGGGATTGAGGACGGACTCGATGGCGCGGCCGCACAGCGTGAACGCCAGGGCCACCACGGCGATGGCGATGCCGGGCGGTGCCAGGTACCACCAGTCGCCCGCGCTCACCGCGCCCGCCTCGCGGGCGTCCTGGAGCATGCCGCCCCAGGAGGTGGTGGTCGGATCGCTCAGGCCGAGGAACGCCAGGGTGGCCTCGGTGAGGATCGCGCTGGAGATCACCAGCGTGGTCTGCGCGAGCACCAGCGGCATCACGTTCGGCAGGACGTGCCGGACCATGACGTGTCCGTGGCCGCCGCCCAGGGCGCGGGCCCGCTCGATGTACGGGCGGGACTCCACGGCCAGGGTCTGGGCACGGACCAGCCGGGCGGTGGTCGGCCAGGTCGTGACGCCGATCGCGATGATGACCGTCCACATGGAGCGGTCCATCACGGTGGCGAGCGCGATCGCGAGGACCAGGGTCGGCATCACCAGGAACCAGTCGGTGATCCGCATCAGGACCGTCGAGTACCAGCCGTGGAAGTGCCCCGCGACGATGCCGACGACCGTACCGATGGCGACGCACAGGAACGCCGCGAGCAGACCGACCGTCAACGAGATCCGGGTGCCGTACACCAGCAGGGCCAGCACGCTGCGCCCGAACTGGTCGGTACCGAGCGGGAATTCACCGCTCGGCGACTCAAGCGCGCCACCGGGCGCATCGGTGACGCTCTGCGAGTCGGCGCCGACGAGCTGCGGTGCGAAGACGGCGATCAGCGCGATCAGGACGAGCGCGCCCAGACCCCACAGTCCGCTCCTGTGCTTGCGGTACTCCCGCCAGAAACGGGCGGCGGACTGCCGCTTGCGGGCGCGGGCGAGCGCGCGCGGGTTCTCGGCAGCCCCGGCCTTCGTGGGCGTGGGCATGGATTCGGTCGTCATCGGCCCACCCGGGGATCGAGCAGCGGATAGAGCACATCGGCAAGGGTGTTCGCCAGGATCACCGCGGTGGCGAAGACGAAGAACAGCCCTTGTACCAGGGGAAGATCGGGCACGCTGAGCGCCTCGTAGAAGAGATCGCCGAGGCCGGGCCAGGAGAACACCGTCTCGACCAGGATCTGCCCGGCGACCACATGCCCCAGGTTCACGAACATCAGCGTGAACGTCGGCAGCATCGCGTTCGGCACGGCGTGCTTGCGGCGCACGACATCGTCCCGCAGCCCCTTCGCGCGGGCCGTCGTCAGATAGTCGCTGCCCATCTCGTCCAGCAGCGAGGAGCGCATCACCAGGAGCGTCTGCGCGTATCCGACCGCGACCAGCGTGATCACGGGGAGGACCAGGTGGTGCGCCACATCGAGGAGGTACGCGACTCCGCTCTCGCCGCCCGTCTCCATGCCGCCGGTCGGGAACATTCCGGGCATCGGCCCGATGCCCACCGCGAAGACGATGATCAGGAGCAGGCCCAGCCAGAACGCCGGCACCGAGTAGAGGGTGAGCGCGAACGCGGTGTTGAAGCGATCGCTCATGGAGCCGTTGCGCCAGGCGGTACGGGTGCCGAGCCAGATGCCGAGCGCGGTGTACAGGACGTACGACGTGCCGGTGAGCAGCAGGGTCGCGGGGAGCGCCTCGGTGATCTTGTCGATGACGGGGGCGTGGAACTGGAACGAGGTGCCGAAGTCGCCCGTGAGAGCGTCGCCGACGTAGCTGGTGAACTGCCGCCACATCGGCTGGTCGAGACCGAACTGATGACGCAGCGACTGCAGCTGTTCGCCGGAGACAGGACGGCCGCCCGTCATCTGTTTCACCGGGTCGCTGGGAATGAGCCGGAAGAGGAAGAAGCTGGTGACCAGGACCGCGAACAGGGAGACGGCCGCTCCCACGATCTTGGCCGCCACGTACTGGAGATATGCCTTGGTGTTACGCGCCCGTGGGCCGCGGGCGGCCGCCGGTCCGGCCTGAGCCGGACCTTCGGTGTCCGCGTCCGCGATCTGCACGAGCGCCGGAGTGCTGTCAGCTGTCATGGGGAACTCTCGTTACTCGTGCGGCACTTGGACCGACGGGCAGATAGGGGTAACCGGCAGGGCGGCTGTGTGCCGCCCCGGCCGGCCCGTCTCAACCCGTCCGCGTGACTACTCGCGGTCGTCCGCGGTGGTGCGGCGGCGCATCGCGATGAACATTCCGCCACCGGCGAGTACCACGACCACCACGATGATGCCTACGACGACTCCGGTGGAGCCGGATCCGCCGGAGCTGTCCGAACTGCTGCTGCCCGCCGGAGCCGCCGACCACCAGCTCCAGTACCCGTCCTGGCCGTAGATGTTGCCCGCCGCCTGGGGCATCGTCGTGATCGACTTGATCTGGTCGGTGCGGTAGGCCTCGACCGCGTTCGGGTACGCGATGATGCTCATGTACCCCGAGTCGTACAGCCACGACTGCATCTGCTTGACGATGTCCGCGCGCTTGGCAGGGTCGTACTCGGCGAGCTGCTTCTTGTAGAGCTCGTCGTACGTCTTGTCGCAGATGAAGTTGTCGGTGGTGGCGCTCTCCTTGGCCTTGGCCGGCAGCGCGCCGCAGGTGTGGATGCCGAGGACGAAGTCGGGGTCCGGGTTGACCGACCAGCCGTCGAAGGCGAGGTCGTACTCACCGGCGTACCAGGGCACCGAGACGTTGTCGAGACAGTCGACCTTGAGGCCGATGCCGAGCTTGCCCCACCACTCCTTGAGGTACTTCCCTATCGCCTTGTCGTTCGGGTCCGTGGCGTGGCACAGGATGCGCAGGTCGAGCGGCTTGCCGTCCTTGCCGACGCGCTGGTCGCCCTTGAGCGCGTAGCCCGCCTCGTCGAGGAGCTTGGCCGCCTTGGCCGGGTCGTAGGCGAGGCTCTGGTCGGCGGACGGCTGCCAGAAGTACGTGGAGAAGCGCGGCGGGATGTAGCCCTGACCCTCGACGGCGTGCCCTTGGAAGACCTTGTCGATGATGGTCTTGCGGTCGATCGACAGGAAGAGGGCCTGGCGCACCTTCTGATCGAGAAGGGCCTTGTTTCCGTCGCCGAACTTCTTGCCGTCCTTGGTCTGCGCGCCCGGGTTGGTGGCGAGCGCGAAGAAGCGCCGGCCCGGACCCTCGTTGACCTTGACGTTCTTCTCGCCCTTGAGGGAGGCGGCCTGGGCGGGCGTCAGCGCGGGGGAGCCGGCGACGAAGGAGACCTCGCCCTTGCGCAGTGCGGCGACCGCGGCGTCCTGGTCCTTGTACGTCTTGAAGACCAGCTCGTCGAATTTCGGTGCACCGCGCCAGAAGCTCTTGTTGGCCTTGAGCTTCACATACTGGTCGACCTTGTAGTCCGTCAGGATGAACGGCCCGTTGCCGACGATCGGGAACTTCGTGTCGTTGTTGAACTTGGAGAAGTCACCGACCTTCTCCCAGACGTGCTTCGGGACTATCGGCACGTCGAGCGCGGCCATGGTGGCCTGCGGCTCCTTGAGCTCGATGACAAGCTGCGTCGGGCTCGGAGCCGTCACCTTCTTGAAGTTCGCGACGAAGTTGCCGTTGGCCTGCGCGGCGCCCTCGTCGGTCATCATCTTGTTGAAGGTCCACGCCGCGTCCTCGGCGGTGGCCTGCTGGCCGTCCGACCACTTGGAGTTGGACCGGATGGTGTACGTCCAGGTCAACTTGTCCGCGGACGGCTCCCACTTGGTGGCGAGGGCGGGGACGGCGTGGTTGTCCTTGGGGTCGTAGTTCGTCAGGAAGTCGTACATGAGCCGGCTGATGCTTGTGCTCATCAGCTTCTGAGCGAGGAACGGGCTCAGGGAGTCGACGCTCTGTGCGACGGCGACGGTCAGCGTCGACTTGCCGCTGTCGGCGGCCTGCGCCTGCTGCGGCGCGGCACCGAGGGGCACACCGACGACGGAACCGGCGGTCAGTGCCAGAGCGGCGGCGCCGGAGGCCAGCAGGACACGCAGACGTGAGCGTGGCTGGGCAGTCAGTGGTGGAACTCTTTCGACCATGGTCAGGGACCTCGCGTCATGACTCGCACGGAGAAGGCGGGTTGATCTCTGGTTCGCCAGCTGGTGAAGCGAAGGTTTATCAGCGAGGGTCGAGTCGCGTCAACGGTCCTCGAAACGGCGTGTGGGCTGCGGGAATAAGCAGAGGGCCCGCACCGTGGAGACGGTACGGGCCCTCATTGGTTTAGACCTCTGTTGCCTTACTGTTGAGGCGCTGGCGGCGGCTGCTGCTGCCAGCCCGCGGGCGGTACGGGACCCTGCAGTTCGGGCGGGACCGGCTGACCGGGCTGCCCCGGCTGACCAGGCAGGCCGGGCTGCTGCTGGTGAGGCGGCGGCGGACCGGCCGGGCTCGCCGCAGACCGGGCCTGGGAGGGCAACGACTGCTGCCAGCCGTGCTGTTGCACTCCGGGGCCGGGCTGCGGGGGGTACGGCTGCGGGGGCTGCTGGCCGCCGTACGGCTGTTGCTGCGGGGGGTACGGCTGCTGCGGCTGCTGCGGGGCGTATTGCTGCTGGCCCGGCATCGGCGGGGCGTACTGCGGGGGCGGATTGACGCCGTTCGACGTCCAGAGCCCCTGCTGCTGCTGAGCGCGCGCGAAGTCCTCGGCGACCATCGCGGAGAGGTTGAAGTACGCCTCGCGGGTCTTGGGGCGCATCATGTCGAGGTCGACCTCCGCGCCGGCCGCCAGATGCTCGTCGAACGGTACGACGATCACCCCGCGGCAGCGCGTCTCGAAGTGCTGCACGATGTCATCGACCTTGATCATCTTGCCGGTCTCTCGGACTCCGGAGATGACGGTGAGGGAACGCTGCACGAGTTCCGCGTACCCGTGCGCCGACAGCCAGTCCAGCGTGGTGGACGCACTGGACGCACCATCGACCGACGGAGTCGAGATGATGATCAACTGGTCGGCGAGGTCCAGCACTCCGCGCATCGCGCTGTAGAGCAGACCGGTGCCCGAGTCGGTGAGGATGATCGGGTACTGCCTGCCCAGCACATCGATGGCGCGCCGGTAGTCCTCGTCGTTGAACGTCGTGGAGACCGCCGGGTCCACGTCGTTGGCGATGATCTCCAGACCGGAGGGCGCCTGCGAGGTGAAGCGGCGGATGTCCATGTACGAGTTGAGGTACGGGATCGCCTGGACCAGGTCACGGATGGTGGCCCCGGTCTCCCGGCGCACCCGGCGGCCGAGCGTGCCCGCGTCCGGGTTGGCGTCGATGGCGAGGATCTTGTCCTGCCGCTCGGTGGCCAGGGTCGAGCCGAGGGCGGTGGTCGTCGTGGTCTTGCCGACGCCGCCCTTGAGGCTGATGACCGCGATCCGGTAGCAGGACAGCACGGGCGTACGGATCAGGTCGAGCTTGCGCTGCCGCTCGGCCTCCTCCTTCTTGCCGCCGAGCTTGAAGCGGGCCGCGCCGGACGGCGTGCGGCTGCTCTTCGCCTTCTGCTTGCCCCGGACGAGCCGGTCGGAGGAGAGCTCCACCGCCGCCGTGTACCCGAGCGGAGCGCCGGGCACGGAACGCTCGCGCTGGTCGTGCGTGACCGGGGTCGGCCAGGCGGCACCGGTGCGCGGGTCGACGGGCTGTCCGTGGGGCTGTTGCTGCTGCGGCTGGGGCTGGGCGGGCTGCTGGGGCACAGGCTGCTGCGGGGCGACCTGTGCGGGCAGATTGGGCGTGCCCTGGACCGGCTGCTGGGGCGCCTGGGGGACCTGCGGCGGGAGGGGCGCGCCCTGCTGCGCGGGCCACTGGGGCGGCTGGGGCGCTTGCGACTGATGGGGCGTCTGGGGCGGCTGCGGGAAGCCGTAACCGCCCTGAGGCTGGTGAGGTGCCGACTGGTGGGGTGCCTGCGGCTGCTGGGGTGCTCCGGTCTGCGGGAATCCGTAGCCACCGGGCCCCTGGCCGGCCGGAGCCTGTGCGGGCCACTGCGGCGCAGCCTGGGGCGCGGCGGGCTGCGGTGCGGCGGGCTGGAAGGCGGGCGGCAGCGGCGGCAGAGCGCCCTGCGGCGGCGCCGGGGTCCAGGCGGTCGGCGCGGCGGGCGCCGGGGCGGCCTGCGGTGCGCTGGGGGACGGTGCGACCTGGGGCACCGCGTCCGCGACGGCGTCCGAGGCCGCGGCAGCACCCTCCGGCCCGTCCGCAGTACCGCTCGTCATGTCGCTGCCCGGAGGCTCGGCGGGCGCCCCGGCGTCGGCACCGGAATCCGCGGCGGCAGCGCCGTCGGGCTCATCGGCGGGCGCATCCGCGGCCTCCGCGGAAACGGAACCGGAACTGGAACCGGAACTGGAACCGGAACCGGAACCGGGAGCTTCGCCCTCGTCCGTACGGTCGGCACCAGCGCCTGCCCCGGCACCGTGTTCCGCGGAACCCGAGTCCGCGGCCGAGCCGTCCCCGGCCGCGCTCTTCGCCGCCTCCTCGCGCTCCGCGATCTCCCGCTTCAGCGCGGCGGGCGAGAACCGCATGGTCGCGCCGCTCTCCACGTCACCGCCCCCGAACGGGTCCGTCATCCCGCCGGAAGCCACCGCTCCCGCTCCCTCCGCAGAAGCTCCCGCTCCCTCCGCAGGAGTAGGAGCAGGCGAAGGAGCGAAGTCATCCGCCGCGGATTGAACCGGGGCGGGCGCAGGCGGCGCCGGAGCCCAGTTGGGGTCGAAACCGCCCCTGGCCTGCGGCGCGGGCACGGACACCGGCGCCCCGCTGGGCGGCGGAGGCGGCGCCAGGTGCGATCCGGCACCGCCCGACGAGTCCCCCGGCGCGTTCTGCGTGTACCAGGCGGGCGGGGTGTAGTCGATGGTGAACTCACCCGTCATCTCGGCGGGCTCCGCGTCGGACGACTCGTCGACGGGCTTGTGCCAGCCCCCGCGGATCTCGTCCCGATCGCCGTTCACTTTGCCTCCTGGTGTGGTCGAGCACCCTTGTGCCGTGGTGGGTGGGGGCGACCGTTCCCGTTGTCCGATCCGCCCGGCTCTCCCCCTTGGGACGTGCATCGCCTGCCCGCAGGTTCTTCTGCTGCCCCCCGACCCACCCTAATCGTCATCGGGCTCGGTGCGGCAGGCCGTACCGCACGGCAGAAACTGTCCAGTAGGTCGCGCACCGCCCTCGAGTGCCCCGAGTACGGCAGAGCGCACAGGCCGAAGCGGTCAATTCGCTACATATCCAGGCGTGGTGAAAGGGTGGCCACCGTGTTCGGACAGCCACCCTTTCCCCTCGCCATTGCCTACGTGAGGTCGAACTCACCGTCCCGTGCGCCCAGTACGAAGGCGCGCCACTCGGCCTCCGTGTACCGCAACACGGTCTCCGGGTCCAACGACGAGCGCATGGCGACTGCACCGCCTGGCAGATGCGCGATCTCGACCCGTTCCTCGACGTCCTCGGTCCCCGGTGCGCTCAGCCACTCCACATCCGAGATGTCGAGAGCGTAGAGCTCTTCCTTTTCCTGCTGGGTGCCCATGTCGGCGTCCCTTCGATCGAACCGTGTCGTTCCCCGGCCATCCTCCCTGGAAGTGGCAGGCCGGGGTTGCGAACGGAACAGTATTCAGTCCATTCGGCGAGCAGTGCCCAGCAGGCCGTTCTCTATATCCGTCGCACTGGTCATCACCCAGTGGCGCTCGGGGCCCGCCACCCAGAGCGTGACACCGTCCGCCAGGGTGGGCAGGGCCTCGCTCTCGGCCCGAGCGAGCCCCAGGATCCGGCCGATCTGGTCCGCCTCGGCGGGCGAGACCCGCTGGACCCCCACGAGCGTCGACGCCCGCATCAACCGGGGCGCCACGGGGCTCAGATAGGGCAGCAGCGTCAACACCGACTGCCAGGGCGAGGACACCACCCGGCCACGAGGCGGGCGCATACCGCAGTCCCGCACCACCACCACCGGGCTGCCCACGGTCGCTCCGGTCGGCGGAACCCGGCCCACGTCATGGAGGGAGACGCACTCGAGACCGGCACCCGCGGCTTGCGCCAGAGTGGTCCACGCCTGGGTGCGCCCGGTCTCGACCGCTACCCGTGCCCCCGTAGCCGCCGCACGCAGCGCCAGCACCTGCGCGGTCCACAGGCCGCCGATCAACAGGACGTCGTACGGTGCCGGGCGGTGGAACCCGATCATCTGCGGGCGCCCCTCGGCATCGGTGCCGATGATCACTCCGTCGTCCCCGACCGGCAACGACAGTGCGCCCAGGTGCTCCGCGGCCAGAGTGTGCCCCGCGTGGCGAGGACCGCGCAGTCCCCGCCTCGGCTCGGTGCGATTCGTCACTGTGCGCCTCCCAGCGGGAGCGTCGCCAGCACGCCCGGCAACTGCTCACGGTCCAACCGCACCAGGCCGACCTTGGCGTGCCGTGCGGCTTGCTCCAATGTCCTTCGTACCCCGACCAGTTCGGTATCGGATCCACCCGTGATCCGTACGTGACCGGACACGGACACATCGCCCTGGCGCGAACCTCGTCGCACCGTCAGGCTGAAGGTCGTCGCATACGCGGGGACCGAGGTCAACAGTGAGACGAGGCGCGGGAGAGGAGTCGCACCCCGGCCCAACTCGGGCCAGCGGTCCACCGCATAGGCGGTGTGCCAACGGTCGTCGCACCGCCAGACCCTCGTCGTCTCCATCGTCCGCCGCTGCGGTGCGACATCCGGGCGTCCGGCGCGGGCCGACAGGATGGGATTGGCACACGCGGATGTCGCCACGGCGGAGTGCAGCTCCTCCTGGTCCAGTACCACGGCCCGGAATCCGGCGCCGGTGATCCGGCTCGCCACATGGTCCGCGACCCGGACCAGACAGCGCTGAGCCCCGCCGATTCCGCCCCCGCGCGCCTCGACCGCCTCCCGGCACAGTTCCGGATCCAGCTTCACAGCCACCCAGGTCATCCGCAGCGCGGGCGCCCCGGTCTGCTCCTGAAGGGGGGCGTAGGAGAGCCGTGCCGACGACTGCTGCGGCAGATGCTGCGCCGGAGCGGGACGTACCTGCTGCACGAGCTGCGCGGACTCCAGCACGATGTCGTCCACCGAGAGGGCATCGCCCAGGAGGGACAGCGGGAGCGCCCGTGCACCGCGCGCCTGGCGGAGCGATTCACCGCTGGCCTCGACCCGTACGACAGCGGTCAGGAACGTGCCGTCTCCGACCATGCCCACCGTGCGACGGTCCCGGTCGACATAGATGTACGGAGCGAAACCCGGCACACTTTCCGCCACCGGCGCCAGTTGTGGCTCCGCATCCACGGCGGACGCCGCAGCTGTTCGCCTGCGACCGCGGAGGGAGAGCGCCGTCGACAGCCAGTCCTGTACGGCGTGGCCCCGGCGACGTACCACCGCGAGAAGCACCAGCAGGCAGGCCACCGCGACTGCGGGCACCAGCCAGGCACCGCCGAGCGCGGCACCCACCGCGGCAACCGCCAGGGCCGCCTCGACGAGCACCATCTGCCGTAGTGCGGGACCGAGGCGACCGGTCCGCGAGATCGACCGCAGAGTCGTCGCCGCAGGGGCGTTCGCCGACGGGGCGGGTGCTGCGTCGGCCGGTTCGTTGCCGCGTTGCCGTCGGGAAGGGCTGGACGCTCGATGGGTAGACCGCCCCGTGCGCTCGCGCGTCGCTGCACCCATCGCCGCGTTGCCCCCTCGTATCCGTATGTACCGTTTTTTCACGGGTGTTGACCGGGCGATCACCCTACCTGAGCAGTGACGGCCAAACGCCAACAGGCATAGTAGGGGGCCCAGTCGACGACAGTGGCCCACGGCGTGTGTGGGAACCTGGTTGCCCACTGGGGAAAAGGGGCAGCGGACAGATGGCATCACGGCGGGACGAACTCAACGCCTACACCTTCGCGAAGCGGAGGTTGATCGCACAGTTCCTGCAACCCAACCCGACCGGCTCCGAGGAGGGCGCACCGCGCCCCCTGCGTGCAGTGGTGCCCGGCGCGATCGTCGGTGTCGTCATCCTCGCGGCCTTCGGAGCCTGGGGAATGTTCAAACCCGTAGCACCCCAGAATTGGGACACTCCCTACGAGAACGTCATCATCGCCAGCAAATCCACCACGCGCTATGTGGTGTTGAACACCGATGGCAAGACGCAGCTCCACCCGGTGCTGAACATGTCCTCCGCCAAGCTTCTCCTTGCCCCGGACAAGGGCAAGGTCATCAACGTTGACGAATCGGTCCTCGACAACGGCAAGATCCCGCATGGTGCCACGCTCGGCATCCCGTACGCCCCCGACCGGTTGCCGGACAAGGACGAAGCCGGCTCGAAGAAGCGGTGGGCCGTCTGCGAGCGGCCCGGCGAGGGCGGCAGAGCCATCCAGAAGGCGGCGTTCGTCTTCGCGGAGCGCGAGCAGAAGAAGACCGAGGGCGCGGGCCGGCTGCACGGCGGTGAGCTGATGTACGTCGAGGGACCGGGACCGGCCAGAACCCGCTACATCGTGGACGCCGCGGGCAAGGCGTACAAGGTGAAGAAGGACGAACTGCTGCTTCGCACCCTGGTCGGCGACGGCCGCGCCCCTCAGCGGGTCTCCGCCGCGTGGCTGGACACCCTGCACACCGGAGACGCGGTCGACTTCCCGACCGTCCCCGGAATTCCCGGTAGCGACGCGGGCATCCCGGGGGAGCTGCCGCCCGGGGCGAACAAGGTGGGGATGGTCCTCGCGGCGCCATCCGGTACCAAGACCCAGCACTACGTGGTCCTGCCCGGCCGGGTTGCCCCCGTATCGGACTTCGTCGCGAAGCTCCTGCTCAGCAGCCGGGACCTGGTCAGCCTTGGCCAGGACGGCAAGGAGAGGCATGTCAGCGCCGGAGCGTTCGAGCCCGGCGAGGCCTTCGGACAGGACATGGACTGGCCCACGAGCGAGCCGAAGCCCGTCAACTCCGCGAGCGCCGCGGCCGGCAGCCGTAACACGGTGTGCAACGTCCTGCGTGGTGTCGCCACGAAGAATGGGGCCAGCACGCTCAGCACATGGGCGGGCACGGACTTCCCCGCAACGCTCCCCACCGGCTCCAGCAGCGCCTACGTCACCCCCGGATCCGGACAGCTCTTCCGGCAGTTCAAGGGGTCCAGCGCCGACTCCGGCCCCCTCTTCCTGGTCACCGACACCGGTCTGCGCTATGCCATGCAGTCCAACGGCGACAGCGTGCAGGACGACTCCGGCATCGGCGAATCCGGCACGAAGGAGGAGAGGGCGCAGCGGCAGCAGGAGGCGCAACAAGCGCAGAACCGGCTCGGATACAAGGACGTCGTGCCCGCGCCCATCCCGGCCGCCTGGTCCTCGTTCCTGCCCACGGGACCACGCCTGTCGACCGGCGCGGCCCGTCAGCCGCAGGGTTCCTGAGGAGCGCATCCACATGACGACGCACTCCTCTCCGTACCGGCGTCCGCTGACAGTCGCAGCCGCCACCGCCGTCCTCTTCGTCACGCTGCCCGCACTGCCCGCCGCCGCGGACGACTCGACCCAGTGCACCTTCCCCTCGAAGAAGTACGCGGGCCGCCCCTGGTCGTTGCAGCGCGTCCTGATGGACGAGCTGTGGAAGCAGTCCACCGGCAAGGGGGTACGGGTGGCCGTCATCGACACGGGCGTGGACGTCAAGAACCCTCAGCTCAAGGCGGCCGTGGATACCAGGAGCGGCCGTAATTTCCTGCGGAAGGACCTCAAGGACGAGAACGGCAACAAGGTCGAGCGCGGCAAGGAGAACGGCACCACCGACACGGTCGGTCACGGCACCAAGGTCGCCGGAATCATCGCCGCGCGAGAGGTGAAGGGCACCGGCTTCACAGGCCTGGCTCCGGACGCGACGATCATTCCGATCCAGCAGAACGACGCCGAGGGCCACGGAACGGCCGAAACGCTGGCCGACGCCATCAGCTACGCAGCCGATGTCGCCCACGCGGACGTCATCAACATCTCTCAGGACACTGCCAACGCGGTGAAGCCCACGGACGCTCTGCGGCAGGCGGTGGTCGCCGCCCTGGCCAAGGAGATCGTGATCGTCGCCTCCGCGGGCAACGACGGGCTCGGCGGCAACGTCAAGGAGACCTACCCGGCCTCGTACGACGGTGTCCTGGCCGTGGCCGCATCGGACCGCAACAACGAGCGGGCGGCCTTCTCCCAGTCCGGCGAATTCGTGGGCGTGGCCGCACCCGGGGTGGACATGATCTCGACGGTCCCCGGCGGCGGACACTGCGCCGACAACGGCACCAGCTTCTCGGCCCCGTACGTCGCAGGAGTCGCCGCCCTCATCAAGGCCAAGCACCAGGACTGGACGCAGAAACAGATCGTCGCTCAGATCCAGCAGACGGCGGAACGCTCGATCGCGGGCCACGACCGTCTGGTGGGCTGGGGCGTCGTCGACCCGGTGCGCGCCCTGACGGAGGACGACAAGCCCATCGAACGCCCCGTGGCGAACGAAGGTGTGAGCAAGGGCGAAGCGCCGACACCGGCTGAACTCCACCTGGGCGAAACGGCGGACGAACGCAACGCACGCCTGGCGACCTACGTGGTGGTGGGCGGGGCAGTGCTGGTTGCCGCGATAGCGGGTGTCGCCGTGGCCGTGCGCGATACCCGACGGCGGTCCAGGCGCCTGGGAGGAGTGGGCCAAGCCTGACGAGGCCGTCCACCGGGGATCGATCGGGGGAAGTTACGTGATGGACAAGAGAGTTGGCCCTGTCGTAGTCAGTGGCTAGAGTTTGTGGAATGAGGTCAGACGTGTTCACGCGGGTGCGATAGCAACGAGTAACAGTCTGAGCAAACGGGGAAAACGGGGAGGGCAGGATCGTGACCGATCCAGGCGGTGGCGGGGGAGGTTCGGGCGACCTCCGGCGTGGTGTAGGCGCGCTGGAGACGTTCAGGGGGCGTGTCAACACGCTGCTCGCGGACCTCGAGGGTTCGGCAGCCGGCAAGTCGAAGATTGCGGCGCAGACGGTGTCACGCGCTGCCCTGAGTGGTCAGAACACCTGCTTCGCGGAGGCAGACGGGCTGTACACGCAGTACAACCGCGTCCACGAGGCGCTCGTCTCGCTCTCCAAGTCTCTCGGCGACCAGATCGAGTACTTGAGCCTGGGCGTGCACGCGGCGGCCGTCGGCTTCGACAACGTGGACGACGACGTGCGGCGGCGGTTCTACGAGATCCAGACCCGTCTGGACAAGGAGAACGAGAAGGCGCAGGCGGAGAAGACCGACAAGCCTGAGTCTCGGAACACCGACAAGCAGAGCGACTCGGGGTGGGCAGCCGAATGAGTGATGCGAAGAAGCCGGAACTGTCTCCCAAGGAACAGCAGGCGCAGGACCAGCAACGCGTCCAGACCCAGCTGATCGTCACTGACGTCAACCGGCAGGTCCAGCACGTCATGGAGTCATTCGGCTTCGGACGTTCCGGCTCATCAGGACGGACTTCGTTCGAGGGCCACGAGCTCAACACGATGATCGACCTGATCCACAACTCCAATCCGGAGCACCTCGAAGACGCGGGTGATGCGCTCTGGAACGCAAGGACGGCCATCAAGGTCGCCGCGGATGAGCTGGGCGACTTCATCAAGGCTGTCGACTGGGAGGGCGAGTCCGGAATTGCCTTCCGTGACTGGGGCAATGGCCTGGTCGCCCACGCCCTGAAGCTGGGCGATTTCGCGGAGGCGGCCGGGACACAGATCACGGTCGCGGGCACGGGCCTCGCCTCGGTGCGCAACTCCCTGCCGCCGCGCGACAACCGCCTGGACCGCAAGTCCGTCGAGGACATCGAGGCCCCGAAGCGGATCGAGGGCAACCCGGAGTACGTCGCGGCGGTGAAGGTCGAGAAGGACCGCCAGGAGGCCATCAACCAGGCGAACAGGCTGGCTTCGTACTACTCGGTCTCGGAGGAGACGCTGGCGGCGCAGGAGCCGCCCCGGTTCGACAAGCAGCTTGATGTTGCGATGCCGCGGCCGCGGGGCCGCATCCGATCAAATTCCAACTCCGGAGGCTCATCGGCAGGCTCCGAGACGGTGGGTAACAGCACGACGCGGGGTGCGTCGGAGCCCACCGCGAAGCATGAAGTCATCAGTTCAGGCAATACCAGGCACAGGACGTCCGCTGAGGAACTCGGGTCGGCCTTGCCTGTTCCCGACAAGAGCACATCGACTGAGATCAACAGTGTTGCTGCTCCGCCAGCCCCAGTGACCGATTCCGGTCCGTCCCCCACGCCTTCGACCACAAGTCCCGCAGGTCCGGGCGGCGGTCCGGCCCAGCCCACGGCGACTCCCTTGCTGAACCCTGTGACAGGGAACTCGCGGCGACCCACGACGTCGACCGGCATGCCCAGAGCGATCGGCCAGCCCGGAAACGGCGTGGTCAGACCTGGCGGCTCCACGCAAGGTAATCCTGGGGTGAATGGGCGCACCGGAGCTCCGGTTGGGCGTCCGGCTTCCGTGGGCGAGGGTTCGGGCACGGGCACGTCCGGGCGTGGAGGAGGCGGGGGCCAGTCTCCTGCTGCCGGTCGGTCCGGCGTGACGGGCGGCAGGCCCACGGCAGGAGGCCATGCAGCTAGGTCCGGAACCTCTGGCCCGCGTGCCGGCCGGGCGAACGGCATCGCAGGTGGGACCCCGCAGCGCGGCATGCCGGGCGCAAGTACGCCCGGAAAAACTCGCGGTGTTCCGCGTGGCACGGTCATCGGAGCTGGAGGAACGGCACCTGCGGGCGGCTCGGCCGGCAGCACAGGGCAACGGGGAGTCATCGGAGCCGGCGGAGCGAGCGGCGTGCCCCGGTCCGGTGGGCGCGGCACTCCCAGCTCGAACGGAGTCGTGGGTACGCCTCGTGGTGCTGCCGGGGCCGGCTCGGGCGCAAAGGGCTTCACGGCTGGGGGAGCAGGCCTCGTTCGTGGGCCCGCAGGCCGACGTGAGTCCGACCGTGAGGGCCAGGACGATGGAACGGCGCGTCCGGACTACCTGACTGAGGACAGAGAGACGTGGGAGGCCGGACGGCGTGGAGTCGCACCTCCGGTGATCGAGTAGATACAGGGAAGGTTCGGAAGTCAGGATGACAGCAGGAATGAGCCAGACCCGGAAACGCCGCATGCCCGTCGGGTTGCGTGGGCGTCTGCTCGGCGTGATGGCTGTGACTGCTGCTTGGAGCGTGGGATTCGCAGGAGTGGGAACCCCTGCGGTTGCGGCGGATGTGCAGTCCAAGCAGTGGTACCTCAGCGCGATGCAGGCGGAGGAGATGTGGAAGGTCACCACGGGCGAAGGCATCAAGGTTGCTGTCATCGACACCGGCGTCAATGCGTCCACGCCTTCTCTGAAGGGGCAGGTCCTGAAGGGGCTTGACGCTACAGGGGCCGACGGCGATGAGTACGACGACTATGACGGGCACGGCACAACCATGGCTGAGTTGATTGCCGGAACGGGCAAGGGTGGGGGCCTGCGAGGCCTTGCCCCAGGTGCGAAAATCATCCCGATGCGGATCACCGATACGAATTTCCAGAATGAGCATTCGGTGAATGCGCATGACACGGAGGATGCAATCCGGGCCGCAGCGGACAGTGATGCGCAGATCATCAGCATGTCGTTTGCTAGCGACTTCCCAGGCCGAGAAGAGCGAGAAGCCGTCAAGTACGCACAAAGTAAGGGCAAATTGTTCTTCGCGGGTGTCGGGAATAATGCGGAGACGAGCAACAAAGAACAGTACCCCGCCGCGTACCCGCAGGTCGTAGGAGTCTCCTCGGCTGACCGCGAGGGCAAGGTAGCCGAGTACTCCCAGAACGGGAACATCGTGGACATCGCAGCTCCCGGTAACGACATCCCGTATTGGTGTGACGAAACCTTCCGAGGTTACTGCGACGGCGATGGCGGCACCAGCGCAGCCACCGCCATCGCATCCGCCTCCGCAGCCTTGGTGTGGTCCGCCCACCCTGACTGGACCGCGAACCAAGTCCTCAACGTTCTCTTCGACACCGCTGGCCGTAACTGGGATAAGGGCACGCTCAGCAAGTACCTCGGCCACGGCCTGATTCGCCCCTCCATGAACATCCTCAAGGGCAAGGGCAACCCCGGCCCCCCGGACATCAGCCCCCTCACCAAGGAAAAGACGTCCGGCTCCTCGGCCTCCCCCACCCCGTCTGCACCAGCTTCGTCACAGCCCGAGAAGAAAGAAAAGGCTGACGACGCCGTCGTGGCAGGCTCCAGCAAGGAGAAGGACGACGGCAGTTCGCTCGGCCTGATCCTCGGCGGAGCGGCAGCAGTCATCGTGCTCAGTGGCGGAGCCTTCGCGCTCGTCCGTAAGCGCCGCGCCGCCTGACTGACCGTAGGTTCTTCACCCGTATACCCACCGGCGAGTAAAGCCGGACCGAATAAGAGCACCAGGAAGGAAGCCGGAACCATGGCTGATCAGAAGCTCTCAGATGATGCTCTCCTGAAGCTGGAGGGCGAGCTCTCCACGCGGTTCGACTCCGTAAAGGGCCAGCTGAAGACGTTGCAGGGGACGATCGACAGCCTGGAAGGCGCATGGCAGGGCATCGGTGCCGGCGCCTTCAACACGAAGCAGGAGGAGGTCAACCGGAAGATGGTCAGCATTGCTCACCGGCTCCTCAGGTTCCAGGAGGCCATGAAGGCGGCCCGGACCATCAAGGGCAACACCGAAGACGAAATCAAGCAGGCCCTCCAGGGCGTCGACGTCGTCAGCGGTCACTCGGGTGACGCGGCGGCGGAGGCCAAGATGTCGAACCTCAACGACTTCTGACCCTGCCCTGCCCGTACCACGTACGAGGCAACCACACCAAACCTAGATAGCACGGGAGGACCGCATGCCGAACAACGACGGCACACTGGTTGTCACTTACGCGAGTCTCGATCTCGCAGCAGGTGACATTGAGCGGCAGAGCAGGCAGCTCCAAGAGGACCTTGCGGCCATCAAGCGGATGATCGCCAATGTGTCTGAGCTCTGGGTGGGCGAAGCCAAGACCGCCTATGACACGGCGCAGACCGGTTGGGACAATGACGCCAGGGGGATTCACAACGCCCTGAGCGAGATCTCCCGAAGGGTTCGCGACGCTGGTACTGCTTACCATGCAGGCGACAAGCGGGCGAGGGCCAACTTCGAGTAAGCCGCGGTAGAACACAGCCAGGGTGGGCACGCGCGGGAGGTGCCCACCCTGACCTGTGTCCCGACCATCGAGCCGAGCACAGCACAGTGCCCCTGCCCGCAGGCAGGGGTACTTGTGTTTGTTCGGCGCACTCGCTGCACAGCGAGGAGGCGCATCCGCGTTTCAGATCACCAACTGGCACTGTCTCAATCGACAATTTCACGAGCCAGTTCTTCCGGTCTGCCCCCTCGCGGGTGGAGATCGTCTGCACGTAGAGCGAAGAGTCCATGGAACACCGTCGATTGCTCGGTGCAGACTGAAGTGTTCACTGCTCCGCCCCAGGTGGGGGCGCTGCTCCGGCGGAATGCCGGAGCAGCGCCGCCAAGTATGCTTTCGGCGTCCTGCTGTCTTGATCAACCGAAGGGGTCGCACCATGACCAAAGCCCGATTGTCCGCAGTGACTTGGAGCCTCTCGGCCGTAGCTGTCAGCGCACTGCTCGCCGGCTGCTCGGGCTCGGTCAGTGTGGGGAACTCCGATCCGAAGCTGTCCGCGGACAAGCTGGCCACCACGGTCGCCGAAAAGCTCGCCGCCACAACGAACCAGCCGAAGCCGGACGTCACTTGCCCCGACGACCTCGTCGGGAAGGTCGGCAACACCACCCGCTGCACCCTCACAGCAAGTGACGGCAGCACCTTGGGTGTGACGGTCAAGGTTTCATCTGTCGAGGGAGGCAAGATCAACTTCGACATCAAGGCCGACGACACCGCCTCTCCGGCTGCGAACTGACAACTGGGCCTCTCGCGCGCTCGACGAGCGCGCGAAAGGCCCGGCGGCGGGCGCGGAGTTCACCCGCCGCCTCCACGCGGACGTCTGTGTGCGCTCCAGAACGTCGCAGAGGCAGTTGAGTCTCAGCAGGGCATCCTTCGGGCGGAGGCGGCCCTCGCCCGGGCAATGAGCCCAAGGACACGTCGGGGAACGGTGGGACGCTCTCGTGGCGGTCGACGCCCGCCCACGTCCCGTGTCTTGTACGTCCATCCCTGCTCGCTCGCGAGGGCCACGAGGCCGGACACCTCCTCGTCGCTGCGGGAGCCGTCCCATGCGCTGGACCAGCTCGCCGCAGACGCTGCCACCGAAGGCGCCGCCCAGAGAAGGAAGACGACGGCGCCGGCCCAAGAGGAAATAACACCAATCAATCTCATGGTCGTTGACGATGGCCACGCGGCGCCGCCCGGACGGGCGGTACGAGGTGTCGTCGTTCGTGAGCCCGTTCAGCGTCTGCTTTGGCGCGGTGACGAGGGACGTATCGAGGTTGTCGAGTGTCTTGAGCAGCCGAGTAGCAGGGGTCGTGAGGAGGCTGTGGGGGCGTCAATTCCGGGTTGTCCAGGTGCTAGCGTGTCCGGACTGGACACCAATGCGATTACGCGCAGGCGGAGTTGGAAGCGGGGGAATCTCATGACGGGTGATCTCGGTGTAGGCCCGGGGGTCCTCAAGAAGGGCGCTTCGGACATTCTGGAAGGCCTCAAGCCGGTCGAGAAAGTGGACTTGAAGTCACTGTCCGAGCAGGGCTCCGCGGCCGGGGACGAGGCGGCAGTCGCGGCAATGGTGACGTTCTGCACCACGTGGCAGTTGGGGGCGGAGTTCCTCAGGGACTGCGCTGTGACCCTGGCGGGTGGGCTGAACTCGGCCAACAACAACTACGCGGACACGGACGAAGCCATCCGTGACGCAGTGAACTCGGTCAAGTCGGACTTGAGCTAGAGACGGGGGATTCGAATCCATGGGAGCAGCGCTGGGGTCGACGGACGACCCCAAGGAACTCATACCCGGCGACGTCGGAAAGCTGACCGGGCTCGCCACCACCCTCAGCAGCTGGTCGGAAAAGTTCGAGGGAATCGCTACGGGCCTGCGCGACCTGAAGATCCCGGGCTGGATCGGTGAGGCCAGCGACGCCTTCTGGCCCACCTTGTCCAAAGAGAAGGCCAACTGGCATCTCGCTTCCGACGCGATGTCCGGGGCGGCCTCGGCGGTCACCTCGTACTCCTCCACGCTGAGCTGGGCGCAGCAGCAGGCCTCCACCGCGATCACGCAGTGGAAGGCCGGGCAGCACGACACGGCGGAAGAGACCTTGAAAGCCGCGCGCAATCAGCTCAAGCCCGAGACCGAGAAGCTGGTGAAGAAGCTCGGCGACCTGGCGGGCGGCGCTGCCGGCAGCCCCGGCTGGCTTGCCGACGCCAGGGATTGGGTCGATGCCCGGCAGTGGGCCACTGATCACGGAGTCGGCAAAACCAGCCAGAGCCGGCCGATATGGGATGACGAGAAGTGGCGGGAGGGAGACGGCCGCTTCCGGCACCGGCAAAAGGAGTGGGGCAAGGACGATGACGGTAACTGGTTCATCCGGGACAAGTCTTCCGACTCCGGGGCGGGGGACCAGGGCACGCCTGGCAACAAGGCCAATGTAAACATCAAGCTTGCCGAGTGGACGGGCGACGCCAGCGCCTGGTCGTTCGGCACCGGCCCGGGCGAGACGACGGTCGGTGGCGCCAAGCTGAAGGGCCAAGCAGGCATCGACCTGCTCGGGGTCAGCGGGACCGCCGGTGCGAGCATCAAAGACGGGCAGCTGCAGGCCGGTGTTTCGGGGAGCGCATACCTGGCACAGGCTTCTGCGAAGGGCAGTGCGGAGTACGGCATCGCCGCGGTCCAGGGCGAGGCGAAGGCCTACGCCGGTGCGGATGCCTCGGCTACCGTCGGCGTGGGCAAGGATGGTCTGCATGCCGGCGCAGAGGCGTTCGCCGGAGCCAAGGCCACCGGGTCGGTTTCCGCCGATGTCGGCGGCGTCGGTGCCGGTGTCACCGGCGAGGCGTGGGCGGGCGTGGGCGCATCCGCCAGTGCCGACTTGGGCATGAAGGACGGCAAGTTCACCATCGGCGGCGAGCTCGGGGCCGGTCTGGGCGTCGGCGGCAAGGTCTCTTTCGACGTCACCATCGATGCCGGCAAGGTGGTCGACACGGTCGGTGACGCAGCGGACGCAGTAGGTAGTGGCGCAAAGTCGGCCTGGGACCACACAATCGGCGCGCTGTTCTAGCCTGGGCTGTAGTTCATCGAAGGAGTGGGTCCACCATGGCGACTACGTTGCCGATCAAGATCTCGTTTTCGCTGCCGGAAGGCTGGCAAGCCGCGCCGCCGGACGAGGTGGGAGCACCCGGCGTCGCCTTCGTCGCGCTCCATCCCGCCTCCATCGACGGGTTCACGGCGAACATCACCATCGCCGGGCGGATGCGTAACGACAGCGCCACCATGTGGCAGATCGCCGACGAGTCGGTGCAGCGGCTGGCGCAGGCAGGGACCGTAGAAGTCGTCAAGAAGACCGAAGTGGGTACCCCGGACATCCCGGGCCTGACGGACTCCCCGGGTGTGGTCCAGAACCTCCGTCTCTCCACCACTCTGAGGGGGGAACCTCTGGAACTGCTCCAGAGCCAGGTGTACCTCGGCATGGAGGACGTCAAGAATCCCGCGAAGCGTGTCGTCATCGAACTCGTCCTGACAGCAAAGCCGACCCAACTCGAGGAAGTCATCGAGGACTTCAAGACCTTCCTCCGGACGGTGCGCCCGGCCGACGAAACTCCTGCCTAGTGCCGCGCCCGGCACCGGCCTTGCCATTTCGGTCGATGCGGTGCGAGTTGGTGTTCTGAAGCGCGGAAGAGCCTTCTGAGCTGGGATGATGAACCTTGTCGAGGGGTTCTCTCGTTCCAGGCGGAAGGCACTTTCTGTGCGCAGGGTATCGATCGACGAACAGCATCCCGTCACTGCAAAGGAAACGCCGAGGCCGGACGCCAAAGTGCCCCGCGCCCCGGTGAACCATGGTCACGGGGCGAGGGGCACTCTGCTTGCTCAGGCAGCCGGCCAAGCCTGTGCGGGAATCAGGTCCAGTACGTCGCAGAGGTAGTTCAACTTCTCGTCGACAGCCTGCGGAGACAGGGTGCCTGTGTACCAGGTGAACAGTTCGTTTTCACGCAACGCAAACGGGGACTTCTTGGCTCGTGGATCCGCGAGCACAAAGGGCACCACGGTGTCGCTCAAGACATCCCGGACAAATGGCTCGTCCTTGGTGACGATCTGAAATTCCTCATCGAATTCCGGCACACCGAGCTTCATCTTGGTCCTCCGGTCGAGAACCGCGTCCAACTTGCTCGGGTGATATATCTGCACAAAAGGCGCTGAGCCGGGCGCCGTCACGACGAGGACTGCCCTGATGATGGGCACCCTCTGCTCCCCGACTTCGTGGGTCGCCATGGGACTGACGTAGCGATACTCGAAGTACACGAAGGGGCGACCGCGGAACTCTCCCGTGGTGTAGTGCCAGGCGCTCAGATTCGTGCCCTTGTCGGGGAGGGGAGTTATCCCGCAATAACGATCGATCCGCCCGTTCGTGCGCTGTGTGTATGTCCAACCACGTTCCTGGGCAATCCGGGCGAGCTGTGCATACTCCTCCCTGACCTGCGCATCCTTCTTGCGTCCGCGCCTGCCCATGATGAAGACGAAGGTGAACATCCCCGCGATGAAGGTGAAGAGGAGTCCCTTCACCAGAATCCCTACCAGAAGCTCCATGACCCATGATTATGGGGGACGTCGAACGACGGCGTGAACCGGAGCTCGGAGCCGCTGTCGGCTCTTTCCGGGGGCGACAGCCCGACGAGCCGCCGCCCCGTCTCCGACATGCAGAGGGAGTGGAGCACGAGGCGCGGCGGGAACAGCCACACCGGCCGGTCCCGCCGCCCCGCCCGCCCCGCCCGCCGCGCATGCGGCGCTACCGCTCCCCGGCCATGAGCCCGGACTGCACCAGCGGATTCCCCCGCCGCCGCGTGACGAAGACGCCGCGCCCCGGGGGCATCGGGCGCGGTCGTACGTTGCCGAGGACGTCCCCCTCGATGGGGTCGCCCGAGAGCATCAGGCCCTGCGCGCCCAGCTCCATGATGCGCTGCATGAACGGCTCGTACAGGGCCCGTCCGGCCCCCGCCGTGTTACGGGCGATGATGAACCGGACGCCGACGTCACGTGAGAACGGCAGCATCTCCGTGAGCTTGGCCATCGGGTTCCCGCTGGACGTGGAGACCAGGTCGTAGTCGTCGACGACCACGTACACCGTCGGGCCCCTCCACCAGCTGCGGTCGCGCAGTTCCTGCGCCGTGACGTCGGGCGACGGCGTACGACGCTTCATCAGGTCGTACAGCGCGTCCATATGGTGCTCCATGTCGTTGGACATGGGCACGTACTCCGCCAGGTGCGTCGCAGGGGTGACGTCCAGGAGCGCTCGCCGGTTGTCGATGACGAAGAACTTGCAGGTGTTCCCGTCGTACCTCTCGGTCAGCTGCTTGATGAGCAGCCGCAGGAGATTGGACTTGCCGGACTCGCTCTCGCCGAACACCAGGAAGAACGGGTCACGCTCGAAGTCGAGGAACACCGGCTCCAGGTTGTTCTCGTCGATACCGAACGCGATGCCGCGCTCCGGATGCGCGTAGCCCGCGGGCAGCTCGTGCACCGGGAGTTCGCGGGGCAGCAGCCGGACCGCCGGGGCGGGAGCCGCGGTCCAGTGCCGGGCGACCTCCTGGTTCATGGCCGCCGTTGCCTCGGAGAGGTCGCTGTCGGAGTTGATGCCGTCGATCCGCGGTACCGCGGCCATGAAGTGCAGCTTCTCCGGCGTGAGACCGCGACCGGGCACGCCGGCCGGCACGTTGACCGCGACCTTGCGGTCCAGTTCGGAGTCCATGACGTCGCCGAGCCGCAGTTCCAGCCGGTTCATCAGGTGGTCCTTGAGGTTGGCCCGGACCTCCATCGAACGAGACGCCGTGACGATCAGGTGGATGCCGTATCCGAGGCCGCGCGCCGCGATGTCCACGGCCGCCGCTTCCAGGCCCTCGTAGTCCGAACGGAAGTTGCCCCAGCCGTCGATGATCAGGAAGACGTCGCCCCACGGCTGGTCAGTGACCGAGATGTCGCCGCGCGCCCGCAGCCTGCGGAAGGTGGCGATGGAGTCGATGCCCGCGCTGCGGAAGTACTCCTCGCGCCGCGTCATGATCCCGTACACCTCGGAGACCGTACGTCGCACCCGCTCCGGGTCGAGCCGGGAGGCGATCCCGCCGACGTGCGGCAGGCCGGAGACCGAGGCCATGCCGCCGCCACCGAAGTCGAGTCCGTAGAACTGGACCTCCTGGGGCGTGTGGGTGAGTGCGAAGCCCGCGATGAGTGTGCGCAGCAGCGTGGACTTGCCGGACTGCGGACCACCGGTGATCTGCATGTGGCCTGCCGCCCCGGAGAAGTCCCGGTAGAGCGTGTCGCGCCGCTGCTCGTACGGCTTGTCGACCACACCGAGCGGTACGACGAGACGGCCCGCACCCTCGAATCCGGGCTGGGTCAGCCCACGGCCCTCGACCGCGGAGAGCCCCGGCAGGAGCTCGTCAAGCGACGGCGGGTTGTCCAGCGGCGGGAGCCATACCTGGTGTGCGGATGCCCCCCGGCCCTCCAGCCTGCGCACGATCACATCGAGCACCGTGTCCGCCAGGGCGTCGTCCTCCGGTGTACGCGCGTCGGGCACGGAGGCCTCGGTCTGCGGGCTCGGCTGGACGTACTGCACCGGCACCGGAGCCGCTGTGAACACCACCGGCCTGCGATCCACCGGCAGGGGGCCGGAGGATACGGCCGGCTGGGCGCCCGAGCGGTACACCCCGGAGACGTACGCGGCCTTGAAGCGCACCATCTCGTCCGTGCCGTACTTCAGATAGCCGGAACCGGGGACGTTGGGCAGGTGGTAGGCATCGGGCACACCCAGCGCCGCCCGGGACTCGCCCGCCGAGAAGGTGCGCAGGCCGATCCGGTAGGACAGATAGGTCTCCAGACCGCGCAGCCGCCCCTCCTCCAGGCGCTGCGAGGCCAGCAGCAGATGGACGCCGAGCGAACGGCCGATGCGTCCGATCTGCACGAACATCTCGATGAAGTCCGGCTTGGCGGTCAGTAGTTCGCTGAACTCGTCGATGACCAGGACCAGGGAGGGGATGGGCTGCAGCGGGGCTCCCGCGGCGCGCGCCTTCTCGTAGTCGTGGATGTTGGCGTAGTTGCCCGCGTCGCGGAGCATCTCCTGGCGCCGGTTGAGCTCACCGCTGATGGAGTCACCCATGCGGTCAACCAGCGTCAGATCGTCCGCGAGGTTGGTGATCACGGCTGCGACGTGGGGCATCTGTGCCATACCGGCGAAGGTGGCGCCGCCCTTGAAGTCCGCGAGGACGAAGTTGAGCGTCTCCGAGGTGTGGGTGACGGCAAGGCCAAGCACGAGCGTACGCAGCAGTTCGGACTTGCCGGAACCGGTGGCGCCGACGCACAGGCCGTGCGGTCCCATGCCCTCCTGCGCCGCTTCCTTGAGGTCCAGCATCACGGGACCGCCGTCCTCGCCGACGCCGATCGGGACGCGCAGCCGCTCCGCCTGGGAGCGGGCCCGCCAGGTCCTGCTGACGTCGATCGAGGCCGCGTCTCCGAGATTCAGCAGATCGGTGAATTCGAGATTGGCGAGCAGCGGCTCGTCGTCGTCCCCGCCCGAGGACACATGGAGCGGCGCCAGTTGCCGGGCCAGTGCTTCGGCGGCCTCATAACTGAGCAGGTCGGGAAGGCCGTCGTAGACCAGCCCGTGCCCGGACTCCAGCTGCAGCGAATGGGGGTGCACCACGACGGACAGGCCGCCGCGCGCCCCGTTGACCTCACCCGGTACGACCTCGACGACCGTCACGCCCTGGAGGCCTTCGGCCGCTGCGAGCGCCGACACCGGAGATACGGACTGGCCGTCGAGCACCACGACGACATGAGGCTGGTCCATGAGCGGCTGGCCATCGGGCTGGAAGCGCGGCCTGCCGTCGAGCCGGCCCGCGAGCATTTCCTCCAACTCCGCGATGCTCGTGGTGATCAGACGGCGGCCGCCGGCACCGTCGATGAAGTCCGGGGCCTGGACGTGCGGAAGCCACTTCGCCCATTCCCAGTGCGGGGTGGCGTCCCGGCCCGTCGCGAAGGCGATGATCAGGTCCTCGGGGGAGTGCAGCGAGGCGAGCGAACCGACCATCGCACGGGCCGTGGCACGGACGGACTCCGCTTCGCCGCTGATCGTCAGGTGGTAGAAGGCGCGCAGCGAGACCGCCATGGGCAGGCCGTCCAGCGTGCTGTGGGTCGTCAGGAACTGCTGCATCGCCCCCGCGGTCAGCGGCTCCAGCTCATCGACCGGTGCGGTCTGTGGCGCGATGAGCGGTGTGGCGAGTTCCTGACTGCCCAGGCCGATGCGCACCTGCGCGAAGTCGGCGTCACCGACGCGACGCTCCCACACCCGGCTGCCCTCGGCGACGAGCGCCCACAACTGGTCCGGGGACGGGTGGAGATAGAACTGCGCGTCGCGCTGTCTGCGGGCCGTCTTCAGTACGGCGCGTCTGGTCTGCGTCAGATACTTCAGATAGTCGCGCCGCATGTCCGCGAGCTGCCCCTGGGTGCCCCGCCGGAAGCGGACGAGCATCGAAATGGCCATGGCGAGCGTTGACGCGATCATGATCATGCCCATGATCCGCATGACCGGGTTCGGGGTCATGAAGAAGAAGACGACGGAACCACCCATGCCGAGCATCGGCAGCAGCTGCATCATCACCCCCTCCTGCTGACCGCGAGGAAGCTCGGGCGGAGGTTGCAACTGCACCTGCTCGTCCGGCACTTCGGAGGGCAGGGCCCGCGGTGGGCGCTTGACGACAATCTGGCTCACAGCTCACCAATTCCCTTGCCGGACAGAACTGTTCGTATCGGCGCCCCCGTGGCGACGGGCTCCATCCGCGGGAGGATCCTACTGGCGTACGAGATGACCCGAGAGCGATAGGGTGTCGCGACGCGTGTAAGCATTCGCTAACTACCGTAAGGAAACGGTCATTCGGGGCGCGAGCGAGGCCCGCGTTCCTGGCGTTCGTTTCAGGAGAACGATGAGGGGGAGCAGCAGGTGACTATGACGGCCCAAGCGGCGGCCACCGGACAAGGTCGGCCGGGTCCCGGAGTTCCGGCCGGCAGCGGAACCGGTTTCTGCCGGGTCACGGTCGTCGCGCCCGACAGTCGCGTCGACGTGGCGCTGCCCGAGGACATCCCGGTCGCCGATCTGTACCCGGAGATCCTCCGGCTGTCGGGGCAGAGCCCCGCCCAGGGCGCTCCGGTCGGCTATCACCTGGTACGCCGCGACGGCACCGTCCTCGACAGCGGGCGCACCCTGGCCGGTCAGCGCATCCTCGACGGAGAGCTGCTGTCCCTGCGCCCCTTCTCCGAGTCCCTGCCCCCCGCGGTCTTCGACGACGTCTCCGACGCAGTCGCCTCCGCCGTCGCCCGGGATCGCACGCTCTGGGGCGACAGCCTCATGCGCGGAGCCGGGCTCTTCGGGGGGTCGCTCCTGCTGGTCCTGCTCGGTTTCGTGCTGTGGACGTCCGGCCCCCGGCATGACATGCACGGCCTGCCCGGCATCCTTGCCGCTGTCATCGCCGTACTCACTCTCGCGCTCGCCTGCGTACGTGCGCGCGTGTACGACGACCGGGGATCATCCACAGCTCTGGGGATCGGCGCGCTCGCGAACGCCGCGGTCTCCGGTGCCGGGCTGCTGCCGCTCGCCGAGGGCCAGGGCATCGGCAGGCTCCAGTTCCTGCTCGCCTGCGCCGCCGTGCTGGTGGCGGCGGTGATCCTCATGATCGCCGCCCCCGGCGGGGACGGTCTCTTCGTCGCGTTCGTGTTCGCCGCCGCCATCGGCCTGCTGGTGACCTTCATCGCGATCATGACCGGCATGGAGCCTGTCGAGACCGCGGCGGTGTGCGCCCCGCTCTCCGTGGGTGTACTCGCCTTCCTGCCCGGTCTCTCCACCCGTTTCGCCCGCCTCCCCATCGGCTTCGAGCCGCCCCGTACCACCGTCGGTGACTATGGGACGTCCGAGCCGGCGCCGCAGGGCCCGGTCGACGCCGACCGCATCGCGGCCCAGGCGCGGCGCGGCCACGAACTGCTCGTCGGCCTGGTCGGCGGATGCGCGCTGGTGGCCGTGGGCGCCGCAGCCGTCCTGGGGTTCTCGGACAACATATGGGGCCAGCTGCTGGCGCTCGCCACCGGAGTCGCGATGCTGATGCGTTCCCACCTGTTCCGTTACACGGCCCAGGTCGGCTGCGCCCTGGCGGCGGGTCTCGGCGCGCTCGTGCTGCTGGGCCTCGGCCTGTCCCTCAATCCGCCGACCGAAATGCTGCGCGAGGCCGTTACGGGGGACAGCACCGCGCTCGACATCCGTACGATCTGGCTCACCGCAGCCGTTGCGGGCGCCGCCGCCCTGATCACTGCCATCGGGCTGATCGTGCCGCGCAAGGGAGTCACTCCGTTCTGGGGGCGTTTCCTGGAGATCGCCGAAGCGTGTGTGCTCCTGACGCTGATGCCTCTGTGCCTCGCCGTTTTCGATGTCTACCACTCGATCCGCGCTCTCACCAGCTGACCCCGCGGGCCGCCCGACCGAACCCAAGCTCAGCCAGGCAGTGTCAAGCCCCTCCGGCGATTGAGGACAAAGCGGCAATCGCACTCGCCGGGGTCACATCACCCCCGACCCAACCGGCTCCGCCGGACTGGTACGCTGTGTGACGGCCGTTTGTGTACGCGCTCCCGGATCATCCTGGGAGCTGCGCTCATCGGACCTTCGCCCCCGAGTTACGGAAGACCCCCTGAGAACAAGACCAGGGGCACTCGTGGACGCATCGAATCATCAAAAAGGAGTACCGCGTGTCGCTCGACGCCGCTACGAAGAAGCAGATCATGGCCGAGTTCGCCACCAAGGAGGGTGACACCGGTTCCCCCGAGGTCCAGGTCGCGATGCTCTCCCGTCGGATCTCGGACCTGACGGAGCACCTCAAGACGCACAAGCACGACCACCACTCCCGCCGTGGTCTGCTGATCCTGGTCGGCCAGCGTCGCCGCCTTCTGCAGTACCTGGCCAAGAAGGACATCCAGCGCTTCCGTGCCCTGGTCGACCGCCTCGGCATCCGCCGCGGTGCGGCCGGCGGCGCCAAGTAACACGCCGTGAAGGGAGCGGTTCCCACTACTGAGGGGGCCGCTCCCTTTGTTGTACGTACGATTGTGTGTACGTACGCATGTACGGGATGTGACGGGCCCGCCCGCACGACCGGAATGCCAAGCTGAGTCGAATCTCAGTAACCTGGTTGCAGAACGACCAGCAGAACGAACCACGGACGAGCGAGAAGCAGACCTCCCCGCCGCCGGTCCTCGGTAGTGGCCCCCGGACTCATCGACCCGGGTGCTTCGATCGAAGACCGGCCCGCCGATGGAGGGCTTCTCCGCTACCGTCCCCCGCCACACGGGCGTGGGGGCGAGAAGACGATATGTATCGGAGAAAACGCTAGTGGAGAACGAGACCCACTACGCCGAGGCCGTTATCGACAACGGAACCTTCGGCACCCGCACCATCCGCTTCGAGACGGGCCGCCTGGCCAAGCAGGCCGCCGGCTCCGCCGTCGCGTACCTGGACGACGACACGATGGTGCTGTCGGCCACCACCGCGTCCAAGAAGCCCAAGGACCAGCTCGACTTCTTCCCCCTCACGGTGGACGTCGAGGAGCGGCAGTACGCCGCAGGCAAGATCCCCGGCTCCTTCTTCCGTCGTGAGGGCCGGCCCTCCGAGGACGCGATCCTCACCTGCCGCCTGATCGACCGCCCGCTGCGCCCCTCCTTCAAGAAGGGCCTGCGCAACGAGATCCAGATCGTCGAGACGATCATGGCGCTCAACCCCGACCACCTGTACGACGTGGTCGCGATCAACGCCGCCTCCTGCTCCACGCAGCTGGCCGGCCTGCCCTTCTCCGGCCCGGTCGGCGGCACCCGTGTCGCCCTGATCAAGGGCCAGTGGGTCGCCTTCCCGACGCACACCGAGCTCGAGGACGCCGTCTTCGACATGGTCGTCGCCGGTCGCGTCCTGGAAGACGGCGACGTCGCGATCATGATGGTCGAGGCCGAGGCCACCGAGAAGACCATCCAGCTCGTCAAGGACGGCGCCGAGGCCCCGACCGAAGAGGTCGTCGCCGCCGGTCTCGAGGCCGCGAAGCCCTTCATCAAGGCGCTCTGCAAGGCCCAGTCGGACCTCGCCGCGAAGGCCGCCAAGCCCACCGGCGACTTCCCGGTCTTCCTGGACTACCAGGACGACGTCTTCGAGGCGCTCGCCGCCGCGGTGACGTCCGAGCTGGCCCAGGCGCTCACCATCGCCGGCAAGCAGGACCGCGAGGCCGAGCTGGACCGTGTCAAGGAGATCGCCGCCGAGAAGCTGCTCCCGGCCTTCGAAGGCCGCGAGAAGGAGATCTCCGCCGCGTACCGTTCGCTGACCAAGAAGCTGGTCCGCGAGCGCGTCATCAAGGACAAGGTCCGCATCGACGGCCGTGGCGTCACGGACATCCGTACGCTCGCCGCCGAGGTTGAAGCCATCCCGCGCGTGCACGGCTCGGCGCTGTTCGAGCGTGGCGAGACCCAGATCCTGGGCGTCACCACCCTCAACATGCTCCGCATGGAGCAGCAGCTGGACACCCTCTCCCCGGTGACCCGCAAGCGCTACATGCACAACTACAACTTCCCGCCGTACTCCGTCGGTGAGACCGGCCGCGTGGGCTCGCCCAAGCGCCGCGAGATCGGCCACGGTGCGCTCGCCGAGCGCGCCATCGTGCCGGTGCTGCCGACGCGCGAGGAGTTCCCCTACGCGATCCGCCAGGTCTCCGAGGCGCTGGGCTCCAACGGCTCGACGTCCATGGGCTCGGTCTGCGCCTCCACCATGTCGCTGCTGAACGCCGGTGTGCCGCTCAAGGCCGCCGTGGCCGGTATCGCCATGGGCCTGATCTCCCAGGAGATCGACGGCAAGACCCACTACGTCGCCCTCACCGACATCCTCGGTGCGGAGGACGCCTTCGGCGACATGGACTTCAAGGTCGCCGGTACGAAGCAGTTCGTCACCGCACTCCAGCTCGACACCAAGCTCGACGGCATCCCCGCCTCGGTCCTGGCCGCCGCGCTGAAGCAGGCCCGCGACGCCCGCCTCCACATCCTCGATGTGATGAACGAGGCCATCGACGTCCCGGACGAGATGTCCCCGAACGCCCCGCGGATCATCACCGTCAAGATCCCGGTGGACAAGATCGGCGAGGTCATCGGCCCCAAGGGCAAGATGATCAACCAGATCCAGGAGGACACCGGCGCCGACATCACGATCGAGGACGACGGCACCATCTACATCGGTGCCGCCGGCGGACCGGCCGCCGAGGCCGCCCGCGCCACGATCAACTCGATCGCCAACCCGACCATGCCGGAGGTCGGCGAGCGCTACCTGGGTACGGTCGTCAAGACCACCACCTTCGGTGCGTTCGTGTCCCTCATGCCGGGCAAGGACGGCCTGCTGCACATCTCGCAGATCCGCAAGCTCGCCGGTGGCAAGCGCGTGGAGAACGTCGAGGACGTGCTCGGCGTCGGCACCAAGGTCCAGGTCGAGATCGCCGAGATCGACTCCCGTGGCAAGCTCTCCCTGATCCCGGTCATCGAGGGCGAAGAAGACGAGAAGAAGGACGACGCCGCCAAGTGACGTCCCGTAGTTCCGTGACGACGGCCCGCGCCTCCTCCAAGGCGCGGGCCGTCGCCCGTACCCAAACGCTTCTCAAGGGCACCAACGGCATCGGTACGGTCCGCCGAACCGTCCTGCCGGGCGGACTCCGCGTCGTCACCGAGACCCTGCCCTCCGTCCGCTCCGCCACCTTCGGGATCTGGGCCAACGTCGGATCACGCGACGAGACCCCCACCCTGAACGGCGCGACGCACTACCTCGAACATCTCCTCTTCAAGGGCACCGCCAAGCGCAGCGCCCTCGACATCTCCGCCGCCATCGACGCGGTCGGCGGCGAGATGAACGCCTTCACGGCGAAGGAGTACACCTGCTACTACGCGCGGGTCCTCGACACCGACCTGCCGCTGGCCATCGACGTCGTCTGCGACATGCTGACCGGCTCGCTGATCACGGCGGAGGACGTCGACGCCGAGCGGGGCGTCATCCTCGAAGAGATCGCGATGACCGAGGACGACCCGGGCGACTGCGTGCACGACCTGTTCGCGCACACACTGCTCGGCGACACCCCCCTCGGCCGCCCAGTCCTCGGCACCGTCGACACCATCAACGCGCTCGACCGCGGCCGGATCACCCGCTTCTACAAGAAGCACTACGACCCCACACACCTGGTCGTCGCCGCCGCGGGCAACATCGACCACGCCACGGTCGTACGCCAGGTCCGCAAGGCCTTCGAGCGCGCGGGCGCCCTGTCCCGCACCGACGCCGCCCCGGTCGGCCCGCGCGCGGGCTCCCGCACCGTGCGCACCGCCGGCCGCGTCGAGCTGCTGAACCGCCGGACCGAGCAGGCCCATGTGGTCCTCGGCGTGCCGGGCCTGGCCCGCACCGACGACCGGCGCTGGGCGCTCGGCGTCCTCAACACCGCCCTCGGCGGTGGCATGAGCTCACGCCTCTTCCAGGAGGTACGGGAGAAGCGCGGTCTCGCCTACAGCGTCTACTCGTACACCTCGGGCTTCGCCGACTGCGGACTCTTCGGCGTGTACGCGGGCTGCCGGCCCAGCCAGGTCCACGACGTCCTCAAGATCTGCCGGGACGAGCTCGACCGGGTAGCGTCCGAAGGACTGAGCGACGAGGAGATCGGCCGTGCCATCGGGCAGCTGTCCGGCTCCACGGTCCTGGGCCTGGAGGACACCGGCGCGCTGATGAACCGCATCGGCAAGAGCGAACTGTGCTGGGGCGACCAGATGTCGGTCGACGACATGCTGGGCCGGATAGCGCAGGTCACCCCCGATGACGTCCGCGCGGTCGCGGGCGAGGTCCTCGGACACCGCCCCTCGCTCTCCGTCATCGGCCCGCTCAAGGACAAGCAGGCCGACCGCCTCGACGAAGCGGTCTCCTAACCCACCTGTAAGGAAGCAGAGCAATGAGCAAGCTGCGCGTGGCCGTTCTCGGTGCCAAGGGCCGTATCGGATCCGAGGCGGTACGAGCCGTCGAGGCCGCCGACGACATGGAGCTGGTGGCCACCCTGGGCCGCGGCGACAAGCTGGAGACCCTGGCGGAAACCGGCGCCCAGGTCGTCGTCGAGCTCACCACCCCCGCGTCGGTGATGGGCAACCTCGACTTCTGTATCCGGCACGGCATCCACGCGGTCGTCGGTACGACGGGCTGGACCGACGAACGGCTCGCGCAGCTGAACACCTGGCTCTCCGGCTCCCCGGAGACCGGTGTGCTCATCGCGCCGAACTTCTCCATCGGCGCCGTCCTCACGATGAAGTTCGCGGAGCAGGCCGCCCGCTACTTCGAGTCCGTCGAGGTCATCGAACTCCACCACCCCAACAAGGTCGACGCCCCCTCGGGCACCGCCACCCGCACCGCCCACCTGATCGCCGACGCCCGGCGGAAGGCCGGCTGCGCCCCGCAGCCGGACGCCACCACCACGGCCCTGGACGGGGCCCGCGGAGCTGACGTCGACGGTGTTCCCGTCCACGCGATCCGGCTCCGCGGTCTCCTCGCCCACCAGGAAGTGCTGCTCGGCGGCGAGGGCGAGACCCTCACCATCCGCCACGACTCCCTGCACCACAGCAGCTTCATGCCCGGCATCCTGCTCGGCACACGACGCGTGGTGACCACTCCCGGCCTCACGTTCGGCCTGGAAAACTTCCTCGACCTGAACTGACTGAGTCCCCGCCATGCGCGCAAAGATCACTTACTTCGTCACCGCTGCCGTCCTGGTCTTCTATTTCGTCCTGGTCGGCAGCCGTGGCGTCCTGCTCATCAAGCACGGCACCCTGCTGACGGTCACCTTCGGGGTCGCGGTGCTGATCCTGCCGGTGATCGGGGTCTGGTTCCTCTGGAAGAACACCCAGTTCGTGGCGCAGGCCAACGCGCTGGCCGCGGAACTCGACGCGGAGGGCGGACTGCCGGTCGACGAGCTGGTCCGTACCCCGTCCGGCCGCATCGACCGTGCCTCGGCCGACGCCGTGTTCGCACGGCGCCGCGAGGAGACCGAGGACGCCCCGGAGGACTGGCGCTGCTGGTTCCGCCTGGCCGTCGCCTACCAGGACGCCAGGGACACCCCCCGGGCCCGGAAGGCCATGCAACGCGCCATCGCCCTGCACACGAGGCCCGTCCCCGGACAGGTCACACCGGCCGGATCAAGTCCGTCCGGCGACTGAGGACGGAACGGTTACCGGGCCCGCCCGGTAACCGTTCCGTCCTCAGCGCCGCCGATATTCGTCCCCCCACGCCTCGACCGTGTCCGCGGCCCGGTCGAACGCCTCGCCCCGCGCAAGGAAATCCGCGTTGCTGTCGGTGAGCAGGGGCGGAATCCCCTCGCCACCCTGCCGTACGACGATCAGCGCCTGGCCCTGCACCGTGCGCGGAAACCCGAGCCACTTCACCGGCTGCTGCACGGTACGGACGGCCGTGACCTGATTCCACGGCACGGTCCTCGTCGTGAAGAAGCCCACCCGCCGCACGCCGTGCCTGCTCACCCAGGCACCGAGCCGCAGCAGTCGCAGGGCACAGGCGATGACCACGAGTGCGAGTCCCAGACACACGGCGGCACCCGGCACCTCTCCGGCGAACGCGATGACCATCCCCGCGAGCAGGACGAACGACGCGAGCAGCAACATGGAGGCCGCAGCCGCGACCCGCCAGGGCCCGGGGCGGTACGGACGCCGCCACCTGTCGTGGTCGTCGAACGGCAGCGCGATGTCTTCAGCGCTCGCGTCAAACGCGCGGTCGGCCGTCAGGAAGGGCAGGGGCACGACTGATCCTCACTCACAAGCACGCTCGATTGCTGTGCCTGGTGAGGCTACCGAGGAGATCACCACCCCGACCACCCCAGGGGGCCTGTACGAGTCAGTGCCCGTGGGCGGCCTCCGTCTGCTGGGAGTGCGCCGGGTCCTGGGCGGGGCTCAGAGCGGGCAGGCCGAGGATCAGCGACCCTACGAGACCTGCGACTAGTGTCAGCCCGAGGAGGGAACTGCCGGCCAGCTGCGAGACGCTGGTGCGCTCACGCGGGGGCGGGGTGACGTTACTGCGGAATCGGTCGGCCTCGGCCACGAACGAGAACGGGACGGATTCACGCCGGCGGAACATGAGGAAACTCTCCTTGAACCCTTGCACGGATGCTGCTATTGAGTCAGACGCACAACAGGCCCGTTCGGTGCCCCGAATCGCCGAATTCGTCGAAGAAATTCCGGCACGGCCCTTCCCGCCCTCGTTGTCGGTGGCGGCCCGTAGAGTGGGCGCCGCCCGAGCGACGCAATTGGAAGGACCCCGCCGGTGACCGAGACCCCCGAGCCCGCAAAGCCCAGCTTCCGCAGCGATGTCACCGTTGAGCTGGTGAAACATGCCGCAGGCGACTCCGACGTCCTGTTCGCGGCCCGTGTCTCCACGGCCGGCGAACAGTCCCTGGAGGAGGTCACCAAGGACCCTGAGCGCTCCAAGGGGCTCATCAACTTCCTGATGCGCGACCGGCACGGCAGCCCGTTCGAGCACAACTCGATGACCTTCTTCATCAGCGCCCCGATCTTCGTGTTCCGCGAGTTCATGCGCCATCGAGTCGGCTGGTCGTACAACGAGGAATCGGGCCGCTACAGGGAGCTGGAACCGGTTTTCTACGTCCCGGGGGAGTCCCGCAAGCTCGTCCAGCAGGGGCGCCCCGGGAAGTACGAGTTCGTCGAGGGCACCCAGGCCCAGCAGGAACTCACCGGCCGCATCATGGAGGACTCGTACCGCCAGGCGTACGAGGCCTACCAGGAGATGCTCGCCGCAGGTGTGGCCCGCGAGGTCGCCCGCGCGGTGCTCCCCGTCGGCCTGTTCTCCTCGATGTACGCCACGTGCAACGCCCGCTCGCTGATGCACTTCCTCGGCCTGCGCACCCAGCACGAGCTGGCCAAGGTGCCCTCCTTCCCGCAGCGGGAGATCGAGATGGTCGGCCAGCAGATGGAGGAGCACTGGGCCCGTCTCATGCCGCTCACCCATGCAGCCTTCAACAAAAACGGACGCGTAGCCCCGTAAGCGGTGTCCGTATTGCGGCGTTTCGTGAAGTTCATCTAGGCTGATCAAACGGACCCGGCACTGCTTGAACCCCCGAGCAGGCAGTGCCGGGCTCCTACTGCGTGTCCCCCCGAGGGGGCATTGGACGCTGAGCAACGAGTAGCGTGTTACCCATGGCTCCGATCTCCACTCCGCAGACCCCCTTCGGGCGGGTCCTCACCGCTATGGTCACGCCCTTCACGGCGGACGGTGCACTCGACCTCGACGGTGCCCAGCGGCTCGCCGCCCATCTGGTGGACGCAGGCAATGACGGCCTGATCATCAACGGCACCACCGGTGAGTCCCCGACCACCAGCGACGTGGAGAAAGATCAGCTCGTCAGGGCTGTACTGGAAGCGGTGGGGGACAGGGCCCACGTCGTCGCCGGCATCGGCACCAATGACACCCGGCACAGCATCGAGCTCGCCCGTACGGCCGAGCGCTCCGGCGCTCACGGCCTCCTCGCGGTGACGCCCTACTACAACAAGCCGCCGCAGGAAGGCATCTTCCGCCACTTCACGGCCATCGCCGACGCCACCGGGCTGCTGGTGATGCTCTACGACATTCCCGGCCGCAGCGGTGTACCGATCGACACAGAGACGCTGGTACGGCTTGCCGAGCACCCGCGTATCGTCGCCAACAAGGACGCCAAGGGTGACCTCGGCCGCGCAAGCTGGGCCATCACCCGATCCGGCCTGGCCTGGTACTCCGGCGACGACATGCTGAACCTGCCGCTCCTCTCGGTCGGCGCCATCGGCTTCGTCTCCGTCGTCGGCCACGTCGTTACGCCCGACCTGCGCGCCCTCATCGAGGCGTACCTCGGCGGTGACGTCCAGAAGGCCACGGAGATCCACCAGAAGCTCCTGCCGGTCTTCACCGGCATGTTCCGCACCCAGGGCGTGATCACCACCAAGGCCGCGCTGGCCCTCCAGGGCCTCCCCGCAGGGCCGCTGCGCCTCCCCCTGGTGGAACTCACCGCACAGGAAACGGCGCAGCTCAAGATCGATCTCGCCGCCGGTGGGGTACAGCTGTAATCACAGACTTCACAACTGAATAAGCGAAGAACACTCGCAAGAGCGACAACCCAGACAACAGCAAGTGCACGAATGACATGCGCGCCACGTGCCCAAGCGGTACGTGGCGTGCGTGGTAAGGAGAGTCTTTTGAGTCATCCGCATCCCGAACTCGGCACCCCGCCGAAGCTCCCGAAGGGCGGCCTCCGGGTCACCCCGCTCGGCGGCCTCGGTGAAATCGGCCGCAACATGACGGTCTTCGAGTACGGCGGCCGCCTGCTCGTCGTCGACTGCGGAGTTCTCTTCCCGGAGGAGGAGCAGCCCGGAATCGACCTGATCCTGCCGGACTTCACCACGATCCGGGACCGTCTCGACGACATCGAGGGCATCGTCCTCACGCACGGCCACGAGGACCACATCGGTGGTGTCCCGTACCTGCTGCGCCTGAAGCCGGACATCCCCCTCATCGGCTCCAAGCTGACCCTCGCGCTGATCGAGGCGAAGCTCCAGGAGCACCGCATCCGCCCGTACACCCTCGAAGTCGCGGAGGGCCAGCGCGAGCGCATCGGAGTCTTCGACTGCGAGTTCGTCGCGGTCAACCACTCCATCCCGGACGCACTCGCGGTCGCCATCCGCACGCCCGCGGGCATGGCCGTCGCGACCGGCGACTTCAAGATGGACCAGCTCCCGCTGGACGGTCGGCTCACCGACCTGCACGCGTTCGCCCGGCTGAGCGAGGAAGGCATCGACCTTCTTCTCTCCGACTCCACCAACGCGGAGGTCCCGGGCTTCGTACCGCCCGAGCGGGACATCTCCAACGTCCTGCGCACGGTCTTCGCCAACGCCCAGAAGCGCATCATCGTGGCGAGCTTCGCCAGCCACGTGCACCGCATCCAGCAGATCCTCGACGCGGCCCACGAGTACGGCCGCCGGGTCGCCTTCGTCGGCCGCTCGATGGTCCGCAACATGGGCATCGCCCGTGATCTGGGTTATCTGAAGGTCCCCGCGGGCCTGGTGGTCGACGTCAAGACCCTCGACGACCTGCCGGACGACGAGGTGGTGCTGGTCTGTACGGGATCCCAGGGCGAGCCGATGGCCGCACTGTCCCGTATGGCCAACCGCGACCACCAGATCCGGATTGTCCAGGGCGACACGGTGATCCTGGCGTCGTCCCTGATCCCGGGCAACGAGAACGCGGTCTACCGCGTGATCAACGGCCTGACCCGCTGGGGCGCCAACGTGGTCCACAAGGGCAACGCCAAGGTCCACGTCTCGGGCCACGCCTCGGCCGGCGAGCTGCTGTACTTCTACAACATCTGCAAGCCGAAGAACCTGATGCCGGTCCACGGCGAGTGGCGCCACCTCAGGGCCAATGCCGAACTGGGCGCCCTCACCGGTGTCCCCAAGGACCACATCGTCATCGCCGAGGACGGCGTCGTCGTCGACCTCATCGACGGCAAGGCCAAGATCGTCGGCAAGGTCCAGGCCGGTTATGTGTACGTCGACGGCCTCTCGGTCGGGGACGTCACCGAGACCTCCCTCAAGGACCGCCGGATCCTCGGCGAGGAGGGCATCATCTCCGTCTTCATCGTGGTCGACAGCTCCTCCGGCAAGATCACGGGCGGGCCGGACATCCATGCCCGCGGCTCCGGCATCGACGACTCGGCATTCAGCGCCGTCGTGCCGAAGATCGAGGAAGCGATCAACAGGTCCGCCCAGGACGGTGTGATGGAGCCCCACCAGCTCCAGCAGCTCGTCCGCCGTACGGTGGGCAAGTGGGTCTCCGACACCTACCGCCGACGCCCGATGATCCTTCCGGTCGTCGTCGAGGTCTGACCCGGCAGGCGCGAACTCCGGAGCGGGGCCCCCGATTTGCATCAGGGCGCCCCGCTCCAGTACGTTTACGGCTCCGCCTGGCCGGGAAGCACCGGGCACACTCGTGTGCCGTGGTCACCCCGATGGGGGCGGGAATTCCGACTCAGAACTTCTGATAAAGTCGGATCCGCCGAAAGGCAAGGCCATTCCAAAGGCCACCAGAATTCAAATTCGAACCGGAAACGGAACGGAAAAGAGTCTGGTAAGGTTGGAACCGCCGGAAAGGGAAACGCGAAAGCGAAGAACTGGAAAGCGACCCCGCTTCGACCGGGAATCGGACACGAAAGAG
>NZ_JBVKBV010000018.1:0-156872 GCF_055635345.1 Streptomyces sp. NPDC111516 | reverse complement strand
GCGCTCGACCTTGGGCAGCAGCGGCTCGATCACCGCCCACAACTCGTCATCGACTTCCCACGGCTTCGGCCGCGCCACTCCGCACCCCCGGATCAACGCTCCTGGAGTGATCCAACCACCTCGAAGATCATTTCGTTAGGAGTTCTAAGCCGGGCCGAACCGGCGCGTCCACCGGTGGACTGTCTCGTGGCTGACCTCGATGCCGCGCTCGAGCATCAGCTCCTCGATGTCGCGCAGGCTCAGGCTGAAGCGGTGATACAGCCACGCGCAGTGGGAGATGACCTCCGGCGGAAAGCGGAAACCCCGGTACGACGGCGTCATCACGGACAGCCCCCTCCAGCGATCCGACCAGCCGGATGATCATGCCGCCCGAGGAGGCCACCACTCAACCTGACAACACCCCATGCCGGAATCCGGCAGCACCAGGTCAGCTTCGACCGGAACCGCTGACGCGTCGGCTCGTGACGCTTGGGTTTACGAGATCCGCCTGAGTTTGTCGGCGCGCGTGCGTCGGCGGCGGCGAGCCGCAGAACAGGCAGCGGCCAGGCGCGGTCCGCAGCCGCTCCCTCTTTGGCGAGGCGGCACGAAATCACCGGCACCGATGGTGCACCGCGCCGCCCCCGCCTCTAGAATTGAAGAGTTCTGCAATTCGCTAGTTGCCGGATTAGTCAAGAAGTGCGGGGTGGAGAGCGTGGTGGTGGGCGGGTTCGCCTACGAGGTACGGGAGCGGGTCCGTCGGGCGCGGGCCCGGCTTGCGGCCGCTTTGGATGCTGAGGATGCCTATGAGGCGGCCTTGGCCGAGGACGAGGTGGAGGATGCGTTGCGAGTGGCGCGCGAGCACGGCATCGGCACGGACGACAAGAAGGCCGGGGAGTGAGCGTGGTTCAGGTACCGCTGTACCAGGCGAAGGCGGAGTTCTTCCGGATGCTCGGTCATCCGGTCCGTATCCGGGTGCTGGAGCTGCTGCAGGACGGGCCGCTGCCCGTGCGGGATCTGCTGGCGGAGATCGGGATCGAACCGTCGAGCCTGTCGCAGCAGTTGGCCGTATTGCGCCGTTCGGGGATCGTGACCGCGACCCGCGAGGGCGCGACAGTCGTGTATGAGCTGGCCGGCGGGGATGTGGCGGAGCTGATGCGGGCCGCGCGCCGGATTCTGACCGTGATGCTGGCGGGGCAGCAGGACCTGCTCGACCAGTTGCACAGCGCCGAATCGTCGACGGCGTCGTGAACTGGGGCATGCACCGGCATATGCCCGCCAGGGTGCGTGCCCTGCCGGACATGAAGCGGCATGCCACGACGGTGCCGCTGATCCCGGCGTCGGTCAGGGCGGTTCGCGTCAACACCGCCGAGACCCTCACCTCCTTCGGGATCGGCCCCGATTCCTCGCTGGCCGGTGCCGCACTACTGGTCGTCAGCGAACTCATCACCAATGCCGTACGGCACGCCGAGCGCTCGCCCGACGCGGAGGTGGTGGTCAGCGTGGCTGGCGGGCAATTGGTGATCGGCGTATGCGACCAGGATCCCCGCATGATCGACCTGGCCGCCGAGGTGACAGGCACGGGCTTGCGGACGGCTGCGGAACTCGCCACCGTCTACGACGGCGGTGTCAGTGTCGAACCTGCTTCCCGGGGGCGGGGGAAGACGGTCCTGGTCCGTTTCCAGCTCTACGGCCCCCAATAATGGGGCAGGACGCAATGGCCGGAGTGCGTTTCGGGCTCACCTGCTCGTACACGGACAACAAACCCGTCACGCGTACTGCGGACGCGGCCATGGTCAGCTCGCTCACTGCCTACCCGCCCGGCCGGACAGCACGAGCACGCTGCCGAGTACCGGACACAAGACGGGAGACAGGTCATGAGTGACACCGTGCGGGACGAGAGTCAGCCCGCGCCCGAGGGCCGCGGAGCCGGCACCGAGTCCTGGAAGCAGAAGGGCGTGGCCTTGCGCGCCTTCTTCTACATCTTCGGTACGCACCTGTTCGCGGGATTCGTCTGGCTGCTGTTCTACGTGGGCGAGCACGCCCACAAGTGACGGCGGCCGGATCGGCCCGGTGCGGCAAGGCCGCTGCTGAGGGTCACATGTTGTGCGCTGCGGCCGAACTGCCTGCTTGAAGGCCCGCGGTCAAGGTCGCAGCAGTTGCCTGGGGTGGTGAGGGCCACAGCCGGCCCGTGAGGGAGGCAGGCGAGGCGCTCGAAGGCGGCGAAACGCGCAGGCGCCGTTCCCCGTCCCGGCGGACGGGGCACAATGCGTGCGAAGTGTGTCCTGGGTCAGGCTTTCTTCAGGAACTCGGTCTTCAGGACGAGGCCCTTGACCTTCTTGGTGTTGCACTCGACCTCGCCGGCCCGGCTGGTGAGGCGGATGTTCTTGACCAGGGTGCCGCGCTTGAGGGTCTCGGAGGTGCCTTTCACCTTCAGGTCCTTGATCAGGGTGACGGAGTCGCCGTCCTCCAGAACGGTTCCGTTGCTGTCCTTCACGATCACGTCGCTCATGTTCTTTTCCTTGCTCTGTTCGTTGCTGTGCAGTGCTTGCATCAGTTCTGGTCGGCGCTGGTGCGCGTGCCGGGCCATTCGTCGGTGCACCACTCCCGCCCGTCGCCGGCAGGGTCCTGGTGGGTAGCGAGGGCGGTGGGCAGGTCGCTGTGGACGGGGACCGGCGGGTGGGTGGCGTCGGGGACCAGGGAGCCGTCGGCGGGGATCGCGGCGAGTTCCAGGCGCCGCCCCTCGCTGCGGAGTTGGCGGGCGGCCTGGGCCACGGCGAGCTGACCGCCGGTGGACCAGCCGCGCAGTTCGGTCAGGTCGAGGATGACCGGGCCGGTGCCGCGGGCCTGGACCCAGCCGATAGCGCCGGTGAACCGGTGGACGGCGTCCGGGCCGAGGTATCCGGCGAGGGAGAGGACGCCGAGGTTGTGGTGGGTGGTGTAGCGCCACTCGATGGTCATTGTCGCTGCCTCGATCTTCTACAGGGGGAGGGTGACCCAGATGCTCTTGCCCCGGCCGTCCGCGTCCCCGCGTACGACCGTGGTGCCGCCGAGTTGGAGAGTGAGTTCGGCAACGGTGGCCAGCCCGGTACTGACACCGCCGGTGACCGCGGTGTAGAAGGAGGGCTGGTAGGGGTGGCGGTCGTGGACGGCGAACGCGAACGTGTCCGGCCCGCCCGCGAAGACGACCGTCACGTTCAGGGAGAGCACGGCGGCGTGCCGCACGCTGTTGGTCACCAGCTCCGCCAGGATCAGCAGCGCCGGATCCACGCTCGGATGACGGCGGCTGATCCCCCACTCCGCCATCACCTGCTCCGTAGTCTCACGCGCTATCCGCACCGCCGAGCCCATCATGGGCAGGGTCAGCACATGCCGGTACGGCAAGCTTTCGAGCTGCGTACTCACCGGGCCTCCGGGGAGACGAGGCGGAAGCCGTTGATCGCCTGCGGGCGGATCCGTACAAGGGTGTCGTGCGGGCCGTGGGTCCAGCCCTGCAGCGTACGGCGGTAGTGGGCCGCCTCGTCCGCGTCGCTGACGAGTTCGGCCGGTCCGGTCACGGTGACGGTCCAGCCTGTGCCGCCGGCCCCCCGGATCTCGTCCGCCTGATAGGTCAGCGCGCCCCGGTCAGCCAGGGCGGCCTCCTGAACCGGGGTGCGGACGATCAGGCGCCCGTACTGCAGGACGTGCACGGCCGGGCGGACCACGGCGGTCTCGCGCTGGAAGTAGACCAGGCGTCCCTGACCGGTACTTTCCAGCAGCCACAGGGCCTCCGCTGAGGACACCTCGACCATGCGGCGGGCGATGGGGGCAGTCATCGGGAAGCCTTTTCGGTGACAGGGGCGATCCGGCCTCGATCGGGCAGCAGCCCGGCCTTCTGCAGGTGGACACGAGCCCCGGCGATGGCCTCCGGAGTGGAGGCGTACTCGTGCCCCTCCTGCTGCAACAGGCCCAACGCGCCGACAGAATCCAGGGCGCGCCGCTGGCCGGGTCGGATACCGGAGGTCATCACGGCGATACCGCGCCGGTTCAGCTTCTCCACGGCGTCCTTCAATACGAGAGCACCCGTGGCATCCATGGTCGAGACCCGCGACATCCGCAGGATCACCACGCGCACGTCGGCGACCTCGGAAAGCTCAAGGAGGAAACGGTGGGCACCGGCGAAGAACAGCGGCCCGTCGATCCGGTACGCGACGATGTGCTCGGCCAGCAGCGCATGCTCTTCGTCGCTGTGCTCGCCGGGCATGTCGGGGCGGAAGTCGACCTGGTCCATGCGGGCCTGACGGGCCACCGCCCGCAGCGCCAGCGCCCCGGCCACGACCAAGCCGATGATGACCGCGTACACCAGGTCCAGGGCCAGAGTAGCGGCCGCGGTCAGGACCAGGACGATCGCGTCCGCACGGGTCGCCTTCGCCATCGCGCGCAGGGAGCCGACCTCGACCATGCGGATCGCGGTCGCGATCAGTACCCCGGCCAGCGCGGCAAGCGGGATTCTGGAGACCAGCGGGGCGGCGGCGAACACGATGACCGCCAGCACGGCGGCATGGATCAGGGCGGCGAGCCGGGAGGAGGCGCCAGTGCGGACGTTGACCGCGGTGCGGGCAATCGCGCCGGTCGCCGGCACGCCGCCGAACAGCGGGGCGGCAATGTTCGCCAGGCCCTGCCCGAACAGCTCCTTGTCCGGATCGTGCGTCTGACCGACCGTCATCCCGTCGGCGACCTGCGCCGACAGCAGCGACTCCAGCGCCGCCAGGGCGGCGACCGCGATGGCCGGGGCCAGTAGCGAGCCGAGCGCGGACATGTCGACGAAGCCGAGCGAAGGTACGGGCAGACCCGCCGGCAGGTCCCCGATCGGGGCGGCGGCGTCCAGGTGGAAGAGCTGCGCGACGAGGGTCGCGGCGATCACCGCGACGATCGAGAACGGGATGGTGGGCCGCCAGCGGGCCCCCACCAGCATCACCACAACCACCCCGGCCGCCAGCGCCACGGCAATCCAGTTCGGGGACTTCATGAACGCCTCGATAGCGTGCCAGGTCACCACCAGGACCTTGTCGCCCTCCGGCTTGGCCACCCCGAGCGCGTTCGGGACCTGCTGGAGGCCGATCACGCAGGCGATGCCCAGAGTGAAGCCCTCCACCACCGAGGCGGGAATGTAGGCCATGTACCGCCCGGCCCGCGCCAGAGCGAGGCCGATCAGCATCAACCCGGCGATCAGTCCGACCGTCAGCACTCCGCCGGGCCCGTACTGGGCGACGATCGGCACCAGCACCACCGTCATCGCCCCCGTGGGACCGGAGACCTGGAGATTCGAGCCACCGAACAGCGCCGCCAGGGCACCCGCCACCACGGCAGTCGCCAACCCGGCTTCGGCGCCGAGCCCAGAGGAGACACCGAACCCGAGAGCGAGCGGCAGCGCCACAATGGCGACGGTGAGGCCCGCGAGCAGGTCACGGCGCGGGTTACGGGCCATGACCGCGTAATCGGCGCGGGCAGGCAACAGGGAACGCACCCGGCCCCAGAACCGGTCCGGCAACGTACTCACTCGGCTGCTCCCGCTGCTTCCCGCAGCTCGGCCAGCAGTTCGTTCTGCCCGGTCAGCATCTCTGTCAGGATCCTCCGCGCCGCCCGCATCAGATCCGCGACATCCCCGCCGGCCAGCTCGTACACCACGGTCGAACCCTCCCGGGCAGAGATCACGATCCCCGAGCGGCGCAACACCGCCAACTGCTGTGACAGCGCCGACGGCTCCACCCCGATCTCCGCCAGCAGATCGCGCACCGGCATCGGCCCGCCCTGCAGCAACTCCAGCACCCGGATACGCACCGGGTGCCCGAGCATCCGGAAGAACTCGGCCTTGGCCTGATACAGCGGAACCGGCACGGTCTCGAACACTCCCCATCACCCAGGCACCTGGGACATCGCTTGACGAAGCGCCTGCGGCTACCCACGGACACAGCCCCTACAGCATGTAGCGAATTGCAGAATTATGCAATTCATTGATTTCACGCCCGCCCTGCGGCCTCGCACACCCGACCCTCGACGCCCCTGGATCACGGGCACGCACTGCCCGGCCGTAGGTCGTCAGGGGCCGAACGGCGGTAGGCGCGAAACCATCCCGGCGGCAGCGGGGACCGGCTTCGGTCCGCCGTTCAGTCGCCGTCGGTCCTGAACGGGACTGATTCGCGGTATGCGTCGGCGAGTTCGCGGAGCTGGTTGTACTTGGCGACGCGCACGCCGCAGGCCGGGCACCGGACTTGATCTCCCCGCACGCGACGCCCACCACCGGGTCGAGGGGCCGGCGTTTCCCCTGAGCGACGGGAGACCCTCTGTACGTACCCGGCCTCGTGGCAGATCCGCATGGTCTCCAGGATGTCGGTGACCGGCCTTGTCGAGGGCACACGGGAGATTGCCTGACAACCCGCGTTGCCACTCTGCCGGGGTCCGGGCCTCGCCGAAGGAAGTGAACGCCTACGAGGCGAGTATCGGCTCGAGCCATTGCTTCTGCTGCTCCGAAGTACGGGGACGCGCTGTGATCGTTCCCCACTGACGGGCCGGAGGACCGACGCCCGTCCGTCCCGCCCTCTCAGCGCACGCCGGCCCACAAAAGGACGAAGTCCCCGTCCTGGTGGACAACCTGATCCTCGGCCACTGTCAACTCCAAGATCCGGACCAGTTCCGGGCCAAGGCGACGCGCGGAGCCCCGCCGAAACGCCATCTGCCAGGTCAGGATGGACCATGACGATGTACCACCAGCAGACGAAAAACCTGCTGGGATGACACCACGGCCGGTCCGCGCAGCGAATGCCGCTTCGCAATCCCTCCCGCCGCAGGCAAGGGGCTGGAACATCCTCGTACACCACGCGCTGACGAGGCCCGGTGTACACATAGACACCGACGTCCGGCCACAACCGAACGCGTCCTGATTCGGACCGAGGCGCGCCTATGACGTTCTGGCACGTGCCCTTCGCTGCCGCAAGGCCGATACTGCCGACAGGAGCAGGTCAGCCGAGACCCGCCCGACCAACCTGACGAACCGTCACTAAAGTCGACATTAAGTCAGCATCAATTCCGCCAGAACCCGCTCACGACCGCCACGAACAGCCAAGATCACGAACTACCCATACCCACTCTGAACAGCGAAAACGCAGGACAACCACCCACCTGCTACCTTGCCTAGGAGATACCCGTGAGGATGCTCATCAACGTCCCGGAAACCGTTGTCGCGGACGCGCTGCGCGGTATGGCCGCCGCCCATCCGGAGCTGACCGTGGATGCCGAGAACCGTGTCGTCCTGCGGCGTGACGCGCCCATGGCCGGGAAGGTGGCGCTGGTCTCCGGGGGCGGGTCCGGACACGAGCCGTTGCACGCCGGATTCGTCGGGCCCGGGATGCTGTCGGCGGCGTGTCCGGGAGAGGTGTTCACCTCGCCCGTGCCCGATCAGATGGTGCGGGCAGCCGCCGCGGTCGACAGTGGGGCGGGGGTGCTGTTCGTCGTCAAGAACTACACCGGCGACGTGCTGAACTTCGAGATGGCCGCCGAGCTCGCCGAGGACGAGGGCATTCGGGTCACCCAGGTCCTCGTCAACGACGACGTGGCCGTGACCGACAGTCTGTTCACGGCGGGGCGGCGGGGCACGGGCGCGACCTTGTTCGTCGAGAAGATCGCCGGGGCCGCCGCCGACGAGGGCGCGTCGCTGGAACAGGTGGCGGCCATTGCTCGGCGGGTGAACGAGGAGTCGAGGAGTATCGGGGTGGCGCTCAGCGCCGTCACCACGCCCGCCAAGGGGTCTCCGACCTTCGATCTACCGCCGGGCGAACTGGAACTGGGGATCGGGATCCACGGCGAGCCGGGGCGGGAGCGGCGTCCGATGATGACGTCGGGGGAGATCGCGGACTTCGCGGTGGACGCGGTGCTGGAGGACCTGCGGCCACGCGGACCCGTGATCGTGCTGGTCAACGGGATGGGAGCGACTCCGCTGCTGGAGCTGTACGGGTTCAATGCCGAGGTGCAGCGGGTGCTGTCCGAGCGGGGGGTCGTGACGGCTCGTACGCTCGTGGGGAACTATGTGACCTCGCTCGACATGGCGGGCTGTTCGGTGACGCTCTGCCAGGTGGACGAGGAGCTGCTGCGCCTCTGGGACGCGCCGGTGGAGACACCGGCGCTGCGCTGGGGCCGTTGACCCACCCGACAAGGAGATCACGTGCTCGACGCCGATTTCTTCCACCGTTGGATGACCACGGCCGCGGCTGCCGTGGATCGCGAGGCGGACCACCTCACCGAGCTCGACTCGGCGATCGGGGACGCCGATCACGGCAGCAACATGCAGCGCGGGTTCGCCGCGGTGACCGAGGTCCTGGGCCAGGAGCAGCCGCAGACCCCGGGTGCCGTGCTGACGCTCGCCGGACGGCAGTTGATCTCGAAGGTCGGCGGGGCTGCGGGGCCGTTGTACGGGACGTTGCTGCGGCGTACGGGAAAGGCTCTGGGCGACACGCCGGCCGTGACGCCGCAGCAGTTGGCCGAGGCGCTCGGGGCGGGCGTCGCGGCCGTGGCCCAGCTGGGCGGGGCGCAGGCCGGGGACAAGACGATGCTCGATGCGCTGCTGCCGGCCGCCGAGGCGCTGGGGACCTCCTTCGGAGCGGCCCGGGAAGCGGCGGAGGCGGGGGCGCTGGCGACAGTTCCTCTCCAGGCCCGCAAGGGCAGGGCGAGCTATCTGGGCGAGCGCAGCATCGGTCATCAGGATCCGGGGGCGACGTCCTCCGCCCTGCTGATCGCGGCACTGGCCGAGACCGGCGGCGTGCTCGGGGGTGAGGCATGAGCGACGGGAAGCAGGTCGGGATCGTGCTCGTCTCGCACAGCGGCCCGGTGGCCGAGTCCGTCGCCGAGCTCGCCAGGGGGCTGGCCGCCGGTGGATCGACGGCCCCGGTCGCCGCGGCCGGTGGTACGCCCGCGGGTGGGCTCGGGACCAGCGCGGAGCTGATCTCCGAGGCCGCCAGGTCGGTGGACGGCGGTGCGGGGGTGGCCTTGCTCGTCGATCTGGGCAGCGCGGTGCTCACGGTCAAGACGATGCTGGCCGAGGGCGACGAACTGCCGGACGGTTCGCGCCTGGTGGACGCGCCGTTCCTGGAGGGTGCGGTGGCCGCCGTGGTCACGGCGTCGGCGGGCGCCGACATCGCGGCGGTGGCGGCCGCGGCCTCGGAGGCCTACGAGTACCGCAAGGTGTAGGCAGGTGGATTCCCGCGGTCCGTGAGGCCGCCCCGTGCACCCGTCGTCCGTGGGTGCACGGGGCGGCCTCACGCCTGCCATCAGGCAGCCGACGCGGTCGCGGCTGCCTCGATCCTGATCCGGGCCTGCCGTGTCGTGCCGTTGACCGTCACGGCGAGTGTGATCGTGCCCGGCCGGAGTGCGGTGAGGATGCCGGTGGACGGGTCGAGGACCGCAGTATGGCAGTGGCGGGCGTCGCCCAGGTCACCGATGTGGACGTTCGGGGATCCGGTCCAGTCCGCGGCCAGCGGGAAGCCGACCGGGACTTTACGGGCGCCTTGCGTGACGGTCGCCGTGACCTTCGTACGGCTGCCGGTACCGAGCACGGTGGGCGCCTCGATCTCCAGCGCGTCGACATGCGCGCGGGTCTGCACGGAGACCCAGTCGGGCCCGCCCTGCCACGGCCGTTGCCGCGCGGCTCCCTGTTCACCGGGCGTGATGTGGTCGGCGCCGACCAGTGACCAGCCGGTGAAGCCGCCCTCGTCGGCCGGTCCGGCCGGTGCCTTGCCGGAGTTGCCGTTGATCAGATACGGCACTCCGTCGACGTGCGCGGCGTGGAAGACGCCGACGTGGCTGCCGATGAACGCCGCGCCCTTGCCCGTAGTACGGCGGAAGTCGGCGAGCCACTGTTCGACGAGGGCCGCCTCCTTGCGGTCCCCGAGCTGGCTGCCCTTCTGTACGGTCGGGTCCCGCGGCGGCACGTGCTCGATCAGCATGACCGAGTCGACGGTCCGGTCGTTCGCTGCCGCGTCCAGCTGGGCGCGGAGCTGCTTGATCTGGGCGAAACCCCCGCCGCGCAGGCTGAGGCTGGAGGTGTCGAGCGTGACGAAGCGGGTGCCCTTGTGGTCGAACGTCCGCTGGGCGGGGCCGAATTCGGTGATGAAGTTGTCGATTTTGCCGCCCATGACCTCGTGGTTGCCCGGTACGTAGTACCAGGGCAGCGAGTCGCCGAGTTCCTGGTCGAGGATCCGGTGGGCGAAGGCCAGATCCGCGGGTGATCCCTCGTCGACGAGGTCACCGTTGATCACGAGGAAGTCCGGGTGGGCCGCCTTGATCTCGCGAAGGGTGCGCCGTGCCTGGGCGACGATGGCGCTGTCCGGGTCCCGGGCGACGAACTGGGCGTCGGACATCACCGCGAACTGCCAGTCCCTGCGCCCGGTCACGGCCGCCGGGTCGATCAACGGGTCCGCCGGGGCCGCCTGTTCGGGAAGGTCGACGGTGGGCGGCACCTGGGCGGTGAGTTCGTCGATGACGATCTCACCCGTGTACTGCTGAGCGGCGGCGGTCTCCGCGAGGTAGAAGCGGGACACGGAGAGCGGCATGGCGGCTCCCGACGGTACGGCGAAGGTGACCTGCCGCCAGCCGGTCCAGGTGACGTACGGTCCGCGCAACAGCTGGTCGGAGCCCGCGGCGTCCTTGAGGTGCAGGGTCGGCCAGGCGCCGTTGCCGTCGCCCTTGATCCACAGCTTGAACGACTGCGGCTGGCCGGACACTGTGACGGGCTGCGGCGGGGACGCGTAGGCGGCGCGGGTCGCGGTCGACTGGGTGAAGTCGTAGGTGAGTTGCAGTCCGGTGCCGGTGTGGCCGTCGGGCGTGGCAGCGAGTGAACCGCTCGCCCGGGCCTGGCTGAACTTCCAGGACGCCGCGTCGTCGAAGGAGGAGACGGCCTGTTCGGTGAGGCCGACGCTGACGGCGAGGACGGTGGTGGTGCCGGCCACGGTGGCCTTGATCTGTCCGGCATCGCCACCGGTGCGTGAGGCAACGGTGAAGGAGCCCTGGCCGTCGTCGCGGATGTCGAAGAGCGCGTGGTCGTAGTCGAGGGTGACGTCGCGCGGTTCCACGGGGGCGCTGGTGCCGTGGGCATCGAGTCCGACGATGCCGAACGTGCCGGTGGCCTCGGCGTCGGCGAGGCCCACGCGCCGGGTGGTCGGTTCGATCCGGGCCAGTTCGTCGAGGACGGTCAGGGTCGTGCTGCCGCGCGCCGGTCCGTGTTCGGCGCGTACCTCGGTGGCGCCGCCGCGGCGCGCGGTGAAGAGCCCGTCGCCGTCGACGGTGCCGACGGAGCCGCGCACTGTACGCCAGCGCGGGTCGCCGTCGGCGGGGCCGTACGTCTCGTCGTATCCGGTCGCGGTGAGGCGGCGGGTGAGCCCGGGGAAGACCCGGTCGGGGTGGCCGCCCTTGACGGGGTCGACGCCCGGTGCGGAACCGGCGGGCGTACGCGGCTGGACCCAGAAGCCGTTGAGGCGTCCGCTGCCGTCGGGGACGGTGAGGGCGAGGCCGTTGGGTACGGTGCGTTCGCTGCCGTCGGACGGACTGTTCTCCACCCGGAGCGCGTCGCTGCCGGGCTCACGCGCCACGAGGGTCGACGAGCCGCCGCCGTCCAGGTTGAGTGCGCTGTAGGAGCCGGCGCGCCGCATCATCAGACCGAGTTCGGTGAGGGTGACGCCGCCGCTGTCGGCCTGCCGCCCGTCGACGGTGAGGATCTGCATGGTCCGGCCGTCTTCGGAGAAGCCGACGGCGGTGCGGGGTGCGGCGGTGTTGTTGCCCTCGCCGTCATGGTTCTGCGCGACTCCGTCGACGACGAGGAGTTCGCGCCCGCCGACGGCGGTGCGTGGCAGGGCTCCGTTGTCGGTGCGTGCCCGGTAAGTCAGGGACACCGGGTCGCCGGGTTTCAGTGCGTCGAGCGCGGCGGCCCCGGCTTCGCGACCGATCAGGATGGTGGTGTCGTCCGGGACGGCTCCTGATCCGGGGGTGTGCGCGACGGAGACGACCTTGCCGTCCCGTACGACCGCTTCGGCTACGGGGGTCGCGTTGTCCACGGTCAGGGCGCGGTCGGCGGTTCCCCAGGCCGAGGTGTACGCGCCGACTCCCCCGGCTGGGACATTGGCGGCGTTGTAGGCGGCGAGCGGCCGCTGTCCGGCGGGCAGGGTGAGCGTCCCGTCGAAGTACAGGTTCAGGATGCGGCCCGCGCTGTCGGGACCGATACCGACGGCCCGGTTGATTCCCGGGGCGGGCGACTGGACGGTCGCCCCGTCCTTGATGCCGATCCCCTCCGGCGCGCCGGTCTGGTTGATGTCGAAGAAGTCGCCGTTGATCGCGGCGACGGTGCGGCGGCCGCGGCCCGCTTCGTGTCCGGCGGCGAGTTCGGAGACCGTGTGCCGTTCGGAGACCTTCCCGGAGAAGAGGTAGTCGGCCTGTACGCCGGTGCCTGCGAGGTCGACGGAGAGGGAGTCGACCCGCAGCCACTTGTCGGATTCGAGCCGGTCGTACGAGTCGAGGCGGACACCCTGGGCGATCGGGCGCGACGTGCGTGCGGTTTCGATGCCGTCGCCGTCCGCGACGGACCGGGGCTCTCCCGCCGGGTTGCTCGCGGGTGGTGGCGCGACAGGCCGGAGTACATCGGCGGAGGTACGGGGACGGGGGTCGGGGGTCGAATCGGCGAGCGCGGGAGAAATCGCGCCGACCGTCATCGCGGACACCGTCGCCAGCAGCACGAGCGGTCGCGCGACCGTCCCGTACCGCCGCGCCGCTCTCGCATGCGGTCCGGTCGTCCTGCCGACTATGCCGAAGGCCACAAATCCTCCTGGAATCACGTTGGTTGCCCGTCCCGGTCCACGGGCGGAAAGCGCTGTCGGCGGACAGCATGGCCGCGCGCGCAGCCCCGCACCAGGGGGCATCGGGAACCTCGGGGGAAACAGGACGAGTCGGCTCGATGACGGAAATGATCACTGGGGCAGGGGTGTCGTCCGGGGCGGCATGCGGACCGGCCCGCAGACTTGACGGCATGTCATCCCAGAAGCGCGCCATGCGCAGTGCGGGTCTCCTGCTGTTCCGTCGGCCGGCCGGGGCCGCGGACGACGACGCCGGTTTCGAGGTGCTCATCGGGCACATGGGTGGCCCGTTCTGGGCGGGCCGGGAGAGCGCGGCGTGGTCGATCCCCAAGGGTGAGTACGGCCCCGACGAGGAGCCGGCGGCCGCTGCCCGCCGTGAGTTCGCGGAGGAGTTCGGCCGTCCGGCGCCGGACGGTCAGTGGGTGGCGCTCGGTGAGGCCCGTCAGTCCGGCGGCAAGACCGTGACGGTGTGGGCGCTGGAGGCGGATCTCGATGCCGCGACGGCTGTTCCCGGGACGTTCACCATGGAGTGGCCGCGGGGGTCCGGGGTACTGCGGGATTTTCCGGAGGTCGACCGGTTCGCCTGGTGCACGCCCCAGGAGGCGGCGGAGCGGCTGGTCACGGGGCAGCGGGTTTTCCTGGACCGGCTGCGGGAGCACGTGGCCCACGGGCGGGTGACGCCCGCTCAGGACGGGCCCTGAGCGGGCTGTTCGCCGGTTGTGCGGTCGATCTCCGGGCGGTGCGGGTGGTGTTCGAGGTGCCGCGGCGAGGGCCTTTCGTTTGGATCAGGCCGGATCAGGGAGCGGGGTCCGGTGCCGTGCATCACAAGGTGGAGGAAGGAGTACTCGGGCGACTCCGACAACGCGGCGAGGGGCCGTGCCAGGCGTTCCGGGCCTGCGAGGATCGGCAGGACAGGGCCTGACAACGGTCGGAAACGTCAGTGCTGCGCTCCGCCGTCCTGCGCTGCCTCGATGCTGCTGTGCAGATCGCTCGTCGCGTCGAGCGCGGCGGCTCCGGAGAGGACCAGGCAGGCCAGCAGCGCGGCGGCCGCCGCCCGGCCGACGCGGGGCCGCGGGGCATTCCGGCCGAGCAGTGCGGCGACGCGGCGCGGTACGGGGCCGGCCGCCGCGGCGAGCGCCGTCCGGGGACGGGGCTGCGGGGCTCCTTCGGCGGCGCGGGCGGCGAGGGCGGCGCGGCCGATGGCGCGGGCGGCGATCCGTCGGTCGCCGACAGCGCAGGCTGCTGCCTCGTCGGCACAGCGCTCCAGGGCGTAGCCCATGGGGGCGCGCAGGGAGCGCAGTGCGGGGTGGCAGAGTGCGGCCATTTCCGCGGCTGCGATGAAGAGGTGGTGCCGGCCTGTGAGATGGGCGCGTTCGTGTGCCAGCAGGGCGTCGCGTTCGGCGGGGTCCAGGGCGCGCAGCATTCCCGTGGTGACGACGATCCGGCCCGGCGTGCCCGGACGGCCGGGCAGCGCGTACGCGTCGGCGCGGCTGTCGCGCAGGACGGCCAGTTCACCGTCTGCGTACTCGGGCGGCCGCACCGCTCGGTACAGCTCCGCCCAGTGGCGGTGGGCGGCGCGGGCGACCGCCGCGGCGCAACCCGCGAGCAGCGCCAGTGCGGCGGCCGCGAGGGGTACGGCGACGGCGGGAGGGGCGTCGGAGAGCGGTCTGACCAGTTCACCGAAGGCGGAGACGGCGGAGAACCGGGTGGCGCCGGGCACCACCAGCAAAACCAGGGCGAGCAGGCTGCACAGGGCGAGGCCGATGCCCGTGGAGGCGAGGAGCCGTACGGCACGCACCGGAGACAGGGCGTCCGCGAGGCGACGGGCAGCGGGTACCGCGACGAAGGGCATCAGCAGCGGAACCCACACGGCGTAGATCATCGGTTTTCTCCGTCGAGCAGGTCCCGGAGCAGCTGCTCGTCCTCATCGGTGAGTTGTGACACGAATCGCGCCAGCACCGTGCTGCGGTCCTCCTCCTTCCGCAGCTCGCTGTGCATCCGGCGGGCGGTCAGACCCGGCGCGTCCTCGGTGGGGGTGTACGCGAATCCGCGGCCGGCCCGGGTGCGGGTGACCGTACCCTTTTCGTAGAGACGCGACAGGATCGTCGTGACGGTGGTGCGGGCGAGCGCCGCCCCGATCGCGCCCTGCACCTGGCCGGGGGTCAGGGGCGTGCCGGCCGCCCACAGGGCCGCCAGGATCGTGGATTCCAGCTCGCCGGACGGGCGCCGCTCCGATGCGGTGTGCTGCGGGCGCTGCGGGACGACTTCCGGTGCCGGCTCGCCGTCCGGGCGGGGGGCGGGTTCCCCGCTCGATATTCCCTTCACCTGCGACATGGGAACTCTCCTCCCCCTCCGGGCGTCTACAGTGACACAGACCGTCTACACCACTGTAGTCAGTCCGGGCGTTCCGTCGGGCCGCCCGCTCACCATTATGGGAGACCTTCCACCGTGTCCGTATTCTCACTGGCGGCCGCGCCACAAGCGGTGAACGTGCTGGACGCAGGTTCACTGCTCGGAGCGTTCGGTGCGCTCGGCATCGCCGTCGTGCTCTTCGCCGAGACGGGACTGCTCGTCGGCTTCTTCCTGCCCGGCGATTCCCTGCTCTTCACGGCGGGTCTTCTCTGCGTGTCGGGGACCCACGGGCCGGTCGAGCTGTCGTTGCCGCAGGTGCTGATCGCCGCCGTGGTCGGCGCGCTGCTCGGCGCGCAGGTGGGTTACTGGATCGGCCGCCGCGGCGGCCGGGCCCTGCTCGCCCGCAGCCGCGCCAAGCGGCTGCACGAGGGTGCCGCCCGCGCCGAGGAACTGCTCGGCAAGTACGGCCACGCCCGGGCGATCGTGCTGGCCCGCTTCGTACCCGTCGTACGCACGGTGCTCAACCCGCTGGCCGGGGCGCTCAACGTCCCCGCCGGGCTGTTCACGCTGTGGCAGGCCGTCGGCGGGGTGGTCTGGACCGTGGGGCTGGTCCTCGCCGGATACGCGCTGGGCGCCTCGGTGCCCAACGTCGACCGCTATCTGCTGCCGATCGTCGCCGTCGTGGTCGTGATCTCCCTCATCCCCCTCGCCACCGAACTGCTCCGCTCCCGCGGCCGGCGCACCGCAGAAGGAGACAACAGCTGATGCCACTCGCCTCCACGGCCACCTCGATCGACGGTGGCCTGTACACCTGGATCACCGAGCTGGCCCAGCGCTCCCCCGCCGCTCTGGATTCCGCCGTCCGTGTCTGGTCGGATTACGGACTGGCCCTGTTCGCCCTGCTGATGCTCGTGTCCTGGTGGCGCTCGCGCTCCGCAGGCCCCGACCGTACCGCCATGGCGCTCTGTACCCCGCTTGTCGTGGTGGCCGCGTACATCGTCAACGACCTGGTGAAATCGGCCTTCCATGAGCAGCGGCCGTGCCAGACGCTGCATGTAGTGACGGTGGAGGCCTGCCCCGCGCTCGGTGACTGGTCCTTCCCCAGCAACCATGCCGCCATCGCGGCGGCCGCCGCGATGGCCATCTGGCTGACCGATCGCAGACTCGGGGCGATCGCGGTGCCCGCCGCTCTGCTGATGGCGGCGTCCCGGGTGTGGATCGGTGTGCACTACCCGCACGATGTGCTGATCGGGCTGGTCACGGGCGCGCTCGTCGCCTGGCCGTTGACCATCGCGGCGCAGCGCTGCGCCCCGGTGGTGGTCCGGCTGCGCGAGAGCCCGCTGCGTCCCCTGGTGGCGAACCGGTGACCGAGAACGCTTCGGCGCTCACGCGCGGCCGGACCGCACCCCTGGCATTAGGGCTCCGTGCACCGCTGGGAGCCGTTCTTGTCGGGCTGCTCGGACTCGTCGGGCTGGCGGTTTTCGTCCTGGCCGCCCGGCACGGCTCCCCGCCCGCCCTGGACCGGGCCGCCCATGACTGGTCGCTGCGGCATCGGTCGTCGGGCCTCGTGGCGACCGCTCGGGCCGTCACGGCCACCGGCACCGGAGTGTTCCCGTACGCGGCGGCGGTGATCGCCGGGCTGATCGCGGGCCGTGACACCCGTCGGCGGCTGGAGTACGCGGTGGGCGCCCTGGCCTTCCTGCTGCTCGCGCAAGGTGTCCGCTACGGTCTCATGGAGCTGTTCGCCCGGCCCCGCCCGCCGCTGGGCGACTGGGCCACGCACGCCTCCGGCTTCGCCTTCCCCTCCGGTCACGCGACGACGTCCGCACTGATGGCCGGCCTGCTGCTCACGGCCATGGGCGTCCGGACGCGCGGCGGGAGGGTGCCGCGTTCTCTCCGTGCCGCCGTCGCCGCCCTGGTGATCTGCTGGGCGGCGGCCGTCGGCCTGAGCCGGATCCTGTTGGGGGTGCACTGGGCGACGGATGTGCTCGCCGGATGGCTGTTCGCCGCGGTCTGGGTGGGGCTGGGGACCGCGCTGATACGGAAGGCACTGCCGCTCCCGCAGTGACCGGTCCGTTCAAGGTCCCACCCTCATCGAGGTACCGTGCGATGCCCCTCATGTCTCCCGCGCCTGCCACCCGTGCCGTCCGTGGGCCGGTGGTGCCGCGTGTGCTCTCGCTCCTCCAACGTCGGCTGACCCGGGTGACGGTGACCGCGTACGCGGCGGCGGCGCTGGTGCCCGAGGCGGGACTGGCCCTGCGGCGGGTTCACCTTGCCGCGGTTCCCGTCCCCGGCGGCGCCCGTACGCAGCTCACGCTGCCTTCGCTCCTGCTCGCCCATCTGCTCTTCACCGCGGCGTTACGGGTGCCTGCCGGGGAGCTGCCGCGGCTCGTCCGCCGGCCCTTGTCGCTGCTGGTGGGCACGGCCGCCAATACGCTCATTCCGCTGGCCCTGCTGCCCTGTGTGGCCATGGTGCTGGGGCGACTGCCCGATACGGACGGATGCAGCGGGCTGATCACCGGGCTCGCGCTCGTGGGGGCCATGCCGGTCGCGGCCGGTGCCACGGTCTGGGGCGGCCGGGCGGGCGGCAACCACTCACTTGTCGTGGGGATCGTCCTCGCCTCCACGCTGCTCAGTCCGCTGACCATTCCGCTGATGCTCTCGGTGGCCTCGACGGTGACGCGTGGCCACTACGCCCACGATCTGTCACGCATGGCCGCGACGGACGGCGGGGCGTTCGCCGTGATCAGTGTGATCGTGCCGTGCGTCGCCGGTCTGGCCGTCCAACGTCTGACGCCCCGCCCCGTGCTCGAACGGCATCTGCCGTGGCTGGGGCTGCTCGGACTCGTCGACGCGGTGCTGCTTACCTACAGCAACGCCTGCGGGGCGCTCGGCGGTTTCCTGTTCCACCCGCGGCCCGCACTGCTGGTCGCGGCCGTCGTCGTGGCCGGGGCGCTGTGCGCGGCTTCCTTCGTGATCGGCTGGTTTCTGGCCCGTACGGTGCGGGCCGACCGCGCGGACACCGTGGCGATCACGCTGGCCTGCGGAATGAACAACAGCAGTGCGGGTGCGGTGCTGGCGGCGACCAATCTGCCCAGCAGCCCACAGGTGCTCCTGCCGGTTCTCGCGTACAGCATGTTGCAGAAGTGCGGGGCGGGGGTGGCGGACTCGGTGCTGCGCCGCAGGGCAGACACGTCTCAGGTCTTGTGACCGGGCAGGCGGATGACGGCGAGGCCGCCGTCGAGGTCGACGGTGGACCGGTGGGGTGGGGCGCCGTTCTCCTCGTCGTCGCGCAGCAGCAGAGCGCGCCGGCGCTCCTTGCGGAGCCTCGGCGCCCTCCTACCGGTAACTGAAGGTCGCCGCGGCCCGGCGGGCGCCTTGGCCGGCCGCCCCGGTGCGGAAGCCGCTTCCGACCGGTGCGCGGCGCACGGCGACACGGCGATGTCGTCGCGTCGCAGGCCTCCGGAGAAGGACTCCAGGTCGGCATGGAGTGCGTCCAGTACCTCGCGCGGCCCCTGCTGCGCCCACTGGCCCAGCCGGGCGTCGAGCGGGTAGAAGGCGCCCCATGCGTCACGGGCCTCGGTGACCCCGTCGGTGAAGAGCAGGAGCGTGGCGCCCGGCGGGAAGTCGAGCCCTTCCGCGACCCGTGCCTCCCCGCTGAGCTCCGCCATGCCGAGCGGAACGGATGTGCGGCGCAGCGGAACCGTGCGGGCCGCGCCGTCGTGGAGCAGGCGAGGCGGCAGATGACCGCAGTTGACACCCTCCACCCGGTCCTTCCCGTCGATTCCGAGCACCAGGGCGGTGACGGCCGCCTCCCCCGCGTCCGTACCCGGGAGCGTCGCTCCTCGCGTCGCCGTCCGGCGCCGGAGCCCGATCGTCACGGCCCATTCCTCCCGGGATCTGCCGACCCCGCGCCGGCGTTCGGTCCCAGTCCATCGGGATCGCGGGGGTCGACGCACGAGGCTTACGGCCCCATGGAGTACGCCGAAGGTCCCGCGACGGGAGGCGGTCGGTGGACTCCGGCCCGGAGGTCCCGGGCCGAAGGTCCCGCACCGGGTATCACCGCACGGGTGCCGTACGGACACCGCCGGACCCTGCCGGGCATGTCGGCGGATGGGGCGCAGCCGCACGGCCTGCGGGAACGGGGCCGCGGCGTCGGCCCAGTCCGCCGGGTAGCGCAGGACGGGGCCGCGCTGCTCGGCGAAGAAACGTGCGGGCCGGTCAGCGCGGCGCGGACCGGGTTGTCCAACGGGTGCCCGTCACCGCGGCGGCACGCGGAGCGCTCATGCGTCCATCTCGATCACGGTCTTCCCACGCGCGTGTCCGCTCTCCACGGAGCGCAGTGCTTCTCCCGCCCCGGACAGCGGGAAGGTCGCGGTCACATGCGTCCGCAGGACTCCGGCGACGACGAGGTCCGCCACCTCGTCGAGGACGGCCGCGGTGCGGGCACGGGCGACGGCCGCCCCGCCGAGCTCCACCGCCAGTGGCTTGCCCCCGGCGCTGATCAGCGTCGTAGGGTCGGCGAGCAGCGGGGCCACGCTCCTGAGGGTGTCACCGCCGACCAGGTCGAAGATCGCGTCGACGCCGTCGGGCGCCGCCGCCCGCACCCGGCCGGCGAGACCGGCGCCGGATTCGACGTGCACCGCGCCGAGCGACTCGACGAAGTCCTTCTTGGCCGCGCTCGCGGCGGCGATGACATGGACACCGGCGTGGCGGGCGAGCTGAACCGCGAAGGCGCCGACACCGCCTCCGGCCCCGGTGATCAGCAGGGTCGAGCCGGCGGCGGGACCGAGCTGGCGCACACCGTCGTACGCGGTGGCAGCCGCGACCGGCAGCACAGCCGCGTCGGCGAACGACAGACCGGCCGGCTTGTGCGCGGTCACGGCGACGGGAAGCAGCGTGTACTCGGCGTAGCCGCCGGTCACCGGATTGCCGAAGACCTCGTCCCCGACCGCGAATCCTTCGACGTCCGGGCCCACTCCCTCGACGACTCCGGCCGCCTCGCTGCCGAACACGGTGGGGAACGGCTGCGGCTCGCTGCCGGGCCTGGTGTACCCCGTACGCAGCTTCCAGTCGACCGGGTTGACCCCGGCCGCCCGGACGGCGACGAGCAGTTCGCCGGGGCCGGGCACCGGCACGTCCTGTTCGACGAGGGCCTCGACCTCCGGTCCGCCGTTGCGGGTGAACACGTACGCCTTGGGCATGAGCTTCCTCTCTCCTGTTCATGGCGGTGACCGTGCACAGCACCCGGGACCGGGCCGGTCACCGCTCGCCACAGCAGCAGGAAGGCGCCTCTCCGTGTGTGTATTCCCGGACCGCTGGGGCGTTCAGCGGACCGCAATGCTTGCCGCTACGACCTCCGTGGCGTCTCCCGCGATGCTCAGCGGACTCCGCCGGTGACCGGGTCCACGACCTTGTCCACCAGGAGTTCGAGAAGCCTCCGGTCGTCGCCCACGGTGCCGCGCTCGGCGGGTGTGTCCGGGTTGACGTCGAGCAGCACATGGGTGGCGCCCAGCTCGCCGAGCTCCGCCAGATCGGCCCGGATCCGGTCGATCGTGCCGTGTCCGGCGGGACGTTCACTGCCGAGGAGGGCGTCGGTGACGCGGATCTGGAGCCGCGGCACGAGCGCGGGAACGGGGCGGTGGACGCGTTCGGCCTCCTCGGTGATCAAGGGCAGCCCGGCCCGGATCGCATCGAGCGGCAGCCGGTACGGGTGCCAGCCCTCGCCGAACCGGGCGGCGCGCCGCTGGGCGGCGGCCGAATTGCCACCGATCCAGACGGGCAGGCCGGGAGCGGATACGGGCGCGGGCGCGGTCCGTACGCCTTCGTACGAGACGTAATCGCCCCGGAACGACGCGGGGTCCTCGGCCCAGGCGGCCCGGATCGCGGCCAGGTATTCATCGGTGATGCGCCCCCGCTCGGCGAAGGGCACGCCCAGCGCCTCGTACTCGGCCCCGGACCAGCCGATCCCCGCACCGAGGATGAACCCGTCGGCGTTCAGGTTGTCGATATTGGCGGCGAGCCGGGCCGTCTGCAGCGGGTGACGGTACGGGATCACCGTGACAGTCGTGCCGAGCGCCAGACCGGGTACCCGCCCGGCGATGTGCGCGGCCAGCACGAACTGGTCGTAGAACGGGGCCGGATACATCTCGTGCACATCGGAGGTGACTGCGACGTGGTCGGAGATCATCGCGAAGGAGTACCCCAATTCACGTGCGTCCACAGCCTGTTGGAGGAGACTCGCCGGGGTGGTGCCGACACCGAAATTGAGTATGTTCACGCCAAATTTCACAACCGGAGCCTAAGCCAGCTCTCTTGACGGCAGGTCACCGGGCGGGCATGGAGGATCCCGGCAACCTGCCTCGATTCAGCCGGCTGTCCGACGCAGGACCAGAGTGACGAAGCCCCAGGTGTCCCGGTAGACACGCAGCCATTCGGTACGCCGGACCGCGGCCGTCTCCAGCACCTGCGGGCTGTCCGGATGGTCGGGGTGATCCAGGGCCCAGGAGGCGAGCGACCCCCAGTTGGACCACTCGTAGTCGTCCAGTTCGCGGCGCGTGCTGACGTGACCGTGGACCGGGGTCCACCCGTCGGCGGCGACGTGGTCCAGGGTGGTCGCCAGGTCGGTGAAGTCCCCGAGCATCTCGGTGGCCTCCTTCGACGGCTCGCGTTCCCAGAAGCCCTCACCGATCAGGACGCGTCCGCCCGGAGCCAGGTGTGTGCGCGCCGCCGCGAGCGTGGGCAGCAGTCCGCCGAAGGCATGCGCGGCCCCGACGCTGAGCACCAGGTCGAAGGAGTGCGCGGAACGGAACTGCGCGGCGTCCTGGTGGTGCAGTGCGAGGCGTTCCTGGACGCCGAGACGGCTCGCGGCCTCACGGGCCTGCCCAAGGGCGTCCTCGGAGGTGTCGACGCCGTCGGCAAGCAGCCGCGGGTGCGCGGTCAGGGCACGCAGCAGCCATTCTCCGCCGCCGCAGCCGAGGTCGAGCACCCGCTCGTCCCCACGCGGGGCGCCACGCGCCAGGAGTTGTCGCACCGATTCGTCGTCGAGCGGGGACTTGATCGGGTGTTCGACATGGGCAAGCCTGGACATCTGTTCACGGTTCACCGGCGCAGCCTGACAGCACCAAAGGCCGTACGCACGTGGTTTTTCCGGTGCCGGCCGGCCAGTACCCGCTCGCGGCACGGACGCGGGCGCGGAAGTGATCCTCGCCCGACTCCTGAGTACCGTCAGCGCTTGAGGCCGTCCATCAGGTCGCGCATGTCGCTGATCATCGCGGACTGGTAGGGGGAGAGATCAGGGACGTCCGGTCCGTCACCCATCGGGGCTCCGCCGAGGTCGTCCTCGTACTGCAGGGAGGAGGAGAGAGTCAGCGAGAGGACCGCGCCGCCCTCCAGCACACGCAGTTCCGCGATGCCGTCGTCCGAGGTGAGCAGATACGCCCTGTCGCCGAGGTCTGCGACCGACTCCACCTTCACGCCGGTGTCGCCGAAATCGGTCACCCCGCGCTTCGCCTCGAACTCGGCAGCGGGGTCGGTCTTCTTGTGCAGTTCCACCATGACGCCGACGGAGTAGTCGGTGGACCAGCGCTTCAGAGAGCGCTTCGGCCCGGCGGAGGAAAGAAGAGGAATGAAACACCTGACCTGATCCAATGCCGGGTCGTTCAGAACCCCTGATTCCACCTTGCCCGTGGGCTCTCTCGGTGCGATCGCCGTACCGAGCGCCTTCAGTGGCAGCACCGGGCAGGGGGCTTCGTTCAACCGGTATCCGTGCATGTCCGGTTGTCGGTCACTCCCTGGGAACAGGAGCAGCGCCGCCGCCCACACGGCAGAAGCCACCACGGCTCCGCCCAGCGCCCACCGCCACGGCCTGCGCGGTCGCGGCTCCCCCATGTGTCCCTGGCCGAAGTCCATGTGCCCCTGGCCGAAGGCGCCCAGCACCTCGTCGGCCCCGACTCCGCCCGGCTCGCCAGCCATTTCCGGCTCAGAAATCATTACGCCCCCCTTGGTCGCGCCTTCCCCCTGCTCCCGTCATGATCGCAGCAACGACCCGACCCCGTCCGCCGGGTGCCCGAGGTCGGGTGCGCCGAGCGAATCCGAGCCGTTCCACCGGATCGTCAGACGCTGAGCGATCCCGCCGCTCAAGACCCGACCACCCGAACTGACCGAGTGACGGCCTGCGCCGGTGGGTTACCCGCGCGACTGACCCGTCCGGGCAGCGTCCCTGATCCGGGTCACCATCGATTTCGACTCAAGCACCGCTGGATATACGACGGTCGGTCCCCATTGCGCCGTCGGCTGTGGCAGTCTGGAGACGACCGCCCCACCGGGCTCCCCCGTACCGGTGGGGCGGTTCCGCTGCCCGGCGCGTCCGGCCCCCGTACGAACACGACGGCCGATCACGACGATTCCCGGCCATTACTGCCGTGTGACCTGATCAACTTCCCCTTTTCCGCATGGGAGCCTCCCCCCGGGGGCAGACGCAGGTACCTCATGGCCTACGACCAGGGGAGCGTGACGAGATGACGGCGCACACTGCGCGGACCGCCGGTGCGGAGCGGGCGGAGAGCGCACGGTCGACATCGGCCGACATGCCGACAGGAATCCGGAAACACAGGGCAGTTGCCGCAGAGCCGACGGAGGTCACGGGGTTCACGGAGGCTGCCGCGGACAGCGGCGAACTGCCGTGGATCGAGAACGCGGGGAAGGTTGCGCCTTCCGACGCGCGGGAGCTGTCCAGGCTGTTCTTCGAACGTCTGCGGGGCCTGGAGGAGGGGACCCCCGCCCACCAGTACGCGCGGAACACCCTCATCGAGATGAACCTCTCCCTCGTCAGGTTCGCCGCCGGGCGGTTCCGGAACCGGGGCGGCGGCGACATGGAGGACATCGTCCAGGTCGGCACCATCGGGCTGATCAAAGCCATCGACCGGTTCGATCTCTCCCGCGAGGTCGAGTTCACCTCGTTCGCGGTCCCGTACATCACCGGTGAGATCAAACGATTCTTCCGCGACACCAGCTGGGCGGTGCACGTCCCGCGCCGGCTTCAGGAGTTGCGGGTCGACATCGCCAGGACCAAGGAGTGCCTGACCACGGAGCTCGACCGCGAGCCCACCGTCCCGGAACTCGCCGAGCAACTGGGGCTGAGCGAGGGAGAGGTCACCGAGGGCATCGTGGCGGCCAACGGATACACGGCGGGCTCGCTGGACATGCCGGCCGATCCGGCCGACGCGAGTCAGCGCAACGCGGCGGGCCGCGCCTTCGCCGACGTCCTGGGCGGTCCGGATCCCGCCATGGAGACGGTCGAGAACCTGCATACGCTGGCCCCGCTGCTGGATGGTCTGGACGAGCGTGAACGCTGCATCGTCGACATGCGGTTCGGCCAGGAGATGACACAGTCCCGGATCGGCGCGGAGCTCGGCATCTCGCAGATGCACGTGTCCCGGCTGATCAGCAGGATTCTGCACAAGCTCCGCAGCGGGATGTTCGTCGAGGAGTGATCCCGGCGGTCTAGGACCTGTCCTGCCGATCTTCGCGGGCCCGGAACGCCTGGCACGGCACCTCGCCGCGTTGTCGGAGTCGCCCGAGTACGTCCAGTACGAGGACGATCCTCCGCCTTGCGATGCACCGCACCAGACGCCCCGGGCTGATCCACGAAGATCGGCAGGACAGGACCTAGTGGCCACCTGTTCGGCGCCGTGGTCCGGCACGAGGTGCGGGTGGTCCGACGGCCTTGCAGGGCCCTGCGGTGCCGGAACGGATCGCTCCGGCACCCGGGCCGGCCGACGGGCTCAGTCGCCGTTCTTCTCCGGGGCGCGCCCCGCGTAGTAGGTGGCGATCATGTCCTCGCCGCCGTGCCCTGCCGCCTCGGCGCGCGAGAACCGGTCGGCCGACGCGGCGACCAGGTCCAGCCGCACCCCCGAGTTCTCCGCCGCGTCCAGGATGAGGCGAGTGTCCTTGAGCGCCGTGGACAGCGCGAAGCTGGGGCTGAGGTCGCCGGAGAGGACGGCGGCGGTCTTGCCCTGGAGATACGGGGAGTCCAGCGGGCCGCCCTTCATGGCGTCGAGGAACGTCTGCGGGTCGATCTCCAGGCCCTCGGCGAGGTTGAGGCATTCCGCGATGGTGTTGACCAGGTTGATCACCCAGGTGTTGACCACGAGTTTCAGCCGCGACGCCGCTCCGGGGACCTCGGCGACCCAGACCGTGCGCTGCCCGATCGCTTCCAGCACGGGGTCCACCGTCGCCCGGACGGTGGAGGGGCCGGAGACGAAGACCGTCAACGCGCCCTGTTCCGCGGGCTGTTTGGTGCCGGCGACCGGCGCGTCGAGATAGACCAGCCCCAGCTCCGCGGCGCGCCGGGCGAGATCGGCGGTGGCCTCGAACCCGACGGTCGAGCTCTGGAGCAGCACCTGGTCGGTGTGGAGCCCCGGCGACGCGGCGGCGAGGGCGGCGGCGACGGAGGGGCCGTCGTTGAGCATGGTGAGGATGACGTCGGCGCCGCGCACTGCCTCGTCCGCCGTCTCCGTGACCGTGGCGCCGTCGGCGGCGAGCGGGGCCGCCTTGGCCTGTGTCCGGTTCCAGGCCCGGACGTCGAGTCCGGCCCGCAGCAGGCTCCGGGCCATGCCGGATCCCATGATCCCGGTTCCGAGGACGGCGACGGTCGGCCGCTGCGGGGTGGCGTCGGCAGCGCTTGAGGACATGAGGGGCTCCCTTGGTCGGCCGCGCCTCGGTCGGCTCGCGGCGCGGTGGGTTCTCAGGATTGCCGCAGCGCACCGTCGAGTACGGCAGCGTGCACGGCCCTGGCGAGTCGCGCTCCCCAGCGCGAGCGCGGTCCCGCGAAGGGTTCGCCGGGGTCGGCTCCCGGAGAAGGGGCGGCGATGCAGACTGCGTCGGTGGGGGTGCCCGAGCAGTCGAGACTCGCGTCGAGGAGTGCCTGGACCTTGGCCTCGGTGGCCGTGGCGACGGCGTTGACGAGTGCGGCGTCGGACAGCGGCACGGGGAGTGTGACGACGATGTTGACCGTGCCCGGCCGAGGCGGGCCGCCGGTGCCTTCGGCAGGGGTCGCCGCCCAGCCGCGTACGCCGAGTCCGCAGGTGGCGGTGGCCGTGACGCCCCCGTCGTCGGCGACCGTGTACGCGGTGACGTCGGCGGCTGTCATCAGCCCGGCACCAGGGCCGGTGAGGTGTTCCGCGGCGGCGATCCGGGCGAGGTGGCGGTCGGGGTCCATACGCGGATAGCCGCCGGGCACCTGGGCGTTGAGGATCCAGTCGCGCGGGCCGATGCCGCCGCCGAGCACGGCACTGCTGCACACCCGCCATCCGTGCCCCAGCCGCCACACCAGATGATGCAGGTCCTCACCGTCCTCGCGCCGGGTCAGCAGTTCGCCGCGCTGTTGGGGCAGCCGGATGCGTACGGAACTGATGGGGCACCCCCGGTGGCACGGCAGGACGACGGTCGGCACTTGGCCGGTCGATCATATGCGCCGGGGCAGGGCGTCCCCGAGGGGTGCCCTGCCCCGGTACGGACGGTCGGGCTTCGTCCGTGCTCCGTCACGATGAAGGCCCTCCTTCGTCCATGTCATCCGTCTACCGGTGCGGAAATCGCAACGCCGTTGCGTTTTCTGGCGAAAGGATGAGGGGCCCCCAGCGGATCTCAAGGGTTTGCCGCGAATTCGCCTCCGCAGCACGAATGTGCTGCTCACATGCGGTGGCGGGAACACGTCGAACAGGTGGCGCCGACGGGAAGGTGTGCTGCCGGTGGGCACGCGTCCTTGCGCATGGTCGGGAGTTCGTGCAGGTGGCGCACACCCGACACGCTTCACCCGATTGGCCTAACTCAAGGGTGGCGTCCGCGCCGCCGTGACGGACGGCCACCGCCGAAGCGCCGCGCATGTGACGGCCGGCCTGCGCAGGCGGGGAGGTTGCAGCGTCCATCCGGGTGAGGCGCGATGGAAATCGGACGCGCCTCCCCTGATGGATCCAGCCACAGGACGCGCCCGGGCGAGGAGGGATCGGCCATGGGAGCCGCTGACGGTTTCACGGATTCCGGAGAGCTCGACGGCCTGACGGTGTACGACACCGCGGGCGAGAAGATCGGCAGTGTGGGCCGGGTGTATGTCGACGACAACACCGGCCGCCCGGACTGGATCACGGTGAAAACCGGCCTGTTCGGCATGAAGGAGAGTTTCGTGCCGCTCGCCGGGGCCCGTCGCGTGGGCTCCGACCTGCACATCACACATCCGAAGGACCGCGTCAAGGAAGCGCCCCGGGTGGACGCGGACGCGCATCTGTCCGTGGCGGAGGAGGAGGAGCTCTACCGCCATTACGGACTCGCCAGGAACACCACCGCCCGGCTCGGCGGGCAGCCGGGCACCGGAACCGCATCGTCCGCGACCGGCACCACGGCCACGGGCGCGGCGGGTGCCGCCGGAACCGGAGCCATGGGCGCGGCCGGCACCTCCGGTACGGACACCTCCCGCACCACCACGCCACGCACGACCGGCACGGCCGGAACCGGTACGGGTCCGGGCAGGCACCGCGACACCGGGACGGCCGGCACGGCCCGGCCCCTCGTCGGCGCCGGGACGGGTGCCGAGCGGTCCGCCGCGGACCTGGGCGGCCAGGAGGAGTTGATCCGCTGCGAGGAGCAACTGCACATCGGCACCGAGGAGTACGAGAGCGGCAAGGCGCGCCTGCACAAGTACGTCGTCACCGAGAACGTGACCAGGACGGTGCCGGTGACACACGAAGAGGTACGGGTCATCCGTGAACCCTTGCGGCCCGGCGACAGGACGACGGGGCCCACGGACATCCGTGAGCAGGACGTCGAGGTGACCCTGCACGCCGAGCGCGCCACCACGCGCAAGGAGACGGTGCCGGTCGAGCGGGTGCGCATGGAGACCAAGAAGGTGACCGAGCAGAAGGAGGTCTCCGCGGAACTCCGCAAGGAGCAGATCGACTACGCGGACGACAGGAACATCGGGGGCGCAGACACCGGAGGCAAGGGCATGGGCGGCGAGTACGGCCGAGGGCGCAGCCGCTGACCGCCGCGCAGAACGGCGGACAGCCGCACCGGGAGCGCGAGTGAGGGGCGGGCCCGTGCCGTGTCAGGGCCTGCTCTCTCGCCGTCAGGGCCCCGGCGGCTCGCGTACGGCACCGCCACCGCAACGCCCGTCGGCCCGCGCTGCCAGCGGCCGCCGCTCCGGTCACTCCGTGCGCTCCCGCCGCTCCGGCAGGAAGCGCACCGAAGGCCGCCCGTCGGGGCCGTCCCCAGCGACCCGCGCCCGCACCCGGTAGACGTCGGCGATGAGTTCCTCGGTGATCACTTCGGCGGGGGTTCCGGCGGCCACCACCCGCCCCTCCTTCAGGACGACGATCCGGTCGCAGAACATCGCGGCCAGGTTGAGGTCGTGCAGAGCGATCACACCGGTGAGGGGCAGCGAGGTGATCAGTGACAGCAGTTCCAGCTGGTGCTGGATGTCGAGGTGGTTCGTAGGCTCGTCGAGCAGCAGTTCACGTGGTTGCTGAGCCAGTGCGCGCGCGATCTGGACACGTTGCCGCTCGCCTCCGGAAAGGGTGTGCCAGGACTGGCCGGCACGGTCGACGAGACCGGTCCGCTCCAGGGCCTCGCGCACCGCGTCGTCGTCCGCCCGGCCGGGTGCCGACCAGGCCCTGCGGTGCGGGACGCGCCCGAGGCGTACCACGTCCAGGACGCTCAACTCGACCTGGGTGACGGCATGCTGGTCGACCACGGCGACCCGCTGGGCCACGGTCCGGCGGCCGATCGCGTCGAACCGCCGGCCGTCCAGGGTGACCACGCCGGTCTCCGGGGCGAGGACCCCCGCGAGCACCCGCAGCAGGGTGGACTTGCCGGAGCCGTTCGGCCCGATCAGCCCGACGGTCGTGCCGGGCGGCGGAGCGAGGTGGACCCCGTCGAGAATGAGGCGTCCGCCCGCTTCCCGGCTGACCCGTTCGGCACGCAGCCCCTCAGTGGTTCCCCCCGTCATGTGATCCTCCGGGTGCGGTACAGGACCAGGACGAACGCGGGCACGCCGATGAGCGCGGTGACGACACCCACCGGCACCTCCTGCGGGTCGAGGACCGTCCTGGCGAGCGTGTCGACCCAGACCAGGAACACGGCCCCGGCCAGTGCGGTGACCGGCAGCAGGCGCCGGTGTCCGGAGCCGGCGAGTGCCCGGGCGGCGTGCGGGAGTACCAGGCCGACGAAGCCGATGGCGCCGGCCGAGCTGACGAGTGCGGCGGTCAGCAGCGCGGTCGTGCAGAGCAGCACGATCCGGGCGCGGGCGACCTGGACGCCGAGCGCGGCGGCGGCGTCCGGGCCGAACGCGAAGGCGTCGAGCGTACGGGCGTGTCCGAGGCAGACCAGCAGCGTCAGGACAAGAACGGCGGAGCAGATCCACACGTCGGTCCAGCCGACCCCGCTGAGCGAGCCGAGCAGCCAGAACAGCACCCCGCGGGTCTGCTCGGCGTCGGCGGAGGTCATTACCACGAAGGAGGTGAGCGCGGAGAACAGCTGCATAGCCGCCACACCGGAGAGGACGACCCGGTCGGTCGTGCCGCCCAGGGTGTGGCTCAGCAGCAGAACGAGGGCGAACGAGCACAGTGCGCCGATGAACGCGCCGGCCGAGATCGACACCGCTCCCCCACCGACCCCGAGGACGACGACCACGACCGCGCCGGTCGACGCGCCGGAGGAGACGCCGAGGACGAACGGGTCGGCGAGCGGGTTGCGGAGCAGGGACTGCATGACGGTGCCGCACACCGCGAGTCCGGCGCCGCACACCGCCGCGAGCAGGGTGCGTGGCATGCGCAGGTTCCAGATGATGCCGTCCCGGATCGGGGTGAGCCGCGTCCGGCCCCAGCCGAGGTGGGCGGCCACCGTGGACCAGACGTCGGCGACGGAGATGCGGGCGGGGCCGATGGTTACGGCGACCGCGACGGACAGCACGAGCAGCGCGACGCCGCAGGCCCACAGGACCCCGCCGCGCAGCTTCCGTACACCGTCCCCGCCTTGGGAGGCTCGCCGCGCGCCCTCCGCCCAGGTCCGCTCGGTGTCCGTCACTGCGCGAGCCCGAACGTGCGCAGCCCGGCGGCGACGCGTTCCACGCCCTCGACCGTCCGGATGGACGGGTTCATGGCCTGGCCGCTGAGCAGGATGTACCGCTGGTGCCTGACGGCATCCATGTTCTTCGTGGCGGGGTTGGACTCCAGGAATTCGATCTTCTTCGCGGCGCTCTCGGCGGTCTGTGCCTTGCGGGTCAGGTCACCGATGACCAGGACGTCGGGGTTGCGGTCGGCGACGGTCTCCCAGCTGATCTGCGGCCATTCCTCGTGCGTGTCGTCGAAGACGTTCTTCGCGCCGAGTTCCCCGGTGATGACTCCAGGTGCTCCGCAACAGCCGGCCAGGTACGGGGCCTTGGAGTCGGAGAACCAGTAGAGGAGAGTGGTACCGGAGGCGTCGATGGACCCGGTCGCCTTCTCCACCCGGGCCCGCAGCCGCGCCACGAGCGTGTCGCCGCGCTTCTGCACGCCGAACATCCTGGCCAGGTCGTGCACTTCGCCGTAGACGATGTCCATGGTCAGTGGCTCGATACGGGCTCCGTCGCCGCCGCCGCTGTTGTCCTTGCCGGTGCAGTCGGCGGGCGAGACATAGGTGGGGACGCCCAGTTCCTCGAACTGTTCGCGGGGGGCGACGCCGCCCTTGGCGAGGGTCGACTCGAACGACGCGCTGATGAAGTCGGGCTCCTGGTCGAGGACCTTCTCCGACGAGGGCCGGTTGTCGGCGATCCTGGGGACCTCGGCGTTGGCCTTCTCCAGGCCCTTCATCACCGGGTCGGTCCAGGTCGCGGTGGCGGCGAGCCGGTCGGCGAGGCCGAGGGACAGCAGGATCTCCGTCGACCCCTGGTCGACCGAGACGGCGCGGTGCGGCGGGGCTTCGACGGTGACGGTGCGTCCGCAGTTCTTCAGCGTCACGGGATATCCGTCGGCAGAGCCGGACTTCGCGGCGGAGTTGCTCGTTCCGCGGCCGCAGGCGGTCAGCAGGACGAGTCCCGCCGTGAGCAGGGCGATGGTGCGGACGGGGCTGGCTATGGACGGCACGGAGTCCCTCTGCGTCTCTGGGCCCATGCGCGGAGCCCGTTGGAGTTCTGCGCCCGGTACCGGGTCGCAGCCGCCAGCAGGTCTTCGGACTCGGGTTCCTTCGGACGGGACGCCTTCCCAGGACACCCGAGGGTGGGTCCCAGTGGCCGTGGCCCCGCCCGTCCCCCTCACCGCTGCGCGTCAGTTCCGGATTCTCACCGGATTCCCTGACTCCTACATGGAGTTCGACTGGCCCCGGCAAGCTATCACGAGCGTCTATGCAGCTCATGGGCGGTGTGGCCGGTGGTACGCCGGGCGGTGCCCCCGGTCGCACCACCCGCCCGACGCCTACGGACGCTGAAGGGCGATCACGGCGTTGTGTCCGCCGAATCCGAAGGAGTGGCTGATGGCGCGCCGGACAGGCAGCCGCAGAGGTTCTTCGGTGACGCAGTTGATGTCGAACTCGGGTGCCGGTGTGTGCAGGTTGGCGATCGGCGGTACGACTCCGCGCTGGAGCGTGAGGACGGTCAGTCCGGCCTCGATCGCTCCGGCCGCCCCCATGCAGTGCCCCAGCACGCCCTTCGGGGCGGTGACGGGCGGCCGGTGCGGGTAGACCCGGCCGATGAGGGCGGCCTCGGTGGCGTCGTTGAGCGGCGTCGCCGTGCCGTGCGCGTTGATGTGCTCGACGTCCTCGGCCGCCCAGCCCGCGTCGTGCAGCGCGGCTTCGACGGCCGCCTGGGCGACCGCGCCGGACGGGTGCGGGGTGGTGGGGTGGTGGGCGTCGGTGGTGGCGCCGGTGCCCGCGAGCAGTGCCCGGGGTCCGGCGCCCCGGGCTGCGGCGTCGGCCGCCCGTTCCAGCACCATGACGGCGGCGCCCTCGCCCATGACCAGCCCGGCACGGTCGGCCGCGAAGGGCCGGCACCGCCTGGCCGGGTCGCCGTGTGCCCGGGCCGCGGCTCCGGACCGGGCGAACCCGGCCATGGCGGCCGGGTAGACGATCGACTCGGTGGCTCCGGCGATCGCGATGTCGCACTGCCCGGTGACCAGGAGATCGCGGGCGACGGACAGGGCGGTGACACCGGACGAACACGCGGTGCACGGTGCCATGCTGGGACCGGTGGCCCGCAACTGGATCGCGATCTCGGCCGCCGGCATGTTCGGGATGGTGAGCAGGATGCCCGACGGCGAGATGGCATCCGGTCCGTGCCGTTCGAGTACGACGGCCTGCTCGGTCAGTGAGGCGGAGCCGCCGCTGCTGGTGCCGACGACCACCGCGACCCTGCTGCCCTCCCACCGCGCCGGGTCGAGTCCGGCGTCGGCGACCGCCTCCCGGGCGGCGAGGACGGCGAACTTGACGTACCTCCCCATCCGGAAGGACGTACGGCCGCCGATCGCGGCGTCCAGATCGATTCCGTCGACGGTGCAGGCGAAATCGATCGCGCAGCCTTCGAGTGCCGCGACGGTACGCACCGGCGAGACTCCGGCGCACACACCTTTCCAGGTGGATTCGGTGTCGTTGCCGACCGGAGTGATCATTCCCAGGCCGGTGACGGCGATGGCAGGCTTGTTCATCGGGCGTTGCTCATCGGTGCCGAGCCGCCCACCGGCGCCCCGCGGCCCGCTGTCGCGTCGATGAACCGCGTGATGTCGGCGAGGGTGGCGTCCTTGGGGAGCCTGTCGAAGGCCTCGTCGCCGCCCGCCGTCTCCCTGATGAGGACGGCGAACTCCGCGACGGCGAGGGAGTCCATCTCCAGGCTGTCCATCGTGGAATCCGGGCGGATCTCGGCGGCGGGCACTTTGAAGGTGTGTGTGAGCACCTCGGTGATCTTGGGATGAATCGCACTCATGAGCTTCCTCTCCATCATTCGGTACGGCTGCCGGGGACGGTGTGGGCATCGTCCCGATGCCGGATCAACTGGGTGGCGTGCCTCCAGTTACGCCTTGTGGCGAACCGATTCGGCACCGTCTTTCCGCGGGAGTCCGCACCACGGGCCAGGACGGCCGCCGTACCCCAGAAGGCGAGCAGCACGACCCGGACGCCGAGGGCCCCGGCCGCCTCCCGAACCCGATGGGTCCGCGGGCCCGTTCCGGTCCTGGTCATGGCCCTCATCGCGGTCCCTGAGCCGCCGTCCGGCCGCCGTGCTGCTGCCAGGCGGCCGCCGGGTCGTCGTACGCGTCCACGTAATCGACCCCCGCGATGGGCCAGTCGGCGAGCAGTTCCTGCGGCAGTGCGAAGGAGTCGACCAGGACGGGCAGTTGTGGGGCGACGGCGGTGATGAGCTGATCCACGGCCTCCGGCAGCCGGTTTACCTGATCGCTTGTCAGGTGACCTGCGGCCAGCAGGTCACCGCTGTTCCTGGCGATCCACTCGAGTGCGAACAGCCGTTGCAGTGTGACGAGTTGCTCGCGGGCGGGCCCGTCCGGCAGACCGGCCACCGCGTCCGCGTACGCCTCGGCCGCCTGCCGGTGGGCGTGGGCCTCGACACCGCGCAGGGCGGGCCCGGCCGCGGAGTTCCAGCGCCCGAGCGGATCGCCGTGCGGTGCGCGCCCCATCCGTGCCCTGGCCCGGCCGAACCAGATCTCCTCCAGAGCCGCCAGGAGCCTGCCGAGGAACCGGGGGTCGGCGAGATCACCGGGTGCGCCGCCGGAGGGGGTTCCGCGCCCGGCGGGTTCGGTGACGAAGAGCATTTCCGCGGCCGCCTTGGCGTGGATGGCCAGGTTGTCGCCCTCGGCGGTGATGGCGCCCTCCACTCCGGTGAGGAGTTCGCTCATGCCGTTGTTCTCCAGGAGCGCCTGGGCGCCGCACCGTTCACGGCATTCGACGATCACGGACCTGGCCCGCCAGGTGATCCACCCCTTGGCCACGGCGACCAGCCGCTCCGCCTCCTCCGGGCCCGCGCCCGAGCCGTCCTCCCGCCGCTCCCAGCGGTCCAGGGCCCGGCGGTGCAGCAGGCTCATCGCGAAGACGGTGGCCATGGCCACGGCCAGCGGGCCGTGGTGGCTGCGGTGGGCGAGCACCGGTACCTGCCGCGAGCCGCGCGGCCCGGAGATGTACCGGTGACCGCCGTAGCGGACGGCGACGGCGAGTGTCGCGCGCGCGGAGCCGACCGCGCACGCGCTCATCGAGATCTTCCCGGAGGTGACGCGTCCGATCGACACGCGGAGTCGATGCCTCCGGTTGCCGACGGTGCTACTGAATCCGCCGTCGCCGCCGATCCGTCCGTGGTCCCCGCCGAGCAGCGCGTCGCGGCCCACGAAGACCTGGTCGAAGGAGGTCAGGCAGTGGTCCACCGGGCTCCCCATGCGTGCGGGAAGCCTGCGGACCCGTACACCGGGCAGGGCCCGTACGGCATCGGTGAGCGGTACGAGAAAGAGGAAGACCCCCTGATCGGTGCCGTCGACGAGCAGTCGGGCGGCCACGAGCCCCGTCTTGGGGCCGCCCGCCGGACTGGTGTTGGGCATGAATTTCTGCGCGCCCGCGTGCGGGGTGTGCAGCACGAACCCGTCGCGTGCGCGGTCGTAGGCGGCCACCGTCTCGACGGCCGCCACATCGTTGCCGTGCGCCACCTCCGTACAGAGAAAGGTGCCGATGCTCCGCAGCCGGAGGAAGTCCGACAGGTCGCGCCGGGTGTCGCCCTCGTGGTCGAGGAGGGTGCCGAGAAAGAGGTTGTAGTGGATGCCCGCCACCGTGGCCAGTGCCGGGTCGACCGGCCCGAGCCATTCGTGCAGGGCCGCGAGGGCGCGCGGGTCGGCGGCGAGCCCGGCGCCGCTGTCGAGGCAGTCGTTGAGGATGCGCAGCCGCTCGTACGTGAGACCCAGGCGCTCCTCGGGAGTGCGGCGCTCCGGGCGGCGGAACGGTTCCGTGCTGATCAGCCGCTGCCAGAAGCCATGCTCCCGGCGGTAGTTGTCGCCGAGGAGCACAGCGGTGAGGAGGTCCGTGGACGGTTCGGTGAAGGGGCAGTCGATCGTTGCGGTCATGCGACAAGAACGACTCAGTCGACGGCGAGGACACCGGGGGCCGTCCGCCGCGGACCGTCCGGTTCGACGCGCTGGAAGGCGAGCGCGACGTTGTGCCCGCCGAAGCCGAAGGAGTGGCTGATCGCCCGCTCGACGTACTGAGTGCGGGGCTCCTCGACCACACAGTCGAGGTCGAACCCGTCCGGCAGCGAGTCCAGGTTGGCGATCGGTGGGACGAGCCCCTGCTCCAGGGTCAGTACGGTGGCCACCGCCTCGATCGCCCCGCCCGCCGCGAGGGTGTGCCCGAGCACGCCCTTCGGCGCCGTCACCGAAGGCCGGTGCGGGAACAGGTCCGAGATGAGCTCCGTCTCCATCGCGTCGTTCAGCGGCGTCGATGTGCCGTGCGCATTGATGTGATCGACCTCCTGGGCCGCCCAGCCCGCCTCGTGCAGCACCGCCTCCACGGCCCTGCGCGGCCCGGCTCCGTCCGGGGCCGGGGCCGTGGGGTGGTGGGCGTCGGTGCCGGAGCCCGCACCGGCCAGGAGGGCGCGCGGCCGCCCGCCGCGGGCGTACGCGGCGGGTGTCCGCTCCAGGACGAGCGCGGCGGCACCCTCACCGAGCACGAATCCGTCCCGGTCCGCGGCGAACGGCCGCGATGCCCCGGTCGGATCACCGCTCCGCCGGGAGAGCGCGCCCATGCCCGCGAAGGCGCTCACCACCAACGGAGTCACTACGGATTCCGCGCCGCCCGCCACCACCACATCGCACCGGCCGTTCATCAGCAAGTCGCGGGCCACGGCGATCGCGGTCGCCCCGGACGCGCATGCCGTCGCCGGCGCCAGGCTCGGGCCGTACGCCCGCAACGCGATGGCCACCTCCCCGGCGGCCGCGTTGGGCATCATCATCGGGACCAGGAGCGGCGACACCGCGTCCGGTCCCTGGTCGTCCAGCCTGCGCACATTGTCGATGAGCGCGGACACCCCGCCCACACCGACACCCAGCACCACGCCGACCCGGCCGCCGTCCCACCGCTCCGGTGACAGCCCGGCGTCCGCCACCGCCTGCCGGGCGGCGACCAGCGCCATCTTCACGAACCGTGCCATCCGCCACACCGCGCGGCCACCGACGGCATCGTCCAGATCGAGCCCGTCCACCGGACAGGCGAAGTCGACGGGCAGCCCCGCCAGTTCGTCACAGCGCCGGGCCACGGACACACCGGCGCACAGGCCCGCCCAGAAGGTGTGCTCGTCCGCGCCCGCCGGAGTCACCAGCCCCATTCCCGTCACCGCGACACCCATGTCCGCCCGCCCCATGTTCCGCCCCTCCGCCGAAATCGATCACGTCTACCGGTTGTCGAACGGCAGTCGCCCCGGCGAGGATGCGCTCACTGAGCCGAACGGGTCACCGATGGGCCGAGTGGACCGATCCGCGCAGCACGTCCGGTACGCGCGTTCCCCCGTCCGCAGCAGTCCACCGCGCTGCGCGCACCGGGGCGGCATCCCCTTGGGTAATGGAAGCGGACGACAACCGGTCAGAATCCCCCGACGCGCGCCCGGAACTGGAGGCGCTGCACGCCAGGGTGTCGGCGCTGGAGGCCCGTGCGCCGGCGCGGCACCGGCTGCGGGCCCGTTCGTTCCTCGCCGTGCTGCTCATCCTCGTCGCGGCCGTCCTCACACCGCTGAGCATCGTGTCCACCTGGGCGAAGAACCAGATCGGCGACACGGACAACTATGTGGCGATGATGGCGCCCCTCGCATCCGATCCCCATGTGCAGGCCGCGGTGAGCGACCGCGTCACCGGGGCCGTCATGAAGCACCTCGATGTGAAGGCGTTGCTGGCCGATGTCGCCCCCGCGGACCGGCCGGTGGTCGACAAGGCGCTCACGCGCCTGAGCGGCCCCCTCACCACGGGAGTCACGGCCTTCGTCCACGGAACCGTGGAGAAGTTCGTCACGAGCGACGCCTTCGCGACGATCTGGACCGGTCTCAACCGGGCCGCCCAGTCCGCGACGCTGAAGGCACTGACCGGCAGCGGCCACGGGGCGGTGAAGCTCGCGAACGACACCGTCACCATCGACCTGGCGCCCGTGATCGACCGGGTGAAGAAACGCCTCGTCGACCGGGGGCTGACGATCGCCGCGAAGATCCCCGAGATCCACACCGACTTCACGGTGCTGACCTCCGACGCGGTCGGCAAGGCCAAGAAGGGGTTCCGGGCCCTCCAGATCATCGGCTTCTGGCTGCCGCCGGTCACTCTGCTCCTGGCCGCGGGCGGGGTGCTGCTCGCGGTGCGCCGCCGTCGCGCCCTGGTCGCGACGGCGCTCGCGGTCGCGGCGGGTGCCGCGGTGCTCGCCATGGCCATGTGGCTGGGCCGCGCGTTCTATCTCGACAGTCTCCCGCCCGAGGTGTCGCAGCCGGCGGCCGGTTCCGTCTTCGACGCCCTGGCGGGCCCGGCACGCACCCTGGTCCGGATGGTGATCACGCTCGGCGTCGTGGTGGCCCTCGCCGCGTGGCTCACGGGTGCCGGCAACGCCGCCACCCGCGTCAGGGCCATGTGGAGCGACGGCATCGGTGCGGTACGGGACGCGGCCGGTGTCACCGGCGGCCCGGTCGGCAGGTGGGTGCACCGGGCCCGGGTCTGGCTGAACTGGACGGTGGTCGTGGTGGCCGCCGCGGTCCTGGTGGCGTGGGACCGGCCGACGGGCCTGGTCACCGTGTGGATCGCGCTGTGCGCGTTGTGCGCGCTCGCCGCCATCGAGTTCCTCGACGACGACAGCACGCCGCATCTGGCGGTGCCCGGACTCCGGTGACCTCGTCGGTGAGTCACGAACGTGGGGGGACGAGCGGGGCCTGGCCCGGGTGGACTCGGAGCAGGCTCTGCGGCACCGTCGTGTTCAGCCCCGGGCGAGCGCCGCCTTCAGTTCCGTCTCGTCCGGCGGGTTGGCGCCGGCCCGGGCGACGGTCACGGCGGCACTGGCCGCCGCGTGGCGCAGGACATCAATCACGGTGTCCCGGTCGAGCGAGCGCAGCCGTTCGCGGCCGTCCGCACCGAGCAACCCGTGTGTGGCGAGGGCGTGCAGGGTGCCGGACATGAAGGCGTCGCCCGCCCCCACCGTGTCGACGACGTCGGTGGAAAGCGCGTCGACCGTCACCCGCCCGCCGGGGAAGACGGCCAGCGCACCGTCGCCTCCCCGGGTGACGAGGACGACGGCCGGGCCGGTGATGAGCCACCGCTCGGCGATCTCCTCCGGCTCCTCACCCGGATACAGCCACTCCAGGTCTTCGTCGCTGGCCTTGACCACGTCGCTGAGCGCGACGCAGCGCTCGACCTTGCGGACGGCCGCGTCGTGGTCCCCCATCAGCTCGGCTCGCACATTGGGGTCGTAGCTGACGGTCGCGGACGTCCGCAGCGACTCGACGGCCGCGAGGACGGTGGCCGCACCGGGTGCCATCACCGTCGCGATGGAGCCGGTGTGGACATGGTGAGGCGGCCGGTCCGGGGTCACCGGGGCGAGCGTCCAGGTGATCTCGAAGGTGTACGCGGCCCGGCCGCCGTCGTCCAGGGTCACGGCGGCGGACGGGGTGGGCGCCGTGGCACCGTCCGTGCGGACCTCGACCCCTGCAGCGGCCAGGTGGTCCCTGATCAGCCCTCCGTTGTCGTCCGGGCCGAGCTGGGTGAGCAGGGTGGTGCCGTGTCCGAGCCTGGCCAGGCCGTACGCCACATTGGCTGGGCTGCCTCCCGGGTGGACCTGATCGGCCGCACCCGGCAGCCGGACGATGTCGGCGACGCACTCGCCGATGACCAGCAGGTCGAGTCTGTCGAGCATGAGGGTGGGGTCTCCTGGAGTGCGGTGACGAGGGTGTCCTGGTCCCGGGCCCGGATCAGCAGTCGCGCGTTGTTCGTGGCCACTTCGGATACCCCCTGCGTCCCGCCGGGGGCGGACGTGCTCCGGTGACGCGCTTCAGTCGCGCGCGTCAGTTCGATGTCGTGGGCAGGTTACGACGGGCGGACGGTATCAAGGGGTGTGACGGACGGAGTCCCCCGGCCCTGTGGGGAGGGCCGGGGGACTCGGGTCCGAACACGGGTCAGGAGGCGTCCTTCCGCCCCTCCTCCCCGTACCGCCGCTCGAACTTGGCGACCTGTCCCTCGGAGTCGACCACGCGGGCCTTCCCGGTGAAGAACGGGTGGCTCTGCGCGGAAATCTCCACGTCGATGACGGGGTAGCTGTTGCCGTCGTCCCAGTCGATCGTCTGCTCGCTCGACGCGGTGGACCGGGTCAGAAAGGCGTAGCCCGCCGAACGGTCACGGAAGACCACGGGACGGTAGGGCGGGTGCTTGTCCTTTTGCATGCCTGCTCCTGGGGACGTGCGGGATCGGCTCGGGGGCGCTCCTGGCCAGCCTCGCGAACCGGGACGCCCGGCGCGATCGCTGACGTCCGTACGGGGCATCGGCACGGGCGGAGACGCCCTGGGGCCGCGTACCTCATCGCGAGTGGGCGACCGACTCCAGCGCGTCGGCCACGAGTGGCAGGAATCGCGCGTGGGCCTGCGGGCTGCAGACCGGCTCCGGGTTCCAGGGCAACACCCGGGCGACGCGCTAGCTGGACGTGCGCGGCGGGCCGTCCGGTTCCGGGAAACGGTCCTCGACGAGGGGCAGCCACCGCTTGCGGAACTCCGTCACGAAGCGCGCCGTGTCGGCGGTCCCCAGGATGTAGCCGACCGCCCGGGCCGTGTTCCGTGTCGATCCGGGCGGCAGCCGTTCGTACAGAGAGTGAGGGACCGGCACGGCGCCGGTGTCGTAGGCGAGGAGGAACACCTGGCTCGCCGCCGGGCACTTCCGGAGGGCTGAACGGAATCGTCAGCCGGTATCGACACCGAGCCCGGTCAGGAACGCCGCAGCGGCCGGGGTGGGGCGGAAGCGGCTCCAGACCAGCCGCTCCGTGCGGGCGGGCGCATCACGGACCGGCAGCACATGCACGCCGGGCAGTTCCGCCGCGAAGGCGGCCGGCAGCATGGCGATGCCGAGCCCGCTGCGGACCAGCCGGACGATGAAGTCGGTGCCGCTGACCTCGAACGCCACCTCGCGGGTGAGTCCCATCGCCGCGAACGCCTCCTCCGACTGCGCCCGGGCCGCAGTGCCGTCGGGGTGGTCGACGAACATCTCCTTCGCCAGCCGTTCCAGCCCCACTTCCGCCTTCCCGGCCAGGGGGTGGGTGGGGGCGACGACGGCGACCAGTTCGCCCGTGGCGAGCTCGTGATCGCTCACGCCCTTCGGCCGGTAGCTCGGCAGCACGCCCAGGAACGCCACGTCGAGCGTGCCGTCCCGTACCTCCTGGACCAGGTCCTTGCTCGCCCCGTCCCGCAGGACGATATGCACCTTCGGGTAGCGGAGGTGGAACGCCCGCAGCGCGGCCGGGATGTCGACCGCGGCAATGGTCGGGATGGCTCCGACCGCGAGGCGGCCGTGGACCTCCCCCGTCGTGGCGGCGACCTCGGCCCGGGCCCGCTCCGCCGCGTCCAGCGCCTGCCTGGCCTCCGGCAGGAACGCCTCGCCCGCCGCGGTGAGCCGAACCTGACGGCTGGTGCGGTCGAAGAGCCGGGCCCCCAGCTCCTTCTCCAGCCGCGCGATCTGATGGCTCAACGCGGACTGGACGACCAGACACCTCTTCGCGGCGCGGGTGAAGCTCCCCAGTTCCGCCACCGCGACGACGTACCGCATCTGCTGAAGTTCCATCCATCCATCGTGAACCACGATCGATGGAATGAAAAACATGTGTTGGACTCATGGATGGTGGATCCTCGAGGGTGAGGGACATGGCTCATTCCACACACGGGACCCGCAGTCGCGCCGTCCCGCGCACGCTCCCCGATCCGCCCGCGCCGGGGCGCGGCCTGGTTCTGCTCATGGCTCTCGCCGCCGGGCTCTCCGCCGCCGGAAACTACTTCGCGCAGCCGCTGCTCGACGTCATCCAGGTGAACCTGCACATCGGTGTCACCGCGGCGGGGCTGATCGTGACCGCCGCGCAGGCCGGGTACGCGCTGGGCCTGATCCTGCTCGTTCCCCTCGGGGACGTGATGGACCGCCGACGGCTCGCGGTGATCCTGTTCGCGCTCACCGCCTTCTTCCTCCTGGTGACGGCCGCGGCCCCCACCGGCCCCCTGCTGATCGCCGGGACCCTGCTCATCGCGCTGACCTCCGTCGGGGCGCAGGTCGTAGTGCCGTTCGCGGCTGCCCTCGCGGCTCCCGCCGAACGCGGCAGGATCGTCGGTGTCGTCATGTCCGGTGTCCTGCTCGGCGGGCTGTTCGGACGACTGGCCTCCGGTGCGCTGTCCGAGCTCGGCGGCTGGCGGACCGCGTACTGGGTGAACGCGCTGCTCATGGCCGTCATGGCGATACTCCTGCACAACCGGCTCCCACGGCTGTCCCGGCCGCGCGACGCGGCCACCATGCCGTACACCGGACTGCTGCGCTCCACGCTGGCCCTGCTGCGGCGGGAACCCCTGCTGCGGTGGCGGGCGGCCATCGGCGCGTTCTCCATGGCCTCGTACAGCGTCCAGTTGACCGCGCTGACATTCCTGCTGACCCGGCCTCCCTTCCACTGGAACGCGGCCGCCATCGGACTGTTCGGGCTGGTGGGCGTCATCGGTGTCGTGGGCATGAATATCGCGGCGCGGCTGAGCGACCGCGGCAGGGTGCAGGCGGTGTCGGGCACGGCGGCCGCGCTCCTCACGCTCTCGTGGCTGCCGCTGCTGGCCGGCGAGTCCTCGCTGCTGTGGCTGGCGGTCGGGGTGATCTCGCTGAACATCGCCCAGCAGGCGGGGCTCAACAGCGGTCAGACCGTGATCTACGCGCTCCGCCCGGAGGCCCGCAACCGGATCAACTCCGGATTCATGACGCTGTTCTTCCTGGGCGGTGCGGCCGGAGCCTCCCTGGCTTCGGTGGTCTGGTCGCGGGCGGGCTGGAGCGGCATCTGCCTCCTGGGTGGTTCGCTGGCCGCCGGAAGCCTCGTCCTGTGGGTTCTGGAGCGCGTCCGGGTGGCCTCCGCCGCACGTCCCGGTACCGCCTCCGTCACTCGTTGACGGCTGTCAGCAGCACCACGGCGTCCTCCAGCGCCAGCAGTCCGTGCCGCTCCTGCGGAACCGGCTGGAGCGCACCGGCGCTCAGCTCCACATCGCCCGAGGCCGCCGTGAGGCGCACCCTGCCGCGGAGCACTTGGAGGGAGGCCGCGGCGGGTGCGTTGTGCTCGTCCAGCGCGAAGCCCGAGGCGAGCGCGATGACGGTCTGGCGCAGGGGTTCCTGATGCAGCAGGCGGTGGGCGCTGCGGCCGTGCGCGGATGCGCGGGCCACGGCCAGATGCTCGTCGGCGAGGGCATTCAGATCGTCCATATGCCCACTGTGCCGCAGCCCTCGCGCACCCGCGATCCTGCCGACGGCCCGTCCCCGGTCCACCGGTATCTCACATCCGGCTCCTTCTCCTCGTTGCGGCTGCCGTCGTCGAACTCGACCGCGGTGAATCCGTATCGCTCGTAGAAGGCACGGGCGGCGGTGTTGCGCTGGAAGACGTACAGGGTGAGCCCGTCGGGAGCGGTCTCGCACACCTTGGCCAGGAGCAGGGAGCCGATGCCCCGACGCCGTACGTCGGGGCGCAGATACAGGTGTTCCAGCTCGGTTCCGTCGAGGGAGGCGAAACCCAGCAGCTCCCCGGTCCCCGTCTCGGCGATCCACACCGTTGTTCCGGGCAGGACGACATGGGTCATCCAGGCGAGCGTGTCCTCGTCGCTGTGCACCTTCGGGAGGTGCGGCATGGACGCGGCGCGGGAGTCGAGGAAGAGCCGGGTCAGCGGCCCCGCGTCCTCGGCGGTGGCCTCGCGCAACAGGACGCGGCCGGCGGGCGCGGACTCGTTCGGTGCCATCTCTCGTCTCTCTCTTCCTGCGTTCGTCCGGAACCCGGTTCGCCCGGAACCCAGTTCGTCCCGGTCCCGCCAGGTGACGCCGTCGGGCGGTGGACCGCTCCTCGTCGTGGACGAACATATGCCGGGGCCACGCGGCGCCTCCACAGGAATTGCGCTGCACCTCCGGGCAGCCCGGCCTCCGGTGCCGACGGCGGGGCAGTCGCGGACCGGCGTGGGCCACCCGCGAAAATGATGCGGGGAAGACCGCAACGACCGACCGATACGGAGGAGTGGCAGATGCCGCACGAACGAGCTGGACAGCCGGCCCGGCCGGAGGATCTCACCGATGTGGCCCGGCTGGTGACCGCGTATTACACGCTGCACCCGGATCCGTCCGTGCCGGACCAGCGGGTGGCGTTCGGTACCTCCGGCCATCGCGGGACTTCCACGGCCACCGCGTTCAACGAGGACCACATCGCCGCCACCAGCCAGGCCATCAGCGAGTACCGGGCGCGGCAGGGCACGGACGGGCCCCTCTTCCTCGGCGCCGACACCCACGCACTGTCGGAACCCGCCAGGATCACCGCCATCGAGGTGTTCGCCGCCAATGATGTGACGGTGCTCATCGATCCGGCCGACGGCTACACACCGACCCCGGCGGTGTCGCACGCCATCCTCACCCACAACCGGGGCCGGACCTCGCGGCTCGCCGACGGCGTGGTGGTCACTCCGTCCCACAACCCGCCCGGCGACGGCGGGTTCAAGTACAACCCGCCGAACGGCGGTCCGGCAGGGTCCGAGGCCACCGGTTGGATCCAGGAGCGCGCCAACGAGATCATCGCGGCCGGCATGAAGGACGTACGTCGGCTGCCCTACGCCCGCGCACGGGCGGCGTCGACCACCGGGACGTACGACTTTCTCGGCAGTTACGTCACCGATCTGCCGTCCGTGCTCGACCTGGACGCGATCCGCTCGGCCGGGGTGCGGATCGGTGCCGATCCGCTCGGCGGCGCGTCGGTCGCGTACTGGGGCCGGATCGCGGAACAGCACCGGATCGATCTGACCGTGGTCAATCCCCTGACCGACCCCACCTGGCGGTTCATGACGCTGGACTGGGACGGAAAGATCCGGATGGACTGCTCGTCGCCGTACGCGATGGCCTCACTGATCGGGCAGCGCGACCGCTATCGGATCGCGACCGGGAACGACGCCGACGCCGACCGGCACGGCATCGTCACACCCGACGCCGGGCTGATGGACCCGAACCACTACCTCGCCGTCGCCATCGACTACCTGTACTCCCACCGCGAGCAGTGGCCGGCCACCGCGGGCATCGGCAAGACGCTGGTCTCCTCGGGAATGATCGACCGGGTCGCCGCCGGTCTCGGCCGTGAACTGGTCGAAGTGCCGGTCGGCTTCAAGTGGTTCGTCGACGGACTGGCCGACGGATCGCTCGGGTTCGGCGGCGAGGAGTCGGCCGGCGCCTCGTTCCTGCGCCGCGACGGATCGGTGTGGACGACCGACAAGGACGGCATCATCATGGCGCTGCTCGCCTCGGAGATCCTCGCGGTGACGGGCAAGTCGCCGTCGGAGCATTACGCCGCGCTCACCGCCCGGTTCGGCGAACCGGCGTACGCCCGGATCGACGCCCCCGCCGACCGGGAGCAGAAGGCGGTTCTCGGGCGCCTCTCCCCCGAGCAGGTCACCACCGACACCCTGGCCGGCGAACCGGTCACGGCCGCGCTGACGGAGGCGCCCGGGAATGGCGCGCCCATCGGCGGCGTCAAGGTGACCACCGAGAACGCCTGGTTCGCCGCCCGCCCCTCGGGCACGGAGGACGTCTACAAGATCTACGCCGAGTCGTTCCTCGGCAGCGACCATCTCGGTCGGGTGCAGGAGGAGGCCAAGGCCGTCGTCTCCGCGGCCCTCAACGCCTGAGTCCGTCCGGCGCGGCGTTCCGGCGATCGCCGACAAGTGCGGCGCCCCGTGGCCGGGTTGGCCACGGGGCGCCGCGATCAGGGCGGTGGCGGCCGTTCCGGGGACGGGGAGCGGGCGCCGGTCGGGTCAGTCGCGACCGTCGTGGTGGTGACGGCGGCCGCGGTCGTCGCTGCCTCCGTGATCGCGGCCCTGGTGACCGTTGCGGCGGTCGTAGTCGTCGCGGTCGCGGTCGCGGTCGCGGCCCTGGTGGCGGTTACGGCCGTCGTAGTCGTCGCGGTCGTGACCCCAGGACTTCGAGTCGACTCGGCGGCCGTTCGCGTCCCTCAGTGTCGCCGTGTCGCGGGCGTCCCAGACGTACCTGCGGAGGTCCTGGTAGACGTCGCGGTCGGTGTCGCGGCCGATTCCGGTGTGCACGCGCACGGAGGAGCGGCCGGCCAGGCGCAGGTAGAACCGGTAGGTGCGGTGGCTCTCGTCGCTCAGGGTCCAGCCGCGGAGGTTGACCGAGTGGCGGCCGGTGTTGGTGACGGTGACCCATTCGCCGTTGAGGCTGCGGTTGGAGCCGTCGTCGCGACCGCGGCTGTGGTACTGGATCTCGCCCAGGACCACCGCCGGACGTTCGTCGGTCCGGCTGTGACCGTGACCGTGGCCGCGGTCGCGACCGCGCCCGTGGTCGTGTTCGTCTGCGATCGCCGGGAGTGCGGCGGCCGCCACCAGAGCACCGGAAGCGAGGACGGCGGCGGTGAACCGCCGTGCGAAACGGGACATGAAAACCCCTCGGATACGGGCCCGGACCCCTGCGGTCCGAGCGTTGTTCGGTCCCGGCCTGTTGCCGAGAACGCACACTGTGGCCCGGTGACCCGAGTCATGGAAGGCGCCCTGATACGTGTGACGAAGTACGGACATTTCCGTCACACGCGCCTGCACCGGGCACGCATCCCGGCCGTCCGAGTACCTGTCAATCACTGCCCGCTACATCCACCCGCCCGGCGCCGCACCGGCGCAGCCGGCGGTGATCCCGGGCTCGGGACGCACGGCCGCACGCACCCCGCGCGAGCCGCCCGGGAATTCCGTAACAGCCGCTGTCCGGAGAGCTTTGAACCCCCGTTCCCTCAGCCGCGGAAACGAGAACGACAGTTCTACGGCAGGGCCGTTGCGCGGTGCGGACAACAGTGGTTCAGTGACAGAGAAAGATATGAATCGAGGTTCAGAACATCATGGCCTACCGCCCCACCGCCCGCACGGAGGCGACCCGGCTCGCGCACCGCGAACGGTTGCTGGAAGCCGCACGGCAGCTGCTGGCCGAGGGCGGGTACGCGGCGGCCGGCATCTCCGCGATCGCCGACCGGGCCGGTGTCGCCACTGGCAGCGTCTACAACCACTTCGCCTCCAAGCAGGAACTGCTCGCGGCGGTCTTCCGCCATGTCGCAGGTCATGAGCTCGGCACGGTGCGGGAGGCGGTGCGGGCGCGGAGCGGTGCCGACGAGCAGTTGCGCGCGCTGGTCGAGGTCTTCGCGTACCGTGCGCTGCGCAACCCGCGTACGGCCTGGGCGCTGCTGGCCGAACCGGTCGATCCGCTCGTCGAGCAGGAGCGACTGACGTACCGGCGCGGCTATCACGCCCTCGCCGAGTCGGCCATCGCCGCAGGGATCGCCTCGGGTGACCTTCCCGCGCAGAACGCTCGGTTGTCGGCCGCCGCCGTGATCGGAGCGGTCAGCGAGGCACTGCTCGGCCCGCTGTCACCGGTGAGCGGGCGGACCGACCCGGAACCGGTCGTGGCAGGCATCACCACGCTGTGTCTGAGAGCGGTCGGAGCCCACGGCACCTGATCGCGGGCCGCACCGGCTCCCCCGCTTCCCCGCCGCCCCGCCCACCTCCCCAGGACAGGAACCCGCGATGACCCTCACCCCGCACCGGACCGGCCTCCGGCCCGACGCCCCCGCACCGCACCCCACCCACGAGGTCACCAACCAGGCCCCGCCCAGGAAGGGTCTCGACGAGTACGGCACCAATCCGCCGCTCGCGGAGGCCGTCCGGGCCTTCGGCGCGGCCTGGCACGAGAAGGAGCTGCACGAGATCGGCACCCTGGTCGGTTCCGAGCGGTTCCAGAACGACGCGGAGCTCGCCCACACCTCACCGCCCGTCCTGCGCACCCATGACCGTTACGGCAACCGCGTCGACGAGATCGACTTCCACCCCGCGTACCACGAGGTCATCGGCTCGGCGGTGAACCACGGCACGCACACCGCGGGCTGGGCCGACCCGAAGCCAGGAGCGGCGGTGGCACGGGCGGCCTCCTTCATGCTGTTCGCCCAGATCGAACCCGGCCACGCCTGCCCGATGTCCATGTCGCATGCCGTGGTCCCGGTGCTGCAACGCGATCCGGACGTGGGGCGGGACTGGCTGCCGGGCCTGCTCAGCCGCTCGTACGACCCCCGGCCGATCGCCCCGGGCCGCAAGTCGGGGCTGACGTTCGGCATGGGGATGACGGAGAAGCAGGGCGGCTCCGACGTCCGCGCCAACACCACGCGGGCCGTCCCGCTGGCCTGCGACCCCGAGGGCCGGGCCCACCTGCTGACCGGTCACAAGTGGTTCTTCTCGGCCCCGCAGTCGGACGCGTTCCTGGTCCTGGCCCAGGCCGAGGCCGGGCTCACCTGCTTCCTCGTGCCGCGTGTGCTGGCCGACGGCACCCGTAACACGGTCCGTATCCAGCGGCTGAAGAACAAGCTCGGCAACAAGTCGAACGCCTCCTCCGAGGTGGAGTTCGACGGCACCTGGGCGGTACGGGTCGGCGAGCCCGGCCGCGGTGTCCCCACCATCATCGAGATGGTCAACCACACCCGGCTCGACTGTGTGCTCGGCACCACCGCGGGCATGCGCCAGTCGGTGTCCGAGGCGATCTGGCACGCGCACCACCGCAGCGCGTTCGGTGCCCGGCTGGTCGACCAGCCGGCCATGACGGCGGTCCTCGCGGATCTGGCACTGGAGACGGAGGCCGCGACCTGGACCTCACTGCGCCTGGCCCATGCGTACGAGGCCGACAGCGGCGAGTCCGAGGCGATGTTCCGGCGGCTGGCCACCGCCGTGGCCAAGTACTGGATCTGCAAGCGCGGTCCGCACCACGCCTACGAGGCGCTGGAATGCCTGGGCGGCAACGGCTACACCGAGGACTGGCCGCTGGCCCGGCGCTATCGCGAGCAGCCGGTGATGGCGGTGTGGGAAGGCTCCGGCAATGTCATCGCCCTCGATGTGCTGCGGGGCATCGCCAGGACCCCGCAGTCGCTGGACGCCTTCTGGGCCGAGCTGGAGACCACGGCCGCTGCGAGTTCCGTGCTGGACGGCCACATCCGTCGGGTGCGCCGGGAGCTGGCCGAGGACCTGCGCGACCCGCTCGCCGCGCAGACCCGCGCCCGGGCGACGGTCGAGGGCATGGCGCTGGCTCTGCAGTCCTCGCTGATGCTGCGTCATGCCCCGGCTGCGGCCGCCGAGGCGTTCGTCGCCGCCCGGCTCGGCGAGGAGCGTGGCCACCAGTACGGCATCCTGCCGCGCGGCACCGACGCCGCGGCGATCGTGGAGCGGCACTTCGGCCAGGGTGGCTGAGAGCCTGTCGCTCACCGATGGATCGCCCCGGACGTTTCCGTGAGCGGGCTACCGGTGCCGCCCCAGCGCAGTGCGACGATCTCCGCCGCGATCGATACGGCCACCTCCTCGGGGGTGCGCGCGCCGAGGTCGAGGCCGATGGGCGAGCGCAGACGGGCCAGTTCCGCTTCGCCGAGACCGGCCTCGCGCAACCGGGCCAGGCGGTCCTCGTGGGTCCGTCGGCTGCCCATCACCCCGATGTACGCGGCCGGGGTGCGCAGGGCCACCTCCAGCAGCGGGACGTCGAACTTCGGGTCGTGGGTGAGTACGCACATCACGGTCCGTGCGTCGGTCTCCGTGCCACGCAGATACCGGTGCGGCCAGTCGACGATCACCTCCGCACCGTCCGGGAAACGGCGGGGGTCGGCGAAGGCGGGGCGGGCGTCGCAGACGGTGACGCGGTAGCCGAGGAACGCCCCGATCCGGGCCACCGCCGCGGCGAAGTCGATCGCGCCGAAGACCAGCATCCGGGGCGGCGGGACGAACGACTGGAGGAACACGGTGACCTCGTCCTCGCGCCGTTCGCCGTCGGGGCCGTAGTGCCGCAAGCCGGTTGCGCCCTGGGCGAGTTCCCCTCGGGCGTCGGCGGTGACGGCGGCGTCGAGTCCACTCGCGCCCAGCGAGCCGGAGACGGTGTCCGGCCGGACGGCGAGGGCGGCGCCGCGCGGGGCGGGGCCGTCGGTCACGGTGGCGGCCACCACCGGCCGTCGAGCGGCGACCGATGCGGCGAGTTCACCGAAGGAGACGTCGTACGCGGCCGTCACGGGGCGTACGAGAAGGGTGATCTCACCGCCGCAGGTGAGACCGACGGCGAAGGCGTCCTCGTCGCTGTAGCCGAAGGTACGGAGCTGGGCACGGCCGGTCTCCATGACCTCCTTGGCCAGTTCGAAGACCGCGCCCTCGACGCAACCCCCGGAGACGCTGCCGACGACCTCGTCGTCCGGGCCCACGGCCATCGCCGCCCCCGGGCCGCGCGGCGCGCTGCGGCTGACGGCGACGACGGTGGCGAGCCCGAACGGCTCCCCGGCGGCGTACCAGCGGCTGAGCGCCGGAAGAATCTCACGCATCGGCCACCTCCGCCGAGGCCCGGATGTGTGCCGTCCTGCCCGCGCCCGCTTCGCCCTCGTGGCACGGCGGCCGGTGCGGTGCAAGGCTCAGGCCGTGGTGTCGGACCACGCGTACGGCGGTGCGACGGGCCCGGTCGCGGGTCCGGCGCCGACCGATTCCAGTTCCTGGTCGGCGGCCTTCATCAGCTGCGCGGCAATGTCCTTCATGGCACGGCTCGCCGCGAGTTCGTCGCCGATGGAGGGGACGTCCACGTCCTGCGGGTTGCAGCGGGCGACCCCGTGACCCACGAGCTTTTCCGAGCCGGTGTCCAGCACCGCCTCCGCCCTGGTCGTACCGTCCTCCTCGGACAGGCCTACCCGGACCTTCCATTCCAGCGTGCGAGTCATCGCGCACCTCCTGCGACCGCGCGCGGACTCCGTGCGCCGCCACGACGCGGTCCTGCCACCAGCATCCCCCCGGCCGGGCCCGTCCGCGCGTTCCGGATCGTCCTGCCGTGATCACGGCGCCGCTTCTCGTCCTGCGGGGCTCGCAGCGCCGAAATAGGATGCGGGAGTCATTTCCCCCGAGTGCGGAGCCGCCCATGAACCGGCGTCGTCCTCCCCGTGCGGCAAGCGCCGGCGAACTGCTCACCACTCTGCAGCAGCTCACCGAACGGGCCCGCCAGGAGGTGGAGCTGCACCGGGCGCGGGTGGAACTGGCCGAGGTGCTGCAGCGGGAGATGCTGCCTTCGGCGCTGCCCGCCCTCCCGGGGCTGCAGACGGCTGCCCGGTACACGCCGGCCCGCAGCGGACTGGACATCGGTGGTGACTGGTACGACGGGTTCGTGCTGCCGGACGGCGCGCTGGCGTTCGCCATCGGGGACGTACAGGGCCATGACGTCGAGGCGGCCGCTTTCATGGGCCAGATCCGCATCGCCATGCGGGCGATAGCCGCCACCGCCTCGGATCCCGGCGAGGTCGTGGGCCGGACCAACGATCTGCTGCTCTCGGTGGACTCGGGCCTCTTCGCGACCTGCACCTTTGCCCGCCTCGACCCGGTCACCCGGGAGCTCCACACTGCCCGCGCCGGGCATGTCGCCGCCGTATGGGCCACCGCCGACGGGCTCTCCGGTCTCACCGACGACGAAGGCGGCCTGCCCCTGGGGATCCGGGCGGGTGAGCGCTATCCGGTCACCCGGCGGCGCCTGACGAGCCCCGGCGTGTTCGTCCTGGTCACCGACGGGGTGATCGAGGGTCCTTCGTTCCCGATAGACGAGGGGCTGGACGCGGTGACGCGGCTCGCGGCCTCCCGGGTGGCCGGCGACGCCGACGAGCTGGCCGACGCGGTTCTGCGCGCGGCGGAGCGGACCGGACACCAGGACGACGCCGCCGTTCTCGTCCTGCGCCACGGGGCGGTTCCCTGCGGGGAGTGGTGACGCCCGGGTACGGGACGAGCGTGTCAGACAGCCGCACCGGTCCGGGTCGGTGTCTGATGAGATGTGTGATCCGCAGCAAGGTGTCCAGCAGCGAGAGAACGATAGGTACAGCCTCGTCCGTACTGCGCGTCCTGGCCGTCGCCGCCGCCTACTACCTGACCGGTGGGCTCGGTCTGGTCCGCGGGGTGTCCGTCCACGGCACGGTCGTCACCCCGCTCTGGCCGCCCACGGGCATCGCGCTGGGCGCCCTGCTCTTCCTGGGGCTGCGCGCCTGGCCCGGTATCGCACTGGGCTCCCTGTCCGTCATCGCCACGCTCAGCGGCTCGGCCTCGCCGATCACCGTCGTCGTCGTGGCGGGCGACACCCTGGCTCCGGTCTGCTCGTACCTGATACTGCGCAGGGCCGGTTTCCGCACGGAGCTGGACCGGCTGCGCGACGGAGTCATGCTGGTGTTCCTCGGCGCGCTGGCGGGCATGGTCATCAGCGCGACCGTGGGCACGTGCATGCTGGTGGTGGACGACAACCTGCCGCTGAGCGGTTTCTGGCCGGTCTGGACGGCATGGTGGTCGGGGGACGCGACGGGCGTACTCGTGGTCACCCCGCTGCTGCTCGTGCTGCGCGGGGTTCGGATGCCGCGGGCCACGGACCGGTGGATCGAGGCGAGCGCGCTGGCGGTGGCCTCCGTGGCGGTCTCGCTGCTGGCCACCAGGACCTCGCTGGCGATGATCTACCTGGTGTTTCCGCTGATCATCTGGGCGGCTCTGCGTTTTCGGCTGGCGGGGAGCGCGCCGTGCGCCTTTCTGGTGTCGGTCCTGGCGGTCGCCGCGGGAACGCAGGGTGTGGGGCCGTTCGAGGGCCACACCGTCCTTCATGTGATGGTGAATCTCGCCGTGTTCAACGGTTCGGTGGCCCTGACCGCGCTGCTGCTCTCGGCCGTCGTCACCGAGCAGAGCAACATCCGCCTCAGAATCCAGCGTGCCTGTGAGGAGCTGGCCGAGGTGATGGAGCGGCTGGCGCCGGGACGGTCCCCGGGCGGCTGGCCGCCCCGGCCCGACGACGAGCCCGACGGCCTCTGACCTCGTTCCCCCGGACGGCCGGGCCACGGCTGCGGAAGATCCGCGTCGCCGCGCCCCGGTGACACGGTCCGGCCGTCGGCCGTGACCATCTCCAGTGTCCGGGGGGGCGCCCGCTATGGAACTGTTACCGCGTCCGGAGCCGTGCGTTCCGGTGGCGCAGGCGCCGGCGACCGAGATGTGCGGCAGCGAACCCAGGCTGTGCAGGGCGTACCCGTTCTCGTGCAGTACGTCGGCGAACTCCCCGAAACGCGCCCCCGCGGCGACGGTGACGGCCCCGGCCTGGCGGTCGATCTCGATCCTGCGGGGCAGCCCCGCCACGGACACCAGCTAACCCCGGGTGTCGGCCTCGGTGTTGAAGGGATGCCGGGTGCCGAGCGCGTGCACCTCGGTCGCGGCGGACACCGATTTCCGCAGCTCGGCCTCGGAGCGCGGGTGCTCGGCTGCCGTGCTCCGAAGGTGATGTTTCCGGCCCGGTTCTTCTCTACGGGAGTCACCGCACGTCCCCGCTCTCGTGACCGGCCGGGTGTCCTGATCCCGACGGTGCATCCTCCCGGACGAGCCTGTTGGTGAAACCATGCAACTGGTGACCTACATGTCCGCACACCATCCGATTCCGGCACCCTCCAAATGCGAACAGTCACCCACAGACCAAGCGATCCGGCGCGGAACGGGACGAGTTCAGAGTCAGTGCGCATGTCTGAACTTCACTGGAACTCCAGCGAAAGGGCACGTGTGTGGATATCGTGCACCGAGCGCGGGCGCATCCGTCAGTCCATGGGATCGGCGGATGCGTCCCGTTTGTGGCGATGCAACTGTGACTGGGGGGTTCATGGGGCATGTCGAGCTACCCGATTCGGACAGATCAGGACCCGTGGGACTGGCGGGAGCGCCGCGTCCACGGACTGCTTCAAATCGGCCTCGTGGCAAAGTACTTGACGATCCGTGGAGGGCGCCGACCGAAGAGCGCGAACGTTCGGGACCGGCTGCGGCCAAGAGACGGACGGGCCGGCGCCTGCCGGTCATCATCGGCGCCGAACTGCTCGGCCTGGGAATTCCGGCATGGCTCGTCCTGTGGGCGGGCGGGCAGCCGCGGGCCGAGGTCGCCGCGGCGGTGGCCGCGCTCGCGTGGTCGGGTGTACGGGCCGCGCGCGGCCGGTACGCGGGCCGGTCTCCGGGCGATCCGCCGGGGGTGCTGACCACGGCCGGCGACTGGCTGCTGCTCATCGGCGTACTCGCCGTGCTGCGGACCATGACCGGTGACGCGGTCGATCCCGCCACCGCGGTCGTGGCACTGCTGCCCGGTCTGCCCGCGAGCCTGACCGCGTGGTGGGTACGGCGGTTGCGGCGGCAGCGGACGGTCCGGCGGGTGCTGGTGGTGGGCGAGGCTCCGAGAGTGGAACGGGCGGTGCGGCTGCTGGGTTCCCGTGCGGATCACCCGTACCGGGTCGTGGCCGCCATACCGGTGGGGACCGCGCCGCTGGAGTGCGAGGTCCAGGTGCCGGGCCGGCTCGCACCGGCACCGGCCGACGACGACGCGTCGACGGTGCTGGGCGGCGCCTTCGCCCATGACGCCGACCTGGCTCTGGTGGTACCCGGGCCGCAGCTCTCCGAGGAGCGGCTGCGCCGGCTCTCCTGGGGACTGCACGACGGAGGGCTTCCACTCTCCGTGCTGTCGGAACTCTCGGGCATCGCGGCCGGCCGGATACGGCCGGCCGTCGCCGCCGGGCTGACCCTGCTGCACGTCGCACCGCCGCTGCGCCGGGGACCGCAGGTGGTCCTGAAGGCCGCGGTGGACCGCATCGGCGCCGCACTCGGTCTGCTGGCCCTGGCACCCCTGCTGGCCCTGATCGGGGCGGCGGTGCGGCTCGGCTCCGACGGGCCGGCGCTCCACCGCCAGATCCGCCACGGGCGGCACAACCGGCCGTTCACGATGTGGAAGTTCCGGACGATGGTGGTGGACGCCGAGAGCCACAAGCAGCAGTTGATCAAGGCGAACGAGAACGACGGCCCGATGTTCAAGATGCGCCGCGACCCCCGGGTGACCGGAATCGGCCGTCTGCTGCGCAGGACGTCTCTGGACGAGCTGCCGCAACTGCTCAATGTGCTCCGGGGCGACATGTCGCTGGTCGGTCCACGGCCTCCACTGCCGGAGGAGGTGTCCCGCTACGACGAGCGGGAGCTGAGGCGGCTCGCCGTCAGGCCGGGACTGACCGGCCTGTGGCAGGTCAGCGGGCGTTCGGACCTGTCCTGGCAGGAGACCGTCTCGCTCGACCTGTGGTACGTCGACAACTGGTCGGTGGCCACGGACATGGGACTCATGGCCCGTACGCTGCGCGCCGTCACCGACGGCCGCGGGGCGTACTGAGAGCGGCGGCCGTCGATGCGAAGAGTGCGGGACAGCAACCGGCCGTTCGAGGTCGGTGGGACGGGCGGCCGTCGCGTTGCGGCGGCCGGCCCGTGCCGGTGGATCGGTCGGCTCCGCTCAGAGCTGTGCGGTCCGCCGCTCCAGCCACCACGCGTACGTACGGGCGATCCCGTCGCGCAGCGGTATGCGCGGTGCGAAGCCGAGGGCGGTGAGCCGGGAGACGTCGAGCAGCTTGCGCGGGGTGCCGTCGGGCTTCGACGTGTCCCACGCGATGGAGCCCTGATATCGCGTCACATCCCTGACAGTTTCGGCGAGTTCGCGGATCGTCAGGTCTTGGCCACAGCCGATGTTGACGGGCTCGTCGCCGTCGTAGCGCTCCAGCAGCAGGAGGCACGCGTCGGCCAGATCGTCGACGTGCAGGAACTCGCGACGCGGGCTGCCGGAGCCCCAGAGCGTGACCGCGGGCGAGCCGCACCGCCGCGCCTCGTGGAAGCGGCGGATCAGCGCGGGCAGTACGTGCGAGGTCTCCAGGTCGAAGTTGTCGCCCGGACCGTAGAGGTTGGTGGGCATGGCGCTGATGTACGCGGCGCCGTACTGCCGGCGGTAGGACCGGATCTGCACGATCCCGGCGATCTTGGCCAGTGCGTACGCCTCGTTGGTCGGCTCCAACGGACCGGTGAGCAGGGCGCTTTCGGGGATCGGCTGCGGGGCGTTCCTGGGGTAGATGCAGGAGGAGCCGAGGAAGAGCAGCCGCTCGACCCCGGCGGAGTGCGCTCCGGCGACGACGCTCAGCTGGATGCGCAGATTGTCCTCCAGGAACTGCACCGGATACGTGTTGTTGGCCATGATTCCGCCGACCTTGGCGGCGGCCAGCACCACGGCGTCCGGACGGGCCTCGCGAAGGAATGCCTCGGTCAGCGCGGCGTCGCGCAGATCGAGGTGGTCGCGATCGCGGGTGATCACCTCGTGTCCGGCGGCGGTGAGACGGCGTACGACCGCCGAGCCGACCAGGCCGCGGTGGCCCGCGACGAATATGCGGGCACCGGGTCGTAGGAGGGGGCGGACGGATTCCTGGGGAGGGCCGGGGAGATCAGTCGTCATGGCTGGGATTGTGCCAGCAGCCGCGGACCGCGGTGATGTTTTGCCACAGATCGCTCAATTCCGAAATTCCGGTGTGAACCAACAGCCTTTCAGGCGAACACAGAGGGGGTAGTCGTGGCGAAGACCGCGCTCATCACCGGCGTGACCGGACAGGACGGTTCGTACCTGTCCGAGCTGCTGCTCGACAAGGGGTACACGGTCCATGGACTGATACGCCGCTCGTCGAGCTTCAACACCGAGCGGATCGACCACATCTACCAGGGACCGGAGGAGGACGACCGTTCGTTCGTCCTGCATCACGCCGACCTCGCCGATGGGGTCGCTCTGGTGAATCTGCTGCGCGACATCCGGCCGGACGAGGTCTACAACCTGGGTGCGCAGTCGCACGTCCGCGTCTCGTTCGACGCCCCGCTGTACACCGGTGACATCACCGGTCTCGGCACCATCCGGCTGCTGGAGGCCGTCCGCGCGAGCGGTATCGACACCCGGATCTATCAGGCGTCGTCGTCGGAGATGTTCGGCGCGACGCCGCCGCCGCAGAACGAGAAGACGCCGTTCCATCCGCGGAGCCCGTACAGCGTCGCCAAGGTGTATTCGTACTGGGCGACCGTCAACTACCGTGAGGCGTACGGGATGTTCGCGGTGAACGGGATTCTCTTCAACCATGAGTCCCCGCGCCGCGGTGAGACCTTCGTGACCCGGAAGATCACGCGTGGGGTGGCCAGGATCAAGGCGGGTCTGCAGACCCATCTCCATCTGGGCAATCTCGACGCCGTGCGCGACTGGGGGTACGCACCCGAGTACGTCGACGCGATGTGGCGGATGCTGCAGCGTGACAGCCCGGACGACTATGTGGTGGCCACCGGCGAGGGCGTCAGCGTCCGGCAGTTCCTGGAGTACGCCTTCGCCCACGCGGGCCTGGACTGGCGGGAGCACGTCCGCTACGACGCCAAGTACGAGCGTCCCAGCGAGGTCGACGCGCTGATCGGTGACGCCGCCAAGGCCGAGGAACTGCTCGGCTGGAAACCGGCGGTGAAATCGCAGGAGCTCGCCAGGATCATGGTCGAGGCGGACATCCGCCAGCTCTCCGACCAACTCGCCGGAGCGGCCGTGCGGGTGGACCGGTGAGACATCCGTACCTGTTCGTCGGCCGGACCGGCACACCGGCCGGTCCGGCGGTCACCCACAGCACCCGGCTGCCGCTGCTGGCGGCCCCGCCGGGGACCGACCCGGGCGCGATCTCCGCTTCCACCGGCTGCCCGGTGGACCCGAGCGTGTCCGCACCGGTCCGGGCCCCCGGCCCGGACCACCCACTCGCCCCGACCGGCAGCGGACAGGACCGTCTCCGCCGCCGGCCGGACGAGGCAGAAACCGCGGTCTCAGAGGAGCTCACAGGATGGGAGTCCGATCAGCTCGCGGCGTCTGGTGCGTGCGATCGCAAGGCGCTGGAAGGTCCTGGGATGGGGCCTCCCCTGCTCTTCAAGAGCTTGGGGAAGGAACTACCAGGGCGTTTCGGCAACGCAGCGAGGGTGCGTGCCAGGCGTCGCGAGCCGGGCGCCCATTGTGTGAGCTTCTCTCAGGGCCGCAGCTCGTTCTCACCTTCGGAGCTGACTGATGAACGGAAGTACGGGGCGCAGACCCACCGGACGCAGGAGGGCATGGGCTACGGCCGGTGCGCTCTGCCTGCTCGCCGGAACACTGACCGCCGCCGTGTCCGGGGGCTCCCCGGCCGCGGCCCTCACCCCACCGGTCTCGCTGACCGCGGACGATCTCACCACCTGGCAGACCAACGGCATCGTCTGGTCGATGGCGGCGTCGGACGCCGGTGTCGTGTACACCGGCGGGACCTTCTCCACCGTCCGGCCGCCGGGCGCGGCCGCCGGAACCTCCGAACAGCCGGCGGTGAACTTCGCCGCGTTCGACGCGGCGACCGGTGCGCCGACCGGCTGCAGTCTGTCCTTCACGCTCTCGTCGGGGACGGCGACCGTACGGGCCCTGGCGCTCTCGCCCGACCAGAAGACCCTGTACGTCGGCGGGCAGTTCGGAGCGGTGAGCGGGGTCGGGGTGAGCAATGTCGCCGCGATCGACACCGCGACCTGCACCCCGCGCCAGGACTTCAAGGTCTCCGTCTCCGCGACCGTACGAGCCCTGGCCGTCACCGCCGACACCGTCTACCTGGGCGGTGACTTCAACACGGTGGCGGGACAGACCCGGAACAAGTTCGCCGCGGTCACCACCGGCGCCGCACTGAAGCCGTGGACGGCCAACGCGGACGAGATCGGCCGGGCCGTGGAGCTGACGCCCGACGGCAAGCACGTGCTGATCGGCGGAAATTTCTTCACCGTCAACGGCACGACCTCGCACGCGCTGGCCGTGGTGGACGCCACGACCGGGGCCGTGACCAAGAGCTATCCGGCGGGCTTCATCCCGAACACGTCCACGGTGCAGGACATCACCACCGACGCCACCGGCTTCTACACCGCCAACGAGGGCACCGGGGGCGGCGTCTTCGACGGCCGGATCGCACTGAACCTCAGCAATTTCGAACAGCGCTGGCGGGACACCTGCCTGGGCGCCACCCAGGCCGTTCTCGTACACAACGGCGTTCTGTACAGCGGGAGTCACGCACACGACTGTGCCAGCATGGGCGAGTTCCCGGACCAGCCGCGCAGGCATCTGCTGGCCCAGTCCGTCGACAACCCGAAGCTGCTCCCCTGGTTCCCGGACACCAACGACGGCATCGGGGAGCCGGTCGGACCGCGAGTGATGGCGCAGACCGACAAGGGCGGCCATCACTATCTGTGGGTGGGCGGCGAGTTCACCACCGTCAACGGCTCCGCGCAGCAGGGCCTCACCCGGTTCGCCGACGGCCCCGACACCGGGGCGCCCTGGGTACCGAACGTCAGTCTGTCCACCGTCGCCCCGGGCAAGGTGGAGGTCAACTGGCAGACGAGCTTCGACGCCGACGACGGCGAGCTCACGTACCGGATCTACAAGGACGGCGCGAGCACCCCGGTGTACACCACGACGGGGTACTCGCTGTTCTGGGACCGCCCACAGTTGAGGTGGACCGATACGGACGTGGTGGCGGGTGAGACCCACTCGTACCGGATCAGCGCGAGCGACGGCACCAACACCAGCGCCAAGTCGCCCGCCCTGTCCGCCACCGTGGCGTCGACGGCCGAGAAGTACCCCGCCAGGGTGCTGGCCGACGGTGCTTCGTTGTACTGGCGGTACGACGAAGGCACGTCGACCTTCGCCGCAGACACCGGCAGCGGGCTGGACAACGGATTCCTGCGCAACTCCCCGGCGTACCGGCAGACTCCGGCCGCTGTCGCGGGCGGCTCGACCGCGATCGGCTTCAACGGATCGAACCAGTACGCGTACAGCAACAAGCGTCATGCCCAGCCCACCAGGTTCTCGGTGGAGACATGGATCAAGACGACCACCACCAAGGGAGGAAAGATCATCGGCTTCGGCAACGTGACCATGCAGAACAGCAACCAGTACGACAAGCATGTGTACATGCGCAATGACGGGCGGCTGAACTTCGGGGTCTACAGCGGCGGAACCAAGGCCATCACAACGCCCGCCGCCTACAACGACGGCGCCTGGCACCATGTCGTCGCCACGCAGGGCACCGGCGGCATGGCGCTGTACGTGGACGGGCAGCTGCGCGCCTCGAACACCCTGTACACGGGCAATGAGAACTACAGCGGCTACTGGCGGGTCGGCGGGGACAACCTGAACAACTGGCCCAACCAGCCGACGAGCAACTTCTTCGCCGGGCAGATCGACGAGACCGCCGTCTACCCGACCGCGCTCAGCAGCTCGCAGGTAAGTGCCCACTACGCCCTGAGGACCGGCGGATGAGGTATCCGTTCCCGGCCGGCGCCGCCGTCGTCGTACTGACGGCGGCGCTGGCCGCCTGCGGCTCGTCCTCCGGCGGGCACAAGGCGGCGGGCAATGAAGGGCCGGCCGCCACCCAGGCCCCTGTCACGGCCCCTTCCTCCGGTCCCGGAGCCGTCGCGTCCGGCGGCCCTTCGGCTCCGCGGACGAGCGAGCCACCGAAACCACCCACCGATGAACTCACCCCGGCCACCGGCTCCTTCAACAAGAAGCAGAAGGAGTACCTGGTCGACCGCGTGCCCAAGGGCATGGACCCGGCGGCCGTGCTCCAGACCGGTCAGGAGACTTGCGACAAGCTCACGTACCTCGTCAAGGTCGACCGGGACACGGCGGTCGGCGCGATCGTGACGGGCGAGATCGCGGATGCGCAGCCCGCCGTCGAGCACCTCTGCACCCAGCACAAGGAGCTGGTGCGGGAGGCCTCGCAGGGGTACGCGGACGGCACGTACAAGGACGAGCAGATCCGGCCGGGCCGGTACCACGACGTGACTCCCACCAGGAACTGCACCTGGCAGATCACCGGGGCGAACGGCAAGAACCTGGTGTCGGGCTCCGCCGCCTCCGGAAAGAGGGCCGAGATCACCGTGCCGGAGACGGCCCGCGTCTTCACCTCCACAGGCTGCTACGCCTGGCTGCCCGAAGGAGAGCACGGATGAGCAAGCTGCCGATAGCCGTGGCGATCCCCACGAAGAACGAGGGGCTGAACATCGCCGAGGCGGTGAATTCGGTGCTCGGCCACTTCGAGGCGGTCGTCGTCGTGGACTCCAACAGTACGGACGACACGGCGAAGATCGCCGAGGAGTGCGGGGCCGAGGTGATCGACTACACCTGGGACGGCGGCCATCCGCGCAAGAAGCAGTGGTGCCTGGACCATGTCCGCACGGACCTGGACTGGATTCTGCTGCTCGACGGCGACGAGCGGCTCAGCCCCGGTCTGCTGGCCGAACTGCGGCAGCTCTTCGCCGATCCCGGCGCGCCGAAGCCGGCCGCGTACGACATACCGCTCGGGTACTGGTTCTCCGGGAAGCGGCTGCGGCACGGCTACACCATCCGCAAGCGGTCGCTCACCGACCGTACGCGTTGCAGATATCCGGAGGTCGGGGATCTCGAAGCGCCGGGCATCGGCGAGGTCGAGGGCCACTACCAGCCGGTCGCCGAGTCGGCCGGCTCGCTCCGCAACCCGATCGAGCACCAGGACCTCGATCCGGTCGCCGCCTGGTTCGAGCGGCACAACCGCTATTCGGACTGGGAGGCCTGGCTGGAGCAGCATCCCGAGGTCAAGGAGCAGGTGCGGAAGGTGAAATCACGCCAGGGCCGGCTGTTCCACAAAGCACCCTTCAAGCCCCTGGTGTCGTTCGCGTACATGTATGTGTACCGGCGGGGTTTCCTGGACGGGCGGGCGGGCTTCGACTTCGCGCTGGCAATGAGCTTCTACCGTTGGCAGATCGCGCTCAAGTCCCGTGAGGGGAAAACCGTTTGACCCGGACCGGCCGGCAATTGGGGGACGCCCGCCTCCCATTTGCCGGCCGGTCTCAACGGCCCTTCCGGCGGACCACGTCCTCGTAGGTCCGCCGGAGGGTCCGGGTCACGACATCGATGGTGAAGTGCTCATTGACCAGGTTCCACGCGGCCTTCCCGGCACGGGCGTTGGCCTCGGACTCCAGGAGTTCCAGAATCGCCCCGGCGACCTTGGCCGCGTTCTTCCCGTCCTCGCCGACCCTGCTGTCGATCACCCTGCCCGCCCCGGCCTTCGCAACATCGGGGCCGAGGCCACTGGTGCCGGTGATGACCACGGGGGTGCCGACGGACATCGCTTCGAGGACCGAGACGGCCAGGGGTTCCTCGATCGACGGGAGTACGTACACATCCGCCTGCCGCCCCGCAGCCAGAACCTCTTCGTGGCCGAGCGGACCCAAGTGGTCGAGGGAGCCCGACACTCCCAGTTCGCGGGCGAGTTCGAGAGTCTCCGGCAACGCTCCGGTGTCGGGGCCGGCGAGCACGAACCGGGCGTCCGGGTGCTCGGCCAGGACCGTCGGCATCGCGGCGACGAAGTCCTGCGGACGCTTGCGCTCCTGGATCCGGCCCAGGAAGAGGACCGTCGGCGGCCGCCCCGGCTCGCGGGCGGGCTTCGGCTCCTGCGGCCGTACGCCGTTGACCAGCCGTACGGTGCGGGTCAACGGCACCGGGGCGGCAACGGCGTTCACATCGAGGCGTTCCCTCTCGGTCAGATGCAGCACGGCGTCGGCTTCGCGCAGCACCTTGCGTACACCCAGCAGATCGGTCAGCTGGGCGACCCGCTTCTCGGTCGGGTCCACCATGCCGTGGGTCTGGACGACCAGCGGTGTGCGGGAGGCCAGCGCGAGCAGCGCGGCAGGGAGCGTCACCAGGTCGCGCATCAGATGGACATGGACGAGATCGGCGCCGCGCATCATGCGCCGGGCGGCGAGCAGGAGCGCGCCGGAGGTGATTCCGCTGACCTCGAACATGGGGAGCAGATGACGGGCCCGGAAGAGATGGACCGGGACTCCCTCGACCTCGCGCGGCAGCCGCCCCTCGAAGCCGTCGCCCAGCGCCATGATGCGGGCGTCGTCGCCGTCGGCCCGCTGGACCCTCGACAGGTTGAGCGCCACCCTTGTCGGGCCGCCGAACGCGTGGTCCGGGGTGTGCAGTGTGACGACGTGCAGGATCTTCACCAGAGTCCCCCTCGGTCTCGGCCGGTCTTTTACAGAATAGTCATCCAAACCCCCCAAGTGGGTTGATTCGTTAGAGTGTTCACAGATCCACGGAACGGGGGGGCAGATGACGTCCGTGCACGAGGCGGCGCCGTCCGCCCCCGTACCGGAGCACGGCCCGCAAGGCCCGGTCCAGCCGTCGGCGAAGCCCCTGGCGTGGGCCATGCTGTCGCGCGCCCTCGCCGTGCCTCTCATCCTCGGCCTGGTCTGCTTCCTGCCCGCGGTGATCGCCGCGCAGCCGGGCACCGGCGTCCGGGACACCGCGTACTGGCTGCAACTCGCGCTGACCTGCTATGCGGGTGCCCGGCTCGCGACGATGATCCTGTCCACGCGGCGCCGCCTGCTGCAGGGCGTCTTCTGGATGTTCGTGTACATCGCGATGGGGGTGGCGCCGTTCGCGCAGGTGGTCATCGGGCAGACCCCGACACCGATGGTCGGGCCGCGGTCGGATCTGGTGACCGCCATCGCGCTGGTCCTGGTGGGGTGTGCGGCGTTCGACCTCGGGGCGCTCCTGGCGTCCCGGCGACCGCTGCGCCGCCGGGCCACCGCGCGGTCCGGGAGCGGTCCGGCAACAGCGCACCGGGTGCGGCTCCGGCTGTTGATGGTGCTGGCCTTCGCGGCGAGCGGCTATTACATCGTGAAGCTCGGCGGGCCCGCCATCTTCTTCACCAGCCGGCAGGAGATCAGCGCCTCGGTCGCGGTCAGCGGGGTGACGTCGGCCCAGTCCAACGTGGGATCGGCGTTCCTCAAGGGGTTCGGTACGGTACCCGCGCTGCTGGCGCTGCTCTTCTGCACACGCCGGCTGGTGACCTCGGGCAGGGCCCGGCGATCCCCCTCGACGGTTCTCGTCTGGTGTGCGCTGCTGATCCTCAACGTGATCGTCAACAATCCGATTTCCAATGCCCGTTACTGGTTCCTGACGGTGCTGGTCTCGCTTCTGTTCACCGCTTTCCCGAGCAGTGCGGCAATGTACCGGTCGGTGCTGGCGATGGGGGTGGTCGGGGCTCTGGTGCTGTTCCCGTATGCGGACCGGTTCCGCTACGACAGCGCCGGGTACCGGCCGATGGAGTCGTCGTCGGTCTTCGAGCCGCTGACCACCAAGGACTACGACCAGGCGGTGATGTTCGCCAACACCATCGCCTGGGTCGATACCCGGGGCCACACCTATGGGCGTCAACTGACAGCCTCCGCCCTCTTCTTCGTGCCCCGGTCGGTGTGGAGCGGCAAGCCGGAGGACACGGGGGTGCGCGTCGGCCAGTGGATGGGGATGAACATGACCAACCTGTCGGCACCGCTGTGGACCGAGCTCTGGGTCGACTTCGGCGCTCCGGGCATGGTCGGCGCGTTCGCGCTGATCGGGTACGCCGCGGCGCGCACCGACCGGCGTTACGCGCGCGCGGTCTCCCGGGACGGCCCGGGCCCCGGCAGCGTTCTGGCCATTGCCGCGCCTTTGATCGCCGGGTACAGCTTCATTCTGTTGCGCGGGCCGTTGCTGCAGTCCGTCGGGAAGCTGGCGATCGCGGCCCTGTGTCTGCTGCTGGTCACCAGTTTCAGGAGCCGGAACGGATGGCGCCCGCGCTGACGGGCGCCTGGTCTTGCGCGGTGCGGCGGCACAGCCGGGCCACCCGGGCCCAGGTGGCCACCGCCTTGCAGACGGATCCCAGGCACAGGCCCCAGGCCGCGCCCGATACCCCGCCGAGCACATAGCCGCCGGTCAGGAAGGCGACGGCGGCGAGCGAGTAGACCACCTGGATGGAGAGCGTGGTACGGGGGTCGAGCATCCGGAGGGCCAGCAGTCCGCAGGTGCCGACGGCCATCGCCGCGTACTGGCTGCCGGTCGCGGGGAGCAGGGCGGACGCCGCGGGCCAGGTGTCGCCGAGCAGATGGCGGCCGATCCCGTCGGGCAGCAGGGCGAGTGCGGTGGCCCAGGCGGCGGCCGTGGCGGCCAGGACGGCGGCGAGCGTCGCCGTGGCACGTACCCTGCGTCGTTCGGAGGAGAGCCGTCCGAGCAGGGGCGGGCCGAAGCCGGTGGCCGACGTGAACAGCACGTTCAGCGGTCCGAAGAGGGTGGTCGCGCCCCGCAGGGCGCCGACCACCAGCGGGTTGCCGACCGTACCGAGTCCTAGTACGGAGAGCTGACTGGTGGCGTTGCCCACGCCGAACTCCACCACGAAGCGCCGCCCCAGATGCCCTCGCCGCAGCAGGACCGTGAGCCGCAGCGGTGTTCCGGCCACTCTGCGGTGCAGCAGGGCGGCCGACAGCAGCAGGGCCGGCAGCGCGGACAGTCCCCAGACGGTGACGAGCCGGGCGGCCGGGGCAAGGTGGGGCTCCATGGCCAACGCGCCCAGCACACAGGCCAGTCTGAGCACGTCACCCGCCAGTGCCAGGTGCGGCAGGTGCAGGGTGGAGAAGGCGTACCGCATGGTGTCCTGCCCCAGAACCACCGGCAGGACCGGTCCCAGCATCATCAGGGCACGCGCGGTGGCACCCGGCAGCGGCAGACAGACGGCGGCGAGCAGGGCGCCGAGCACGGCCGAGGCGAGCAGGGTGAAGGTGACCGCGGACCGGCACGCGCCGCCCACCTCGTCGCTCTCGCCGCGCCGCAGGACGAGCGGCTGCCCAATGTAGGCGCCAAAGACGCCCAGCAGCACCGTAAAAACGAGATAGACCGCCGAAAAGCGGGCGAAGTCGGCCACAGTGGAGAGCCGGGCGGCGGCCACCAGTACCAGGATGTTGGTGAGCGCCGCGACGCCCTGGTCCGCGACCGAGCAGAGGATCGCGGTCCGCGCCTTCATCTGTGTCCCGCGGTGGGGTCGAAGGTGCGCAGGCCGAGGGTCTCGGCGGGGTCACCGGTGCGCTCGGGGCCGTGGCCCGCTTCGGCCCCGCCGGGCCGGTCACCGCCCGCGCGGCGCTTGCCGGCCTGCTTGCGGGCCCGGCGCTCGTGGCGGTTCCGGCCGGGGTGCAGCAGGGCGCCGAGCACGGTGCCGCCGGCTGCTCCGATGATCTCGCGGATTCGTTCCAGGTCGCTGCGGTGCACCTCGCGGGGGTCGCAGACCACCACGACACCCTCCACCCGGTCGATCAGCGCGACGGCGTCGGCGTACGACAGCACGGGCGGGGCCAGCACGATGACGACGGCGCCCGGCCGGTCGCCCTCGGCGACGATCCGTCCGACGGGCGCGGAGGTCAGGGCCCGCGGCACGTTGTCCGTGCGCCGGCCCGCTATCAGGGTGAAGGCGCCCGCTCCGGGGACGTCCACGTTCATCCGGCCGTCCGACGGCCAGGCCCGTTCGCCCTCCGTCGCCCAGCGCGGCCGGGCGCCCTGCACGGCCGGACCGAGGGCCCTGGCCAGGGACGGGGTACGCAGATCGGCCTCCATCAGGAGTACGTCCCGCCCCATCTCGGCGAAGGCCGCGGCCAGGTTGACGGCGGCGGCGGACGGCGCGTCGCCGGCCCCGCGCGGGGACGTGACCAGAAGTCTGCGGCGCTGAGCGAACGACGGATCGTAGGCGAGCCGGAAGGCGACCGCCCGGTACTCCTCGGCGAGCCGGCTCCCGCTCCGCCCGATGGCGAGCAGTGCGCCCGCCGCTGCCCGCTCCCTGGGCAGGGTGCCGAGCAGCGGGGCGCCGAGCGAGCGGACCAGCTCCCGGGTGGAGCGCACGGCCGGGTCGAAGACGAGCCGTACCCAGGACAGCAGCAGCCCGAGCGCGAGGCCGACGACGCCGCCGAGTCCCAGCAGCAGGGGAAGTCCCGCACCGGTGGGCTCGGTGGGCGCGACGGGCTTCTTCGTGAGATAGCCGGGGGTCGTGTCCAGGGCGCGCAACTCGGAGATCTTCCTGCTCAGTTCGGAGATCGACACGACGAGGTTGGCGCGCGCGCTGGTCACGTCGTTGCTCCCGCCGGCCTGCTCCGCGAGTTGGTCGCGCTGTTCGGTGAGCGGCTTCAACTGGGCGCGGTAGCCGTCGACCATGTTGGCGATGCTGTCCTCGGTGCGCTGTCGGCGGATCTCCAGATAGGCATCGGCGAGCGCCTGGGCCCGCGCCCTCGCGAGGGCGGGGGTGCGGCCGGTGTACGAGAAGCGGAGCACGAGGGTGTTGGGCGGGTTGGTGACCTGGAGGCCGGACAACAGGGTCCCGACCTCCACCCGGTCGCCGTGCCTGGCCAGGGACCCGACGGCCAGGGTGCCGACGGTGTCGCTGACGGCGGTCTGCCGCTCGGAGCCGATGTTGATGCCCTTGTCGGCGGAGGCGCCTGCGGCGAAGGGGTCGGAGGCGGCGGAACGTACGACGACCTCGCCCGTCGACGTGTAGCTCTCCTCGCCGCTGAGGGCGAGCCAGCCGCCGCCGAGCAGTCCGAGGACCACACCGGAGGCGAGCAGTGCGCGGTAGCGCAGGAGCTGGCGGAACTGGTCTCTCAGCAGCGCGGGTTCGTCCTGGTCCTCCAGGGCGCGGATCGGCTGGGTCATCGGCGTCGTCTCCCTTGTGCGTCCGCGAGGACCTCGGTGAGCAGTGCGTCGAAGCGGGCAAGGCCCGCCTCCCGGCTCAGGTGTCGTGCGACGTACCGTGGTCCGTTGGCGCCGAGCCGGTCCGCCTCGACCGGTGCCTCGACGAGCTTGCGTACGGCGGACAGCAGCGCGGCGGGGTCCTCCGGTGCGACGAGGATCCCGGCGCCGGACCGGTGGATCTCCTGGGCGGTGCCGCCCCCGTCGGCGACCGAGGCGACGACGGGGCGGCCCGAGACGAAGTACGAGGTGAGTTTGGACGGGACGCTCATGTCGAGCACGGACGCCCGCTGGGTCACCGCGAGCACATCGGCGGCGGCGAGGATGTCGGTGAACTCCTCGGAAGCGGCCGGTGGCAGGAAATCGAGGTTGCGCAGGCCCGCCGCGCGCCCCAGCAGTGCCGCACGCTGGTTCCCGTCCCCCATCAGCACGAAGCGGATCCCCGGTGCCAGCCGGGCCGCGTCGACGAGGACTTCCAGGCCCTGTTTGAGCCCCATGTTCCCGGAGTGCAGGACCACGGGGGCGCCCTCGCTCCAGCCGAGTTTCGCGCGGGTCCGGGCGCGGTCGGCCGAAGGCGCCTGTGCATGTGACCAGTTGGGGACCAGACGGATGCGTCCCGGGTCCACGCCGTACGCGGTGACGCGCGGGACGAACGTCTCGTGGATGACGCCGACGAGAGCGGCGCCGCGCAGCGCGTAACGTTCGGCCGCCGAGGCGACGGCCGCTGCCCGGCCACCGCCCCGGATACCGCTCTGCGCGGCAGCGGCGCCCATCAGATCCTGCACGACCGGTATGTACGGGACGTGCCGGCGGCGGGCCAGCCGGGCCCCTATGACGCCGCCCGCGAGGCTGGGCATCTGGGAGACCACCGCGTCCGGCGGGCGCGGAAGGGGCGGCGACAGCAGTCCGTGCCCCAGCACCGTCGCCTCGAACGCGGCTCTGCGCAAGGCGCTCTGCCGGGTCGGCACATAGTGTCTTCGCCGGTGGACGGTGACCCCGGCCCGGTGCTCGGTGACCCGCCACACACCCCGGTACCCGGCTTCGGTCCGCCAGGACGGATAGTGCGGCATGCCGGTCAGTACGTGGGTCTCGGCCCCGGACGCGGCCCAGTGCTCGGCGAGCTGCGCGGCGTACGGACCGATGCCCGTCAGCTCCGGCGCGTAGTTCGTCGAGACGACCAGCAGCGTACGGCCCTCGAACGGTGTGTGACGGTCGGCATCGGACATGGACGCTCGCCTTCCCCCCGGAACATCTGTGTTCCCCCAAGGAACAGCCCCAAAAGTGAGCTTATCCGTTCACGAGATGCGCAAGTGGTCTTCACAGTAAGGTCGTTGCACCATCAACACCGATACCGATATCCCGCTCCACCGGATGCCATGTCCGGACAAACTGCTGCGGGACACGGACATCACGTTCACCGTGGGGGGAGAGAACGGATGGTGCACAGGGTCGGCTACGCGCCGGGGGTCTACGACCTGTTCCACATCGGGCACCTGAACATCCTGCGGCATGCCCGCAGTCAGTGCGACTACCTCGTCGCGGGAGTCGTCTCGGACGAGATGGCCGCGCTCGCCAAGGGCCACAAGCCGGTGATTCCGCTGCCGGAGCGGCTGGAGATCGTGCGCAGCGTCCGCTATGTGGATGCCGCGTTCGTCGAGACGGTGCCCGACAAGGTCGACACCTGGCAGCAGGTCAGGTTCGACGTCATCTTCAAGGGGGACGACTGGCGGGACACGGAGAAGGGCCGGCGGCTGGAGCGCGACTTCGCCGAGGTCGGCGTCGAGGTGGTCTACTTCCCGTACACCGTGCACACGTCCAGCACCCAGCTGCGCCGGGCACTGGACTCCCTCGTCAGTCCGCAGCCCGGAGCGCTTTCAGCTCCCTGAACCACTTGACGAGGAACGCCACGAGGAACAGCGCGTGCACGACGGCGAGCGCGGCATAGCCGATGCGGAACACGGTCCCGTCGCCGAGCAGCAGGAACACCAGGCAGAACACTCCGTAGTCGGCGGGCAGCAGTGCCACGGCCCGCCCCCGGGACACCGGGGCCGGGGCGCCGTCCGCCGGGGCGGGCCGCGCGGCCGCCCTCCCCAGCTGTTCGCGCAACAGCCCCGCGCAGAAGGTCAGCACGGCGGTGAACAGGAAGCCCAGCGGCAGGAGCAGCCAGCCGTCGGACGGCAGAACGGAGAACCGCTGGAACGAGATCAGCACAGCGGTGTGTACGAGGATCATCTTGGCGCAGTCCACGACATGGTCCAGCCACTCGCCGTCCGGGCCTCCCCGGCCGGTCAGCCTGGCCAGCTGACCGTCGGCCGAATCGAGGGCGAAGCCGACGGCGAGACCGGCGTACACCGTGACCGCGAGCCCCCAGGACGGCCGGACGAGTGCCACCGAGGCAAGCGCCGCGAAGGTGAATGCCGCGCTGAGCAAAGTCACTTGATTGGGCGTCAGCCCGAGACGATACGCGCCTGCCGCGAACACCCGCCCAACCGGACGATTCACGTACCGCGAGTACAGCGACACCCCCTTGGCCGTCTTCTGCGCACCGCGCAACTCACGCAGAACCGTGCCCGTGCTTTCCATACGCCCCCCAGCGTGTCCCTGTTGCCCCGGCGGCGTCGGCGGTGCGCCGCGGACACCGCCGTCGGAGCCGCATCATGGCACGCGGGCCGTGTTCCGCGTGGCCACATCGCGTGCTCCGGCGGACGATCCGCACCCGTCGGGCCCGCACCGGGTGTGGGGGCCCGACGGAGCCGCGCCTCAGGCGGACGCGGTGCGGCACTCCGGGTGGCCCCAGCCGTTCGGGTTCTTGGCGATCATCTCCTGGGCCGCATACGGCTTTCCGCAGTGGCAGCGACCGGCGAACCGCGCCCGGATCGTTCCGCCGGAGCGTGCGGGGCGTGCCGCGCTCCTCGCCTTCTTCGTCGGAGCCGCACCCTTGCTCCGCCCCTCCGTCGCCCGGGCGGGAGCGGGTTTCGGCAGCTGCGAACCGTGCGCGGTGCCGGCCGGCCGCTGCGCTACCGCTGCCTCGCTGGCCGCCTGGTCGGCGAGGGCGTTGAGCGGGTCCCCGTCCACCTGGTGGGCGGGGACGTAGACGAAGTTCACGGTCCGGCCGGTCAGCAGGGCATCGATCCCGGCCACCAGGTCGCGGTTGGCCACGGGCTTGCCGGCCGAGGTCTTCCAGCCGTTGCGCTTCCACCCCGGCAGCCACTTCGTCACGGCGTTCATCGCGTACTGCGAATCCATCCGCACCTCGATCGCCACGGACGGGTCCGTGGACTCCAACAGCTCGCTCAGTGCCGTGAGTTCGGCGACGTTGTTGGTGGCGGTCCCCAGCGGCCCCGCTGCCCAGCGCTCCGGTCGCCCCTGCGCATCGGCCACGACCCACGCCCAGGCCGCAGGCCCCGGATTGCCCTTCGATGCCCCGTCACACGCGGCGATGATGCTCTCGTTCATGCCCCCGATCATGCCAGCGCCGTACCACCCTCTCGGCACACGGTGACGCTGAGTGATGATCCAAGGTGCGGTGAACCGGCGGCGCTGGTTCTCTGATGGAGCCCGCTCTTCCCAACCGCACAAGGAGCGATGATGAGCGTTGCACGTGAATCCGGTGACCGTGCGCAGCAGCTGCGCGACAAGGCCCGGCAGATGAACGAGGCCGCAGAGCGCACCACCGACCCTGAGCAGCGCCAGCGGCTCCAGGAGAAGGCACGGAAGCTGCAGGAGCAGATCGAGCAGCAGGGCAACATGGGCACCGGGAACATGCGTCCGCCCAAGTAGTACCTGCCCCGCGTAGCACCTGTCTCACGCGAACGGCCGACGTCCTGCCGCTCTCCTCGAGCGAGCGGCAGGACGTCGGCCACCCGGTCCTCGCCCCCGGACAACCACGATGCAGTGATCGGGTTCTCGTTCCGAACCGCTTCTCAGTACGGGTGCCTGTTCTCCTTGTTCACCCATGCCTCGTAGGATGCGGCCCCCAGCTCGGGGTGGAGCTGTTCGAGAGTGATGCTCCGCCGGTCCGGCGGTTTCGCGAAGTCTTCGTACTGGAACACGTCGTCGAAGCCGATCTCCCGAGTCGCCTTCCAGTCGCAGCTGTAGTAGACGGTATCGATCCGGGACCAGTAGATGGCGCTCATGCACATCGGGCAGGGAGCGCCACTGGTGTAGATCGTGCACCCCTGCAGCATGCGAGCACGCTCGGGCACGACGTCGGGGGAACCCTCGGGTCGAGGCACCAGCTTCAGGGTGTACGCGTCCTGATACCCCTCGGAAATACTGGGTGCCTCCGGATTGAACAGCTGAACGGCCTTGCGGATGGCTTCCACCTCACCGTGCGCGGTCGGGTCGGCCGTGAGAAGGACACGATTCTGCCCCCGTGCGATGATCTCGCCGTCGTTGGTGATCACCGCACCGAACGGCCCGCCCCAGCCGTTTTCGACGGACTCGGTGGCCAGTCGGACCGCTTCGGCCATGAACTCCTTGTGTCCCATCTCGAGAACCTCCGCCCGCCGCGGTAATTTTCCCCCATTTGTCCGATAACTCCCTTTGGAACTAGACTACTCCGCATGAGTACCCGTGCAAGCCGTGACCCCGGCGGTAGCGCAACGGTCGTGATCTCCCAGAAAGTCCGGGCGGGACGGAATGACGAATACAAGCGCTGGCAGGAGAAGACCAACGAGGTCGTGCGAGGCTTTGACGGGTTCCAGGGAACGGAGTCGTACCCGCCGGCCTCCGGTGAGGAGAACGAGTGGGTCGTGGTATTCCGTTTCTCCCGTGTCGATCAGCTGACAGAGTGGCTGGACTCCAACGCGCGTCGGCAACTCCTCGACGAGGGCAGCCCACTGTTCGACGGACCCCCTACGCAAGAAGTGCTTACCGGCGGCACACCGACCGAGGATGTCGTCACCGCGGTCGTCGCGCATGATGTGCAGCCGGGGCGCGAGCGGGAATTCATGAACTGGCAGGACAAGGTCCTCAGGGAGCAGGAGAGGCATCCGGGCTTCATGGGGTCGGAGCTGTTCAAGCCGGTGAAGGGAGTCCAGGACCGTTGGGTGGTTGCCTTCCGCTTCGACACACGCGAACACCTCGAAGAATGGCTCGCCTCCCAGGCTCGGGAGCAGCTTCTGGCGGAAGGACGCGACTACTTCCGTGCCTACGACGTGCACAAGATCGGCTCGGCGTTCGGCGGCTGGTTCCGCTTCGGCGCGGGCACGGCAGAAGATGTTCCGCCCAACTGGAAACAGGCCATGTCCGTGGTGCTGGCCCTGTATCCCACGGTGATGATCCTGAACCTGACGGTCGGTGACTGGCTCAACCGCCTGAGTGTGCCGGGGTATATCGCTCTGTTCATCAGCAACGTACTGAGTGTCAGTGTGCTGACCTGGTTGCTGATGCCACTGGTCACCCGGGGGCTCGCCTTCTGGCTGCTGCCCGGCCGGGCGCGATCCGTCGCCGTCCATGTGGCGGGCGCCGCGGTCGTCGTGGTGTGCTGCCTTGTGATCATCACCGTCTTCGGCCTGACCACGAGTTAGGGATACTCCCACCGGCGTCTTCAGCTTCAGCCGCGGCGGCAGACCATGCAAGTCCGGGAGTTCCGTGATGCGCGACAGAGAACTGGCCAGAGGGATCGAAGGGGAGCTCGTCCGGCGCGGCGAGAGCTGCGGTAAGCGCTTTCCAGTCGTACCAGGGGAGACTTGGGACATGAGCAGCCCACTGCACATCACGCACGCCCACGGAGACCGGATCACGGTCACCCAGGAGCGGGACAGCATCGATCTGATCAGCTACGTATACCGCCCGGAAGCGGCCTGGGAGGCCCCGAAACCGTACGTCCATCCTCTGCGCACACTGTCCGATAACGTTGTCAGCGACTACCGGCCCAACGATCACCGCTGGCACAAGGGCCTCCAGATGACGGCCTCCCATCTCTCCGGGCAGAACCTGTGGGGAGGCAATACCTATGTGCACGGTCAGGGCTACCAGCCGCTGCCCGAACGCGTCGGATCGATGGCACACATCGGCTTCGACGAGGTGGCGGCGGATGCCGGACGCGCGGTCGTCGCGGAGCGGCTGAGCTGGCGCCACCACGACGGCACGCACTGGGCGGACGAGCAACGGCGGATCGAGATCCACGACGTGGAGCACGTCGATGCCGGCACCGACGCGATGAGCGTCGGCGGCAGCTGGACGCTGACCTGGTCGAGCACGATCACCAATCGGCGTACCGAGCCGCTGCGCTTCGGCAGCCCCACGACGCACGGCCGGGAGGCGGCGGGCTACACGGGTCTCTTCTGGCGCGGGCCGCGGGCCTTCCGGGGCGGGCAGATCCTCGGACCGGACGGATCGGGTCCGGAGTTGATGGGAACGCAGGCACCCTGGCTCGCCTACAGCGGTGAGCACGACGGCGCCGACGGGCACGCCACGCTGATCTTCCAGCACGCCCCGGAGAACGATCACACCGGAGAGAGCGGCACCCATCCGGCGCACTGGTTCGTCCGCAACGAGCCCTTCGCGGCCGTCGCCCCCTCCTTCGCCTTCCACGACGAACTGGAACTCGCCCCGGGCGACACCCTGGCCCGCCGCTACCGGGTCACCGTGGCCGACGGGGCCTGGGACCGGGAGCGGATCGCCGAGTACCTGGCGGAGCACCCGTGGTGAACGCGCACACGGACGGCCTCAGCCTGTACGTGCAACTGCCGCTCGACGATTCCGGCCGTGCCCGCCTGCGCGGTCTCGGGTCCGGGCCGGTGTGGTTCGCCGAGCCGGGAAGCGCCTCCTCGGCGGACGCCCACGCCCTCGCCGACGCCGACATCGCGCTCGGCGATCCCAGGGAGGCCCGGGTGGCCGAAGCCCCCGGCTGCGGTGGCTGCAGCTCGCCTCGGCAGCTGCCCGTACGCACGAGTACCCCGCTCTGCGGCGGTCGGCCGGCCGAGTGGCCGATGCCCGCATACGCACTGCGGTCCGAGCTCCTGGTCGAGCCGTTCCGTATCGAATCGAGACGGGCCACCTGCTCGCCCCGCGGGCACCGGGACTCGGCGTCGGGTTCACTTCGGAGACCGAGCGGCGGTACGCCTGCCGCGATGATGCCGTCTACCGCTGTCCGGCCACGATGCCGCCGACCACGCCGGGCCGATGGAGCGCGTGACCGGCCGAGGGCCTCGGGGGAGCCCCGCAGCGGGCCCACAACCTATTGCTGCGCAATGGGAAAACGCTTTCAGTGCAGCTATCGTAGCCCTATGCAGAGCCAGGTCAATCGACGTTCCGCCCGCCCCCGCCCGTCGTCCGCTGTGACGCTCCAGCAGGTCGCGCAGGACGCCGGGGTCTCTCTCGCCACGGCGTCGCGCGTCCTCAGCGACAGCGACCGCAACGTCACCCAGGAGCTGCAGGAGCGCGTCCTGGAGGCGGCCGCCCGGCTCCGCTACGTCTCCAACGCGCCGGCCCGCGCGCTCGTACAGTCCACGACGTCCATCGTCGGCCTGATCGTGCACGATGTGAACGACGCCTACTACTCCGCGATCGCCGCCGGAGTCATGGAGGTCGCCCGCGACCACAAGCTCCTCGTGATGCTGGCCGGCACCTTCCACGAACCCGGGCTCCAGGCGGAGTACGTGGCACGGCTGCGCGCGCAGCGCGCCCGCGCCGTCGTCCTCGCCGGATCGGGTTTCACCGGCGGGAGCCCCGCGCTCACCCAGGAGCTGGAGGCGTTCGCGGCGCAGGGCGGCCGGGTGACCGCGGTTGCGCACCAGGACCTTCCGGTGGACACGATCCTGCCGGGAAACCGCGAGGGGGGCCGGGCGGTCGCCGAGCACCTCGCCCTGCTGGGGCACACGGAGATCGGCATCATCTGCGGACCACTGACGCTGGTCTCCGTCCAGGACCGGCTGAACGGCTTCCTGGAGCGGGCCGCCGAGCTGGGCATCTCCGTGCAGGAACACCGTCGCGTCGAGGCCGACTTCACCCGGGACGGCGGGCGGGCCGCGGCGGTGCGGCTGTTCCGCGGCTCGCCGCGGATCACCGCACTCTTCGCGCTCAACGACGCCATGGCGCTCGGGGCGCTCGCGGCACTCCGTGACGACCTCGGGCGGAGCGTGCCCGCCGATGTCTCCGTCGTCGGCTTCGACGACCTGCCGGTGGCCTGTGACGTCACGCCCGCGTTGACCACCGTACGACTGCCGCTCGAAGAGATCGGCCGCCGGGCTCTGCTGCTGGCCCTCGGCGACGCGACGGCCTCGCCGCGCACGCTCGCCGTGCCGTCGCGTCTGGTGGTGCGGGCCAGCACCGCGCCGCCGCCCCGTGCGACCGACTGAGAAGACACCGGCCTGGCGCCCGCCTCCCGGCCGGGCCGCTGCCCCGTGGCCGCCGGGGAACCCCGCCGAGCCACCGGATTGACGCGTTGAAGCGACAACCCACCAACTTGACGCACTAATTGCCGATCATTTCGCTGCAACCCCCTTGAAATGATGCGTCAACCGCCACCACACTGAGATCAACGCTGATTGACGCGTCAAATCCGAGAGGTTGGTGGCTGGATGGGTACGTCCGGGCCCAAGTACCAGCGAATCAAGGACGAGTTGCGGGCCGAAGTGGCACGTGACGAGTACGAGGCCGGCGCTCCGTTCATCACTCAGAACCAGCTGCGCGAGCGTTTCGGCGTCAGCTCCACCACCGCCGTCCGGGCACTCAACGACCTTGTCACGGAAGGGCTGTTGGTACGGCGCCGGGGCCTGGGTACCTTCGTCGCCGATCCCTCGGACCGGACCGCGGAACCTTCCCCGGCGCACAGGTCCGAAGTGGTCGCCTGCATCATCAACGGCCAGGGTCCGTACCAGTCCGAGGTGCTGCGCGGGATCGAGTCCGGCTGTTCGGACCGGGGGCTGCGGCTGTTCTTCTCCGACTCCGTGATCCAGATGACGGACACGGGACACGCCGACCACACCGCGTCCCTGGCCCGTCAGAACCAGGCACTGCGCCAGGCCGTCGAGGACCGGGTCGAGGGCATCATCCTCTACCCGGTCCAGGGAGCGCCCGATCTCGACGTGCTGGACGAGATCCGGCGCCTGCACCTCCCCATGGTCCTGGTCGACCGGTATTTTCCCGACCTCGCCATCGACGCGGTCACCGCCGACAACTACGACGTCGGCTACCGCCTCACCGAGCATCTGCTGGCCGACGGCCACGAGCGCATAGCGACGATCTGGGGCGAGACGCACTGCACCAGCGTCCACGATCGGATGACCGGGCACCAGCAGGCGCTGCGCGCCCATGACCAGCCCCTGCTCCCCCAGTTGACCGCACTGCGCTCCTACACGGCGCTGCCCGAGCGCGAGCGCAGACAGCTGCTGGCCGAGCTCCTCGCCGCGCCCGAGCCACCGACCGCCCTGTTGTGTGCGCATGGCTTCGCCGTCGCCACGGCCGCCTCCGATCTGGCGTCGCTCGGCATCGCCGTGCCCGACGAGATCGTGCTGGCCGGCATGGACGACGTGGGCCCTTACGATCTGCTGCCGCTCACCAGCTTCGCCGCCCGGCTGCCCGCCCGGGAGATCGGCAGCCGAGCGGTCGAGCAACTGGTCACCCGGATCGCCGAGCGCGCGGCGGGCGAGGACCCGTACCGCAGCGCCGAGCAGATCGTGCTCCCCGTCCGGATCAGGACGCGCGAGTCCGTGCCGGTCCGGCTCCGTACCGTCGCCGCCCGCCGGCCCTGAGGGAGGAGACTCCTGTGTTCGCCACCCCCGCACCCCGCACCCGCGAACTCGGGACCGATGTCCTGGTGGTCGGTGCCGGTCTCGGTGGTCTCGCCGCCGCGCTGACCGCGGCCCGGTTCGGACACCGCGTCGTACTCACCGAGGCGACCGACTGGCCCGGTGGCCTGTTCACCGCTCAGGCGGTCCCGCTCGCCGACGGTCACCGCATCGAACTTGACCCCGTCTCTCCCGGATACCGCGATCTGCGCGAACGGATACGTGACTTCTACCGGCGCAACTACCCGCTGTGCCCGGAGCCGTTCGCCGACCCACTGCTCGACCCCGGCCTCAGTACCACCGGCCATCTCAGCCACGAGCCACGCGCCGCGCTCGCCGTCGTCCAGGAGCTGCTCACCCCGCATCTCGCCTCGGGCCGGCTCACCCTGCTGCTCCGCCACCGCCCGGTGGCCGCCCAGGCGGACGGGGACCGGGTGGCCGCGGTCACCCTGGAGGCCGCGGACGGCGCGCTGCTGACGGTCAGCGCCCCGTACGTCGTCGACGCGACGGACCTCGGCGAGCTGCTCGACCTCGCGGGCGTCGAGCACGTCACCGGCGCCGAGTCCCGCGAGGAGACCGGCGAACCGCACGCGGCCGCCGTTGCCGATCCGCTGGACCAGCAGCCGATCTCCTGGGTCCTCGCCCTGGACCACCGGCCCGGCGAGGACCACACCGTCGACCGGCCGGCCGACTACGGCCGTTGGTCCGACGCCTTCTCCTGGGACACCAGGGAACCCGGCGGCGCCCCGGCCCGCGCCGTGCCGCTCTTCCTGCACGAGCCGGACGAGGTCCCGCCCTGGGCCGCGCCGCCCAACGACCGCTGGCACCAACTGCGGGCGCTCGCCCGGAGCCGGTACCTGCCCGGCACCTTCGACAGCGACATCACCCTCGTCGACTGGGAGCAGACGGCCTACACGCGGCTGCCGCTCGCCGGACGCGGGGACGAGGTACGGGCCCGCGCCGAGCAGGAGGCCCGCGAACAGGCGCTGTCGTTCCTCTACTGGATGCAGACGCGGGCGCCCCGGCACGACGGCGGCCACGGCTACCCCGAGCTTCGCCTGCGGCCCGACGCGACCGGCACGGCCGACGGGTTCGCCAAGACTCCGCATGTACGCGAATCCCGGCGCATCCGGGCCGAGTTCACCCTGCTGGAGCACCATCTGACCGCTGCCGCACGGGCCGGGACGCCGGGCGCCGAGATCTTCACGGACAGCGTGGGCACCCTGCGCTCCCGGATCACCCTGCACCCGGGGACCGGTGGCGGCGCCGGCCTGGATCTGGAGTGCCTGCCGTTCCAGCTGCCGCTGGGCGCACTGCTGCCGGTACGGGTGGAGAACCTGCTCCCGGCCGGTCGGAACATCGGCGCGACGCATCTCAGCGCGCCCGCGCTCGGCGGGCACGCGGGCCAGTGGAGCATCGGCGAGGCCGTCGGCGCGCTGGTGTCGTACTGCCTGGAGCACCGGCTGCCGCCGCGCGCGGTCCGCGGGACCGAGCACCGGCTCGCTTCCTTCCAGAGCCGGTTGAGCGGTTCGCTCGGCCTCGCCCTCAACTGGCCGGACCGGCTCCGAACCGGTCCCGTGACCAGCGCCGGGGCGCTCTACGCCACCCTCTGAGACCCGCTGCCCTCCCTTCGGGGAGGGCACTTCTGGGACCTGCTGGAAAACGCTTACCCATCTTGGCGGCCCTTCGCCCCTCAGCCTGGACGGCCCTCTGTGACTGCGACTCCCTACCGTGTCCTGTTCGTCGGCGCGGGCAACATCGCCCGCGCCGTCCATATGCCCGCGTTCCTCGAACTCGCCTCGGACTTCTCGGTGGTCGGCGCCGTCGACGCCGATGCCACCGCGGCCCGCTCCTTCGCCGCCGACTTCGCGCTCCCCCACCACTCCACCGATCTCGCCGCGTCCCTGAGCGAGGTGCGCGCCGATCTCGTCGTCATCGCCTCGCCGCCCGTTGCCCACCGCGAACAGGTCGTCGCCGCCCTGGGGGCCGGAGCCTGGGTGTGGTGCGAGAAGCCGCCCGCACTGAGTCTCGCCGAGTACGACGCCATGACCGCGGCCGAGGGTGAGCGGGGCCCGTACGCCCCGATCGTCTTCCAGCACCGGTTCGGATCGGGCGCCGAGCACGCCAAGGCCCTCATCGCCTCCGGCGAACTGGGAGCACCGCTGGTCGCCCACTGTCAGACCACCTGGTACCGCGACGACACCTACTACGCGGTCCCGTGGCGCGGGAAGTGGGCCACCGAGGGCGCGGGCCCCGCCATGGGACTCGGCATCCACCAGATCGATCTGCTGCTGGAACTGCTCGGGGACTGGGCCGAGATCCGGGCCATGGCGGGCCGGCTGGCCCGCGATGTCGAGACCGACGATGTCACCATCGCCACCGTCCGCTTCGCCTCGGGCGCCCTCGCGACCGTGGTCAACAGCGCCCTCTCGCCGCGTCAGCTGAGCCATCTGCGGATCGACCTGCGGGACGCGACGATCGAGCTCGACCATCTGTACGGGTACGGCAACGGCGACTGGACCTACACCCCGGCGCCGGGTGTCGAACCCGGCCGGGCGGCCGACTGGGCCTGCCCCGCCGAGGATGTCCCCAGCTCGCACGGCGCACAGCTCCGTTCGCTCCTGGCCGACATGCGGGCGGGCCGACGGCCCAGGGCGAGCGCCGGGGACGGCCGCCGTTCCCTGGAGCTGATCACCTCGATGTACAAGGCGGCGCTCACCGGACGCCCCGTCCTGGCCGGTGAGATCGGGCCGGACGACCCGTTCTATACGGCACTGCACGGCTCCGTGCCCGGCTGGGTGCCCGAGGAGCCGGGGCGATGACCGGCCGCGGGGAGCACCACGTCGACCGTGCCCTGCTGCTCACCTTCGACGACCGGCACGTACGCGAATGGGCCGCCGCCGCACCGCTGTTCACGCTCTACGGCGCCCGCGTCACCTTCTTCATCTGTAAGCCCGACCGGCTGCTCCTCACGCTCTTCGAGCGGCTGCGCGGTGGTGTGTGCGCCGACCGCCGCGCCGATCCGGACCTCACCGCCGAGCTGCGTGTCCCGCCCGGCGACATCCCCGCCCGGCGGTTCCTGCCGGGGTGCTCGGTGGCCACCACCCCGTCGCACACATTCCTTCAGAGGGGCCCTTTCACTCATGCATGATGACCGCACACTGACCGAGGAACGGCTCGACCGCGCCCTGCGCGAGCGCATCCGCCCCGCCGTCCATCCCCGTACGGCGCCCCTGGAATTCGAGGTCTGGCACGCCCCTGGCGAGCCGGTGCCGTTCGCCGAGGCGGTGGCCGCCGCCTTCAAGCCCGGCGCCATCGGCGACGACTGGGGACCGGCCTGGGGCACCAGCTGGTTCCGGGTGACCGGCCGCGTCCCGGCCGACTGGGCCGGTGAGACCGTCGAAGCGGTCATCGACCTCGGTTTTGCCCGGGACCGGCCGGGGTTCTCCGCCGAGGCGCTGGCCCACCGGCCGGACGGTGGCGTGGTCAAGGCGCTCAACCCGCGCAACACCTGGCTGCGCGTCGGCGAACCGGTCGCGGGCGGCGAGGAGTTCACGTACTACCTGGAGGCGGCCGCCAATCCGGAGATCCTGGACGGTGTCAGTGCGCTCGGCGACCGGCAGACCGCGGGCAGCGAACCGCTGTACCGCGTCGAGCGGATGGACGTCGCGGTCTTCGACCGGCAGGTCTGGGAACTGGTCCAGGACCTGGAGGTGCTCGACCAGCTGATGCGGCAGCTGCCGCTCGGCTCCGCCCGCCGCTGGGAGATTCTGCGCGCGGTGGAAGGCTGCCTGGATGCACTGGACCTGGACGCCGTGGGCGCGAGCGCTGCCGCCGCCCGGCAGCGGCTGCGCCCCGTGCTCTCCTCCCCCGCGCACGCCTCCGCCCACCGTTTGTCGGCGGTGGGACATGCGCACATCGACTCCGCGTGGCTGTGGCCGCTTCGGGAGACGGTGCGCAAGGTCTCCCGCACCACCTCCAACGTGGTCGCGCTGATGGACGACCATCCGGAGTTCGTCTTCGCGATGTCGCAGGCCCAGCAGCTGGACTGGCTGCGGGAGCATCAGCCGGCGTTGTACGCGCGGGTCAAGGAGAAGGCCGCGGCCGGACAGTTCGTGCCGGTGGGCGGGATGTGGGTGGAGTCCGACACCAACATGCCGGGGTCGGAGGCGCTGGCCCGGCAGTTCGTGTACGGCAAGCGGTTCTTCCTGGAGGAGTTCGCGATCGAGACCCAGGAGGTGTGGCTGCCCGACTCGTTCGGCTACTCGGCGGCACTGCCGCAGTTGGTGGTGCTCTCCGGGTCGCGCTGGTTCCTCACCCAGAAGATCTCGTGGAACACCACCAACCCGTTCCCGCACCACTCCTTCCTGTGGGAGGGACTGGACGGCACCCGGGTGTTCACGCACTTCCCGCCGGTGGACACCTATGTCGCGGAGCTGTCCGGCGAGGAACTCGCCCACGCCGAGCGGAACTTCCGGGACAAGGGGCACGCGACGCGCTCGCTGGTCCCGTTCGGCTGGGGGGACGGGGGCGGCGGCCCCACCCGCGAGATGCTCGCGCGCGCCGAGCGGCTCAAGGATCTCGAGGGCTCGCCCCGGGTGACGGTCGAGAGGCCCGCGGACTTCTTCGCCGCCGCCGAGGCCGAGTACGACCGGCCGCCGGTGTGGCTGGGTGAGCTGTATCTGGAGCTGCACCGCGGTACGTACACCTCCCAGGCGCGGACCAAGCAGGGCAACCGGCGCAGCGAGCATCTGCTGCGGGAGGCGGAGCTGTGGGCGGCCACCGCGGCGGTGCGGACCGGGCTCCCGTATCCGCACGAGGAGCTGGACCGGATCTGGAAGAGCGTGCTGCTGCACCAGTTCCACGACATCCTGCCGGGTTCGTCCATCGCCTGGGTGCACCGTGAGGCGGAGGCGACGTACGCCCGGATCGCCGAGGAGCTCGAAGGGGTGATCGACGCGGCGCAGCGGGCCCTGGCCGGTGCGCCGGACGACGGTGGCACGGTCGTCTTCAACTCCGCCCCGCACGGCCGCGCGGGTGTGGCGGCGGGGGGCGCGGCGCTCGCGCCGGAGCAGCCGGAGCGGCCGGTGGAGGCCGAGGCGTACGACGGTGGCTTCCGGCTGGACAACGGGCTGCTCCGGGTGACCGTGGACGCGCGGGGTCTGGTGGTCTCGGTCGTCGACCTGGTGGCCGGCCGCGAGACCGTCGCCCCGGGCTGCGCGGCGAATCTGCTCCAGGTCCACCCGGATCTGCCCAACCGCTGGGACGCCTGGGACGTCGATGCCTTCTACCGCAACACGGTGACCGATCTGGCCGAGGCGGACGTGGTGCGACGCAGCGGTGACGGCGTCGAGGTGGTGCGTACCTTCGGGTCGTCCCGCGTCACCCAGCTGCTGACGCTGCGGCCCGGGGCCCGGCGCCTGGACATCGACACCGAGGTCGACTGGCACGAGCAGGAGAAGTTCCTCAAGGCGGCGTTCCCGATCGATGTGCGCGCCGATCACTCCACGGCGGAGACCCAGTTCGGGCACATCCAGCGGCCGACGCACACCAACACCAGCTGGGACGCGGCGAAGTTCGAGATCTGCGCCCACCGCTTCCTGCACGTCGGTGAGCCGGGCTGGGGTGCGGCGCTGATCAACGATTCGACGTACGGGCACGATGTGACCCGTACGGTCCGGGAGGACGGTTCCACCACGACCACGGTGCGGCTGTCGCTGCTGCGGGCGCCCCGCTATCCGGACCCGGCGACCGACCAGGGGGTGCACCGGCTGCGGTACGCGCTGCTGCCGGGGGCGACGATCGGTGACGCGGTGCGTGAGGGCTGGCAGTTCAGCCTCCCGGAGCGCCGGGTGCCGGGGAGCGCCGCGGTGGCACCGCTGGTCTCGGTCGACGACGACGCGGTGGTCGTGACGGCGGTGAAGCTCGCGGACGATGGCAGCGGGGATGTGGTGGTCCGGCTCCACGAGGCCCACGGCGGACGTGTCTTCGCACGTCTGACGGCGGGCTTCGCGTTGGCCGGGGCGAGCGTCACGGACCTCCTGGAGCGTCCGCTCGCCGACGAGGCCGCCGAGGTGGAGGGCGATGCGGTGCGGCTGCGGCTGCGGCCGTTCCAGATCGTGACACTGCGGCTCACGCCGAGCGACGACGCGTGAGAGCCTGTCGGGTGGCCCTCGATCGTCGTGGCCGCCCGATCAGAGGTCACCCGGCAGGCTCTCAGGCGTGCGGGGCAGGTGCGCACCGCTGCGCGCCCGCCCCGTACCCTCTCTTCCATGAACGCTGGGGGGCCTGTGCGCCGTGTGATCGACAACCGTTTCGAGCTGGTGAGCAGGCTCGGCAGCGGCGGTATGGGAATGGTCTGGCGGGCGCACGACCTCGCGCTGCACCGCGATGTGGCGCTCAAGGAAGTACGGCCCCCGGACCCCGCGCTCGCCGAGAACGACCCGGAGTCGGCCCGGCTGCTGCGCGAGCGGGTGCTGCGTGAGGCCCGTGCGTTGGCCCGGCTCGACCACCCGGGTGTCGTCACGGTGCACCACATCGTGGACGGCGGCGAGCACACGTACCCGTGGATCGTGATGGAGCTGGTGCCCGGTGCCTCGCTCGCGGAGCGGCTCGCCGAGGGAACGCTCAGCCCCGTCGAGGCCGCCGAGCTCGGCCGCGGGGTGCTGTCCGCGCTGCGTGCCGCCCATGCCGCCGGCATCCTCCACCGTGACGTCAAGCCCGCCAACGTATTGCTGCGGACCGACGGCAGCCCGGTCCTCACGGACTTCGGCATAGCCGCGATCCGTGAGTCGACCAGCCTGACGGCGACCGGCTCCATCATCGGTTCCCCCGACTACATGGCGCCGGAACGGATTCGCGGCGAGGAGGGCGATCCGTCGTCGGACCTGTGGTCGCTCGGCATGATGCTGTACGTGGCCGTGGAGGGCGTGCATCCGCTGCGCCGGGCGACCACGCTGGCGACGTTGGCGGCCGTGCTCGACGAGGAGATCCCGCCGCCCCGGCAGGCCGGTCCGCTGGCCCCCGTGCTGGCCGCACTGCTGACCCGCGATACGACGGCGAGACCAGGGCCCGCGGAACTGGACCGGATGCTGGCGGCGGTGGGTGAGCCGACCGGGGCGCCGCGGACTCCCGAGCCTCCCCGGGACGCCGTCCCGCCGCGCCGCGAACCGGTGACGCCGCAGGACGCTGTGGCGCCCGGTCACGCGCCGGTCGTTCCGACCACGGTCCTGCCCACCGCCCCCGTCCGTCGTCCCGTCGCCACACCCGACCGTCCGCGGCCCGGGTCGCTGGGCTCGGGCGAAATCCGCCACCGGGTGCGACGGAACCGGGCCTTCGCGATCTCGACGGCTCTGGCGGGCACCGCCCTGACCGGTGTCCTGGTGTGGTCGCTGCTGCCCGCCCCCGACACGAACGCCTCCGGCGGCACGCCCTCCGCCTCGGATCGCTCCCCCAGCGGCCCGTCGGCCTCCGGGACGGAGAAGGCCGAGGAGGCGAACAAGACGAACGGGGCGAGGACCGAGGATCTGCTGACGCCCGCCGGGGCACGGTCCGTCATCGCCGCGCTCAAGCCGGTGATGGGCGGCAGCCGGGTCACCTCGTTCGCGCTGTACGAGGATCGCGCGCGGATCGAGGCCCCGGTCAGGAAGAACAAGAACCTGTACGACGTCTACGCGTACGAGAACGGAGAAGCCACCCGCGAGCGAGCGGGCGGCACCCTCATGCCGGGTGCCAAGGCGGTGGACCTCGAAAAGTTCAACTGGGACGCGCTCCCGGGACTGATGCGCCGGGCGGACAAGAAGCTCGGCGTCACCGAACCCACCAGCCACTACGTGAACATCGATCCGGCCTCCCCGTTCGACGACTACCAGCCGACCCTCAGCGTCTACGTCTCCGACGAGTACGGTGGCGCCTACCTGAGGGCCGACATCAACGGCAAAGTGCTCAAGGAGTATCCGCGCAACGGCTGAGCCGAATCGGCCTCAGCCGGCCAGCCGGACCAGTACCAGCAGTACGGCCGCGAACACCACGCCCGTCACCAGCGTCCGGAAACCGGCCGGAAATCCCCCGACGCGGCGCTTCGCCTCGGCCGGCGGGGTGAGGCTGCTCGCGCGGGCCAGCCACTCGCGCGGCGGGTTGTTGGGGATGACGACCCGCCAGGGCTGCTCGGGGTCGTACTCGACGACCGCCTTGGATTTGTGCAGCAGCCCTTGCAGGTCGAGGGGGTGACGGACCTCGACCCGGTACGGGGGCAGATCGTCCGGCACCACCGTCAGGTCGAAGGCGAACACGGTGTTCACCGCCTGCCCGTCGGCGGCCGGCCGGCCGTTCGCCTTGTTCACGGCCTTCACTCCGTGGACCACGGCGGGAGCGAAGGCGCGCGGACCGCCGGAGCGCAGCCCGGGGAGAGCGATGCCCGATCTCGAGTCCTCGGCCACCTTCCCGAACGCCGTCAGCGCCAGGGCCGTCACGGGAAGACCGGTCATCAGCAGCCAGCGGGGGCCGTCCACGGCGCCCTGGACCACCGCGGCGAGGGCGAGCCCGGTGCCGAGCGCGGACACCAGGCTGAACAGGGTGAAGAACCTGCGCAGGGAAGAGAACCGGGATGCCGACGTGGTCATGTGAGGGGCAGCACCTTGCGTCGGGGAATGACGACCCTGGTGCGGTCCGGGTCGTCGGGGCGGTCGGCGTCGTACAGGGCGAGGACGTCCCGCTCGAGGGCGACGCGTTCCACGACGGCCGGGACCTCGTGGCGCACCCCGGCCGTGTCGTCGAAGACCACGGTGACCTCACCGTACTTGCGGCCCACCGACCGCCAGCCCTTCAGCACCGCGTCGGCCGTGGTGTAGCGGCGGGAGAGCCTGCGCAGCCCCGCGGTGCGCCGCAGGCTGACGGCCGCGCCCCACCATGCGGCGAGGCAGCCCACGCCCGCGACGGACCACAGGAAGGTGAGCCAGGCGGAGACGGAGAACTCACCGAACGGGAAGAAGATGTGGAAGGAGGTGGTGGTGCCGTACTCGACCTGATTCTCCGCCAGCGCGTCGTACCAGCCGGCGACCGCGGCGACGGCGCAGAGCGCGACCATCGCCCCGGGCGCGGCACGGTGCAGGAAACGGGCGGAGAGCAGACCGAGGACGACGGCCGAGCCCAATCCGACGATCGGGGCCGCCGACGCGAACTGGTCGCTGGCACAGCCTCCGGTCCCGTCACAGGACCATTGCACGGTGGAGGCCTCGTGACTGGCGATGTACCACATCATCCAGACCTGCCACACCATCAGCGCGCAGGCGACGGCCCGCATCACCTGCCCGTAGGCTCTCTGCCGCACTGTCCGCCCTCGCCCCTGCCATGTCGCGGGGCCATGACGTGCCCCGAGGGACGATATACGTGCTGTCCACAGTCTGTCCGTGATCCACACCACCCGCCGGACCGCGACGGGGGCTCAGCCGGCCTTGTCCAGGGTCTTCGGCACCCAGCGGAGTTGAGCAGCCTCTTGGAACATGGCACCGCCTTCGTGCCCGTTGAACGGGTAGACCTCGATCTTCTTCTCACCGCGGTACGCGTTGTGGGCGGCGAAGACCGTGGACGGCGGGCAGATCTGGTCCATGAGGGCGACGGAGAACAGCGCGGGTGCTCGGCCTCTCGCGGCGAATGACACCCCGTCGAAGTACGACAGGGTACGGAAAACGGTCTCCTGCTTGCCTCGGTGCATCTTGAGGTAGCGGGCTATCTCCGCGTACGGGTCGGCGTCGGTGAGGGTGACGGCCCGCTCGAAGTGGCAGAGGAACGGGACGTCGGTGGCGATGGCCGCCATGTCGGGGACCAGTCCGCCGACCGCGAGCGTGAGGCCACCGCCCTGGCTGCCGCCGAGCGCGACCGTGCGGGTGGGATCGGCGAGTGGATGGGAGCGGGCCGCTTCCACGGCGCGCACGGCATCGGCGTAGACCCGGCGGTAGTAGTAGCTCTCCGGGTCCTCGATGCCGCGGGTCATGAAGCCGGCGTGGGAGGGGCCGGAGCCGACCGGGTCGGGTGTGTCACCGACGTTGCCGCCGCTGCCCTGGCCGCGCACGTCCATGATGAAGTGGGCGAAGCCCGCCAGTGGCCACAGGCCCCAGCAGTGCGGGAGGCTGCGGCCTCCGTTGTAGCCGTGGAACTGGACGACGAGCGGTAGCGGGCCATCGGCGTGCGCGGGGGCGCTGAACCAGCCCTTGACCGGATGGCCGCCGAAGCCGGCGAACGTGGTGTCCCAGGTGCGCAGGCCGGTCAGTCCCGTGTCGACGGGTTCGAAGGAGACGGCGGGGTCGTGGGCGCGGGTCTCGGCCAGGGTCTTCGACCAGAAGGCGTCGAAGTCGTCGGGTTCGTCGATCCGCGGCCGGTAGTCGCGCAGTTCGTGGAGCGGCAGGTCGAACAGGGCCATGTTGCTGTTCTCCTCGTGGTGTGCCAGGTGACGGTCTCGCATGGAGCGGCGGGGCCGGGTGCTGTCAGGTGCACCCGGCCCCGCCCGTTCATCGGTGGGTTCAGTCGGTCAGTTGGACGGCCCGCAGGCCGGTGGCGCTCTTGGAGTTGTTGGTGATGCCCGAACCCCACTCGGACCAGCCGCGCCCCCGGCCGTCGTCGTCGAAGTCGTTGACGGCGATGCCGAGTCCGATGGACGCGGTCGGCTTGCCGCTGAGGCCGAGCGAGGCCCACGGCACCGTCACCGTATAGCGGGTGGTGGTGCCGTCGCGGGTGATCTGGGCGGTGGCACCCGGGGTCGGCCCGGCGGTCTGGCCGGACGGCGGCCGCCAGGTGTAGACCTGCGGCCTGCCGCCCACGAGCGAGGCGCCGACCTCGACGTACTGCCGACTGCGGCCGGGCAGTTGGGGGGTGACGGCGAACTGGATGCTGTCGCCCTGCCACATGTTCTCGGCGGTGGTGGCGGGTTGGGCGAGGACGTTGTCGGTGATCTCGCCCTTCAGCACGAGTCCGGCGTCGGTGTACTGGGGTCGGATGGTGCCGGAGAGGTCGGCCGCACCCTGGTAGCCGCCCGCGAAGTACAGCTTGCCCTGAGCGGCGATGTCGATGGGCGTGGCGGTGTCCGTACCGGCGGGCTGCACGGCGCCCCAGCCGTTCCAGGTGCCCACGGGGGTCCTGGTGCCGTCGGGGGTACTGATGTAGGCGGCCGTCCAGTAGCGGTTCCAGGGCTTGATGTTGCGCGCGTCCACGGTGTACGAGGTGCTGGACTCGGTGCCGACCTTGATCGGTCCGTCGATGGTGCCCCGGTCCAGATAGGCGGTGCCCTCGTTCACCTGCCACTCCAGCTTGGTGAGGTCGAGCGCGGAGCGGGCACGGTTGTTGGTGACGGTGACCTCGAGTCCGGCGGCGAACGGCGCCGCCTTCTTCACCACCGGGTCGAAGGTGACCTCGGTCGGGGGCACCACCTCGGTGTCGGAGGTGATCCGGCCGAGGGTCAGCGGTCCCGCTCCGACCGTGCCACTGACCGAACGAGCCCCGGTCAGGGACGAGGTGGGCAGTTCCACCGTCTTGCGGGTGACCTTGCCGGGCCGCGCGATCAACCGGTACTCGGCCCCGGCGATCCGGAAGTCGACGCGCGGCGGCATCGGAGTGTGCCCTTTGGTGCGGTCCACCTGGAGCACCGCGCCGACGGTCTCCTCCGTGTTGGAGCGCTTCGGCAGTGCGAGGGAGAAGACGGGAGCGGTCACGGCCTTGACGGCGGTCACCGCGCCCTTGACGTACAGCACCTTTCCGTCGACACCGAGCTGCACCTTGCCGCCGGCCGGGGTGTAGGTCTTCGCGTGGCCCAGCTGGTCGGTGACGGTGAGGGGGCCGGCGGCCGAGAGCTCCACGGTTCCGGGTGTCGTCGCGGTCGTGTACAGCGCCCGGACGGTGTCGGCGCCGGTGCCGAAGCGGTACGAGCGGACGGCGTCGGAACCGGCGTCGTCACGGCCGGTGTAGGCACGGCCCGCGATCTGGCGGATCAGGACGCCCTCGGTGATGACGGACGGCTTGGGCTGCCAGGCCTTGACGTCGGCGGTGGGGCGCTTGAATCCACCGAAGTTGTGTTCCTTGTTGGTGGCGTCGGTGCCGTCGTTGGTGAGGTCGTACCAGTAGTAGCGGTTGACACCCGAGGCGAACGAGAAGATCTGGGCACGCGGCAGGTACTCGGCCTGCACGGCCGGGGTGACGCCGTCGCTGTGGGTGGGGTAGCCGTTCTCCGTGATCCACAGCGGGAAGTTCTTGCCGCCCGCCGCGTCCAGATCGGCACGCACCTGCGGCAGCTTCGCCAGGGCTTCCTCGGGCGGCCTCGGGTAGCCGTATTCGTGGACGCTGAGCGCGTCCATGTGGTCCAGGCCACCGATCGCGTACAGCCGCTTCAGCCAGTCGGTCTGGAGACCGGCCAGGCCGCCGCCCACGACGGTGGCGTCCGGCACCTTGGCGTGCACCTTGCCGAAGCTCGCCTTGAGCAGCTTGAGGTAGCAGTCGGCGGTGATGCCGCAGGTGCCGTTGTTGAAGCCGGTCGAGTTGTACTCGTTGTAGATCTCGACCTCCTTCGTGGACTGCTGGTACTTCTCCACAACGGCGGCGGTGTACTTGCCGTAGGCCTCCAGCGCCACGTCGGACGCCGGTGTCCGGTTACTGTCGTACAGGGGGTTCCGGTAGGCGGAGATGGGCAGGGCGGTCAGCCCCTGCGTCTTGGCGTAAGGGATGTGCTGGTCGGTGGAGTAGCCGCTCCAGGTGTACTCGCCGGCAGTCTTCTCGATGGCACTCCAGTTGATGTCGGAGCGTATCCCGTGCATGCCCATCAGCTTGACCGAACGCAGCAGCTTCTGGTCGTCGCCGTCGTTCCATCCGTAGTGGATGCCGGTGCCGAAACGGGTGTCCTTCTGCTCGTGGCCGGCCAGCGCGTTCAGTACGCCGAAATTGGCGGTACGGGTGGTGGCGCCCGCGGTCGCGGTGAGCGTGTAGTAGCCGCTGCCGAGCTTGGTGACGTCGACGGTGGCCGTGCCGCCCGAGACCGGTGCGGTGCCCGACGCGACGGTCAGGCCCTGGTCGTCGATGGCCTTCCAGGCCACCGAGGCCTCGTCGGAGGCCAGGGTGATCTCCGCCTGCCCCTTGACGAAGATCAGGTCGGGCGAGGTGACGGTGAGGGTGCCGGCCGCGTGGGCGGCCGGGGCCGTGCCGGGCAGGGGCGCTGCCACCAGCAGACAGCCGAGCAGGGCGGCGGCGCCGCCCCATACGGCGGGACGTCTGGAGCGGCCCGCTACTCTGGCCGGAACCAGTGGACCTGGCCGGATCGTGCCGTTCTGTTCCATCGAGGCATCCTCTCGATCGGATCGGCGCGGTGCGTATCGGTGGTTCCCGGGTGGTGGTGTGCTCCGTCGGGCTGTACCCCGGCGGAGCACACCGGCCCGTTTGCCGTCGGCGCGCACCGCTGCCGCCGTCGGCCGCGCGGACCGGGTCCGCGCGTGTGCCCGGGGTGGAACTCATCCCTTGAGGCCGGTGAAGCCTCCCCCGCCGCGTACGATCTGCCGCTGGAAGACCAGGAACAGCACGAGCGGCGGCAGGATGGCGAGCAGCATCCCGGCGATGAGCAGCGACTGTTCCGCGGTTTCCGCGAGGCGCGGCAGAGCGGCGGAGATGGGCTGCTTCTCGGTGTCCGGGATGACGATCAGGGGCCAGAGGAAGTCCTTCCAGGAGTTCATGACCGTCAGCAGGGTCACCACCGCGAGGATCGGCCGCGACATGGGCAGCACGATCCGGCGGAAGATGATGAACGGGCCCGCTCCGTCGACCTTGGCGGCCTCGAAGAGTTCGCGCGGGATGCCGTCGAAGAATTTCATCACGATCAGCACGGTGAAGGCGCCGGCGGCGTGCGGCAGCCAGACGCCCCACGGGCTGTTGGCGAGCGAGATGCCGAGGCCCGGCAGGTCGAGCACGGTGAGGTAGAGCGCGACCAGGGAGATGGAGCCCGGGATGAAGAGGGTGGCGAGCACCATCCACCGCACTGGCGCCGCCCACTTGGGACACAGCACGGACAGGACGTAGCCGCCGGTGGTGGCGACGACGAGGTGTGCGACGACCGAGCCGGTGACCAGCACCACGGTGTTCCAGAGGTACTGGCCGACCTGGAGTTCGTTCCAGGCGCGGGAGAGGTTGTCCCATTGCGCGTGGTCGGGCCAGAGCGCCAGCGGATCGCGCAGCAGCTCCCGGGTCGGTGAGACGGCGCCCTTGAACGTCCAGTAGAGGGGTGCGGCGCCGAAGGCGAGCAGCAGCAGGAGCGAGAGGGTCTGCACGGAACGGAGCGAGAATCGTACGGAGGTCCGCCGCCGGTCGGCGTTGGATATGAGTCCGCGTCCGCTGTCCTCGGCGGAGTTCCTGCGGCGGCTGCGAAGGGGGATCTGTACGGCCATCAGTTGCTCCAGTTCCTCGTCGCCCGCAGATAGATCGCCGAGAGCACGCCGAGCACGAGGGCCAGCATCACGCTGAGCGCGGTCGCGGCTCCGAAGTCACCGTTCTGGAAGGCGTAGTTGTAGATCAGCATCAGGACGGTGAGGGTGGAGTCCTCCGGGCCGCCGTCCGTCATCACGAAGGGTTCGGTGAAGACCTGCAGGGTGCCGATGATCTGGAGCAGCAGCATGATCAGGATGACCCCGCGCAGCGACGGCAGCGTGATGTGCCAGACCCGGCGCCAGATGCCCGCCGCGTCGATCTCGGCGGCCTCGTACAGTTCGGCCGGTACGGAGCCGAGCGCCGCCAGATAGATGATCACCGTGGAGCCGAAGCCCGCCCAGGTGGCTTCCAGGACGATCGACAGCATGGCGGTGTCGGTGGACTGCAGCCAGGGGTACGGGCCGAGGCCCACATGGGCCAGCAGTTGGTTGAACAGGCCGGCGTCCGGGTCGTAGAACACCTTCCAGAGCAGGACGGACACGACCGGGGGAATCGCCACCGGAAGGTAGGCAAGGATACGGAACAGCGTGCCGCCGCGCCGCAGTTCGGCGATGAGCACGGCGAGGAAGAGTGGTACCGGGAAGCCGATCACCAGGGCGAGCAACGCGAACAGCCCGGTGTTCTCGACGGCCGTCCACAGCAGCGGGTCGTCCAGCACATGCTGGAAGTTGTCCAGGCCCACCCAGGTGGCGGGGCCGACCAGATTGGTCTGCTGGAAGCTGAGCTGCACACTCTGGACGATCGGCCACCAGGAGAAGTAGGCGAAGCACAGCACCATCGGCAGGCCGAACAGGATGGTGGTGACACCTCCTTGCCTGACCCAGCGGACGAAGCGCTCCGCCGGGCCGCCGCGCCGCGGGGAGGCGGTGCGCGGTGGCCCGTCCACTGTCCGCGGCCGGACCGCGGAGGGGTCGGCGGAACGCTTCTGCGTCCGGTTCTTCTGGGTGCGGTTCCCGGCGGGCGCCGCAGGCGCGTGTGACCTGCTCATTGACGTCTCCTCGCCTCTCTTCGTGCTGTGCTCATGCCTGATGTGCCGGACACGCTCCGGTGCCGTGACCGGCAAAGCTTGCCGGGAGGGGTACTAGTTCTGCGCGCGCTCCACCTGGGACTTGACCTGCGCGGCGGCCTTCTTCAGCTGCTCGGCCGGGTCGGCGTCCTGGCGTGTCAGTACGGCCTGCACGGCGCTGTCGAGGGCCTTGTAGACGTTCTGCGCCTCGACGGGCGGCTCGATGGCCAGCTCGTACTCGCCCAGCGCCTTGGTGTACGGGGCGAAGTGCGCGACGGGCACGTTGGCCAGCTTGTCGATCGCGGCCTGGACCGGGGCGGCGATGACCGGCTTGTAGAACGGGACGGTCGGCGCACCGACGACGGCGCCGTCCTTCTTCATGGACGCCGCGTCCTTCTCGCCGAGCGCGACGTCGTACTTGGGGGCGAGGTAGTAGAAGTCGATGAACTTCGCCGCGGCCTCACGCTGTTGCCGGGTGGCCCTGGGGCTGACCACGGCGACGGCGCCGCCGGCCAGGGTCCGCCTGCTGCTGCCGTCCGTGGGCATGGCTGAGAGCCCGATGGTCTCCGGGTCGCCCTTGTACTGCAGGACGTAGTGGCTGATGATGCTGGGCCCGGCGATCGTCATGCCGATCTTTCCGGCGGAGAAGTCCTTCTCCATGTCGGTGATGCTGCGCAGCTGGTTCTTGCCCATCGACTGATCCGTCCAGCGCATCTCCTTGAGCGCCTTCAGGGACTTCTCGGCGCCGCTCCCGGACCGGTCGAAGGTGTTGGCCCACTTGCCGCCGGACTCCTCCTGCATGTTGTCGCCGAAGGAGTAGGCCATGGCGGTGAGCATCCAGCCGCCGGCGTTCTCCTTGGTCATCTGGGCATAGCCGGTGGCATCGGTCTTCTCGGAGATCGCCTTGGCCGCGGCACGGACCTCGGGCCAGGTGGTCGGCGGCTTGTCGGGGTCGAGTCCGGCCTTCTTGAAGAGATCCCGGTTGTAGACCAGTCCGAGCGCGTACTCCTCGGTGGGTATGCCATAGATCTTGCCGTCCAGGCCCTTCGTGGCGCCGAGCACCACCTGGTTGAAGTCCTCGCTGTGCTTCAGCCCCTTGAAGTCCGCAGTGAGATCGGCGATCTGCTTGCGCTTGATCAGGCCAGACATCTCGGTCAACGGCACCCGGACGACCGTCTCCAGGCTGCCGCCGCCCACCTTGGTCTGGAAGCTCTGCTGGTCGTACTGGTACTCGTTCGTCTTGATCTTGATCTTGGGATTGGCCTTCTCGAACTCCGCCACCCGCGCGTTGAAGATCTTGAGCGCGGCCGCGCTGGTGGCCGGCGGGCGCCCGGAGACCGTGATGGTCACCGCACCGTCCCCGGCGGTGTCACTGCCGGAACCGGAACACGAGGCAAGCACGCAGACGAGCGCACCCGCGGTGACGCCCGTCAGGGCGATGCGCAGGGAGGGTCTCATCGGGGACTCCATTCAAGGGCAGACCGGAACTTGACTGGAAAGCGTTTTCCAGCCGGGGTCACCTTGCACCGCCCGATATCGCTGCGTCAATGGGTCAGGGACGGACTTCCGACCCGGAGGTTCGCCGTATACCCCTTGCCGGAGGGTTGACGTCGGCCTAGCCTCTGGAAAACGTTTCCCAAGCATTGCCGGAGATCGTCGGGTCCGACGATCGCGAGCTGGAGGACATCCCGTGCACCCTGCCTGGTCGGTCGCCGAGTACGACCGTGCCCTGCTGCGAGCAGCCCTGTCCGAGGGTGACCGCCGCTGGGACCCCGAGGCGAACCTGCTGCAGGTCGAAGCCCCGTACAACCCCATCCACACCCACATCAAGGGCGGTCTCGCACACCCCACCCACAACTCCCTGCAGTACGCGCTGCTCCTGCTGGAACGGGGCGGCGCCGGCGACGCCGAGCGCGCCCACGACGCGATCCTGCGGGTCGCGGGGCTCCAGGACCGGTCCACGGAGAGCCCCACCTACGGCATCTGGGGCTACTACGCCGAGGAGCCGGCGGCGGAGATGGACCCGGCCGACTGGAACTGGGCGGACTTCCTCGGCATCCATCTGCTGTTGATACACGCCCGGCACGGCGACCGTCTGCCACCCGAGGTGCTGCATGAACTCCGGGAGTCGGTACGGCACGCGGCGGCGTCGATCGTCCGCCGGAACGTCCACATGACGTACACCAATGTCGCCGTGATGGGCACCTTCGTCACGCTTTCCGCCGGGAGACTCCTCGACGACGAGGCGCTGTTCGCGTACGGCAAGGACCGTATGGTGCGGTTGTGCGAGGCGATCGACAGCACCGGCAGCTTCACCGAGTTCAACAGCCCGGCCTACTGGGGTGTCGTGTTCCAGACGCTGACCCTGATCAGGGAGCACGTCCGGGACGACGAGGTGCTGGAGCTCAACGACCGGCTGCACGACCGGCTCTGGCTGCACTTCCTGGCCCGCTGGCATCCGCCGACCCGTCAGCTCTCCGGCCCCATGGCCCGCTGCTACAGCAACGATCTGGACGTGCCACCGTTCCTGGTGAAGGCGGTACGGGGGGTGCTGGGCACCCCGGAGATCGGCCCGGTCGGGGGAGAGATGTCGATCGGTGTCCATGCCTGCGTGGACTACCGGATGCCCGACTGGGCGTTGCCGCGGCTACTGGAGCTGGAGGGTGAGCACGAGCACCGGGAGCTCTTCGCCGAGAGCCCGTCCCCGGAGACGGGAACCACCTGGCTGGACGCGGTCACCACGCTGGGCAGCGTCAACCACCAGGACACCTGGCTGCAGCGGCGTCCGCTGTTCGGCCACTGGGTACGCCCCGACGGAACCTCCGGGCATCTGCACGTCCATCTGGTCAAGGACGACGGCGCGGAGGACTTCGACTTCGCGTCGGGTGTCCTGTCCACCGTGCAGAGCGGCCCGCACGTGGCCTGGCTGACAGGCTTCGCGTGCCCGGCGGGCGACCGGCACCACCACCTCGACATGATCGAACCGGGTGACACGTTCCGCGCGCGATCGCTGCGCCTGGTGGTCGACGCGGTCGGGGCGCCGCCCGTGGCGGAGACGTCCGCGGTCGACGGCGGGGTCGATCTCGACCTGGGTACGGCACGGCTGGGCTTCAGGCTGGCCGGGGGCGGATTCGGCGGCCGCACACCGACGGTCCGGCTGGTTCCGCTCGCCGACGGGGTACGGATCGAGGTCGTCCTCTTCGAGAGCGCGACCCCGGTCGAGCTGGACTGGGCGACGCTCGGCGACACGTTCGCGGCGGGTTCGCTGTCCCTCGTCCCGGCCGGTACGGAGCGGGGCGTGGATCCGGCGCCGGAACCCGAGGTGGAGAGGGTCGACGACTGCGCCGAGGTGCGCTGGACGACCCCACGGGGGCACCGCCTCACACTGCGCGGCGGCCGGTCGGTGGTGTCCCGCGAGGAGCACGCCGCGCTGTACTGCGCGACGCTGGACGGCGCGGCAGCGCCCTCGCCCCGTCTGTCGGAGTCCCGGCTGGTTCGGTAGGCCCGCCGGAGAGTGCCGCTCCGGTCCGGGGCCGGAGCGGGACTCTCCCGGCAGGGGGGGCCGGCGCGGTCGCCGCACTCCCTGTCGGGCCGAGCGCCGACTCCTCTTCCGGGGCTGCCGCACCCACCGTCAGGTGTGTGCGGCAGCCGGCACCCTCGTCTTGCACAACACACTGATCGGTGACGTCCTGACGGCGAAGCCATCCGGCCGTTTCGACAACACCGCGAGGTGCCGTGCCAGGCGTCGCGCCCCCGACCGTGGCGGATTCGTGTCAGATGGCCGTGCCGCTTCCGCTGTCGGTGGCGCGGCGCCTGCGGACCGCCGCCATGATGCCCGCGCCGGTCAGGATGCTCACGCCCGCGAGTCCGCCGAGACCGGCCAGGACCAGGGCGCTGGTGCCCATCGAGGCCATGCCCGACTTCGCCGGTGTCCGGTCTCCGGCGGCCTGTCTGATCAGATCGGCGACGACGTCGGGGTGCGAGATCATCGCGGCGTGGGAGGAGTCGACCTCGATGGTGTGCGATTTGGCGCGCTTGGCCTCGAAGCGTTCGAGGTCCGGGGCGATGGCCTTGTCGCGGGTGGCGACCAGCGCCCAGGACGGGATGGTCCGCCAGGCCGCCGCAGTCGCCTTGTCCATGAACGCGGCTCCGTTGATGGGGCGTTGGGCGGCGGCCAGCGCGGCCGCGGTGTCCGACGGCACGTCCGCCGCGAAGACGTCGTGGAACTTCTCGGGCCGGATGTACAGGTCGGTGCCCTCCTTGCCGCCGGGGCCCAGGAACGGCACCGGCTTCAGGGCCGTGTTCAGATCGCTGCCGGCGAACTTCGCGCCCAGATCCGCCAGCCTCTCCCCCTTGTCCGGCATGAACGCGGACACGTACACCAGCGACTTGACGTTCGGGTTCCCGGCGGCGGCGCTGCCGATCACCGCACCGCCGTAGGAATGCCCGGCCAGCACGATCGGGCCCCTGATGCCCTTCAGGACGTCGGCAATGTGCGCGGAGTCACCGGCGAGCCCGCGCAGCGGATTGGCCGGGACCGAGACCTGGTACCCGGCACGTTTCAGACGTTCCACCACGCCGTTCCAGCCCGAGGCATCGGCGAACGCGCCGTGTACCAGCACCACCGTGGGCTTGGCGCCGGCCGGATCGCCCCCGCCGTCGGCTGCGACGGCGGGTACGGGGGCCGCGGCAAGGGCGGCCGTGGTGAGCGCTGCGGCGAGGGTCTGCGCGCGACGCCCGCGTATCCGTCTCCGCGGGGCGAGGAGGGTTGAGACGGTCATGCTGTTCTCTCTTCGTCGTGGAACGGTTGGTTGGGCTCAGCGTCGCCAGGCCCGGCCGGAACAGCGCGACACGAGAAGCAGGGGAGTGAAGACCGCCGACGTTCGAGTGAGATATGAACGACGCAGAGTGACGATGCGGTTGGGCCCTGCCGCTCCTCGTACGCCGTGGTACCCGTCGCACGAGGAGCGTCGGCGGACCGGGTGAGGTATTCCGGAAGCATGGCTTCCCGGCGATTCCTGCAATCGTTCCGCGAGTCCGGACAGCGCAGGAACTCACTCGTGGCGGTGCCGTTCGCGCTGATCGCCCTCGTCACGGTGGTGGACCTGGTCTCGCCGCCGGATGTCCATCTCGGCCCGTTCCTGGTGGCGGCACCCGCGGTGGCCGCCTCGTTCACCGGGCCGCACATGACGGCGTTCGTCGGTGCTGTCGCCGTGCTGGCCCAGACCCTCGTGGCCGTCGAGCGCGACGCTCTCGGCGACCTCAACCACATCTACCAGATCGTCGCGCTCGTCCTCATCTCTGCCTTCGTCACCTTCTTCGCCCACCTGAGAGAACGGAACGAGCAGGCGGTGACGCAGCTGCGTTCGGTGGCCGAGGCGGCGCAGCGTGTGGTGCTGCGGCCGTTGCCCGCACGAAGTGGTCCACTGCGCATCGCCTCGGTCTATCTGGCCGCGGAGGCGGAGGCGCAGATCGGGGGCGATCTCTACGCGGCCGCCCGCACCAGCGACGGCACCCGGCTGATCATCGGTGATGTACGTGGCAAGGGGCTGTCCGCGATCGGTGAGGCAGCAAGCGTGCTGGGTGCCTTCCACGCTCTGTCCCGCCAGGAGTCGCAACTGCCGGATCTGGTGGCGCATCTGGAGGTGAGCGTCGCACCGGACCAGAGCTTCGCCGTCCACGACCTCGGGGACGGGGGCGACGACGAGGATCTCGCGGAGTCCTTCGTCACCGCGGCCGTTCTCGACATCCCTGATACCGCCGCCGAGCTCCACCTCGTCAGCTGCGGTCATCCACCGCCGCTGCTGCTGCGCGCGGGCGAGGCGATCCCGCTGCACGTGCGGGTGCCCGCCCCGCCGCTCGGTCTGGCGCACCTGCTGGTCACCGAACACACGGCGGAGACGTTCACCTTCGGTGTCGGCGACACCCTGCTTCTGTACACGGACGGTGTCATCGAGTCCCGGGACCGGTCGGGGGTCTTCTATCCGCTCCGGGAACGGGCCGCGTCCTGGTGCGGTCAGGCCCCGGAACCCCTGCTGAAGTCGCTCTGTGCCGATCTCGTCCACCACGTCGGCGGCCGCCTGGGCGACGACGCGGCTCTGGTCGCCATCGAACGGCTCCCGGCTCCGGGGGGACCGCCATCGGGTGACGGCCTCCGCGTGATGGCACCTCGGTGACCTCCGCCGACCCGTGCCGCCTCAGTTCTGGCTGCCTCGCAGCCGACGCGATACGGCACGCAACCAGGGGTGGCGTTCGTGCACGTGAGCCGCACGTCGGTCGAGCTCCTTGCCCAGGCGTTCCGTACGCTTGTCGATGTCGAGCTCGTCCAGAATCCGGTCCACTTCGGCAAGCAGGGCTCCGTGCAACTGCCACTGTCCGGGGTGTTCCTGAACGGCCTCAAGAAGCAGGTCCGCCACCCGGTCCCGGGTCGTGCGGCTGACGGCGAGTGCGCGGGCGAGCCGGTCCTCCGCCTCCTCGGCGTTCTCCGCGAGCGGAGTGGTGATCAGCTCCGAGAAACTCTCGATGGCTCCGGCCATCTGTCCGAACAGCTCCCTCAGGGAGGCGGCCACATCGGCGGGGAACAGCGTCTCCTCGGTACGGGCCCTGGCCAGGTCGGTCAGGGTGCGGGACAGCACCCGCAACACCACGGCGCAGATCTCCAGGGTGTCCAGACCGGTGCGCAGCACGACCCGGTACAGCAGTCCCTGCCGGACGCGCGGATTGAGCGTGAGGCCTTCCTCGGCCTGCCGCAGCGAGGCGTCGACCTCCACGATGTCGTGGTCCAGCCGGCGGGCCTCGTGGAGCCGGTCGGCCGCCCGCTGGAACGAGATGTGACCCCCGACGTCCTCCCCCATGGCACGGAACATGCGTCCCATCGCCCGGGCCAGGTTGTCGATGGAGGCGCCCGCGGGCTGTACCCACACCGGTGGCGCGAAGAGCAGGTTGAACAGCAGTCCCACGCCCGCCCCGATCAGGGTCTCCAGCACGCGGTCCCATGCGGTGTACGCGACCTGCGAGACGCCCAGGACGAGCATCGCGCTGATCGCCACCTCGGGTACGAACTCGTCGACCCGCACCAGCCGCCCGATGATCAGCGAGGCGAAGATCGTCAGCCCGAGGCTCCACCAGCTGAGGCCGACCAGGGCGCTGAGCGCGGTGGCGATGAGCACCCCGACAACGACCGAGTTCACCCGGCGGATCCCGGTGGTGAGGGTCGCGTAGAGGGTGACCTGTACGACGAGGAGCGCGGTGAGCGGTGCCGTGAGCGGTGCCGGATTCGACAGGGTCCACACCGCCACGACGTAGGCGATGACGGCGGCCGCCGTGGAACGCAGGGTCTGCGCCCCGACGGGTTCGGTCGTGCGCCGGACTAGCTTGATCACGGGCTCGGATACGGATACTGCTGGCATCTCTGTCCCATGCCCGCCCGCACGCCGTCACACCGCCTCGGCGCACCGAACCCCACCGTACGGCCGTGCCCGTACGCGTCGGATGCGCCGACGTCGAACGGCACGGGCGACGGCGCAGCCGGGCGCGCGCTCCCTGCCAGGCAGCGGCGAGTCCGCCGCGCCCGGCCAAGACCGGTCGGTCCAAGGCAGCCCGCGCCCGGCGGGGCTCCTGGGAACCCCCGTACGGTGGCACCCGTCTCGTCCTCTCGCCTCCTGGAGCACGCATGACCTTCGACGTCGACGCTGTCCGCGCCCAGATCCCCGCCCTCAAGTCGGGCTCCGCCCGGTTCGACGCCCCCGGCGGCACCCAGACACCGCAACCGGTGATCGACGCCATCGCGGACGCACTGGCCAACCCGCTCGCCAACCGGGGACGTACCACCGAGGGCGAGCGCAACGCGGAGGCGGTCGTGATCCGCGCCCGCCGCGCGCTGGCCGACCTGCTGGGTGCCGATCCGCGGGGCATCGTGTTCGGCCGCAGCTCCACCCAGCTCGCCTACGATCTGTCCCGCACCCTGGCGAAGAACTGGGGCCCGGGCGACGAGGTGGTCGTCAGCAGCCTCGACCACGACTCCAACATCCGCCCCTGGATCCAGGCGGCCGAGGCCGTGGGCGCCACGGTCCGCTGGGCGGAGTTCGACCCGGCCACCGGTGAACTGACGGCCGATGACATCGCCGCCGTGCTCTCCGCGCGCACCCGCCTGGTCGCCGTGACCGCGGCGTCCAACCTCATCGGTACGCGCCCGGACATTCCCGCCGTCGCCGACGTGGTGCACCGGGCAGGGGCCCTGTTGCACGTCGACGCGGTGCACTACGCCTCGCACGCCGCCGTCGACCTGCGCGGTCTCGGAGCCGACTTCCTGGTCTGCTCGCCCTACAAATTCCTCGGCCCCCACCTGGGCGTGCTGGCGAGCCGTCCCGAGTTGCTGGAGACGCTGCGGCCGGACAAGCTGCTGCCCTCCACCGACGCGGCTCCCGAGCGCTTCGAACTGGGCACCCTGCCGTACGAACTGCTGGCCGGGGCCGCTGCGGCGGTGGACTTCCTCGCCACGCTGGCCCCCGGGATCGCCGGCACCCGGCGGGAACGGTTGCTCGCCGCCTTCGCGGCGATCGAGGCCCATGAGGACGCCCTGCGGGCCCGTATCGAAAAGGGACTGGCCGGCCTCGGTGGCATCACCGTGCACTCCCGGGCCGCGCACCGCACCCCCACCCTGCTGCTGACCCTGGCCGGCCACAGCGCCACCGCCGCCTCCCAGTACTTGGCGGAGCGGGACATCGACGCCCCGGCCGGATCCTTCTACGCGCTGGAGGCCTCCCGCAGGCTCGGACTCGGGGAGGTGGGCGGACTGCGGATCGGCCTGGCGCCCTACAGCAGCGAAGAGGACGTCGACCGCCTGTTGGACACCCTCTCCGACCTCCTCGGCACCGCGCCCGCCGACGGCTGACCCGGCCGCACCGTGGCTGGCCCCCGGTCCCGCTGCGAAACACGCTGGTCGACGCGGTGGCGGAGACGTTCAGGCGAGCAGGGGGCGGTCGTAGGGGGCGAGGGGTGCGGGCAGCACCGTGGAGCCGCTCAGATAGCGGTCCGTCGCGGCCGCGACGGACCGCCCCTCCGCAATGGCCCACACCACGAGGGACTGGCCGCGTCCCGCGTCACCGGCGATGAAGACCCCGCCGTTCCTGGCGCGGGCCGCCCGCTCGTCCGAGCCCTCCGAGACCGCCCCTTCAGCTGTTTCAGCTGTTTCAGCGGCAAAGGTGACATCCCGGGCGAAGTTTCCCCGGTCGTCCAGCGTGAGTCCGAGCTGCCGCATGAGTCCGGTGTCGCGTTCGGGACCGAAGAAGCCGAGGGCGAGCAGGACAAGATCTGCCGGCAGCACCTGCTCCGTCTCCAGCCGCGGCCTTCTGCCCACGGGCTCCACTTCGGCCAGGCGCAGCGCGCGCACATGGCCGGTCCGGTCGCCTTCGAAGCGGAGGGTGGCGGAGGAGAACAGTCTCGGATCCGCGCCGTCCCGCCCCCGGGCCTCCTCGTGAGCGTGGGATATCCGATAGACCTTCGGGTACACGGGCCAGGGCTCGGTGTCCCGTCGGGCGGCACCCGGCTCCGGGTTGATGTCGAGCTGTACGGCGGAGGCTGCTCCCTGGCGCAGGACGGTGCCCAGACAGTCCGATCCGGTGTCTCCGCCGCCGATGATCACCACCTGTCTGCCCTCGGCGGTGACGGCCGGCACGTCGCGGTCGCCCTCCACCGCCCGGTTGGCCAGGGTCAGGTACTCCATGGCCTGGTGGATGCCGTACAGCTCGCGGCCCGGGACGGGCAGCTCCCGTTGACCGGTGGCGCCGACGGCTATGACGAGCGCGTCGTACCGGTCCGCGAGCTCCGCGGCGTCGAGATCGCCTCCGACGTCCACGCCCGTACGGAACTTGGTGCCCTCCGCCCGCATCTGCTCGAGGCGGCGGTCGAGGAGGCACTTCTCCATCTTGAAAGCGGGGATGCCGTAGCGCAGCAGTCCGCCGATGCGGTCGGCGCGCTCGTAGACGGCGACGGTGTGTCCGGCGCGGGTCAGTTGCTGCGCTGCCGCCAGTCCCGCCGGTCCCGAACCGATGACGGCGACGGTCTTCCCGCTGAGCCGCTCGGGCGGCTGCGGCGTGGTGTACCCGCGCGCCCAGCTCTCGTCGGCGATCGTCTGCTCGACATTCTTGATCGTCACCGGATCGGCGTTGATGGTGAGCACGCAGGCGTCCTCACACGGCGCCGGGCACAACCGCCCGGTGAACTCCGGGAAGTTGTTCGTCGCGTGCAGCCGCTCGGCCGCTGCCCACCAGTCGCCCTTCCTCGCGTACGCGTTCCACTCGGGGATGAGATTTCCCAGCGGGCAGCCGCTGTGACAGAACGGTATGCCGCAGTCCATGCACCGCCCTGCCTGCTGGGACACGAGCGGAAGCCGGGCCTGCCCCGCGTAGACCTCGTTCCAGTCGCTCAGCCGTTCCTGGACCGGGCGCGCCGGAACGGGCCGGCGGGGGGTCCTGAGGAAGCCGTGGGGGTCGGTCATGCGGCGCCTCCGTCGCTGACTCGCGGTGCACAGGCGTTACGGCCAGACTACGCCCGCGGTCACCCCTCGTTCCTGGCCGGGCCACCGGCCGGACGACGCGATACGCTCGATTTTGTAGGCACGCGTTCCGACCACGGAGGCGGCCATGAGCGAGTACGACGAGTACCCGACGCCGTCGCAGGCAGAGGGCGAGCGGCTGGACGAGGACATGAATCCGGCCGAGGAGCGGCACCCCGCCACGATGCGGACCCAGCCGTCGCAGGCCGAGGGTGAGCGCCGAGCGGAGGATGCCGAGAGCTGAAAGAGGCGGCAGCTGTACGGTGGCGGCTCCTTGCGGGTTCGTTCCGGAGAGAGCTCCACACGTACAGCCGCTGCGTCAGGCGCCTCCGGGAAGGCCGCACCCGGTGGGCCGGCACGACGGGCATACCCCCTGGGGTTCGCACGCGCGTCCGTACGCATGTCCGTAGTCGGTACGCATGTCCGTAGTCGAAGGAGGTCCGCCCGGTATGGATTCGGACCGTGCCGACCGGTTGGTGTCGGCGCTTCGCGACCGTCGCGTGATGGCGCATGTCGTGGAGGCGGGTGTCTACGAGTTCGGGATCCGGGTCGTCCTCGACGAGGGGATCGAGGCGCTGTGGGACGTGGACGGGGCCTCCGGTCTCGACGCGGAGATCGTCAGCGACGGGGTCCTCATCGGCTTCGTTCCTCATGTGCCCGGCTCGGAGAGCTTCACCGAAGAGCAGCTCGTGGAGAGCATCGCGACGACGCGGTACTCGGCGGAGGGGCTCCGCCCGCCCAGCGGCACGCCCGCGCCGGCCGCACTCGCGGCCGCCGAGACCGCGCCCGTCGACGAGCCCGGGCCGTCGCCCACTCCCCCGGTCACCCCGCCCGTCGCCCGCTACCAGCGCCGGGCCCACTGGATCCGGCGGGGCAAGGAGGGCGGTGCCCGGCACTGACCGCGCGCCGGGCTGCCGTCGCGCCCTCGTCAGACGCCCGCAGCCCGCGCCGTCTCGTACACCTCGGTCGCCACGTCGATCAGCTCCGCGGCGTCGCGCGTCGTGCCCTGGAGGTCCAGCAGGATCTCCGGTACGCCCGTTGCGGCGTGTGCCACCAGGTCCTCGACGATCTGCGCCACGCTCCCGTGGAAGGGCCGGCGGTCCGCACCCTCGAACGGCTTGGCGCTGTACCGTGCGTTGGCGCGGGCGCAGACGTCGATCGGACGCTCCCGGCCACGCTCGGCAGCCACGTCCCGTACCCGCTGCCACTGCTCGGTCAGCTGGGCGGCGCCGACGGCCACCGGCATCCAGCCGTCCGCCCGGTCCACCAGACGGCGGGTGGCGCGTGTGCTGTTCGCGGGCAGGTAGACCGGGATGGGGCGCACCGGCTTCGGGCCGACCTCGGACGGGGCAATGGTGGTCAGCTCGCCCTCGTACGAGACGGGGTCCGGGCCCCAGACGGCCGCGCACACGTCCAGCAGCTCGTCCAGGACCGCGCCGCGCCTCTCGAAAGGCGCGACGGAAGCGGCCGCGTACTCGTCGAGGGACCATCCCGTGCCGAGGCCCGCGATCACTCGTCCACCGCTCGCGACGTCCAGCGAGGCGAGCGACCGGGCAAGCTGGAACGGTACGTGCAACGGCGCGACCAGGACGCTGGTGCCCAGCCGCGCCCGGCCGGTGGCCGCGGCGGCCAGTGCGAGCGTGACCAACGGGTCGGCGACGCTGCGGTACTGATCGGGCCACGGCAGCCCCCGTACGCCGTACAGCCCCTGGGTGGCCGGCTCGGGAAACAGGACACGCTCGAAAACCCACAGGCTCGCGTATCCGGTCTCCTCCGCCGCGCGGGCCACGGAGGCCACATCGCGGCCGATGTCGTACTGCTTCATCTGGGGGAGACCGAGACCGAGAGAGATCGGCATGGACGCACTCCTTCATGGTTGCTGCGGAACAACTGCCTCAGAACACTTACGTCTTCCCCGCCCGGTGCCAGTCGAAAGACACTCGCGGAGATCGCACAGGCCGGGGCCGCCGAAGGCGCAGGCGGTGGGCCGGCGAACCGGGAGCCGGACGGTGCCCGGGCCGATCGGTTCAGGCCGGTCGCGCCAGGGCCTGCAGGGGGAGCACTCCCGCGCCGGAGAACAGGCCGCGGGCCGCGCTGACGCGCCGTTCGCGCGCCGGACCCGGTGCGGTAAGGCGGTCCAGGGCACGGACCAGCGCCCGGGGGTCCGTCGCGTAGTCGGTGAGACCGTGCTCCGCCATCCGTCGAACGCCCTCCTTGCCGTGGCCCGGAATGGCCCGGTAGCCGACCACCGGAACTCCGGCGGCCATGGCTTCGAGTGCCGTTTGGCCTGCCGCGTTGTCGATGAGCGCGCGGGAGGCGCTCATGAGGCCCGGCATGTCGTCGACCCAGCCCGCCGCGCGCACATGGGCGAGGCCTGACAGGTCCCGGCGCAACCGGGTGTTCGTACCGCAGAGCACGACCGGCATGTAGCCCGCCGCAGCCACCAGGCGCGCGGTCCCGGCCACGCGGGATCCGGCCCCCCAGGCCCCCGTCGAGATCAGCACGGGCGGCCGGCCCGGCGAGTCGAGGCGTCGTCGCCAGTCCGCCGCCGTCGGAGCCGGTGCGTGGAACCGGGGTGCCACCATGGCACCGGATACGACCGTCGGACGCCGTACCGCTCGCCGGACCTGACGTGCGAGATCGGACGTGAGGCACAGATGGAGATCGTTGCCCGGGTGCAGCCATTGGCGGTGAACGGCGAAGTCGGTGATGACGACGGCGCTCGGGATCGTGAGCGCACCGCGGGCGCGGAGTCCGCCGGTGAGCTGGGCGGCGAGGTGGAAGACGGGTACGACCACGTCCGGCCGCTGCTGTGCGACGAGGTCGAGCAGACGTTGCTGCGCGAGGGCCGCCAACGGGGAACTGCCGGGCCGGGGGCCGCCTCCGGTCCGGAAGAAGGCCGCGTACAGCGCGGAATAGACCACGGGCGTGTGGCAGATGGCAGTCCGGTAGAAGGAGCGCAGTCCGCCGCCGATTCCCGGGGGCAGCAGGTGAAGGACATCGACCGTCGTCGTCCGCCCTCCGCCGGCCTCCAGTCTGCGGGCCAGTTCTCCGGCCACCACGTGGTGGCCGGAGCCCATGCCGGCGCTCAGGATCAGGAAGCGTCCCGGCGACGTGTTCATCGGCCGTACGCTCCCGGGACTCCCTGCTCACCGTCCGGTGCGGGGCCGTTCCGACGGGACCTCCACCGGTAGCAGCGGGAGCCCTCCGGGCGGCGGAAGGGTCCGCACGGGTCCGGTAGCTCAGTCGGACGAGCGGCAGGCACGTGATCACCTCTGAGATCGGCAGCCCTCGGAGTATCCGTCGGGACGGGCGTGGAACCCGGTTCTTCCATCCTGTCGGTGCGTTCGGTGCAGTGAGGTATGGGCTTCAACGGTTTTACGGGAGCCCACTCGGGTTACCCCTAACCCGACCCGACACCGCGATGCCCGCGTCCGCGGTCTCCGAGGGGCGGGCCACCGTGCCGCACACTACTGAGACAGGGAGAGGCCATGCCACGTGTTCCGTGCATCGCTCACCGCGGCGTGCCGGGTGGCGGCGCGTCGGACGGTCATGACGTCCGGGCCGGGGTGGCCCTGGTGACGGGGGCCTCCTCGGGTATCGGGGCCGCGGTGTCCCAGCGGATCGCGGCCGAAGGCGGCTGGCGGCTTCTGGTGAGCGGGCGCGACCGGCAGCGGCTCGACGGGGTCGCGGCGACGACGTGCTCGACGCCGCTGTACGCGGACCTGATGTCGCTCGACAGTACGGAGCAACTGGTCGAGGAGGCCCTCGACACCGCCGGCCGGGTGGACCTTCTCGTCGCGGCGGCAGGGGTCGGCTGGGCGGGCTCCTTCCACACGATGCCGGCTGCCGCCGCCGACCGGGTCCTCACCGTGGATCTGGTATCCGTCGTCCATCTGGTACGGCTGCTGCTGCCGCACATGCTCGCGGCGGGGCGCGGACACATCATGCTGATCGGATCGGTGGCGGGATCCACCGGTGTCCGCGGTGAGGCGGTCTATTCGGCGGCGAAAGCTGCCCTTGCCGCCTTCGCGGACGCCCTGCGCTACGAATTGAAGGGCACCGGTGTGCGCGTCACACATATGGTCCCGGGTGTGGTGGACACACCGTTCTTTGAACGCCGAGGGATGCCGTACGCCCGTTCGTGGCCCCGACCGATGGCGCCGGAACGCGTCGCCGAGGCGGTCTGGGAGGCCTTCACGGCGGACCGTGAGGAGGTGTACGTCCCCGGCTGGCTGCGCTTGCCGGGGTGTGTACGCTCCGTGGCCCCGGGGCTCTATCACCGGCTCGCGGCCCGCTTCGGCTGATCCGCGACATGAACGTCCTCGCCGTGGTACTGGCGTTGTGGGCGGCTCTCGCCAATGGCGCGGCATCCGTGCTGCAGCGTCGGGCCACCATGGAGCAGGTCTGCTGAGTCTGCTGCTCTTGCAGAGCGCTCTGCGTGCCGGGACTCCGGCCGCTTCCCAGCCGGTGCTCACCCTCGGGGACGCGCTGGTGAGCGTGGTGCTGGGGAGGGCACTGTTCGGCGAGCGGATCGCGCTGGTGATCATCTGCTGCCGACCACGCTGGGTGCGTGCCTGGTGGCTGCCGGCACGGTGGGGCTGTCGCTCTCCCCGGCGGTCGCGGGTCACTGGGATGCCACGAGAACGACCATGCGGCACAGTCGGCCCGACCGACTGCCGACGGCCGCTGACGACGAAGGGACGGGAAGCCCGTTGAACCCCAGGCCCATCAGAATCCCCACCGCGCTCCGTGCCCCACTGACCGTGTCGGCGCTTGTGCTGACCGCTCATGTAGCCCCGGCCGGCACATGGCTGCCGGGGCTGCGCCGGACGTGCTTTCCCTCCCTGGCCGGCCTCGGCCACCCCGGGCATGTCGCCCTGACCTTCGACGACGGCCCGGACCCCCGTTCCACCCCGCTCTTCCTCGACGCGCTGGACCGGCTGTCCACCCGCGCCACCTTCTTCGTGCTCGGGGAGAGTCTGCTGCGCCATCCGGAACTCGGCCGCGCCATCGCCCGCCGCGGCCACGAACTCGCCGTTCACGGATGGACACACAGCCGCCCCTGGCTTCCCGCCCCCGGCCGGGACCTGCGCGAGGTCTCCCGTGCCGCCGAAGCGGTGCGAAGGGTCTCGGGCGTCCGGCCGTTGTGGTACCGGCCACCGTACGGAATCCTGACCGGCGGCCGGTGGACCGCCGCCCTGGCGTGCGGGCTGCGGCCGGTGCTGTGGTCGGCCTGGGGGCGGGAATGGGCGAAGAGCGCGACGGCCGAGGGCGTTCTGACGACCGTACGCAGCGGGCTTCGCGGCGGCGGGACGGTCCTCCTGCACGATGCCGATCTGTCGGCATCGTGCCAGTGGCGACCGGCACTTGCGACGCTACCGGAACTGATCAACGGCTTGCGGACGGCCGGGCTGACCGTCGGCCCGCTCGCCGACCACGGCCTGGCACCGATCCGGCGGACGGGTTGAGTGCGCCGGACCCGACGAATCCGGTGCATGTCCCGTCCCTTCGCGCCGACCGCGCTCCCGCCCCGGATGCTCTCATTGCCGCCCCTGCTCCTGTCCCGGATGCAAGAACCACTGACTCGCCGCATCCGCGACGTCTTCCAAGGCACCAGCCTCCTCGAACAAGTGTGTGGCTCCGGGAATCACGTAGAGCCGGTGCGGCACACGCAGTTGCTCGGCCGCCTCCCGGTTCAGCATCAGTACATGCCTGTCGTCGCCGCCCACGATCAGCAGCACGGGCGATCGCACCTGGCTCAGCGCCTCGGCCGCCAGGTCGGGGCGGCCGCCACGGGACACGACGGACTGGACACGGCCAGGCCGCTCGGCTGCCGCCACCAGGGCTGCGGCGGCCCCGGTACTCGCGCCGAAGAGTCCAAGAGGCAGGTCCGTCGTGGCCGGCCGGTCGCCGAGCCAGTCGACCGCGGACACCAGGCGTCGCCCGAGCAGGCCGATGTCGAAGCGGTACTGCCCCGACATCGCGTCCATCCGCTCCTCCTGCTCGGTCAGCAGGTCCAGCAGCAGCGTGCCCAGTCCCGCCTCCCGCAGGGTCGCGGCCACGGCCCTGTTGCGCGGGCTGTGGCGCGAGCTGCCGCTGCCGTGGGCGAAGAGCACCACCCCTGCGGCCTGCTCGGGAATCACCAGGTCACCGACGATCGCCGATCCGTCAACAGGTATGGAAACCGCTTCGGATTTCACCACTGTCATCGTCTCCTTCCCGGGGTGCGCCGCGGTGCGGTCGGCCCGCGCACGGAGCGAAGACGTCGGCGTCCAGGGTGCGACGTCGTACGCTCACGCTCCCCCACGCTTCCGGGTCCGTGTTCCCACGGTCGCGCGAGCCGTCGCCGCGAGCCACCCTGGAGTCATGGCGACACCACCGATCACCATCCACGCACCGACGCCGTCCGGCGGCCGACTGGTGACCGTGCACGTCAACAGCCGCGACGAGAAGCTCGGCATGGCACACAGCGATCAGGAGCTCGTCGTGTTCCTCGCCGACGCCGGGCTGGCGAACCCCGAGCTGATTCTCAAGAACCCAGCTGTGGTCCAGTGGCAGGGCGCCGCAGCGCATCACTATGAGAGCGACTGATCCACCGCGAGCGTCAGCGGCCGAGCGGGCGCACCCTGGGGGCATGGGTGCTCCGATCGTCGTGCACCGCCCGGCACCGGGCACGGGCGGCCGGGCGGTCACCATCAACGGTGGCCTCGCCGGCCTCGCTCACAGCGACCGCGACCTGATCGTTTTCCTCCGGCATGCCGGGGTCTACGACGCTGAGCACCTCCTCGACGACCCGTCCTGGATCGAATGGCGCGACGGCCGGGCCCACTGCTACGAAGCGGAATGATCCGGACATGCGGTGCCAGGAACCTTCCCCGGCTGTACCTGCTTACGACGGCAGAGGCCGGGCACCTGGTCGAACGCGCATAGCCCCGGAGCGGAAACGGCGGGACGAGCGTGTGGGCTCGTCCCGCCGCGCCAACAGCTACCGGGTGATCGCTTCTTCGAGCGCCACCAGGTGTCCGGTGCCGCTGAGCGACGACAGTTCGATGTCGGTGACGCAGCGCACCTTCACGGTGTTGAGCGTCAGCGTCCCATCGATGTGCACGCTACCGGTGCCGTTCGCGAAGTCCGCCCTCCCGAGATCGGTGGCCGCTTCGTCGACGCGCACGCCGAGGTCCGTGCCCCCGCGCGAGTTGGGGAACTTGATGAAGACGTACCCCATCTCGGTGATGCGCCGCTGAAAGTCCTCGACCGAGGGCGAAGGGCCGCCGACCACGACCTTCTGCCCCGCGACGGAGAGGCGTTCGATGAGTTCGTCCATGAGTGGCTCCTCTGTGACTGTTGTGAAGTTCTTGACCGTTGCGGGCTTCTCGGCGCGTGCGGCCTCGGACGAGTGGGACTTCGGCGGGCCGGGCCGGTCAGCCGGCCGACTTCGCCATCTGCTGACGCAGGCTCCTGGGGCGCATGTCGACCCAGACCTCCTTCACGTACGCGAGGCACTCGTCCTTCGAGCCGACGGTCCCCGTCTCCCGCCAGCCGGCGGGGGCGGCGAGGTACATCGGCCACAGGGAGTACTGGTCCTCGTCGTTGACGAGAACCTTCATCTGATGTGTTTCCATGAACGGTCTCCAGCCTCTGCTGTCGGGAATGCTGTCCGCTGCGTCGGGTCACGCGGTCCGGGTGAAGAGCCAGGGAGTCTGCTGCTTGCGTCGCTGCTCGTAGGCGAGGACCTGGTCCTTGTGGGAGAGGGTCCAGCCGATGTTGTCCAGACCCTCCATCATGGAGTTCTTCTTGAAGGGATCGATCTCGAAGCGGAAGAGCCGTCCGTCCGCGGTCCTCACGGACTGGTCCGGCAGATCGATGTGGAGCGTCGGTGTCGCGCCGCTCGTCAGGGCTTCGGAGATCGCCTCGACTTCCGGCGCTTCCAGTCGGACGGGGAGGATGCTGCTGTTGAAGCAGTTGTTGTGGAAGATGTCCGCGAAGCTCGGGGCGATGACGCACCGGAAGCCGTACTCCCGCAGCGACCAGGGCGCGTGCTCACGGGAGGAGCCGCAGCCGAAGTTCTCGCCCGCCACGAGAATGCCGGCGCCGTCGTAGCGGGGCTCGTTGAGCGGGAATTCCGGGTTGGGCGTGCGGCCGTCCTCGAGGTAGCGCCAGTTCGCGAACAGATGCCGGCCGAAGCCCGTGCGGTGAATCGACTTGAGGAACCGGGCGGGGACGATGTCGTCCGTGTTCACATTGGACCGCATCAGCGGCACAGCGGTGCCCTGGTGCGTGATGAATTTCTCCACGGAAGTCCTTTCTCTGTTCTCTACGCGTCGCGGACGTCGGCGAATCGGCCGGCCACGGCCGTTGCGGCCGCCGTCACCGGACTGACCAGGTGGGTGCGGCCTCCTCGGCCCTGGCGCCCCTCGAAATTGCGGTTGCTCGTCGAGGCGCAGCGCTCGCCCGCGGAGAGGCGGTCTCCGTTCATGGCGATGCACATGCTGCAGCCGGGCTCACGCCACTCGAAGCCCGCCTCGCGGAAGACGTCCGCGAGCCCCTCCTCCTCGGCCTGGCGGCGAACGCTCATGGAGCCGGGGACGACGATGGCGCGAACACCGGGCGCGACCTGCTTCCCGGCGACGTACTGGGCGGCCAGTCGAAGGTCCTCGAGCCGCGAGTTCGTGCACGACCCGATGAAGACGGTGTCGACCTTGATGTCGTGGACACGCTGACCCGGTTCCAGTCCCATGTACTCCAGGGCCTTTTCCATTTCCGCACGGACCGCGGGGTCGCTCTCGGCGTCCGGGTCCGGGATCGTTCCCGTGATGTCGGCGACCATGCCCGGGTTGGTGCCCCACGTGACCTGCGGTACCAGGTCGTCGACGTTCAGGTGGTGTTCCGCGTCGAAGCGGGCGCCCGGGTCGCCGGCCAACTGCTTCCACTGCTCGGCCGCGAGCTCGAAGAGCTCTCCCGACGGGGCGAAGCGCCGGCCGCGCACGTACTCGATCGTGACGTCGTCGGGGGCGACCATGCCGGCCCGCGCCCCCGCCTCGATCGCCATGTTGCACAGCGTCATGCGGCCCTCGATGGTCAGCGACCGCACGGCCGAGCCGCTGAACTCGACGACGTGATTGGTGCCGACGTCCGTACCGAGCCGGCGGATCACGGCCAGAGCGATGTCCTTCGCACTCACGCCGGGCGCCAGGGTGCCGTCGATCCTGATGTTCATCGTCCTGGGCTTCTGTTGCAGCAGGCACTGGGTGGCCAGGACGTGCTCCACCTCGCTGGTGCCGATGCCCATGGCGAAGATGCCGAGGGCGCCGTGCGTGGAGGTGTGGGAGTCGCCGCAGACGACCGTCATGCCGGGCAGTGACAGTCCCAGTTCCGGACCGATGACGTGCACGATGCCCTGGTCCGCGTCGTTCATGCCCAGGAGCTTCACTCCGAAGTCCCGGGCGTTCTCCTCCATCGTCTCGATGCACATGACGCTCTGGCTGTCGACGACGTCGATGAGCCGGCGTCCCGGCACCGTGGGAACGTTGTGGTCGATCACGGCGACCACGGTCTCGGGTCGGTGCACCGGAAGGTTGCGCTCGCGCAGCCCGGCGAAGGCCTGCGGCGAGGTCGCCTCGTGCGTGAGGTGCCGGTCGATGTACAGCATCGGTATCTCACCGGGTTCGTCGCGCACCACGTGTGCGTCCCAGATCTTGTCGAACATCGTCTGTGGCATCGTGCGGTTTCTCCTCTGGGGGCGGGTCGTCACGGGAAGGAACGCTCAGGCTGCGTGGGAGGCGTGCGCCTTCGCGAAGCCCTCTTCGAGCTCCTGCGAAGTCAGTTCGCGGCCCAGCTCATTGGCGCGGGCGAGCAGGCCCTCGACGATCTCCGTGGAGAGCTCACCGGGGTCGCGCCCGCTCAGCATGTAGGCGAGCCGCACGGAGCTCTGTCCGCTCCACGGGCTGACGGCCACGGACGGGACGCCACCGACGGCGGCCGGGTCGACGGCGGAGTACACCGTGCGGGACATGTCCCGCAGCTTGTCCTCCAGTTCGCCGTTGTCCGCCTCCCGGGCCAGGTCGGCCAGGTGGTGGGCCTTGAGGATGGCATCCGTGTGGATGCCGGAGGAGGTATGGCTGTAGCGCCGGCCGAGCACCCCGTGCTCCGGCGCCGGGACGCCGACCATCTTCTGGTAGCAGGTGATCAGTTCGAGCAGCCGGGACATGTCCCAGGAGACGGGCAGACCGGCCTCCTCCTCGATCGCGGCGAGATTCAGGACGACCTCCTCCAGCGAGGCGTTGCCGGAGCGCTCGCCGACCCCGCGCGACACGACGTGGATGCGGCCGGCGCCGGCCGCGACGGCCGCCATCGCGTTGCCCAGGGCGTTCCCGGTGTCGCGGTGCCCGTGCCAGTCCACCTGCATCTCCGGGACGCCCAGGGCGTCGAGCTCCGCACGGATGAAGCGGACGAGCCGGTAGGTGCCGAGCGGCCGGATGACGCCGATGGTGTCGGCCATGGCGACGATGTACGCGCCGCTCTCCACCTGTGTCCGGGTGATCGCCCGCAGGTCCTCGGGGGAGGTCTGCGACGTGTGCTCGGTACCCGCGACGACGGGGATGCCCATCTCCACGGTCTTCTTGATGAAGGTCTCCAGCTTGTTCAGGATGAAGTCCAGGTCCCAGCCCTGGACGAGGCGGCGGGACGGCGCGCTGCCCATGAAGACGACGGATTCGAGTGCCGGGTGGACCTCCCTGCACTCGACGGTCCACTTCAGCGACTCCTCCGTGCACATGGAGAGCACGGAGGGCACGATGCCGGGAAGCTCGTCCCGCATCCGCCCCAGCAGCTGCTTCATGGTCGCGTTGAGCCGGTCGGCATTGCCCGGATAGATGCCGACGGTCGCGTACTTGATCCCGAAGCCGTGGAGGAGATGCAGGTACCGCATCATGTCGTCGACCGTCGGGTAGCCGGGTATGCCCTGGAGACCGTCGCGCAGACACTCCGAGAGGATCTGGGTTCCGGCGACCTCGGCGGCGAGCGGCTCACCGGGAATGCTCGTCGGAATGGGCGAGAGCGGGCTCTCGTCGCTGTTCCAGTTGAAGTTCACCGGGACATCGATGGAGTCGATGTCCCTTCTCGGGTTCGCTGCGGTTCCGTTCGTGTCCTTCTGCATGGTCTCTCCTTGTCGGAAGATCTGTCGTCTCGATGGCGCGACGATTCGTCAATCCATCACAACCGGAAGAATGCCGACCGAGAAGCGGATGTAGTCGTCGGAATAGCCGAAGGTGGAACCGGGTATGCCGGCGATCCCGGTCTTTTCGATGACCGAGAAGCAGTCTTCACCTGCCCTGAGCCTGCTCCAGCTGTAGATCGTCGCGTCGTCGTCGACGTGGATTCGCTCGAAGAGCCGAAACTCCTCGTCGAACAGCTCCAGTTGCCTGCGCAGCCGCGAACGACGCAGCCGGTAGAGGCCGCGGATCTTTTCGATCAGTTCGGGATTCTGACGGAAGAGGGCGTGATAGGCCATGAAGCGCAACTGCCATTCCCCGGGCAGGCAGCTCACACTGTTCATCCAGCTCGATCGCATGGCGACGGAGAAATCGGTGTCACCGAATACGGCCCAGCCGAATCGGTCCCCGGTCAGCGTGTAGGTCTTGGAGAAACTGTTCACGTAGATCATCTGGCCGGCCACATCGGCGGCCGAGGCCAGACCGCGCATGCGCGCCTCGTCCTCGGCGGGGCGGCCTGTGCCGATGTAGGCGAGATCCGCGAGTACGTGGACGCGGCGCCCCTGGCCGGCGAAGCGCCGGACGACCTCCATGAGTGCGGAGAGCTCGTCCTCGGTGTACGCCAGAGTCGTCGGGTTGTTCGTCACCGTCAGGTAGACGACAGTAATGTCCGGGTTCTCGTCCAGATGCCGGGCCAGCAGCGCGTCGGTCAGCTTGAACTGTTCCTCGGCCCGGGTCCGCACCCGGTGCAGCCGATACCCGTACGTCACGGCCTGCAGCTCCGGCATGTTGAAGCCTGGAGCAGCGAAAAGGACAGCGCCGGGCGGCTGGGAGCGGCGCAGGGCGAAGTGCGCCAGTCCCCGGAGGATCTTGTCGATGCAGTCCGTCGCTCCCAGGCCGAGGGCCACCTGTTCCGCGCAGGCCCTCACCCCCCACTGCCGCATGTCCGCCGCGAGCCAGCCGCGCAGGATCGGGTTGCCGACGCCTTGGATGTCGTAGATGCGCGGGTCGTAGCCGGCTGCGAGAAGCTGCCTCTCCGCCTCCGTCATCCGGTCCCGGAGCCAGTGGTAGCCCTTCCCGGACGCGGTGTGGCCGTTCAGGTCCTCGCCCGGCAGCGCGATGCCGAGTTCGTCCCCCAGCAGCCGGTAGTCTCCTGGGCCCCCCTCCACCCCCTCGCACTCGGTGATGAGCCGCACGTTGACGTCACCGATCGTCCGGTTCACGATCTCGAGCCGCGTGGCGGTGCGGTCGAACCGGCGGGCCGCGCATTCCCGTTCCAGGTCGTCGACGAGGCGGGCCATGACCCGGATGGGCGGCTCCGCGGTGTCCCCCTGCCGGGTCCGGTGGCGCCGCACCATCTCCTTGCGGGCCCGGCGGACGAGCAGCCGCTGCTCTTCGAGGCCGCTCGGGCCTGCCGGGACGGAACTCTGTGGCGTCATGCGCGGGCAACTCCAGTCGTCTGTTCGTCGAACGGTGCGTGCGTGCGGCGGTGGCCGATGTGCTCGCCCCGTCGGGCAGGCGGCCCAGCAGGTTCAGGGCTGCCGCAGCCGGTCGAGGATTCGCCGGCCCATCTCCTCGGTGCCGACGACGGTGCGTCCGCCCTCGGCGAGATCCGGCGTCCGGTAGCCCTCGCGGATCGCTGCCTCCACCGCCTCCTCGACGGCCGAGGCTTCCTGGGCCAGGCCGAGGGAGTGCCGCAGCAGCAGCGCGGCGGAGAGAATCGCGCCGACGGGGTTGGCCTTGTCCTGACCGGCGATGTCCGGGGCCGAGCCGTGAATGGGCTCGTACAGTCCGAACATGCCGCCCACCGTGCGGCGGGTCCCGAGGCTGGCCGACGGCAGCATGCCGATGGAGCCCGTGAGCATCGACGCCTCGTCGGTGAGGATGTCGCCGAACAGGTTCTCGGTGACGATGACGTCGAAGTCCGACGGGGTCCTGATCAGCCGCATGGCGCAGGCGTCGACGAGCATGTGCTCGTAGGCCACGGTGGGGTGGTCGGCCGCCACCCGCTCCACGACCTCCCGCCACAGGACCGAGGAGCTGAGCACATTGGCCTTGTCGACCGACGTGACCTTCCGCTCCCGGTCGAGAGCGATCCCGAACGCGGCCCGCACGACCCGCTCGATCTCCTCCTCGGTGTACAGGAGGGTGTCGACGGCTTCCGTGCCCTGCTGCGTGCGACGGATCTCGCTGGGCTTGCCGGGCACGGATTCCAGGCGCCCGTAGTAGAGCCCGGCCGACAGTTCCCGCACGAAGATCATGTCCGCGCCCTTGAGGTGCTCGGGTTTCAGCGAGGACGCCCCGTACAGGGCCTCGAAGGGGCGTACCGGCCGCAGGTTGGCGAAGAAGCCGAACTCCTTGCGGAGGCGGAACAGTGCCTGTTCCGGCCGGGGGCCGCCGCTGCGGTCCTCCCCCGCCGGCAGGCTGCCGATCGCGCCGAAGAGGATCGCGTCGCTCTGCGCGCAGGTCTCGAAGGTCGTTTCCGAGATCGCGACGCCTTCGGCCGCGATGGCGTCCAGGCCGACCCGGCGCTCATGGACCGTGAAGCCGTGGCCGTACTTCTCTTCCACGGCGCGCAGCACCTTCAGGGCCTGGGCCGTCACCTCCGGGCCTACGCCGTCCCCCGGAAGCACGGTGATCGTGGCTTTGCTCATCGGGCTCACCTTTCGCAAGCGGTCGCGGTGCTCGTGTACTGAATTGCCGAACGGCCCGGGGCCGACGGCTCGATGGGAATTTCCCCGTCGCCCGTTTCTTCCGTCTCACCGCTTCCGTCCGGCCGGCGACCCTTTCGGTCCGGAGTGGAAAGAGAGCAGCCGGTCGACGATGGTGCCGCGCCAGCAGATCATGTCGTGGCCGCCCAGGTATTCGTGGTAGTCGACCTCGTAGCCCTTCTCGACCAGGACGTCCCGCATGTTCTGATGGGTTGTCATCGGGTCGTAGTCGACGATGGCGCGTTCGAGGCTCCCGATGTCCATGGAGAATCGGATGGGTAGTTCGGGGGATTCTTCGAACCGCCGCGTCAGCCATTCCTCCTCCCTGCCCGGAACGCCCTTTCCCGGCCACCAGTACGACCCCGACTGGGATATGACGTTCCCGAACCTCTCGGGTGACCGGAATGCCGCGTACGCCGCGGCCAGTCCGCCGAAGCAGGAGCCGCCGACGACGGTGCGCGCGGGATCCGAGCTGATGTGGTAATTCTCGTGGACCCAGGGCATCAGGTCCTGGGTCAGGAAATCGCTGAACGGCTCGTGGCAGGGAAGCTCGCGGGCGCGGACGTCCTGGTCCTCGTTGGTGTGCATCACCAGGACGTAAGGCGGGATCCGGCCGGTGTACAGGAGGTTGTCCAGCACGGTCGTGATGGCTGCGAAGTTGTAGTACGACCACCCGTCGAAGAGCAGGAAGACGTTGTAGTCGTCGCCGTCAGGGGTGTAGCCGGGAGGCACGTGGACGGTGATGTGGTGGCGCGTCCCCAGGACGGAGCTGTCCATCGTGTGCATCTTGCTCTCGCCCTTCGGGACACCGCGGCGCGGGATGTTCCACGGCTGTTTCGGGGCTGCCGGCAGTTCGAGCACCGACACCTTGAACTGGTGCGGATTGCCCATGAGCGTGTAGTCGCGGGGGTTGAGCGGATCGGTCCGGTACTGCGGGAGGCGCTGCAACACCTCCGCGTACGAAGTGAACGGCACCATCGGGTCGTTGACCGACAGCAGGTAGGTCGTCCGCAGTTCGGAGGGCAAGAAGTAGGACCGGTACCAGAGATCGGTGCCCGGCAGTCGCTCCATCCGGAATTCACTGAAGTCGCCGCTCGGCGCGCTGCAGAAGAGCACGATCACGTTCTCGGTGTCTCCCGGGTCCCGCCACAGGAAGGTGACCAGGGTCCGGGAGTCGTCATCCCCGACCTGTTCCATCAGCGGGCTGCCGGACTGAGCGGCCTCCTTCCAGAACTCGTCGACTGCGTCGTGGTCTCCGGCCTCGACGGCCGCCGCCACTCGGGCGATCCGGGGACTCACCAGGGATGTCTCCGCAGCGAACATGGTCTTCTCTCCTTGTGCCTGGCCGGTGCGGCGGGATGAACGGCGCGTCGAGGACTCAGAGCAGGTCGAACAGCTCCGCCGCGTCCAGCTCCTCGTTGTCGCCCTCGTCGACGCTCCGGTCGATGACCTGTGCGAGCGCTTCGATCGTCCGGTTCTGGAAGACCGTCGTGAGCATGAGTGAGATGCCCCACCTCTCCTGGACCTCGGTCGCCATGGTGGCCACGAGGAGGGAGTGGCCGCCGAGGTTGAAGAAGTCGTCCCGGATTCCCACCCGGTCCAGTTCCAGGAGCCGTGCCCACAGGTCCGCCAGAACCGTCTCGGTCTCGGTGGTCGGGGCGACATGGTTCTCGTCCGCCTGCGCCTGCCGCACGACTTGCGACAGCGCCGGCAGCGCCTGGCGGTCCACCTTGCCGTTCGAGGTGAGGGGGAATGCGTCCAGCGCGACGAAATAGGTGGGCACCATGTATTCCGGCAGCCGTTCGAGGAGATGCGCCCGCAGGTCGTCCTGGGGCGCCTGCTGACCGGACTTCCAGGTGAGGAAGGCGGTCAGCCGCTTGTCGGCGGCCGTGACCTCGTGCACGACGACCAGGCACGACCGGACGGCCGGGTGATCGGCCAGGACGGCCTCGATCTCCCCGATCTCGATGCGGTAGCCACGGATCTTGATCTGGTGGTCCTGGCGGCCGGCGTACTCGATGACGCCGTCGGCCCGGTACCGGGCCAGGTCACCGGTTGCGTAGAGACGGCCTGGGCCGAACGGATTCGCCACGAAACGTTCGGCGGTCAGGTCCGGTCGCCCCAGGTAGCCGCGCGCCAGTTGGACGCCGCCGATGTACAGCTCCCCGATGACGCCGTCGGGCACCGGCTCCATCGCCTCGTTCAGGACGTACAGCTGTGTGTTCGCCACCGGGCGGCCGATGGGGACGGTGCCGGCACCCGGAGCGTTCCCGCATTCCCAGAAGCTGACGTCGACGGACGCCTCGGTGGGCCCGTAGAGGTTGTGCAGCCGTGTGTCCGGCAAGGTCCGCCGGAACTGCTCCTGAACCTCCGGGGGCAGGGCCTCCCCGCTGCACACCACGTGCCGTACGTCCCGGCACTGCCGGCCCACGGTCTGCTGCTGGAGGAATGCCTGCAGCATCGAGGGCACGAAGTGGAGGACGCCGATGCCCTGCCGCTCGATCAGCTCGGCCAGGTAGGCCGGGTCCCGGTGCCCCTCGGGGCGGGCGACATGCAGTCGGGCGCCGGCGATCAGGGGCCAGAAGAACTCCCAGACCGAGACGTCGAAGCTGTACGGGGTCTTCTGCAGGACGCGGTCGTGCTCCTGCAGGCCGTAGGCGTCCTGCATCCACAGCAGACGGTTGCAGATGCCGCGGTGCGACAGCATCGTCCCCTTGGGCCGGCCGGTGGAACCCGAGGTGTAGATGACGTATGCCAGGCTGTCCGGGCTCACCTGGACGTCCAGCGGGTCGGTGTTCGCGTCCGTCCGGGATGCGTCCGCGCTCCCGTCGGGGTCGACGAGGCGGACCCCCCGGTCGCTCAGGAAGCCGACACGGTCCTTCGTCCCGGACTGCACCAGGACGAGCTGGACCCGGGCGTCCTCCGCCATGAAGGCGAGCCGCTCCCGCGGGTGGTCGGGTTCCAGCGGCACATAGGCGCCGCCGGCCTTGAGGACGGCGAGCAGCGCGGTCACCAGGCCGAGGGAACGGTCCATGCAGACGCCGACGCGAGTCTGCGGACCCACGCCGTGGTCGCGCAGGATCCGCGCCAGTCGGTCGGCACGCCGGTCCAGCTCGGCGTAGCTCAGCTGCTGGTCCTCGTAGGACAGGGCGATCCGGTCGGGCGACCGGCGGACCTGCTCCGCGAAGAGCTCGTGGAGGCAGACGGGCCGCAGCGTGCTCGCGTCGTGGGTGGCGTTCCGCTCCCGGAGGATCCGCGCGCGCTCCGCGTCGGAGAGGAGCGGGAGCCGGGCGACGGGTGTCCGGGGTGCGGACAGGGCCGCCTTGAGCAAATTCCGCAGGTGCTCGCCCATGCCGGCGACGGTGTCGCGCTCGAAGAGGCTGGTGCTGTACTCGAAGGTGTATTGCAGCTCCCCGTTGCGCTGCTGGATGCTCATGCCGAGGTCGAACTTGGCGACGCCGACGCCGTCGTCCGTCACGTCGTGGATCCAGGCAGGCTCCCCCTGTGTGCCGGGAAGCTCCTCGAAGAGCTTGTCCAGGCCGGTGAACATCACCTGGAACACGGGGCTGTAGCTCAGGCTGCGTTCGGGCTTCAGCTCCTCGACGATGCGGTCGAACGGCACCTCCTGGTGGCTCTGCGCCTCCAGGAGCTTCCAGCGGACCTGGTGGAGCACGTCCGCGAAGTCCGGGCTGCCCTCCAGGTCCACGCACAGCGCGATCGTGTTGACGAGGAACCCGATCATCGGCTCGGTCTCGATGCGGCTGCGGTTGGCGACCGGAATGCCGATCACCACCTTGTCCTGCCCGCTGTAGTGCGAGAGCAGGGTGGCGAAGGCGCTGAGCAGCGTGACGAAGTGTGTCGTCTGGTACTCGGAGCTCACCTTCCTGAGCTGCTCGCCGAGCTCCGGCGGCAGGGACGAGGTGAGATTGGCGCCCTGGTAGTTCTGCACGGCGGGCCGGGGGTGGTCGGCCGGCAGCGAGATCAGCGCGGGTGCCTCTGCCAGCTGCTCCTTCCAGTACTCCAGGTGCGGCCTCAGCCGTTCCTCGTCGAGCCACTGCTGCTGCCACACCGCGTAGTCGGCGTACTGGACGGCCGACGGCTCCGGGAGGGAGGCGCCGGCCTCCCCGAGGGCGTCGTAGGACCGCAGCAGTTCCTCGTTGAGGATGCGGACCGAGTAGCCGTCGAAGACCGCGTGATGCGCGCTGAAGGCCAGCAGCGCTTCGCCGTCGGGCAGGTGGATGAGCAGAGTGCGGAGCAGCGGACCCCGGGCGAGATCGAAGGTCTGCGTCCACAGTTCGCGCGTGACGGCCTGCACGGACTCCAGCCTCTGCTCCGAGGGCTCGGCCGACAGGTCGGCTTCCGTCAGGACGACGGTCCCGGTCTCGGCGATCTCCTGCCACACCCGCCCCTTGCTCTCACGGAACGTGGTCCGCAGGATCTCGTGGCGCGCGATCAGCGCTTCGAGCGCACGCCGGAGCCTCGCCGGGTCCACCGCTGTGGGCCGGTGGAGGACCCAGCCCACGGTGTAGAGGGGGCTGTCCGGGTGCAGGCGGTCCATGTACCAGAGGCGCTGCTGGTCGAACGTCGCGGGAACGGGCTCGTCGCGCGCCACCGCGACCAGGGGGATCGTGGGGTAGGGCTGCTGTTCCCGCAGCAGCCCGTCCAGTTCGGCCGCGACCTGGGAGAGCGTCGGCTGCTCGAACAGCACCCGGACCGGCATCTCGACGCCGAACGTCTGCTGGATGCGCGCCACCACCTTCACCGCGAGCAGCGAATGTCCGCCCAGCGTGAAGAAGTCGTCGAGTACGCCGATGGGGCCGTGGCCCAGGACCTCCGACCAGATCACGGCCAGCTTCGCCTCGGTCGCCGTCCTCGGGAGCGCGGTCTCGGACGGAGCGGACGCCGGGCTGTCGTCGGGCAGCGGAAGCGCGCGGCGGTTCAGCTTGCCGTTGCCGGTGAGGGGCAGCTCGTCGAGGCGGACGAAGGCCGAAGGCACCATGTAGGAGGGCAACTGCTCCATCAGATGGGCCCGGAGCGCCTCGGTGACGTCCGGGGCGTCCTCTTCCGGCACCACGTAGGCGACCAGTCGCTTGCTCGGTCCTTCCGGCTGGGCCAGCACCGCGCAGTTGCGCACCAGCGGGTGCTGTTCGAGCACGGCCTCGATCTCTCCCAGCTCGATCCTGAAGCCTCGGATCTTCACCTGGCCGTCGATGCGCTCGATGAACTCGATGTTCCCGTCGGGGAGATACCGGACGAGGTCCCCGCTCCGGTACAGGCGGCCGCCGGGTTCCTCGCCGAACGGGTCCGCGACGAAGTACTCGGCAGTGAGGTCGGGGCGGTTCATGTAGCCCCGGGTCACGCCCACGCCGCCGATGTGGAGCTCGCCGGGCACCCCGGGCGGCACGGGCTGCAGGTACTGGTCGAGGACGTAGAACCGCACATTGGTGATCGGCCGGCCGATGTGGATGACGTCCAGGTGCTCGTCGGTGTGCGTTCCGGTGGCGAAGATCGTGGTCTCGGTCGGCCCGTAGACGTTGAAGAACGTACGGCCCGGCGCCCACGTCCGGATGAGGTCCGCCGAGTACGCCTCACCGCCGACGACCAGCGTGCGCAGGTGGGGCAGCGGGTCGTCCGTCGGCAAGGTGGCCAGCGCGCCCGGCGTGAAGTTCAGGCTCTCGATGGCCCGCTCGGACAGCATGGCCTGCAGTTCGGTGCCGATCATGCGCATGCGCGGGGCGGGTATGTGGAGAGTGCCGCCGGTCACGAGCGGCAGGAGGATCTCCCAGACGGAGAAGTCGAAACTGGTGGAGGCGACCTGCAGGACGTTCTGACGCCTGTCGAAGCACGGGTTCCGACGGATCCACGGCACCACGTGCTGCAGGCAGCGGTGGGCGACCATGACGCCCTTCGGCCGTCCGGTCGACCCCGAGGTGTAGATGATGTAGGCGAGGTTCCCCGGGGTCAGGGTCGTCGACGGAGCCGTTCTCGGCTCGGCGGCCACGGCCGGCCAGTCGGAGTCCAGGCAGAGCGTCGGCAGGTCTCCGGCCGGCAGCTTCGACACCAGGTGCGACTGCGTGAGCATCAGGCGCAGCCGCGCGTCCTCGACGACGTACGCCATGCGGTCGACGGGATAGCGGGGGTCGATCGGGACGTAGGCCCCGCCTGCCTTGAGAATCCCCAGCATGCCGACGATGCCCTCCAGCGAGCGATCCAGGCACAGCCCGACCAGGACCTCCGGCCCGACGCCGCGTTGCTGCAGCCAGTGGGCGAGCTGGTTGGCGCGGCCGTCGAGCTCGGCGTAGGTGAGGTGCCCGTCCTCGTGGACCACGGCCACCGAGTCCGGGGTCTTCCGCGCCTGTTCCTCGACGAGTTCGTGCAGGAAGGCGGCTTCGACGGGCGATGTGGACTCCACGCTCCACTCGCCCAGTGCCCGGACCCGCTCCGTGTCGGTGAGGAGGCTCACCAGGGCGAGTCTCTGCTGCGGCTCCGCCACCAGTTCGCGGCAGATCTGCCGCAGATGCGCGAGCATCGCCTCGACCGTGGGCCCGTCGAACCACCGCGTGTCGTAGAGGATGTTGATGCCGATGCGCTCCCCGACGGTGATCGCGGTGTTGATCGGGTAGTGCGTCTGCTCCTTCGAACCGAGGGCCTCCAGGCGCAACGCCGCCTCGCCGTTCTCGTCCTCGGGGTAGTTCTCGAAGACGAACAGGCTCTCGAAGAGGGGTGTGCCGGCGGGAAGGCCGCTCCATTGCTGGACCTTGCTCAGCGGGCTGTATTCGTACTGGCGCATCCGCAGGTTCCGCTCCTGCAGGTCCTGGAGCCAGGCGAGCGCGGAGCTCTGCCCAGGAATCCTCACGCGCAGGGGAAGCGTGTTGATGAAGAGGCCGACCATGCGCTCGACGCCCTCGATCTCGGACGGACGCCCCGACACCACGGTCCCGAAGACCACGTCGTCGGTGCGGGCGTAGCGGCCGAGCAGGAGGGCCCAGCAGCCCTGCAGAACGGTGTTGAGGGTGAGGCGGTGTTCCTGGGCGAAGGCCGTCAGCTGCGTGGTCTCCGCCTCGTCGAGGGACGTGTCGGCCCAGACGTACGGAGCCGGCTCGCCCGGTGCGCCGCTACCGGCGTCCCTGGCCGCCCTCAGGTTCAGGGTGGTGGCCTGTTCGACGCCCTGCAGGGTGTCGCGCCAGTAGTCCTCGGCCTGTTGCAGGTCCTGCTGCTGGAGCCAGGACACGTAGTCGCGGTAGGGCCGCGGGGGCGTCTGCTCCAGGTGCCGGCCCTCGATGAGTGCGCCGTACCACTCGACGGCCTCCGCCAGGATCAGGCTGATGCTCCAGCCGTCCAGGATGGTGTGGTGGGCGCTCCAGACGAGCTGGTAGTGGTCGTCGGCGGTGCGGGCGAGGAGCATCCGCCACTGCGGTGCGTCATGGGGGTCGAAGCCGCTGGTGCGGTCCTCGACGAGGTATGCGTCCAGGCGGTCCTGCTGACCGGCAGGCGTCTCGGACCGCCAGTCCTCCACGCGCAGGGGGACCGGCAGATCGGCCCAGACCAGTTGGAGCGCCTCGTTCCCCTCGGTGGTCCAGAAGCTGGTCCGCAGGATCGGATGGCGCCGCATGACCTGGGCCCAACTCTCCCGGAACGCCTCCTCGTCCAGATCCTGGTCGATCCGCAGCACGTTCTGGACGTGGTAGTAGCCCTCCCCCTGCGCGTACTGGCTCTGGAACCACATGCCCTGCTGGGCGGGCGTCTGCGGGCAGCAGTCCTCCAAGGGGCGCGCCGATGTGCCGGAGAGCCAGGCGGGGTGCGTACGCAGCCGGCCGATGAGGTCGTTGATCCGGTCCTGGTTCAGTCCGGACAGCGACAGGTCGGAGGGGCTGTAGCCCTGGACATCCTTGCGCCGGGCCTCGTCGGCGAGGTTCCTGAGGACATCGAGCGTACGCTCGGCGACCTGCCGGATCGTCTCCTCCTCGTGCGCCGCACCGCTGTACGTCCACTCCATGCGGAGCTCGCCGTCCTGGACGCTGCTGACGATGTCGATCAGATACGGACGCCGATTGCCGGGATCCGTGTCGGGGCCGGCCATCCCCATGGAGGTGGCGAAACTGCCGGCGAAGGACCCGTCGAACTGGCCCAGGTAGTTGAAGCTGATCTGGGCGGTGGTCGTGCTGCCGAGCGCGGTGTCGGTGGCGGACGGGCCGTGGGCGAGGAGGCCGTAGCCGATGCCTTGCCGGGGCCGGGCGCGGAGGAGTTCCTTGATCTGTTTCAGACCCTCTCCCAGACCGTCCGGTGCGGGAACGGGCAGCCGGAGCGGGGAGATGGTGGTGAACCACCCCGTGGTTCGGGACACATCGGTGTCGTCGAACAGATCCTCACGCCCATGGCCCTCGACATCGACCCGCACATGACCGTCCCCGGTCCAGGCACCGACCGCGGACGCGACACCGGTCAGCAGAACATCATTGACCCGCGTACCGAAGACGGCGGGAACATCCCGCAGCAGCGCCCGCGTCTCCTCCACACCCAGAACCGCACCGAACACCCGACTCCCACCAAGGGTGTTCTCATCACCCGGACCGTCCATCGGCAGCACCCCGACCGACGCCTCCGCCTGCTCCTCCCAGAAACCCAACTCCCCCGCGGTCCCAACGCTCCTGGCCTCCCGCTCCAGACGCGCGGCCCACTGCTGCCACGAACTCGACTTCGCAGGCAGCACCAGCTCCCGCCCCCGCCGCACCTGCCCCGTCAACGCCTCGAAGTCTTCGAGGATCACACGCCAGGACACCACGTCGACGACAAGATGGTGGGCGACCAGCAGCAAGCGATGCGGCTGGTTCCCCTGACCTGTGAAGAGGACGACGCGGAAGAGCGGGGCCTCGGACAGACGCATGCCCGCCTGAACCTCCCGGGCAACCTCCAGCAGCCGCTCCTCCCGCTCACCGGACGGATACGCCGACAGATCCTCGACCCGCCAGGGCAACGTCTCGGGCACTCCGGCAAGCTCGGCCCGCCACTCGCCCCCGTCCCGGAAGAAACGGGCCCGCAGACCGTCATGCTGCTCCAGCACACGACGCACCACCCGCTGCCACTGCCCCGAAGACAGCCCGGCCTCCACCTCCACCAGCACCGACTGATTGAAATGAGCTGGATTAGCGAACTCCTCGGAGAGGAACCATCGCTGAATGGGGGTCAACTCCATTGGGCCCGTGACCAGACCTTGCTCCGCCAATACCCGCGCAACGTCCTGCCGCTCCACCACCAGAGCCAGCTCGGCAATCGTCTGGAACTCGAAAAGCTGCTTGACCGTGAAATACAGACCCAGCTGCTTGACCCGGAAAATCACCTGCAGACTCAGAATCGAATCACCACCCAAAGAGAAGAAGTTGTCGTGGACACCCACCGGCCGGCCGGTACCCAACACCTCCTCCCACACCCGCGCCAACCACTCCTCCACCTCAGTACGCGGCGCCACGAACTCCCGCTCCGCAGCCACGTACTCCTCCCACGGCAACGCCCCCAACGCCTTCCGGTCCACCTTCCCGTTCGGACTCAACGGCAGAGCCTCCAACGGAACAAACACACCCGGAACCATGTAGCCCGGAAGCCGCTCCCCCAGGAACGACTGCAAGGCCTCACCCGCCACCGGCTCACGGCAGACGACGTACGCCACCAGCCGCTTCGTGGAACCGGTGCTGTGGACCAGCACGGCGGCGCTGCGCACCTCGGGGTGCTGGGTCAGGGCGTCCTCGATCTCTCCCAGCTCGATCCGGAAGCCGCGGATCTTGACCTGGTCGTCGACCCGCCCGAGGAATTCCACGTTCCCGTCGGGCAGGAAGCGGGCCAGGTCACCCGTCCGGTACAGACGACTGCCCGGCTCCCCGAACGGGTTCGCGACGAACGCCTCGGCCGTGAGCTCGGGCCGGCCCAGATACCCACGCGCCAGCCCCGCCCCACCGATGAACAACTCACCGGCAACCCCCACCGGCTGGAGCCGGAGACGGGAGTCGAGCACGTACAGTTGCGCCCCGTTGATGGGACGGCCGATGTGGACGCGCTCCAGTTCGGGCCCGTAGCGGGCGACGCTCACGGCGATGGTGGCCTCCGACGGGCCGTAGCCGTTGAAGAACATCCTGCCCTCGGACCAGACACGGACGAGGTCCAGGGGACAGGCCTCACCACCGACCGAGACGCAGTTGAGGAACGGCAGCGATTCCTCGGGCAGCGTGGACAGCGCGGCCGGCGTCAGGTTGATGTTCTCGACGGCCTGCTCGATCAGGAAATCGGCGAGGTCGGTGCCCATCATCTTCAGGTCCGGGGGCGGCAGCACCAGGGTGCCGCCCGACAGGAGCGCGGCGGAGAGCTCCCAGACCGAGATGTCGAAACTGAGGGAGGTGCCCTGCAGCACCCGCTGCGGGGTGTCCAGGCCGTAGTTCTCGTTCTGCCAGCGAGCGATGTCGCTGATGCCGCGATGGGTGATCTGCACGCCCTTCGGCCGGCCCGTGGATCCGGACGTGTAGATCACGTACGCCAGGTCGTCACAGGTCCCGTCCGACTCCAAAGGAGTATCCGGCCACTGCTCCAGCTCGGACCAGAGATCCTCCACGACCGACACCACCGCACCGGACTCCGGCAGCACCTCCACCGCCGAACGCCCGGCCACCACCACCCGCAGCCCCGCGTCCTCGACCATGTAGGCCAGACGCTCACGCGGATACGCCGGATCCAACGGCACATACGCCCCACCGGCCTTCAGAACCGCCAGCAGACCGACAACCATCTCCACCGAACGCGGCACACACAGACCGACCAGACTCTCCCGCCCCACACCACGATCACGAAGAACATGAGCCAACCGGTTCGACAACCGGTCCAACGCCCCATAACTCAACTGGCAATCACCGAACACCACCGCCACACGGTCCGGACATCGACGCACCTGCCCCGCGAACAATTCGTGGAATGACGTAGGTTGCTCCGCCCGCTGCTTGATCTGCTGGAGTCGAAGGCGCAGCAGCTCCTGCTGTTCCGCGGTCAGGTTCGAGAGCTGAGGAAGCTGTTCACTCATGGTGGTCACTCGTCTCGGTAGCCGGTGAAGCACTCAGAATTTGGGCCTGGAGATCGCTCGGTGACATTCCCTGCACTTCTGCGACGAGTTGCTCAAGGAGCTCACGCTCTTCGACGGTCGTGATTCCTGCCGCGAAGGCCAAAAGGTCGAAGTTTTCGTCGGCCGCCCTTTGCCGCGGCAGGGAGTTGCCCTGCTGGAGGATCTGCCGACGCTCCTCCTCGGTGAGTACGGTGATCTCGTTCAGTCGCTGCTCCGGATCCCGAACGATCTGGGAACAGATGCTCCGGAGATGACCGAGCATGCGCTCGATCGCTTCTTGCTCGAAGCGTGCGGTGTCGTATTGCACAGCGATCCGCAGCCCCAGCCCGTCCGGAACCGTGGCCACGACTCCGAGGGGGTAGTTGATGCGTTCTTCGGAATGGATGAGGTCGAAGCGCAGGGCAGCGGTGTCGTCCTTCTCCACCGGGTAGTTCTCGAAGACGAACAGGCTCTCGAAGAGAGGCGCCCCGGCGGGAAGGCCGCTCCATTGCTGGACCTTGCTCAGCGGGCTGTATTCGTACTGGCGCATCCGCAGGTTCCGCTCCTGCAGGTCCTGGAGCCAGGCGAGCGCGGAGCTCTGCTCGGGCACCCTCACACGCAGGGGAAGCGTGTTGATGAAGAGGCCGACCGTGCGCTCGACGCCCTCGATCTCGGACGGACGCCCGGAGGCCACCGTTCCGAAGACGACGTCGTCCCTGTCGGAGTAGCGGCCGATCAGCAGCGACCAGCAGCCCTGCAGGATGGTGTTGAGGGTCAACCGGTGGGCTTGGGCCAGCTGCTGCAGCCGCTCGGTCTCCTCTTCGCCGAAGGAGACGGCGAGCTCCGCCTGGCCTCTCGCCGCGGACGGCGTGGCCCCCACGGCCAGGTGCCGCTCGATGCTCAGCGGGGTGGCGTGTTCGACGCCCTGCAGGGTGTCGCGCCAGTAGTCCTCGGCCTGTTGCAGGTCCTGCTGCTGGAGCCAGGACACGTAGTCGCGGTAGGGCCGCGGGGGCGTCTGCTCCAGGTGCCGGCCCTCGATGAGTGCGCCGTACCACTGAACCGCGTCGTTGAGGATCAGGCTGATGCTCCAGCCGTCCAGGATGGTGTGGTGGGCGCTCCAGACGAGCTGGTAGTGGTCGTCGGCGGTGCGGGCGAGGAGCATCCGCCACTGCGGTGCGTCATGGGGGTCGAAGCCGCTGGTGCGGTCCTCGACGAGGTATGCGTCCAGGCGGTCCTGCTGTCCGGCCGGCGTCTCGGACCGCCAGTCCTCCACGCGCAGGGGGACCGGCAGGTCAGCCCAGACCAGTTGGAGCGCCTCGTTCTCCTCGGTGGTCCAGAAGCTGGTCCGCAGGATCGGATGGCGCCGCATGACCTGGGCCCAACTCTCCCGGAACGCCTCAACATTCACATCCTGGTCGATCCGCAGGACCAGCTGGACGTGATAGACGCCCTCCCCCTGCGCGTACTGGCTCTGGAACCACAGGCCCTGCTGGACGGGCGTCTGCGGGCAGCAGTCCTCCAGGGGACGTGGCAGTCTGCTCGCCCGCCAGGCGGGGTGCGAGCGCAGTCGGCCGACGAGGTCGTTGATCCGGTCCTGGTTCAGTCCGGACAGCTGCAGGTCGGAGGGGCTGTAGCCCTGGACATCCTTGCGCCGGGCCTCGTCGGCGAGCTTCCTGAGGACATCGAGCGTACGCTCGGCGACCAGCCGGATCGTCTCCTCCCCGTGCGCCGCACCGCTGTACGTCCACTCCATGCGGAGCTCGCCGTCCTGAACGCTGCTGACGATGTCGATCAGATACGGACGCCGATTGCCGGGGTCCCAGTCGGGGCCGGCCATACCGGACGACGCGGCGAAGCTGCCGGCGAAGCTTCCGTCGAACTGGCCCAAATAGTTGAAGCTGATCTGCGCCGGTACGGACCCGGTCGGCGGGGACTCGGCTCCGCCGTACGCCAGGAGGCCGTAGCCGATGCCTTGCCGCGGCCGGGCGCGGAGGAGCTCCTTGATCTGTTTCAGACCCTCTCCCAGACCGTCCGGTGCGGGAACGGGCAGCCGGAGCGGGGAGATGGTGGTGAACCACCCCGTGGTACGGGACACATCGGTGTCGTCGAACAGATCCTCACGCCCATGGCCCTCGACATCGACCCGCACATGACCGTCTCCGGCCCAGGCACCGACCGCGGACGCGACACCGGTCAGCAGAACATCATTGACCCGCGTACCGAAGACGGCGGGAACATCCCGCAGCAGCGCCCGCGTCTCCTCCACACCCAGAACCGCACCGAACACCCGACTCCCACCAAGGGTGTTGTCATCACCCGGACCGTCCATCGGCAGCACCCCGACCGACGCCGCGGCCTGCTCCTCCCAGAAACCCAACTCCCCCGCGGTCCCAACGCTCCTGGCCTCCCGCTCCAGACGCGCGGCCCACTGCTGCCACGAACTCGACTTCGCCGGCAGCACCAGCTCCTGCCCCCGCCGCACCTGCCCCGTCAACGCGTTGAGATCCTCAAGAATGATCCGCCACGACACCACGTCGACCACAAGATGATGCGCGAGCAGAATCAGCCGGTCCTTGTCACCATCCAGACCGGTGAAGAGGACGGCGCGGAAGAGCGGCGCCTCGGACAGACGCATGTTTGCCTGAACCTCCCGGGCAACCTCCAGCAGCCGCTCCTCCCGCTCACCGGACGGATACGCCGACAGATCCTCGACCCGCCAGGGCAACGCCTGGGACACACCGGCAAGCTCGGCCCGCCACTCGCCCCCGTCCCGGAAGAAACGGGCCCGCAGACCGTCATGCTGCTCCAGCACACGACGCACCACCCGCTGCCACTGCCCCGAAGACAGCCCGGCCTCCACCTCCACCAGCACCGACTGATTGAAATGATCCGGATTCGTGAAACCCTGGGAAAAGAACCAGCGCTGAATCGGCGTCAGCTCAACCGAACCCGTCACCAGATCCTGTTCGGCCCGCACCCGCGCAACATCCTGCCGCTCCACCACCAGAGCCAGCTCGGCAATCGTCTGGAACTCGAAAAGCTGCTTCACCGTGAAATACAGACCCAGCTGCTTGACCCGGAAAATCACCTGCAGACTCAGAATCGAATCACCACCCAAAGAGAAGAAGTTGTCGTGGACACCCACCGGCCGGCCGGTACCCAACACCTCCTCCCACACCCGCGCCAACCACTCCTCCACCTCAGTACGCGGCGCCACGAACTCCCGCTCCGCAGCCACGTACTCCTCCCACGGCAACGCCCCCAACGCCTTCCGGTCCACCTTCCCGTTCGGACTCAACGGCAGAGCCTCCAACGGAACAAACACACCCGGAACCATGTAGCCCGGAAGCCGCTCCCCCAGGAACGACTGCAAGGCCTCACCCGCCACCGGCTCACGGCACACCACAAACGCCACCAGCCGCTTCGTGCCGCCCTCCTGGTGGACGAGGACAGCTGCTTCGCGCACCTGCGGGTGCCCGGTCAATGCGGCCTCTATCTCTCCCAACTCGACCCGGAATCCGCGGATCTTGACCTGGTCGTCGACCCGCCCGAGCACCTCGATGTTCCCGTCGGACAGGAAGCGGGCCAGGTCACCCGTCCGGTACAGACGACTGCCCGGCTCCCCGAACGGGTTCGCGACGAACACCTCGGCCGTGAGCTCCGGCCGGCCCAAATACCCACGCGCCAGCCCCGCCCCACCGATGAACAACTCACCGGCAACCCCCACCGGGACCGGCTGAAGGAGGCCGTCCAGCACAAACACCTGCGTGTTGTCCAGTGGCCGGCCGATCGGCACCACCTGCGGCGTCTCCGCCTTCGGCTCCATCGGGTAGCTGGTGGCGAAGGTCGTCGTCTCCGTCGGCCCGTAGACGTCCACCAGCACCAGTTCCGGGCACGCCGCGCGCACCCGCCGGACCGCCTCGGCCTGCACCGTGTCCCCGCCGGTCCACACCTCGCCCAGTGCGGCGAAACAGCCCGGGTCCTCCTGGGCGAACAGATGGAACAGCGCCGACGTGAGAAACACCGCGCCGATGTTGTGCTCCGCCCCCCATTCCCGCAGCAGGTCCGACGTCAGCGCCCCGGTCGGAGCGATCACCATCCGGCCGCCGGACAGCAGCGGGACCCAGAACTCGTAGGTTGACGCGTCGAACGCCTGCGGCGAATGCAGCAGCAAGGACTCGCGGCCCTGGGCGAAGCTGCTGTCCAGCGCCAGCGCCGTCACATCGGCGTGTGTGGCGGCCACGCCCTTCGGCCGGCCCGTGGATCCGGACGTGTAGATCACGTACGCCAGGTCGTCACAGGTCCCGTCCGACTCCAAAGGAGTATCCGGCCACTGCTCCAGCTCGGACCAGAGATCCTCCACGACCGACACCACCACACCGGACTCCGGCAGCACCTCCACCGCCGAACGCCCGGCCACCACCACCCGCAGCCCCGCGTCCTCGACCATGTAGGCCAGACGCTCACGCGGATACGCCGGATCCAACGGCACATACGCCCCACCGGCCTTCAGAACCGCCAGCAGACCGACAACCATCTCCACCGAACGCGGCACACACAGACCGACCAGACTCTCCCGCCCCACACCACGATCACGAAGAACATGAGCCAACCGGTTCGACAACCCGTCCAACGCCGCATAGCTCAGCCCGGAATCACCGAACACCACCGCCACACGGTCCGGACATCGACGCACCTGTTCCGCGAACAACTCGGTGAGCGGTGCCGGCGCGAGGGCTGCCTCGTTGCAGGCCCCGTGCCCTCCCGCGACGATCTGTGCCCGCTCAGCCTCGTCGACCATCGGCAGGTGCTGAACACGCTGCCCAGGGTCCGCCAACGCGGAGTGCAGAAGTACCTCGAAGTGGTCGGCCATGTGCTCGACCGTCTCGGCCCTGAACAGGTCGGTGCTGTACTCGAACCCGTAGTGCATCCCTTCCGGCACTGTCTGGATCATGAGGGTGAAGTCGAAGCGGGCGACGCCGACACTCATGCCCTGGGAGATCAGGCTGTGCATCCAGGGCTTCGGCTGGACCAGAGCCGACGCGTGGTCCAGGAGCGGAAGGCTCTCGTCGGCGAACATCGCCTGGAAGACCGGGTTGTAGCCGAGACTGCGGACCGGCCGGAGCGCCTCGACGAGCCGCTCGAAGGGGACTTCCTGGTGGCTCTGGGCGTCGAACAGCTGTTTTCGGACCTGGAGCAGTACATCCTCGAAGGTGGGGTTGGAGCGCAGATCCACCCGGATTGCGACGGTGTTGACCAGGAACCCGATCATGGATTCCAGCTCGACGCGATTGCGGTTGGCGATCGGCACACCGATGACCACGACGTCCTGTCCGCTGTATCGCGACAGGAAGACCGCGTAGCTGCTGAGCATGGTGATGTAGTTCGTGACCTGGTAGTCGCGACTCGTCTGCGCGACCTGCCGGGTCGCCTCGGGCGTCAGCTGCCGCCTCAGGAATTCGCCCTTGAGGCTCTGCTCGTCCGGTCGCGGGAAGTCGGTGGGCAGCGTGAGCAGTTCCGGTGCGCCGGTGAGCTGTTCCTTCCAGTAGTCCAGCTGGTACCGGAGCCCGTCCTCTGCCAGCCGGCTCTGCTGCCACACCGCGTAGTCGGCGTACTGCACCTCGGGATCGGGCAGCGGGCAGGGTTCGCCGTCGGCCAGGGATCGGCAGATCTGCAGGAATTCCTGGCCGAAGACGCCGATCGAGTAGCCGTCGAACACCATGTGATGGGCACTGAGCGCCAGGACCTGCTCCGTCTGTGACCACTTGACGAGCCGGGCGCGCAGCAAGGGGCCTTCGACGAGATCGAAGGGCTGGTCCCACCACTGACGGATCTCGTCCTGTGCCTGCCGCTCGCTCTGCTCCTCGGGGAGCCCGGAGTGGTCCACCGTCGGCAGTTCGATCTGCCACCGGTCCTCGATGACCTGCCAGACCTGGCCGTCCTCTTCGCGGAAGGTCGTGCGCAGCGGCTCGTGGCGCCGCAGCATCTCGCCCAGCGCGTCGCGGACGACCGCGGTCTCGATGGATGTCGGCAGGGGGACGAGCCAGTTGACGGTGTACGAAGTGGTTCCGGGACTCAGCCGATCGATGAACCAGAGCCGCTGTTGGTCAAAAGTGGCCGGCAGCGGGGCGCCACGGGGAGCCGGCGTGAGGGGACGCGCCTGCTGTGGCTGCAGTTCTTCCTGGCGACGTCGCAGCTCGCGCGCGACCTCGACGATCGTGGGGAGGTCGAAGAAGAGGCGGACCGGCACCTCCAGCGAGAAGACCTGCCGGATCCGGGCCACGAGTTGCACGGCGAGAAGCGAGTGCCCGCCCAGCTCGAAGAAGTTGTCGAGGACGCCGATGGGCGACCGGTCCAGGATCTGCTCCCACATCGAGACGAGCAGCGCCTCGGTGGTGTTGCGGGCCGGTACCCGGAGCGCCGACCCCGCGGACTCGGGTGTCTGCGGAAGCAGCAGCGCACGGCGGTCCAGCTTGCCGCTCGAGGTGATGGGCAGGGCGTCGAGCGGCACCAGGTCGGACGGCACCATGTAGCCGGGAAGCCGCTCGGCCAGGTAGGCGTGGAGCCGGGGTATCAGCAGGTGCTGGATCTCCGCCTTCAGTGGCTGGTTGGCGTACCGGGACCAGTCATGGGCCTCGTGCTCCGGGCCGGGCGCGGCGTTGGACTCCGGCGCGGGCGGAGTGAGGAACTCGTCCTTGTGCGGGACGAGTTCGACTCCCGTCCGGGTCAGCAGCGCGCTGTAGCCGCCATCCGATCCGTGGCCGCTCCAGTCGAGGACGGCCCGGTAGCCGGCCTGCTCGGCGAGCTCCCGGAGGTCCTCGGGGTCGACACCATTCGACGGCCGGTCCTGGGCGCGCCAGGCTTCGACCGTCTCCAGCCCGGAACCCTCCTTCAGCCAGCGGAGTGTGCGGACGGCGTCCTCGACGCGCGCGTTCGGTACGTTGCGCAGTCGGAGCCGGTCGGGTCTGTCGTCCGCAAGCATGTCCCGCAGACTCGCGGGGGTGAGACGTCCGGCGGTCCAGTCGTGCTCCGGGCTGTCCGGCGCCGACCGGACGGCGGCGTCCGGGACGGGGTGTCCCACATGGAGCACCACCTGGTAGCGGAACATCGACATCTCGTTGCGGTGGCGGCCCCCCTTGGGTCGGATCTCGACCCGGGAGACACGGCCGGTGCGGGCGGCCCAGTCGCGGAAGAACGCCGGGTCGAGGGTCAGTTCCTCTTCCTGTCGGACGCGCTGCTGTACGCGCTGCCAGAGCTGTTGGCGCGTCATGCTCTCAGGGGCGCGCTCCGCTTCGACGCCGGCGTGGAACGCGTCGAGCAGCGGAAAGCTCCGCACGTCGCCGACGATGATCCGGCCGCCGTCGACGACCCGGGACACCGCGCCTTCGAGGACGCCGAGAAGGTAGTCGATGTCGGGGAAGTACTGGACGACCGAGTTGATGACGACCGTGTCGACCGGTTCCAGTTCCAGGTCGTCGAGGGCGTCGGCCTGCCTCTGGTGCAGGACCACCGACTCCCTCAGTTCCGGACGGGCGTCGAGGCGGCCGCGGATGGAGTCGAGGGCCGACGAGGAGAAGTCCGTGCCGTAGTACCGCCGGCATCCGGCGGCGAGCGGGAAGAGCAGCAGACCGGTGCCACAGCCGATCTCCAGGACCACGCGCGGATCATGGCTACGGATCAGCCGCACCGTGTCGTCCTGCCAGGCCCGCATCTCCTCCAGGGGGATGGGCAGTCCGGTGTAGCTGCTGTTCCAGCCCGAGAAGTCATCGCTGTTCTCGGAGCCCTTCACCGCGTCGGGGTCGAAGGCGTCGTACACCTCGCGCCAGCGGTCGATGCGCTTGTCCGCCAGCGAGTCCTCGTCCTCCTGGACGGCGGAACGGGCGCGCTGCGGGTGCAGCACCACGTACGACACCAGGGACCGATCGCCGGTCCTGTCCTCGCGGACGATCGTCGCCGCGTCCTGGACGACGGGGTGCTCGCTCAGGATGCTGTCGATCTCGCCGAGCTCGATACGGTAGCCGCGGATCTTGACCTGGGAGTCGTTGCGTCCGAGGAACTCCAGGTTCCCGTCCGGCCGCCACCGTGCCATGTCGCCCGTCTTGTAGATGCGTTCGCCGGGCGTGGCTGCGAAGGGGGACGGGAGATACTTGGACGCCGTCAGCCCGGGCTCGTTCGCATAGCCGGAGCTGAGGCAGGGGCCGCCGATGTAGAGGTCGCCCGGCACGTCGACGGGGCACGGGTTGAGGCTCTCGTCGAGGACGTAGTAGCGGGCGTTCTGGATGGGCTTCCCGTACGGGATGCTCGTCCAGGCGGGATCCACTTCCCCGACCGGGAAGAAGTTCGACCAGACCGTCGCCTCGGTCGCGCCGCCCAGTCCGACTACCTCGACGTTGGGGAACACCGCCTTCATCAGGTCCGGGGAGTGGACCGGGATCCAGTCCCCGCTCATGAAGATGAGGCGCAGCGAACGGGAGACGATCTCGTGTGATCCGTCTCCGTCCGTGGGGAGCAGTGGCACGAGCTGCATCAGGGCGGCGGGCGCCGAGTCCCAGAAGGTGATGGGTTCGTCAGCGAGGTGACGCAGGAGGGCCGTGGGCTCCTGGACCTCGTCGCTGGTGGCCACCCGGATCGATCCCCCGGCGGCGAGGATGCCGAAGACGTCGTAGACGGACAGGTCGAAGGTCAGCGCGGTGATGAAGAGGATCCGGTCATCGGGGCCCACCGAGAAGGAGTTGTTGACCCACTCGATCAGGTTCACCGCCGGAGAGTGCGCAACCGAGACGCCCTTGGGGGTCCCCGTGGAGCCCGAGGTGAAGATGATGTAGGCGAGGTCCTGCGGAGTGCCCTGCCGGGGAAGGTTCTCCCGGGGCATGCTCGCGATCTCGGCCGACGGGTGAATGGCGTACCGGCCGTCGGCCGGGAGGCAGGCGTCGTCATCCGCCGGGTCGAGGCACACGATGTGCGCGAGGTCCGGCAGGGGATCGGCGGACAGGACGCGAGGCACGAGAGCGTGCTGCGTCAGGACGCACCTGGCCTTGAGCGAGTCGGTGATCCAGTGCCATCGCTTGACGGGAGCGTTGACGTCCAGGGGAACGTAGGTGGCGCCGGCCTTGAGGACGCCCAGGAGCGCGGGGACCATTTCCGCGCAGCGCTCCATCAGGATCGCGATCTGGTCCCCGCGGCCGATCCCGAGGCGCTTCAGACAGTGCGCCACCTGGTTGGCACGTTCATTGACCTCGCGGTAGGTCCAGTGCTCGTCCTGGAACAGCAGCGCCGGCGCCTCTGGGGTTTCCTCGACCTTTTTTTCGAACAACTCGTGGATGCAGAGGTCATGCGAATACGGCGTGTCCGTGTCGTTCCACTCATGGACCAGTTCGGAGAACTCCGCCGGAGTGAGCAGGGTCAACTCCCCGAGACGGGCGTCGGGTCGGTCCGCCGGCTCCATGACGATCCTGCGGAGGTGGCCCGCCATCCTCTCGATCGTCCGCGCATCGAAGCGCAGGGTGTCGTAGTGGATCGTGAGCGTGACGCGTTCCCCGGGGGTGACCACGAGGCTCAGGGGATAGGCGGCGTGGCTTTCCTCCCGGACCCGGTTCATCCGGAACGAGCGGTTCCGGGGTCCTGCTTCCTCGGCCTCGTTCCCGTCCCTCTCGCCGTTCCCGTTCCGGTCGCCGTGCTCGTCCTCGTATTCGTCCTCGACCATCACAACGCTGTCGAAGAGCGACTCCCCGGAACCGATCCCGCTCCACTGCCGGACCCGCAACAGCGGGCTGTACTCGTGCTCCTGGATCTGCGCGTACCGCTGTTGCAGGCCTTGCATCCATTCCGCCCAGCCCATCGAGGCCGGCACCCGGACGCGCAGGGGAAGCGTATTGATGAGCAGCCCCACCATGCCCTGCGCACCGGGCAGGGTGGCGGGCCGGCCGGAGGTGGTGACCCCCACGACCACCTCGTCGGAGTTCTTGTAGCGGCTCAGGAGCATGGCCCAGGCGCCCTGGACGAGAGTGGTGAGGGTCAGATCGTGCCGTTGCCCGGCGGCGCGCAGCGCGGCGGCCTCCCTCTCGTCCAGGACGAGGGACACCTGCTCGTACACGACGGTCGACGCGTCCTCGGCCACTTCCCCGTCGGCAGGAGGCCTGCACTCGACAGGAAGGGGGACGTCGGGCGAGACCGACTGCAGTTCCTCACGCCAGAAGGCCTCGGCCCGGTCGGCCTTCCGACGTCCCAGCCACTCGATGTACTCCTTGAACGGCGTCGCGGCCGGCAGGTCCGGGGACTGCCCCGAGATCAGGGACTCATAGGTCAGTTCGACTTCGCGCAGTATCCCCGCCTGGCTACGTCCGTCCATGAGGAGGTAGTGGAGGCTCCAGAGAACCTGGTAGCGCGCCTGCCCCAGCCGGGCGACGTGGAGCCGCCACAACGGCGCCCGGTCCATGGCGAATCCCTGCTCGCGGTCCCGCCGCAGAAGGGCCTTCAGCCGGTCGGATCGCTGATCCTCGTCCTGGCTGCGCCAGTCCTCGTGGACGAGGGGAACGTCCACACTCTCCCAGACCGTCTGAAGCGGTTCCTCACCCATGTGATCGAGGAAGGCCGTCCGCAGCGCCGCGTGCCGCTCCGCCGCCCGCTCCCAGCTCCGGCGGAACGCATCGACATCGAGATCCTGCGCGATGTCGAGCACGACCTGCGCGTGGTAGAGCCCGGCCCTTTCCCCATGGCGGGCCTGGAACAGAATGCCCTGCTGAGTGGGAGTCATCGGGTAGGAAATCTCGACCCGCCGGTCTTCCGAGAAGGCAGGGCGGTTTTCTGCTGAGTTACGAGAAGTACTCAAGGCCGCAATCCCCTGAAGTCATGAACAATGATGCGCACTTCCGGCCTGGACCAAGAGAAGACACCGCCCCATCGGGCGAATACCTGAATCCCCTTGCCCCATGACGGTCGCGGTCGACCGTTCCGGAACCGTGCACATTGGCGTAGTCGATCATTCCGGACCTGAATCGAGCCCGGCAAAACTCTGGTCAGCAACCGGCGGGAGTACCGCGCCTTCTCGGGCGCCGCACCTCTGGCACCGGCTGCGACCTGTACAGAACGGCCGCATGGGCGCCGGCCGGCGCGATGGCGACCGGCCTGCGCGCAAGGCGATGGCGCACTGGTCCATGTATGGCCCAACTTCGCATTTCAAGTCCCCGGACGAGAAAAGTTGCGCTGGAATTCACAACGAGTTTGCACACCACTCGCATGCCCCCTGACAGGGAGATGTGTTCGTTCGGGCCTTCGTCATTGATCAGCATGCTCATCCACTCGAACAGCACCTGTCAACAGTTCGCATCCGCACGAACGGGCCGAGTTCTGAAGGCTTTTCCCGGGCCGGCATCCTCTCCGACCTGCAATAATCTCGGGGAAACCTCCGCGGGCCTCATACGCGAACGGGCGCCGCCTGCCGAAGGACTAGGAGAATGCCCATTCATTGGAAACCCGGCGGCAGTCCCCATGCGTTGACGAGGTGAGGCCGGCGGCCATACTTGGATCCGGCAGTGCGCCGCTCCCGGATCATCCGGGCCGCCTTCGGGCACCGACCTGACGAACACTGCGCGCAGCACCCCTGACAACGGGAGCTCACCTACATGGCCCTCTTACTCCTGAACGCCGCCCTGATCCTCTCCGTCCTGGCAGCCGTCCACTGGTATCTGTACCGCCGCCTCGTCAAGGACGTCTCCGGCGCGGGCAGTCCATGGCGGCGCATCGGCACGGTGCTGGTGTGGCTGCTCTCGGCTACCACCGCATTCGTGCTCGTCGCCGGGCCCGCCGAGCCGCCCTTCGAGGTCGCTTCCCTCGCCGACCGGGCGGCCTCCGCCTGGCTGCCCGTGCTGCTGTACCTCACCCTCGCTCTGCTCCTGGGCGAACTGGTCCGCCCGCTGCTCCGCCGGGCGCTCGCCCGCCGGAGCGCCCGGTCGGCTGACGGGCGCCGCGAAGCCTCCGGCGCGGCGGAACCCGGCGGCGACCGCTCCCGCCGGCTCTTCGTCGCACGTACGGTCGCCATCGGCGCCACCGCCCTCGCCGCGGGAGGCGCTGTCGCAGGCCGGTCCGGAGAGTCGCCCTCACAGGGTCCGGGGGACCAGGGGGTTGAACTGTCAATGCCCTTCACCGGTCTCTGGCGTGCCAGGAACAGCCCGGCCCGAAAGGTCCCGAGCCATGGAACCGACCTGCTCGGCACCCGATACGCCATCGACTTCATCGCTGTGGACGACAAACACCGTACTGCCGACAGCCGTAGCTGGCGCACGTTCCTCGCCACCGAACCACCGGAGCTCTTCCATGCCTTCGGCCGTCCGGTCCTGGCACCCGTCGGCGGCACCGTCGTCGCGGTCCACGACGCCGAGCCCGACCACGAAGGACGGCGGTCGCAGCTGGCCCTCGTGCCGTACATGCTGGGCCAGGCGTCAAGGCTGCGCCGGGGGGCGAACGCCGTCGCCGGAAACCACCTGATCATCTCTCTGTCGCAGAGCGGCCCGTTCGTCGCTCTGGCGCACCTCAAGGCCGGTTCCGTCCGCGTGTCCGTCGGTCAGCGGGTGGTGGAGGGCCAGCACATCGCGGACTGTGGCAACTCCGGCAACTCGACCCAGCCGCATGTGCACATGCAGGCCATGGACAGTGCCGACATCTCCGTCGCCCGAGGCCTGCCGATGCTGTTCCGGCACTTCCGTGAGTGGCCCTCCGGGCCTGAGCACTTCCGCGTCAGGACGCGGACGGTGCCCGAGGAGGAGGCTGTGGTGGAACCGCTGCCCGGGACGGCGCTCTGAGACGAGCTCGAAGTGGGCGCCCGGCTCGCGACCCCCACTTTGTGAACTCCTCCGAGACCGGAAGGTGTTGCGACGCTCCCGGCACCGGGTGCCGGGAGCGTCGTGTGCGGCCCGTCGTCCGCGAAGAGGGCTCAGGGCCTACGGGACATCATCCGGTAGGTGATGAGGAACCCGACAAGGGACCAGGCCGCCAGGACGGCGAAGGGGAGCAACGAAACACCCTCCGGAGGGGTGTTGAGCGTGTCCCGGACGGACTCGGCCATGTACTGGAACGGGAGCACGGCGTGCACGGACTCGAACCAGTCGGGCAGCCGGGACGCCGGGAACGTGATCGGCGAGAACATCAGCGCCACGAACACGACCAGCTGGGACATCATGCGGGCGGCCGGCGGTGCCATCCCGTACCCGATCCCATAGCCCAGACCGATGGCGGTGAACGCGGTCAGGAGGATCGCGGGAAGGACCAGCGGACTGATGTCGAGGGTCAGGTCGAAACGCAGACCGGCGACCACGAGCGCGGCCACCATGCCGGGCAGCGCGGTGATCAGCGCGACCGTGGCGTCCGACGCGATGAGAGCGCTTCTGGGCACCGGCAGCGACCGGTTGAAGTCGAAGATGCCTTCCTGCTTGGAGGATGCCACCTCCTGAGGACCGATCACCATGCCGACGGTGATGAGTCCCAGTACCGGGGCTCCCGTCGCGAAGTAGAGCGCGGTGGTGTCGTCCATCTCGGGTACGAGATACCCGAAACCCACGATGATGCCCACCGCGAGGCAGGTCTGGATGATGAGGTTCAACGGCAGGGTCGCGCGGCTCCGCAGCGCGGTCCATCCCAGCAGCAGGCCGTAACTACGCAGCCAGTGACTCACCTTGCTCCCCCTCCTCGGTGCCGGGGGCGGCGTCGCCGCCGACCAGTTGCAGATACACGTCCTCCAGGCCGACCGGCACCAGAGCGAACTCGTCGATGTCCCCCGCGTTGCGGAGTTGCTGCGCCCAAGCGAGCGCCGCCGACGCCGCGTCGGAGTCGAGGGGCACCGCCAGCCGTCGGGAGCTGCGCAGCGGCGGGCCCGCGGCGGGAATGTCGGAGGGCAGGTCCGGAAGGCCGTCGGTGGTCGCCGCGGTCAGCTCCAGCCTGAGCTCACCGATTGCCCGGGAGCGGAGCTGTGCGGCCGTGCCCTCCGCCAGCACCTTGCCCGAGTCCATCACGATGATGCGGTCCACGCTCCGTTCGGCCTCGATCACGTTGTGGGTGACGAGGAGAACGGCGCAGCCCCGCTCGGCGAGTTCACGGATCTGCTCCCACAGCAGCCTCCGGCGTACGGGGTCCACATCGTTGGTCGGCTCGTCGAGCATCGCGACCCGCCCGGGGTCCGCCGCCGCCATGCCGTACGCCGTCAGCCTCCGGATGCCGCCGGAAAGGCGTTCACCCGTGGTGTCGGCCCACTCGCCGAGGTCCAGTGCGTCGATCAGTTTCTCGGTCCGCGCGACGGCGGCCCGCTTGTTCATCCCCCGTATGCGGGCCATCGTCCTGATGGCCTGCCGCGGTGTCACACCGGCCAGCGGCGCATGAGCCTGAGGCATCACCGAGACCATCCGGCGGACCCTGGCGGGTTCGGCGACCGGATCGCATCCGTCGACCCTGATGGTGCCGGATGTCGGCACCGCGAGTCCGGCCACCTGGTTGATCAGCGTCGTCTTGCCGGCGCCGTTGTGCCCGAGGAGGCCGACCACCTCACCGGCCTTGACGTGCAGGCCGATGCCGTCGTTGGCGCGCGTACCGCCCCGGTAGCACTTCACGAGATCTTCGATGATCAGCAATGTTTCGCCCGCTGCCTTGGAGGAGATTGAGGAGATTCAGGGTCTGGAGAACCGGTTCGAGGACGATTGCTCACCGAGCCACCTGGAGCAGCTTGTTGGGGGTGTCGGCGGTCGGCACACCGGTGAGCGCGCCCACCACGGCGGCGCGGTCCAGCGCCCTGCCGACCTCGCGCGGGGTGGCCTTCGGGTGCCCGCCGAGGTAGAGCGCGGCCGCACCGGACGCGTGTGCCGCGGAAACCGAGGTGCCGGAGTCGGTGCCCGTCCCGCCTCCCGGCCAGGCGGACGTGATGTCCACCCCGGGGGCGTAGAGGTCCAGCCCGTCGCCGTAGTTGCTGAACGAGGCGACCTGGTCATCGCAGTCGGAGGAACCGACGGTGATGGCCTCGGCCACCCGCGCCGGCGAAGAGTTGGCGACGTCGTCGAAACTGGCACCAGCCGATAGCGCGTACGTGACCCCGGCGGCGATGGAGTTGCGCACCGCTTCGTCGAGCACCTCGCTGGCAGGGGCTCCGATGACGAAATTGGCCACGGACGGCCCCTTGGCGTGCTCGGTGATCCAGTCGATCCCTGCCACCACTCCGGCGAGAGTTCCGCCGCCCTGAGCGTCGAGCACCTTCACCGAGATCAGCGTTGCCTTCTTGGCCACTCCGTGTTCGGTGCCGCCGACGATCCCAGCCATGAGGGTGCCGTTGCCGTGGCCGTCGCTGCCGTCCCCGCCGAAGGCGTCGAAGCCGGGCTTGGCGCGCGGCCGGAGGTCTGGGTGGTGGTAGTCGATCCCGGTATCGACCACGTAGACGTCGACTCCGGCCGCCGCACGCTGCGGGTAGGTGTAGGAACCGTCGAGCGGAAGCGCGGGCTGGTCGATCCGGTCCAGCCCACAGGACAGCGGTGCCGTTGCCTTCGCCCGGCCCGAAGTCGCCCGGTGTACCACGGTGTTCTGCTCCACCAGACGTACGGCCGGATCGCCGGCCAGCCGCTTCGCCTGCTCCTCGCTGCCCTCGATCAGCGCCCCGTGCAGCGCGTGGTCGTATCTCTTCTGAACCCGCACACCGTACCTGGCGGCGACGTCCGGCCGCGCTCCGTCCTCGAAAACGACGAGATAACTTGCGCCTACCGCACTGTCACTTCCGTTATTGACGACGGTCCCGAAGTCCTCGGCGTACCCCGGGGCGGCCGTTGCACCCACGCAGAGCAGAGTTCCCATGGCCAGAGCGGTGACAGATATTCGGTGGCGGCGGGTGAACCGGGCTGATCGCACTATTTCTCCTCGCATGAAATATATAGTCACTTATCCGAGGGCACGGCAGACTGCCCGGGCGGGGTCGGCGGTACAAGCCCCACGAACGGCGTCGGCCGGCTTCGCCGACCACGTTCCCCGCATTACCGGAGAACCGCTGGCCGTACCGCTCATCGCTATAAGAATTCCCAGAATTTCCGCGACCGGGTTGCGGAACCGGTCCCCCGGCGCACGGGGTGGTTCGGCGCCCCGGAAATTCACCTCGTGCGAAGAGCCGGACACCAGGTCTTTCGCCGGGTGCCTCCCGTCGCGGGACCCGGCCACGGTCACCGATGCGTCATCGACTCGTCGGCCGTACGCCGAGCCGGGGCAACTTCAGGCCCGCGCACAGTCCGTGCGGCTCGACAGCGGTGAACGTCAACCGTCCGCCGATGACCGTCGCCAGCTCACGGGCGATGCTCAGGCCGAGCCCCGCGCCCGGCTCGTCCCGCACCGCGGAACTCCGCCAGAACCGGTCGTCGATGCGTTCCAGGTCGGCCGGGGCGATCCCGGGGCCCTCGTCGACGACGTCGACGCCGATGGTGGGACCGTCCTCCCGGAGGAGCACCGTGACCCGTCCTCCCTCCGGACTGAACTTGATCGCGTTGTCCAGCAGGGTGTCCAGGATCGAGCCCACCAGCGTCGCGTCGACTCCGATCACGGCCGTGGGCCCGGCCGCCGCATGGAGCGAGACCGACCGGCGCTCGGCCTGTGGCCGCCATGCCGTGACCCGGTTCATCACCAGGTCCAGCACGCGGACCGGCCCGGCATCCACGGTGAGCGCACTGCGCGCGGAGGCGATGTTCAGGAGCCTGCCGAGCAGAATGTCCAGCCCGTTCAACTCCTCGCGGATCAGCTCCGCCTCCTCCCGCCCTTCTCCCTCCAGCCGGAGTGCGAGCATCTCCATCCGCAGATTCAGAACGGTCAGCGGATTACGCAGTTGGTGCGAGGCATCCACCACGAACGCGGCCTGCTTCTCCACACATGCGTGCACGAAGTCGGCCATGTCGTTGAACGCGCTCGCCAGTCGGCGTACGTCGGCCGGCCCCCCGGAGTGCCCGGGCACCCTGCTGGACAGGTCGCCGTCGCCGAGCTGCCGGACCGCTTGCTCCAGCTCGCGCATGTGGCGCCGACGGCGGCTGCTGCGCAGTCCGGCCAGGGCCACCGCGATCAGGACGAGCGCGACCACCGCAGGACCGCATCCGATCTCGGCGAACGACCCGTCGGCGGACAGTGCGACGCCATCGGCGGCGGGCGTCCCCGCGCTGCGTAGAGGCTGTAAGAGGAGCTGCATCGGCTACGCGGACGATCCGGGGATCGACAGTCGGTAGCCCCCTCCTTCGACGGCCTCGATCACCTGGGACAGTCCGAGCCGTTCCCGCAGAGAGGCGACGTGGTGCTGCAACGAGGTCTGGAGCGAAGCCCGGTGGGCCCGCAGGATCTCGTCGGTGATCTGGTCGGCGAGCAGTGTCTCGCCGGGCCGCCGGGCCAGTGCGACCAGGATGTCGAACTCCTCGTCCGGCAGTTCGGTCGGGGCACCGTTGACCAGCACGGCCCGCTCCCTCAGGTCGATCCGCACACGCCCTGCCAGGAGGAGATCGCCGGGCGTCTCTTCGGCCGGTCCGCCCGGGGGGACGGCAACTGCCGGCCCGGCCAGCCGCTGACGGCGCATCACCGCGCGTATTCGGGCCAGCACTTCGGCCAGGTTGTAGGGTTTGACGAGGTAGTCGTCCGCGCCCAGGTCGAGTCCCCGCACGCATGAGCCGTGGTCCCCGCGGGCGGTGGTCACCAGGATCGGGACGGAACTGGTTGCCCGCATCATGCTGCACAGCATGAAGCCGTCACAGTCGGGAAGCCCGAGGTCGAGCAGTACAGCGTCCGGGCGGGCCCGTTCCAGAAGCTCGATCGCGGCCTTGCCGGTGGTGGCGCACACCGCTTCCAGTCCCTGCTGGGCCAATGCCGCCTGGAGGGCCGCCGACACGCGTACGCTGTCCTCAACCACCAGTAGTTTCACATCGTCCTCGTAGTGCCAGAGCCCTGACGCCGGCACAACGGCCGGCCTGACATTCCCCCACGCGGTCGGCGTCACCGTGGTGGCTCCCCACACAACTGCCGCCCACCCTAACGAAGGTCATCGACCAACGTCTATGGCTGCCCCGACTCCACGCGCGCCTCCTCCCACGCGAGCTCCGCCCCCTGGTGACCGGCACGGATGTAGTCGGGGAGCACCCTGGGCGGCCAGGACCCGATGCTGAACACGCCCATCGAGTACGCCTTCGCCGCGAGCGCCGTGCGATTGGGCACCTTGAACTGCCGCAGGAGCATGCTGACGTGGTACTCGATGCCCTGACGGCTGAGGAACAGCTTGGCCGCCAGGCGTACGCTCGGGTTGCCCGCCGCCACACCCTCCAGGACCTTGGCGCTGAGCGGCGCCAGCCTCCACTCGGAGCCGTCGAGCGCCTCTTGGCCGCCGCCCGTCTCCTCCGGCGTGAACTGCACCACGATCATCTCGACCCGGCCGGCGCCCTCCTCCTCCACGGGGAACGCGGTGAGCTTGCCGGACACGGCGATGTCCGGGAAACACATGGCGACGGAGCAGCTGACCAGGCGTGCCCCGTGTCCCTGGACGAGCCGGCCGAAGTGGCGCACCACGTACTGCCGCACGCCCGGGTGCAGGAACTCGGCGAAGTCACGGCCGCGGAGATCGTCGGGGCGCCGACCGCACCGGGAGGTCAAAGCACTGTTGACGGACCGCACGCGCAGCGTCGGGTCGAGGATCGCGAGACCGATTCCGGAGCGTTCGAAGAGCGAGAGAATCACACCACGGCATTTCTCGCTCCGCATCTCCGTGTCAAATAAGAGCGAATTGATATCGTGCAGTTCACCGATGGGGCGCAGAATTTTCTTCGAGGGGAAAGTTTTGCTCTCCCCTGCCTGCCGAAGCTCGCTCTCCGTACCGATCTCCACGTGGGCCATGTAGGCCAATCCCCTTCCTTTCCTCATCGTTCACCGGCCGCGTGCCAGCCTAAGGAGACCGAACGCTGACGTGCAATGGGACCGAGTGACGCCCGGAAAACACTGTGGTCGCGGGCGGGCGGGTTCGGAGGCTCCGTTGCGGCCCACGTCGGGCGGCCCGCAGGAGACGCCCGTACACCATGCGTCGGCCGCCGGTTGACCGAAAATTCCGAGACATTCCGCATAGATTTCCCGCGGCCACGCATCGCCGGTTCGGTTTACCGAACGGTAGCCCGTTCGGTGCACCGATCGGTCACCGAAGGGGGCATCCCGCCCGAGCCCGATGGCAGGAAGCCGCCGGGGTGGGGACGTCCGGTGATTCACCGCCGCGTCGAGGCCCGCGGGCCGGGGCCGGGAGCACAGTCGCGCGGAGTCACAGTCTCTCGGCAAGCACTCCCGAAGCGAAGGCGGCCTTTCCCGCCATGCGGCGCACGGCCGGAATCAGCCCGGCCCGGCCGTTCACGCCCAGCCGCTGGTACAGCCTGGTCAGGATCTTCTCCACGGCGCGCCGTGTGACGCCGAGCGCCTCCGCGGCGTCCTGGTTGGTGTGTCCGAGAGCCACCAGGGAGGCGACCCGGCGCTCGGTGTCGCTGAGCAGCCCGCCGCCCGCCAGCAGGACTCCACGCGGCTCGCCGTGCAGGGACGACAGTTGCGGCCCGGCCCAGCATCGCAGCAGTGACTCGCCGGTCGCCTCGGCGATCCGGTCCGCCTCGGCGAGGAGTTCGGCGGAGCCGGGTCGCCCGGCCGCGTGCAGCCGGTTTCCGTAGGCCGTCAACGATCGCCCCAACTCGAGGGAGTTGGAGCCTCCCCTGAGCACTGCGACGGACTCGGCGAGCAGGGACAGCGCATACCGGCCGCGAACGACCGTGCCCCAGATGCGCAGGACGCGGCCGAGTGCGGCCGGGGCGCCCGACGCCCGGGCCCGGTCACAGGCGCGGGAGACGAGTTCCAGCGCGGCCTCCGGATCGCCGAGGCGGAGCAGCAGGGGCGCGCACCACAGGTCCACCGGGAACAGCGTCCGATTGCACCAGCCGGCCGCCCTGGCGCGGCGGGTGGCGTCCTGCAGGTCGGCGACCAGAGCGGGCAGTTCACGTTCGGGGGTCAGCGAGACCTGCAACACCCGCAGGGCGAGGCCGCACACCGGCCCCCCGGTCCCTTGCCCTGCGGCCAACAGGACCCGCAGGCGCTCGGCCAGCCAGGGATCGCCCGTCTCGACCGCCACGGAGGTCAGGCCGAGCACGGTCAGCCAGTCGTTGTCCCCCAGCGCGACAGCGGTCGCCGCGCAGGCCTCGCGCGCGTCCGACCAGGCGTCCGCGAGCCGGCCGGCGTGCAGGGCGGTCAGCGCCCGCCAGCCCAGCACGTGGATCCGCAGCCGTTCGTCACCGCGTTGCCGTGCCGTTTCGAGTGCCATGTCCAGCCAGCTGCGTACGGGTTCCTCCGTCTCGGACACCGCCGCGCAGGCGATCGTCAACGCGGGCGCGGCGTACGCGGAGGCAGCCGATGCCGGTTCGTGCTCCAGCATCCAGCGCACCCGGGCGGCCACTTCGGGGGCGGGCAGCCGTCCGCCGATGACGCCGACGAAGACGAGGACCGCCGCGAGTTCGCGCTGTGCCGCGGTCCCCGGCCCGGGAGCGAAAACCGGATCCAGGGCGCGCAGGCGCTCGACCGCCGCTGCCGGGGCCGCCGGATCGGCGAGATCGAACAGCCACGCGCGGGCCTCCAGCCTCAGTCCGAGTTCCGTCGCTTCGGTATCGGCCGTCGGCGCCGTGCCCGGTTCCCCGGCGTCCCCGATGTGTTCGTCCCCGGCGTGCTCGAGCATCTCCGACGCCGCCTGGGGAGCGGAGAGGAACAGCGTGAGCGGCACGCACGCCACGACCGCGGCGCGCTCGCCGACCGAGCTCAGCAGGGGCAGCGCCTGGCCGACGTGGCGCAGCATGGCGGAGGTGTCGGCGTCCTGCTCCGCGTCGGCCAGCGCAGCCAGGAAGTCGCCGCGCTGAGCGCTGTCGGGCGGGAACTCACGCAGAGCCCGGCGCAGGCAGCGGATGGCGAGGGCGTCGTCCCCACGGCTCCACACTTCGCATGCGGCCTCTCGCATCACCCGTGCGGCGTCGGCCCACTCCCCCGGGCCGACTTCCAGGAAGTGCGGGACGATCCGCTCGGCCGGAGCCCCCGTGTCGTGGAGCAACTCGGCTGCGCGGCGGTGGAGTCGGGTGCGGTCGGCGAGGGAGAGGCCGTCCTCGGCGATCTCGCGTACGCAGTCCCACAGAACCGGCGGCTTCCAGCGGTCGGCGGCCCAGCCGAGCCGGAGCAGCGCTCGTGCCGCGGCGGCCCCTTCGGCCGGGTCCAGATCCGCGAGACGGGCGAGGACGGGCGTCTCGGCCGCCCCGCCGAGGATCGCGGCGCAGTGGGCGAGTCGACGGACGGGTTCCGGGTGGCCGGTCAGGGCTGCGGCCACCCGGGCCCGCAGGTTCCAGGGCGCCGGCCGGGCGCGGGCGAGGTCCAGCAGTCGTGCGGGGGCGAGACGGTGCGGGATGTCCAGGCGGTCGAGCAGTGAGGCGATCAGGGCCGGATTGCCGCTCGTCGCACGGGTCCAGGCCCCGACTTGCTCGTCGAGGAGGACGATGCCGCGCTCCTCCAGCAGGGCGCGCACTCCTTCCGCGCCGAGCGGCCCCATCCGGACCAGATGGTCCGCAGCCGACAAGAAGTCCTGCACGCCCGGCAGTTCGACGGCCGACTCGCCCTCGCAGACCGCGACCGCCATGAGCAGGGGGACGGGTCCCGGGTCGTCGAGCAGCCGGGCCAGCCACGCCAACGAGGTCTCGTCGGCCCATTGCAGATCGTCGACGAGAAGGGCCACCGGGCCGACGGCCCGTGGGAGGGGCTCGCCGGGGAAGCCGAAGGGGAGGCCTTGTTCCAGGCGGCTGCCGCGGGCTCGTCGTACCACGAACCCGTCCCTCGCAGCCAGTTCCGCGACCGTGTCGAGGAATGCCGAACGTCCCGTGCCCGGTGCGCCCGTGATTGCCACGAGCACGAAGTCGCCGGTCCGTACGCGGGCCATTGCCGTACGGATCGAGCCAATACTGTGCATCCGCTCACGAAGCGGCACGGGGGCCTCCATTCACGTACGGGGGTGTGCAAGTACGCGTTCTTCCAGGGCAGATGGGCCCGGCGGCCTCCTGAACAGGGCCGCCGCCCACAACAAAAGATCAGAGGATTGCCATATCGTCATGATTATGAGTTCGAGCCGATCAGATCCTGTGCGTCCCGTCCTCACGTTCTCGGCTTCTCGATCCGCCTCCCCCGCCGCTGTCAACTCTGTCGTCCGGCCCGCCCGCCCGGGCCCTTCGGTCTGCCCGATCCCCGCGGAACGGTCCCGAGCGCACTGTGTGGTGATGCTCGGCTCCCCCGACCGCACCCCCGTGGACACGATCGCACGCCATGTCGGTGACAGGTGCGGACGGGAAGCGAGCGTGCGATACGTCGGCTGCCGACGCGAGGCGGCCGGCACGGAGCACGCCGTGCTGCGCCGCCTGCTCGGCGCGGCCCACGACGAACCGCTCCCGCCGCGCGAAGTACGGCACGCGGCCCTGGGACTGGTCGACGGCCTGCTGGCGCGCGGGCCGCTGGTCCTCGCCATCGGCGACGCGCAATGGTGCGACGAGGGCACGCTCCGCTGCATCGACCATCTGATGCACGCCACGGCCGGGGCGCCGCTGACCGTCCTGCTGAGCCTGTCGCCCAATCTGCTGGCCGCGGCCGCGGCGGCGTTCCACGAATTGCTGACGCGGGACTACTGCTCGGTCGTCCACGCCACCGGCCTCTGGCGGTCCGGCACCGCCCGGCCGGCTGCCGGGAGCCTCGACGAGGTCGGCCCGCGCGAGTCCGGGCTGCTCCGGGTCACCCAGGCGGCGGCGCTGCTGCGCAGCACCGACCCGGATCTCGTCGGTGCCCTCGCCGGGACCCCCTCCGGAGTGACCGGCAGGCTGCTGGAGTCCGCCCGGGCCCTCGGCCTGCTCCCGGGACGGATCCCGGCGCGCGATGTCCTGCCGCTGCTGGACACGCTGCCCGAGGCCGGGTGCGAGCGGATACGCGCGCAGGCCGCCGAGATCCTCAACGACGCGGCAAGACCGGCCGGGCAGGTGGCCGACCTGCTGCTCGGACAGTCGACGCTGGACCGCCCCTGGATGAATGCCGTCCTCAAGGAGGCGGCCGCCGCCGCACGGCACGACCGTCCGGCGTCCGCGGTGTCCTATCTGAGACGGCTCCACGAGGCCGACCCCGACGACGTCACCGTCCGCATGGACCTCGCGGCCGCGCTGCTCGACATCGATCCGGGGGCCGCCCGGAAGCATCTGGAGGGCTCGCTGTCCCGCACGGACGACCCGCTGGTCCGAACACGCGCCGCCGGCCCGCTCCGGCTCACCGCGCTCATGACGCACCGATACCCGGACACGCCCGAGGCGCTCAGCGCTCTGTTGCGCGAGCCGGTGTGCGACCGTACGGACGATCAGCCCCACTCCCGGTCCCGGCCGGTCCGGGCCGGCGTCTCCCACCGGTCCGCCGACGATCCGACCGAGCACCTGGTGCTCGCCGCCCGCGCACTGCGCACCGCGCTGGCGGGAGTCGATCCCGACGCCGCGGTCTGCGACGCCCGTCAGGTCCTGTGGTCCGAGCGGCCGCGCTCCGCCTGGGCCAGGGTCGCCGCGGCCCAGGTCCTCGCGCTGGCCGACGACACCACGACCGCGCTCGACCACCTGCGCCGGACCGTCGTGGACAGCGGGCGGCGCGAGGAGGTGTGGGCCGAGTGCCACGCCGCTTCGGCCCGGGCGCTGCTGTTGCTCGAATCTGGCCAGGCGTCCGAGGCGGCCGAGTCGGCGCTGGCCGCGTCCCGCCTCTCCGAGCGCCAGGGCGGGGCCGAAGGAACCCACCTGGCGCCGATCGCCCTGGCCCTGGCACTTGTGGCTCGGGGCGAACTCGACCGGGCCGAGGACGTCCTGCGCCGACTGGACGGCCGCCGCTTCGACGACTCCGTCTGGGAGCACCACCATCACCTGATGGCCAGGGCCCTCCTCGAGCGCGGCCGTGGCCGGCCCGAGCAGGCCCTGAGCCTGCTGGAACGGTGTGGGGCGAGTCTGGCCACCGCCGGGGTGCTGAACCCGGTGTTCACGACCTGGTGGGTGCAGAGCACGGATCTGCTCATGGAGCTGGGCCGGGCGAGCGCCGCCGCGGAGCGGGCCGAACTCGGCCGGCACCTGGCCGAGCGGTGGCCGACGGCCCGCAGCACCGGGCTGAGTCTGCTGGCCCGGGGGCTGGCGGCCGGTGCCGCCGACCGCGTGGAACTCCTCACCGAGAGCGTTCGCGTACTGGCGCACACCTGTGACCAGCACTCCCACGCGCTCGCCGAACTCCGGCTCGGAACGGCCCTGTTGCAACGGGGGGACGAGAAGGCCGCGCGCACTCGTCTGGACGCGGCGCGGACGACGGCCGTGCGGTGCGGCCTGAGCGCCGTGGCCGAACAGGCGCGGGCCGCCCTCGACTCGGCGGGCGGCAGGCCCGCGCGGGCCGCGCTCAGCGACGCCGAGTGTCCCGTGGCGGAGATGGCGGCGGCCGGGGCGTCGAACCGGGCCATCGCCGACGCGCTCTGTCTGACCGTGCGCACCGTCGAGTACCACCTGACGAACGTGTACCGGAAACTCGGCGTCACCGGTCGCGCCGGCCTCGCCGAGCGGTTCCCCTCCCACGGACCGTGCCCGCCCGCGCGCGTGCCCGGCCAGGCACGTTGAGCCCGCTGTCGCGACCCTCCGCACCGGCCACCGTGCGGGGCGGGCTCCTGGAGCGGTCGGACGAACTGGCGACGCTGGAGCGGGCGGTGCGCGATGCCGCGGACGGCGTACCGGTGACCGTCGTCGTGCGCGGGCGGCCTGGTACCGGACGCAGCGCCGTGCTCGCCGAGGCCGCCACGCTCGCCCGGCGGGCGAGACTGCACGTCGTCACCGCACCCGCCCGCCCGGCCGGCTCCGGCGCGGCGGAGGCGGAGCGCGGCATCCCCGGAGCACCCTTGGCGGTCCTCGTGGACGACGTCCGGGGCACACCCCGGACGGAACCGGCGGCGTATCTCGCGGGCCCTGCGGAACCGCGGCCGCTGCTGCGGGTGGTCGCCGGCACCGGTCCGGGCGTTCCCGGCGCGGGCGTCGCTCCCCGGTACGAGCTGGCCCTGCGCCCCCTGAGCGCCCAGGCCGTGCGGACGCTGCTCGTCGCGGCCTACGGCGAGGACGCCGCCGACCCGCTCGTCTCGCCCGCGGTCGCCGCGACGGGCGGCAACCCGGCGGTCCTGTGCGCCACGATCCGGCGGTGGCCCGCTCCGGCGCCCGGTCCCGACGAGTTCGCGGCGCTCGCCGACCAGGTGGGCAGACACCACCTGCGAAGCACCCTGGCCCGGGCGTCCGAGCGGACGATCGCACTGGTCGGGGCGAGCGCGGTGGCGGGAGGGGACTTCTCCTTCGGCCAGGTCTGCGAACTGGCCGAAATCCTCCCGCCGGACCGCGAACGAGCCCGTGCGGAGCTGGCCGGGACCGGGCTGCTCGACTCGGTCGCGCACCCCCGGGTGTACGACCCCTTGGTGGCCGACCGCGTTCTCGGTCTCCTGGACGACAGCCGTCGACGCGTTCTCCACGAGCGCGCCGTGGCGTCGGCGCGCCGCGAAGGGTTTTCGGAAGCGGTGCTCGGACGGCTCGTCGCGCAGACCCGGCTGACCGCGCCCTGGGTGCCGGGGGCCCTGTACGCGGCGGGCGTGCACGCCCGACGGTCCGGCGAGGACGCCGCCGCGGTCGCGTTCCTCGAACAGGCGATGGACCGTGGAGCAGCCGACGGGCTGCGCACGGACGTGCTGCTGGAGCTGGCGAGGGCGCAGTCGTCCGTGCGGCCCGAGGCCGCCGACCGTGGGCTCCGCCGCATCCTGGCGGAGGCCACCGCCCCGGACCGGACCGCGGCCCGGCTGCTCGCCGCCGACCTGCTGACCCTGCGCGGTGGCGGGGACGATGTGGCGGCCGCCCTCTGCGCGGCGGCGGAAACGATGTCCGCGGCCGAGCGGCGCACGCTGCTCGGCCTGCGAAAGCTGGCCCTGGGGACCGGCCCGGCCGCCACCGCACCGGCCTCCGGCACGGTGGCACCGGCCAACGGTCCCGGGGCCGGGCCGTCGTCGGCGTTCGATGCGGCCGAGGCCGCGGCCGCCGCCTGGCGGCACTGTCTGGCCGGGCGGGGGATCGGCAGGGCCCGCCGACTCGCCGGCGCCGTGCTCACGCGGGCCGAGGCCGGACTGTTGACCCCCCGGTTCGTCGCCGCGAGAGTCCTCACCGTCACCGAGGACGTGGACCTGGCGCGGGACGGACTGGAGCGGATCGAGGCGGAGGCCCGACGGCAGAAGGCGGGCGCGGCGATCGGTCAGGCCCTGCTGGGCCTCGCCGAACTCGCCTTTCGAACCGGCGAGTCGGACGAGGCCGGGGTCCGGCTCGCCGAGGCGGTCGCGGAGGTGCCGCGGCGACACTGGCATCCCGGGGCGCTGTCGAGGCTGACCGCCCTGGAGGCGCTCGTGGCCCTGGACTCCGGGCGGCCGGACCTTGCGGAGGCGGCTCTGGCGGGGGTTCCGCCGAACCGGCACGAGCACTCTCTCGGCCGGACCCACCTGCTGTTCGCCCGGTGCGTCGTCGGCCTGCGCACCGGTCAGATCGCCCAGGCGACGGCCCACTTGCACGAGTGCGGCCGGATCCTCCAGGCCCTCGGCTGCGCGAATCCCGCTGTCGTGCCCTGGCGTCCGCATCTCGCCATGGCGCAGGCCACCGTGAACCCGCAGGCCGCGGCCCGCCTGGGTGCCGAAAGCCTCGCGGCGGCCCGGGCCTGGGGCGCGCCGGGCGCCGTCGGTGCCGTCCACCTCTGGACGGGACGCGCCCTCACGGGCCCGACGGCGCTCCGGCATCTGCGGACGGCGGTACGTGTGTTCGCCGGTACGACGACCCGGGGCCTGTATGCGCGAGCGATGGCGGAACTGGCCTCCGCCCTTCTCGACGCGGGCCGCCCGACTCAGGCGAGAAGCCTGCTGGACGAAGCCGTAGCGGTCGGCCGAGCCGCCGGGGGGCGGCCGGTCCGGCGCGTCGCTGAGGTCGCCGCCCGGTTCGCCGCGCAGCCGCTGACGGGTCGGGCACGGTTGAGCCCGGCCCAGCTCAGGGTCGCGCTGCTCGCCGCCGAAGGCCGGTCGAACACGGTGATCTCCGAAGCGCTGTCGGTCAGCGTGCGTACGGTCGAACTCCATCTGACCCACACCTACCGGGCCCTGGGCATCAGCGGGCGAGCCGATCTCGCGGTGGTCCTGGGGCACCCGTAGGCCCTGTCCCGGCCGGACTACGTGTACTGCGCCTCGCCCGTGCCCACCAGCCCCTCGCGCAGGGCGACCGCGACGGCCTGGGTGCGGTTGGGGCAGTTCAGCTTGGACAACACGATCGCCACTGTGCGCTTGGCGGCGTGCTCGGACACCCCGAGGGCCTCTCCGATCTGCCGGTTGCTCAGCCCGTCGACGAGTAGCTCCAGCACCTTTGTCTCGCGCTCGGCGAGCAGTCCGATCGGCGATCTTTTCTGCGGCACGACCTCCCGGCCGCCGGCCCGGCGCGGCTGCGTCCGCCCGGTCGGCTCCGGCAGCAGCGGCTCACCATTGGCGAGCCTGCACAGCGCGTCGCTCAATCCCTCGGTGGTCAAGGCGTCCTGGTCCAGGACGCCGTCACAGGGCACGGCCCCGCCTGACGCGATCCGCGTCACCTCGTCTCCGGGCAGCACCAGCACCACGTGTATCCCGTTCCTGCGGACGACCGCTGCGAGTTCGGCCGTCCACGCGTCCTCACCCTGCCCGAAGCCGTTCACACACCACAGCATCAGTACGTCGCAGGAGAGGATGAGCAACTGGATGGCGTCCTCCGGTGACGACGCCGTGAACTCCTCGGGCCGGAAGACTGCGGTCTGCTTCACAAGGCCGGTTTGCCCCAGCATGGCTGCCAGCCCACCGCGTGCCACCTCGCCCCGTGCCACGACCGCGACCCTGACCGATCCGGTGTTCATGCGGCGCCCCCGTCCATCCATCGACCGACTGCCCGGCGCGACGGCTCCCCAGCAGCCACTCCTCGCGCACCTGGCGATTATGTCCCTGCGGGGTGCTGTTTTCCGCCACTTCTCCGTTGCAATCGATCGACAATCAGGCCACGGTCCGACGCGTGTAGACCTCTCCGGCCTGCATGTTCGCCGGGTGCCGCAAGATCTCGGCCACGACAGCAACTCGGCCGCGCCGTCCTGCCGCCCGAAGGCCGTGCCAGGTCCTCGAACCTCGCGTCGAGGATTTGCAGCCGTTCATGCCGGGCCGGAGCCCGTACCGTCCGGCCCTCAGGGAACACGGTGATGGCCTGAGGGGTCATCCGCGTCTCGGCCATATCGGCGCGGGCCTTGTCGTGCAGCCCGCGTTCCCTCAGCCGGCCGGTCGCGCCGGGTTCCTACCCGGACGCCTCGACCGCGGCCTTCGCCAGCAGGTCGGACTCCGCCACCACACCCGTCACCCGATTGTCGGCGTCGACCGCTCAGGGCACCGCCGTTCCACGGTAGCCCCGCCGGGGCGGGAGCCTGGGCAACACCGTGGACGAGGCCGGCGGCCACGTGTCGGCGGGTTCCTTCCGCACCGGACGACCGGCGAGCGCCGCGACAATGTCGGCGGCGGTCAGCACCCCGGCGAGACGCCCGTCTTCCTCCAGCACCGGCAGGGCGTCGGCTTCGATACAGCTCATGAGGTCGGCTGCGTGGCGTACGGTCTGCTCGACATGTACGAGCGCCGGCCTGCGGGCGGGCAGGAGGTCGCACACGCGCAGGCCGGACAGCGAGGCGGCCGGTGCCGCACAGGCGACCGCCACGTCGGCCCTGGCCAGCAGGCCGGCACAGCGACCGTCCGGACGCACGACCGGAAGGTGACGGGAGCCGGATCGCTCCAGCAGCTCCCAGGCCACGAGCACGGTTTCGTCGACATCGATCGTGACCACGGCGGTGCGCATCACGACGGCGACCGTCCGCGCCAAGACCTCCTGCTCACCGTGGACCGCCGCCGGCTGCTGCTCTTCCATGGTCGCCTCCTTCTTCTTGTTTGCGAGTGTCGCCGCGGCATCACGGGGAGGGCGTCGGCTTCCCTTCCGTCTCGGTGCGGTGACCGTCCGACCGCTCTTGCTGTTGCTGTTGCTGTTGGAGTACGTCGAGGACCACGGATCCGTCGACGGTCTCGCGGGTGGTGAGCAGTCCGGCAAGGGTGTCCAGCGCCTCC
>NZ_JBVKBV010000017.1:0-166735 GCF_055635345.1 Streptomyces sp. NPDC111516 | reverse complement strand
ACCCCGTCGAAAGCCTCCGCGAACACCGGAAACGACTCATACAACTCACGACCCATGCCCAACCGCTGACTGCCCTGACCCGTGAACACCACCGCCAAACAACCACCCCCAGCAGCACCCCGCACCACACCGGGGGCACGGTGCTCCCCGGCAAGGGCTTCCAGGCCCTCCAGCAACTTCGCGCGGTCTTCCGCGACCACCACAGCCCGGTGCTCGAACGCCGTACGGGTGGTGGAGAGCGACCGGCTGAGCGCGGCCGGGTCGATGCCGGGGTTCCCGGTGAGGTGATCGCGGAGCTTCCGCGCCTGCGCGCGCAACGCCGGGGGCGTGTAGGCGGAGACGGTGAAGGGAAGCGCGCCGAGGAACGGCGCGGCCTCGGCCTGCTGCTCCTCCGTCCGCGTGCTCCCGGGTACCTCGGCGAGAACCACGTGGCAGTTGGTTCCCCCCATGCCGAAGGAGCTCACTCCGGCGATCAGCGGGCGGGCAGGGTCGGCCCACGGGCGGGGTTCGGTTACGACGCTCAGCCCCAGGTCGTCCAGTGGAATGCCGAGGTTCGGTGTCTCGAAGTGCAGGCTGGGCGGCAGCTCGCGGCGGCTGAGGGCGTGCACGGTCTTGATCAGCCCGGTGATACCGGCCGCACCTTCGAGGTGGCCGACGTTAGTCTTCACCGAGCCGACGAGCAGAGGCTGCCCGGGGGCGCGTCCCGCACCGAACACCGCTCCGAGGGCCGCCGCCTCGACGGGGTCGCCGAGGCGCGTTCCGGTGCCGTGCAGTTCCACGTACTGGACCTCCGCCGGGGCGATGCGCGCCCGTTCGTAGGCGAGGCGCAGCACGTCCTCCTGGCCGTCGCGGGTCGGCGCCGTGAGGCCGTCGCCGCCGCCGTCGTTGTTGACGGCGCTGCCGCGGATCACGCACAGCGCCCGGTCGCCGTCGGCGACCGCACGGGAGAGCGGCTTGAGAACCACCACACCGCCGCCCTCCCCGCGCACGAACCCATTGGCGCGCGCGTCGAAGGCGAAGCAGCGGCCGTCCGGGGAAAGGCCGCCGAACTTGGCGTCGGCGATGTTGCTCTCGGGGACGATCGTGAGGTTGACTCCGCCGACGACCGCGACGGTGGACTCGCCGCTGCGCAGGCTCTCGCAGGCCATGTGCACGGCCACCAGCGACGACGACTGGCCGGTGTCGACAGTCAGGCTCGGACCGCGCAGGCCGAGGAGGTAGGACAGGCGGTTGGCGATGATGCTGCGGTGGAGGCCGGTGACGGTGTGCCGGCCGATCGCCTCGGGCCCGTAGCGGTGGGTGAGGGTCTCGTAGTCGTTCCACATGGCGCCGACGAAGACCCCGGTGCGTCCGCCGCGCAGCGCGCCGGGGACGATCCCCGCGTTCTCCAGGGCCTCCCAGCCCAGTTCGAGCAGCAGGCGCTGCTGCGGGTCCATCGCCGCGGCCTCGCGCGGGGAGATCCCGAAGAACTCGGCGTCGAACGTGTCGACGCGCTCCAGGAAGCCGCCCCACCTGCTGTTGGTGCGGCCCGGTGCGGCGGGATCGGGGTCGTAGAAAGAGTCCGTGTCCCAGCGGTCCGCCGGGATGGTGGTGACGGCGTCGACGCCGTCCCGCAGCAGTGTCCAGAAGGCGTCCGGGTCGGGCGCCTGCGGCAGTCGGCAGGACAGGCCGACGACGGCTATGGGGTCGTCGGCGGGCAGCGCTCCGTGCCGTGCGGTGCCTCGGGAGTCGTTCGTCATCGGTTTCTCCACCATTCGGGTTCGCCGGTCTGTCCATGGCTGCCTGTGCCGCACACCGCACCGCGCACAGCTCAGTCCGAAAGCGCGCTCACGTAGTCGTCTGCGGCGAGCGGTCCGCCGATGAGGTCGTAGGGGACGTCCAGCGCGTCCGCGAGCTCCAGGGCGTGCGGCGCCAGGCGCTCGCACAGGGTGTCGAGGAGCGTGGGGATCGCCCGGACCTCTTCCTTGTCCAGGAGTCCCTCGGCGAGGTACCAGCCGTCGTGCACGGCGGCCTCCTCCAGCACGTACAGCGCGCACAGGTCGTCGAGGGCCGACCTGGTCTCCGGATCGGCCACGGTGTCGACGGCCCGGGTCACGGTCTCCAGCACGAGGCGCCCGGCGTGCGTTTCGGCGAGCCGTTCGGAGAGATCGAGGAGCCCGTTCCACGCGTCGAAGTCGCCGAGACCGCTTTCCTTGGCCTTGCGCAGCCCATCCAGGAGCTCCTGGTGGAGGGCGCGTTCCCGCACACGGGTCAACTCCAGCCAGATCCGGTGGTCGAGGAGGTCCCGCCCGCCCGCCGCCGCCGGCGGATCGGCCAACTCCGCTACGACCGGCGGCTCGTAGTCGAGTCCGGCGGCGAGCGCGTAGGCCGCGTCGAGGAGCAGCACCTGGTTGTCGGCGGCAGCCGCGTTGAGCGAGTGAGCGAGGACCTGGTAGTCGAGGAAGCGGCTCTCCGCCAGGAAGCCGAGGGCGCCGCTCGCCCTGCGGCAGCGCGCCGTGACCTGCTCGGCGAGCCGGTCGGTAACCACCTTCATCAGGAAGGTGGTGCGCACCCCTCCCGCGGTGAGGGCGGGCGCCTGGGGGGTCGCGACGGACTTCGCCACCATGGCCGCGACGTACGCGCCGGCCAGCGCACCGAAGACGGTCCTTTGCTGATTGCGGTAGCGGATTACGGGAAGGTCGGTCGCGAACCGGCCGTTCGTGCGGCGCCGGTGGGCGTGCCGTACGGCTACCGCGGCGGAGGCCCGTGCGGTGCCCGCGAGCGCGACCACGGCGGCTTCCCAGGCGCACCGGATCAGGCTGAGGGTGCGCCGCGCACGGATCACCGGGCTGCCGAGCGGATCGGTGAACCCGGTCTCCGTCGTGAGGGTGGCGTTGTCCCGCAGCCAGTGGCGGAACGGGACGCGCACGTGGTCGAAGGAGACCACCGCGCAGTCCAGGGGCAGCATGTCGGTGGGCGGCCGGCCCTCGATGCGGACGCCGTCGCACGGCCCGTGCTCGTCACGGAGCGGCACGAGGAAGCAGAACTCGCCGCAGTCGGCGCCGTCGACCTTCAGCTGCGCCAGGACCACGCCGAGCCGGGCCAGGCCCTCGGCGCCGACGCTCGGTGGGAACTTGACCGCCGCGGGTTCCGGGGTGTGCAGGACGAACTCGTCCCGCGCCCGGTCGTACACCGCCTCGGTGCGGACGGCGGCGTTGCTGTTCCCGTGACCGAGCTCGGTCATCAGCAGGGCGCCGATCCAGCCCGTCCCGGCCAGCTTGTCGAGCACGTCGGTGAGATCCTGCCGTCCGTGTCCGAACTCCGCGATCGCACCGACCGTCATGCAGTGGTGAAGGAACACCGCGTAGAAGAGAGGCGGGTCCGCGATCGCCGACCACTCGATCAGCGGGAACAAGCGCTCGCGATGGTGCAGCAGCGGCCCCTGGACATCGAGGCTGTCGTTGATGTGCCGCAGGCGCCGGTACGTCAACGCGAACCGCTCGGCGGAGTCCTGGCTCTGCTGCGGGGTGAAGGCCTCGCCCGAGAACACGGCGCGCAGGTGCGGGCGGTAGGTCTCGTAGAAGTGGTCGTGGATCAGTGCGGACGCGTGGTCACGCATCCGTGGGTGCTTGGTCAACGCGGTCGTCTCCGGCCCTCGCCTGTCAACTGCCTTGCGCAGCTTTGCAGACGGCCGTATTCGCAAAGTACCTCCCATGCATCGTCCCCGTATCACGGCCGTATGGCCGGCCCGGTGGCCCGAGTCCGTGAGGAAGTGGGGCCGACTTCGGCGTCCGCCCTCCGCGAACGGCGTCGGCTCCCAAGACCACACCCAGTCTTGGGAGCCGATGTCACGCGGGGGTGAAGTTCCTCCCTGATCACGGACAGCGGATGTTTACGCTGCGGGGGCGAGGTCTTGGGTCACCAGAGCTCTGGTTTCGAGCGGGGTGACGTAGCCGTACTCCGGGTGCTTGCGCAGGCGGGTGCGGTTGTACTCGACCTCGATGAAGCGGAAGATGTCGGCGCGGGCGGCCTCGTGGGACTCCCAGACGGTGGTCCCGATCTCCGCTTTCAGCAGGCCGAAAAAGCTTTCGGCCGCGGCGTTATCGTAACAGGAGCCCGTTCTTCCCATGCTCTGCCTCAGCTTCAACTCCCTGATCAGGTTGCGGTATTCACCGGACGTGTATGTACTGCCGCGATCGGAGTGCGCGATGCAGCCCTCTTTCAGCGCGCCGCGGCCGGCAGCCATCTTCAGCGCGTCGACCACGGGCTCGGCCCGGTGGTGGTCGGCCATCGCGTACCCGACCACCTCGCGCGTGGCCAGGTCGATGACCGTGGCCAGGTACCACCAGCCGGCGAGCGTGGGCAGGTAGGTGATGTCGGAGACCAGCTTCGTGCCGGCCTCGGTGGCAGTGAAGTCCCGCCCGATGAGGTCCGATGACGGTGCGGCCTTGGTGTCCGCTTTCGTCAGGCTGCGGCGCTTGCGGCGGGTAACCCCGCGGATGTCTCGCTCCCGCGTGATCCGTTCGATCTTCTTTCGGTTGATCCGCCGTCCCTTGCGCCGCAGTGTGGCCGTCACGCGCGGGGCGCCGTAGGCACCCCGGGATCACGTGTGGATCTTCCGGATCTCGTCGGCCGGCTCGTCCTCCTCCGCCTGCCTCGCCTCAGCCGCAGGCTTCGCCGCGAGATAGGCGTAGTACGCCGAGCGCGTGACCTTCAGCACCCGGCATAAGAACGCGACCGGCCGGCCGCCGGGGTTGGCCTCGGACGCCTTCTCCGCATCGATGAACGCGTAGCGCGCGGCTACTTCGTCTTCCGATTCGCGAAGAAGGCGGTCGCTTTTCCCAGCACCTCGATCGTCTGTTCCTGCTCGCGCACCTTCCGGCGTAGCCGGACCAGTTCCTCGCGCTCGGCCGTGGTCAGCGAGCCGACCGGGCCCTCGCCCCGGTCGATCGCGGCCTGCTTCACCCAGCCCCGCAGGCCCTCGGCGCTGACCCCGAGCTCCCGGGCCACCTCCGTCACCGTCCGCCCGGAGGAACGGACCAGGTCGACGGCATCCTTCTTGAACTCGGCCGTGTACCGCTTGCTCTTGTTGCTCTTCTTACTCACTACCTGGACTGCTTCCTCCGGGACCCGTACGTCCCAGTATCAAGCTGTCCTGACCGCGGGGGGAACTTCAGGGGCCCGGAGGGGCAGGCTGCGTCCGCGAGGGTCGCCGGGCCAGAAACGGGCGGGAGAAACGGAGTTGACCGTCAGACAGCGACCGGCAGGGCGAGCGGGACGCGGAAGATGAAGGACGGCCGCCACTGGACGCTCTCGGGCGCCACGGCGAGCTTGAGATCGGGGAAGCGCCGGACAAGCGCGTCGAGGGCGATCTCGATCTCCATCCGGGACAGTTCGGAGCCCGGGCAGTGGTGCGGTCCGCGGCCGAACGCGACATGGTGGGACAGATTGGTCCGGTCCACGTCCAGGACGTCAGGGTCGGCGAAGTGGCGCACGTCCCGGTTGGCCGCGGCAATGGAGAGCAGCACGGTGTCGCCCTTGGGCACGGTCACCCCGCCCACGGTCAAGTCCTCGGTAGTGAACCGGCGTACGCCAGTGTGGGCCGTCCCGTAGTAGCGCAGCAGTTCCTCCACCACGCGGGGCATCAGCTCGGGATCGGCGCGGACGCGGTCGAGCAGATCGGGGTGGGACAGCAGGGCGAGGGCACCGGCACCGATCATGCCGAATGTCGTGTCGTAGCCGCCGAACAGCAGCACGAACGCCATGCCGATGATCTCCTGGTCGGTCATGCCTCCCTCGGCGGTGCCGTCGCCGTCTTCGGCGCCGGTCGTCCAGTACGAGATGAGGCCGTCGTCCGGCTCTTCGCGCCTGCGCGCGACCAACCGGGTCAGGTACGTGACCATGGCGATCCCAGCGTCCCGGGCGGCCTCGGGCCCGCCGCCGAACAGGCCGTCCACCCAGCCCCGGAAGTCCTCCCGGTCCTCCTCCGGGACCCCGAGAATGGCACCGATCATGGTGATCGGCAGAGGCGCAGCGAGAATGGACATCAGGTCGCCCTTGCCGTTGCGCTCCAGCTCGTCGAGCGAGACTTCGACGACCTCCCGCATCCGCGGGCGCAGCGCCTCGACACGCTTGGGCAGAAAAGCGAAGTTCATGAACTTCCGCAGCCGGGTGTGTTCGGGCTGGTCCTCCGTCATCAGATTGCCCGCCCGCATGGGCCCCGGGATCACGTCCTGCTGATAGTCGGGGCCGGCGTGCGACTGGTTACGCGCCAGACGCTTGTCCTTGAGCCCGTCGCGAACCTCCTCATAGCCGGTCAGCAGCCACACGGCCGCACCGCTCGGGGTCGAGATCCGGTGGATCGGCGCCGCCTTGTTGAGCTCCGCGTAGGCCTGGTAGGGATCCGCGTAGAACTCGTCGTTGAACGGCATCGGCAGGCTTACCGGTATTTCGCTCATGACTGCCTCTTTCCTGTGTCCGCAAGCGTGACGCTCCAAGCACGGACAAGTCTGAGCCCTGTGCCGTATCACCGGAGTATTGGCGCCCGCGCAACGGTCACCTCAGGAGCGCCGGCCGGGGCGAGCCCACGCTCCAGGGGCTCAGTGATTCCAGGCGTTCGTTGTGGGCCAGAATCATGTCGTAGAGCAGAGAGAGCCGGTCGCACGGTTCCAGCCCGAGCTCACGTCTCAGCCGGCCGCGGAGTCTTCGGTACACCTCCAGCGCCTCGGCCTGGCGGTCGGAGCGGTACAGCGCGAGCATCAGCTGCGCACACAGGCGCTCCCCGTACGGCTGCTGCTCGTAGTGCTCAAAGAGTTCACCCAGGATCTTCCGGTGCTGCCCCAACTGCAGCTCCAGGTCGAACAGTTCCTCGTAGGCGGCAGCCCGGTCCTCGTTGACCTTCGCCGCGTACATCTGGACCACCCTGCTCTCCAGCCCCGAGGCGGCGGGTCCGCGCCACAGATCGAGCGCCTCCCGGGTGAGCCGCGCCGCGTCCCTGGGTCGATCCTCGGCCGCCGCGGCCCGGCCGCGCGCGAGCAGGTTCTCGAACTCGCAGAGGTCCGAGCCGTTTTCCGCGACACGCAGCCGGTAGCCCGACGGATGCGTCTCGATCGCGTTCTCCGCACCCAGCCGGGCGAATTCACGGCGGAGTCGCGATATGCATATCCGTATCTGGGCGGAAACGGATTCAGGTGGCGATTCGCCCCAGATCGCTTCCCGTAAGGTGTCGACGGGAACGACTACGTTCGCCCTCAGCACCAGCATCGCCAGGAGGGCTCCCTGGCGCACCCCCGAGAAGGCGACGGCGCCCCCGGAATGCACGACTTCCAACGGACCAAGAATGTGAACCTGCACGTCGGGCATCTTCTAGGTACCCCTTCACGTCAGCATGTTTCGGAAGGCTCCCCCGTGAGCCGTCCGGGCGCTGCGACCCTAGCAGAGCTTTGATCATGAAGGCGCTAAAACGGAATGACATTTGGCTTGAACTAGCTTGTAAAGAAAGGTAAATGGTGTTGCGTATTGGTCCGGCGTCTGCGCGACAAGCCGCTCGCGATGAGGTGTGCGCCACCCTGTCTGCCCGATCCGCAGGGGAGATGAGAGCATGCTGGGGTCTGATTGGATGAACAGAGCACCACAGGCCTGGATTTGACGGATACGCCAGACGGGCCGAAGTCATGGGAGGGGAATCAGTGACGGACAATTCCGCAAGCGGCTCGTACGACGTGGTCATCCTCGGAGGTGGCAGTGGAGGGTACTCCTGCGCCCTGCGCGCGACGCAGCTCGGGCTGAAGGTCGTCTTGATCGAGAAGGGCAAGCTGGGCGGCACCTGCCTGCACAACGGTTGCATTCCGGCCAAGGCGCTGCTGCACTCGGCGGAGATCGCCGACCAGACCCGCCAGAGCGAGCGCTTCGGCGTCAGGACCAGCTTCCAGGGGGTCGACATCGCGGGCGTCAACTCCTACAAGGACAAGGTGATCGCGAGCCTGTACAACGGCCTGCAGGGCATGCTCAAGTCCCGCAAGGACCTCACGCTGGTCCAGGGCGAGGGACGTCTGGTCTCGCCGACCGCCGTCGAGGTGGACGGCGTGCGCTACGAGGGCCGCCACGTGGTGCTGGCCACCGGGTCCCTGCCGAAGTCGCTGCCCGGCCTGACCATCGACGGCAACCGGATCATCTCGTCCGACCAGGCGCTCTTCCTCGACCGGCTCCCCCAGTCGGTGGTCGTACTCGGCGGCGGCGTCATCGGCGTCGAGATCGCCTCGGCCTGGAAGTCCTTCGGGGTGGACGTCACGATCGTCGAGGGGCTGCCGCACCTGGTCGCCGCCGAGGACGAAGAGATCTCCAAGGGTCTGGAACGCGCCTTCCGCAGGCGGAAGATCAAGTTCGAGCTGGGGTCGCGCTTCACCAGGGCCGAGTACACCGACACCGGTGTGCGGGTCACACTCGAGAACGGCAAGCAGCTCGACGCCGAAACCCTGCTCGTCGCCGTCGGCCGCGGCCCGGTCTCCACGGGCCTCGGCTACGAGGAGGCAGGCGTCGCCATGGACCGCGGCCACGTCCTGGTCGACGAGTACCTGCAGACCAACGTCCCGACGATCTCCGCGGTCGGCGACCTTGTCCCCACCCTGCAACTGGCGCACGTCGGCTTCGCCGAGGGCATCCTCGTCGCCGAGCGCCTGGCCGGCGAGCGGGTCACCCCCATCGACTACGACGGCGTGGCCCGGGTCACCTACTGCGAGCCCGAGATCGCCTCGGTCGGCCTCACGGAGGCGAAGGCCAAGGAGCAGTACGGCTCCGACAAGGTGGTGATCAGCAAGTTCAACCTGGGCAGCACCGGCAAGAACAAGATCCTCAAGGCCGTCGGCGAAATCAAGCTGGTGCAGGTGCACGACGGTCCGGTCGTCGGCCTCCACATGATCGGCCCGCGCATGAGCGAGCAGATCGGCGAGGCCCAGCTCATCTACAACTGGCAGGCCCTGCCGGCCGAGGTCGCCCAACTCATCCACGCCCACCCCAGCCAGAGCGAGGCCCTGGGCGAAGCCCACCTGGCCCTGGCGGGCAAGCCGCTGCACGTGCACGACTGACCGTCGCGAACGACGTACCCGGCCTTCGGGCGCGCTCCCTCCGGCACCGCCCGGCCGGGTACGTTCGGCACGGGTGGCGCAGGCACGGGGATGTCCATCGGACCCGTGCTGCTCACCGTCATGGGCGCGGCGTACCACTGGATGGACCGCGACCGCGTCGTGACCTTCGGATCCCCGATGTCCGAGCCATTCGGCCATGTCCGTGACAGGCACACCCCTGGCAGGTGGGCGGGTGCAGTCGCAAATCCGGCACCGCTGAGGAGTCACAGATACACGGACCGCACGGCGCTCCGACCGCATCGTGCGCGCCAGCACGTTCGATCTCACAGAAAGGCCGCACCGGAGTGCTCCGGTGCGGCCTCGTCGTCTTACGGATCCGCTCAGAGGTCGCGTCAGGATGGTTCCCGACGGGGCCTCGCCGTATCACCAGCAGTCACACGGCTATCACGAACTGAGCAGACTCTCCCGGACGGGCAGTCTCTGACCTGCATTTCCATACTCACGCTGGACTGACTTAGACGCCCCTGGATGATCCTTACAACCTGTGCCATGCGGGACCGACAACCGCCAGCGTCTGCCCCGCAAACTCAACTCCGTCAGCCTCTGACGGGGGCGGCCACGGCGCGCCGTGATCACTCAACGTGCTGGTTCTACAGCCACACGAATACCCGCCCTCCCCATGTCACAGTGCTCGCGGCACTGGCACCTCCGGGGAGAATCTGGGGAGTATCGAAGGCTTGGGGAGCGCGTGGGGAGAATCGGCTGCATAACGCAGCACGAATCTGAAAGATACCGAAAGACGCATCCACGCAGGTCAGGGGCCGGTAGAATCGCAAATCCGCAGGTCAGCGCCACCAGGCAGAGAACTTCATGACGTACGTACCGAGATCGTCAGCCTGGATCGTGCCGGAGAGCGAGCCGATCTCATACAGGGGCGTGACGTAGCGGGCGTCGTGATTTCTGCGCGCAATCCGCAATGCACAGGGTGCGCCAAGCCGCGGCAAGGCCGCCAAAAGCAAAGCGACTGTAGCGATGCAGCTATTTCGCCTACCACCCGGATTCGCACCGCGCGAGGAACTCCCGGGAGAGCACTGGCCTGGGCAGGGCCGACACCGACGGTCCGATGACTCACCGATCTGATTACGCATCAGTAAGGTCAGCAAAGGGTCAGCAAGTGTTTGATCAGACCTGGTCACAGGTGCCAACACGTGCAACCGCCGGCCGCCCGAGGAACCGACCCACAGCATGCACAACCGCGTCCCCCCGCCGTACCGGCGAGGGGACGCAGCAAGCGCACGCAGCGGGAAGCATTGGGGGCACATCACCCCAGGTCAGCGCACCCGCCCTCGCGGTTTCAGCGCCACCGGCGGCAGTGCGGGAGCGGGGAGCCGGCCGCCGTCGTAGCCGTGCACCTCGCCGAAGCGGGGGCCCTCCATCCAGTCCAGTCGGGCCGCCTCGATTTCCGCATGGGACCGCCCGATGAAGTTCCACCACATGACGATCTCCTCCTCGAAGGGCTCGCCGCCGAGGAGCATGAGGCCCGCGTCGGTGTTCGCCCGCAAGGGGAGTTCGGTGCGGCCGCAGCCGAGGTAGAGCATGGAGCCCGGCAGCATGGGTACGCCGTCGACCTCGGCCTGGCCGGACATCGAGAGCACCGAGTACTCGAAGTCGGGGTCGAGCGGCAGGCGGGCCTCGGCGTCGGCGGAGAGGGTCAGGTCGGCGCCGACGATCGGGGTGTACGCGGTGCCGGGCGAGGTGGCGCCGTCGAGTTCACCCAGGATCACTGTGGCGGTGAGGCCGGCGGCGGTGACGGTCGGCAGTTCGGTGTGGTGCTGAAAGTGCGGTTCGACGTGCCGGTGGGCATCCGGCAGGGCCACCCAGAGCTGGGCGCCGTGCAGAAACCTCGCGCGGGACTTCGGGCTCTCCTCGGAGTGGCTGATGGCCCGGCCGGAGGTCATCAGTCCCAGCTCGCGCGGGCGGATCGTCCGGAGGCTGCCGAGGCTGTCCCGGTGCAGGACCTCGCCGTCGTGCAGCCAGCTGACCGTCTGTAGGCCCATGTGGGGGTGGGGCGGCACTTGCATCCCGGGTTCGCCGGCGATGTCGTCGGGGCCGTAATGATCGACAAAGGCCCATGCGCCGACCATCCGGCGGCCCAGATTGGGCAGCAGCCTGCGGACCTCGGTGGACCCACCCAGCTGGACACGGCGAGGGGTGAGAAGTTCACGCACGGGCTCGGCGACGACGAAGCCCCTTCCTCCGCAGACGGAGAGTGCGGCCTGGCGATCGAGATTGCTCATGACGCTCAACCTATTCCCGTGTGGGTCCGGGGTGCAGGTACCCACGCCGAATATTTAGTGGAATATTCAACCAGTGTGCCATGTTCCGGTGACTGGAGCGTGGCTGAGCACGCAACTGAGTCAGTAACAGGGCGGGTCCCGGAGCGATCCGGGGCGGTCCGCGAACGAGGAGGTCAGAGGTCAAGTGAGCGACACCTATTTCGAGTTCGGTACGGCCGCCGACCGCTGGGACCGTGCGCAGATGTTCTTCGAGGCGAAGGAGTACATGACCGCGGCCCGGATTCTGGAAGGGCTCGTCGAGGAAGTACCCGAGCAGGTCTCCCCGCGGCTGCTGCTGGCGCGGGCCTACTACCACTCGGCTCGGCTCGGCAGGGCCGAGACGGAACTGCGGGCGGTTCTGGAGCGCGACCCGGTGGAGCCGTATGCCCGGCTGATGCTCGGCCGGACGCTTGAGCGTCAGGGGCGGAGCGCGGAGGCGACAGGTCATCTGCGGATGGCGGCGGCGTTCTCCGGCGACTTCTGACGTGGTGAGGTGTCGGCCGGTTCGGGTGGACTGGTGGGTGAGTGCGGCTTTGGGCGACAGCGACGGCAAGATGTGCCCGTCGAGTTGGGTGGCGCCCCGAGTGGCACCGCCCACTGGCCTGCGAGCCCTGAGCACTGAGCCCTGAGTCCTGGGAGTTTCCGGCCCCGCTCGGGCGAATTCCGATGCCGCCTGGCCGCCCCGCGTGATATTCCACTCGGTCATGACCGTTCTTGGGACTCCCCGCCTCCGCCTCCGCCTGATGAGCTCCGCCGACGCCTTGCACGTGATGGCCGGCAAGCCGGAAGACGGTGCCCGCTGGGCGCCCGGATACCCGTCCCCCGGTGAGATGGCCGCGGCCGAGCGCTTCCTCGAAACGTGCGCGACCACAGGTGACCCCAGTCCATTCGGTTCGTACGAGATACGCCGGCTTGACAACGGAGAGGTGATCGGCGGGCTGGGATTCCATGGTGCTCCGGACGAGAACGGGCATGTCACGATCGGCTACAGCCTCGTTCCCTCGGCGCAGGGCATGGGTTACGCCTCCGAGGCACTGCGCGCACTGCTCCGGTTCGCCCGCGACCAGGGTGTGATCTGCGTGCACGGCGACACCGATCTGGACAACCTCGCGTCCCAGCACGTCATGACAGCGGTCGGCATGCGTCTGGTGAAGGAGGACGCGTTGCTGAAGCACTACCGGATCGACTGGGACCGGTCGGCCGGCAAGTAGCCGACCGGCGGCCGTCGTCCCTCCCTGCACGGGCGGGCAGGTCCGGCAGGACGGTGGTACGTCGGTCAGCCGCCCGCCGGGGACGGGCGGGCCGCACCCTATGCGTCGCGGTATGCCTCCAGCAGGCGCAGCCAGATCTCGCTGATCGTCGGGTAGGCGGGGACGGCGTGCCACAGTCGGCCGATGGGTACCTCGCCCGCCACGGCGACCGTCGCCGAGTGCAGCAGTTCGCCGATGCCCGGTCCGACGAAGGTGACACCGAGCAGAATCTCCCGATCGAGGTCCACAATCATGCGGGCGCGGCCGCGGTAGCCGTCCGCGTACAGGCTGGAGCCCGCGACCGCCGCGAGGTCGTAATCGACGGCTCGTACCCGGTGGCCGGCCTGCTCCGCCTCGGCGAGGGTGAGGCCGACCGAAGCGGCCTCGGGGTCGGTGAAGACGACCTGGGGGACGGCCGCGTGGTCGGCGGTGGCCACGTGGGCGCCCCAGCGGTCGGTCTCCAGGAGCGGCACTCCCGCGGCGCGGGCGGCGATCGCGGCGCCCGCGATGCGCGCCTGGTACTTGCCCTGGTGGGTGAGGAGCGCCCGGTGGTTGACGTCGCCGACGGCGTAGAGCCAGGTGGTGCCTTCGACGAGGCAGCTGTCGTCGACGGTTAGCCAGGAGCCGGGTGTGAGGCCCACCGTCTCCAGGCCCACGTCGTCGGTGCGCGGGGCGCGGCCGGTGGCGAAGAGGATCTCGTCGGCCTCGATTCGCTCGCCGTCGTCCAGTTCCGTGACGACCGGCCCGTCCGGGACCGTACGCTGCACGGAGGTCGCCGAGACTCCGGTTCGGATATCGGCGCCCGCCTCGGTCAGCGCCTGCGCGACCAGTTCGCCGGCGAAGGGTTCCATCTTCGGGAGGAGTCCCTTGCCGCGGATCAGCATCGTCACCCGGGCGCCGAGGGCCTGCCAGACGGTGGCCATCTCCGCCCCGACCACGCCGCCTCCGACGATCACGAGCCGGCCGGGCACCTTCTTGGCGCTCGTCGCCTCCCGGCTGGTCCAGGGACGGGCCCCGTCGACGCCGGGCAGGGCGGGGACGACTGCGCGGCTGCCGGTACAGACGGCGACGGCCTGCCGGGCGGTGAGCCGGTGCACCGTGCCGTCGGGAGCGGTGACGGAGACGGCCTTCTCACCGGTGAGTCGGCCCCGGCCGCGGTAGATGTCCGCTCCGACGCCCTCCAGCCAGGCGACCTGTCCGTCGTCCTTCCAGTGCGAGGCGTACGCGTCACGGCGGGCGAGGACCGCTGCCACGTCGAGCGGTCCCTGGACGGCGTCGCTCAGGCCGGGCAGGCGGCGGGCGTCGGCGCGGGCGACGACCGGCCGCAGCAGGGCCTTGCTGGGCATGCAGGCCCAGTAGGAGCACTCGCCGCCGACGAGTTCCGTCTCGACGACCGCCGTGCTCAGCCCGGCGGCACGCGCCCGGTCGGCGACGTTCTCACCCACCGGACCTGCTCCGATGACCACTACGTCGTATTCGGCGTTCAGGGAAGCTTCAGTCATGGGAACAGTCTGATCGCGGGTGTGCGCGGCGGCCACATGGGCAGGCGGAATAGCGCAGGTCCGGGCACCGTTGTGCCGGACAGGTCCGAGCGGGCACAGGAAGAGGTAGCAGAGTATGAGCACCGTTGAGCTCACCAAGGAAAACTTCGATCAGGTCGTCAGTGACAACGAATTCGTCCTGATCGACTTCTGGGCTTCCTGGTGCGGCCCGTGCCGGCAGTTCGCGCCGGTCTACGACGCGGCTTCGGAGCGCCACGACGACCTGGTCTTCGCCAAGGTCGACACGGAGGCGCAGCAGGAGCTGGCGGCGGCCTTCGAGATCCGTTCCATCCCCACCCTGATGATCGTCCGGGACAACGTGGCCGTGTTCGCACAGCCCGGTGCGCTGCCGGAGGCGGCGCTGGAAGATGTCATCGGACAGGCCAGGAAGCTGGACATGGACCAGATCCGCAAGTCCATCGAGAACGAGCAGCAGGAGCAGAAGTAGGCTCCACGCGCGCATGAGCGGGGTGAGGGGTCCGGCCGGACCGCGGACGCGGACCGGCCGGACCCCTTGCCGTGACATCGGTGGCGTCGGTGGCCTTCTCCGGCATTCCGTGTCCTTCGGCGGCCTCCGCCGGCCTTCCGGTCGGAATCGGGCCGGGCGGGCTCAGCCACCGGCACTGCTGTCGGCGTTGCTGCCGGCACCGTTGTCGGCACTGCTGTCATCGTCGGCGTTCTTCTCCTTGATCCGGACCGAGAGGCCGTAGTCCAGTTCGGATCCGTCGACCAGCAGGGCCTCGACCGCGTGCGTCGCCGGGTCGATGTCCGCCACGAGGCCCTCACCCGAATAGCGGGGGTAACCCGATGCTCCCGTCTCCCCGGTCGCCGCCACGACCGCCGAGCGGATGGCGCCACCGCTCCCGGCAGCTTCGGCGGTGTCCTCGACGTGTTCGGGGACCAGCAGGATCTCGTAGCTCTGCGGATGGCTCATGGTCATGACGCTAGGCAAGCGGCGCGCGGTGCGCACGTTGCCGCGCTGTCGCATTGTGCGGACCCGGCGGCTCAGCTGGACTCGCGGTGGACCGTCCTGGCCCGCAGCAGGTCGTGGTGCTCGGGGGCGCCGCCGGGGTGCCGCACCAGCCGGTGGACGAGATCCGCCGGCGGCTGTGCCGCGGCCATCTCCAGCCGTACGCTGCTGAGCCGGGGCCGCAGCAGCCTGCCGAGCATCAGGTCGTCGGCACCGATCACGGCCGTCTCGCGGGGTACCGCGATGCCCGCGTCCTGCAGGGCCCGCATCAGGAGCATCGCGTATGCGTCGTTGTACGCGAAGACGGCGTCGAGGCCCAGGGCGCGCCAGCGGGCGGCCAGCCGGTCGGCCGACTCCTCCTCGTACCGCAGCGGCAGCGGTTCGATGACGGCCCTGTGGCTCTGCGCGGCCTGCCGGGCCCCGGTCAGCCGGGATTCGGCGAACAGGCCGAGACCGCCTTCCTCGGGCATGATCACGCCGATGCGACGCCGGCCGCGCGCCAGCAGATGCCCGATCGCGACGCTGCCGACCTTCCGCTGGTCCACGAGCAACGCGTGGGCGCCGTCAACCGGTCGCGGGCCGAGGGTGATGACGGCCTTGGCTCCGGCTCGTCTGAGTACGGATATGCCCTGCGGGGTGAGGGCGATCGTGCCGGGTGCGATGACGGCGACGGGACGGAGTTCGGCCCAGGCGCGGGGTGCGTCGTCGGCGTCGAGGCCGGTGCTGCCGTACTGGACCACCGTGTAGTCCAGGCGGCGCAGCCCGGTTTCCAGTTCATGGAAGAAGCGTTGGTGGAGCGGGTCTGCAGGGAAGTGCACGGTGGGCAGCACCACCATGCGGGTGTGCCCGGCGCGCAGGCTGCGGGCCGCCGCGTGCGGTACGTACCCCAGCTCTGCGGCAGCCTCCCTGACCCGGCGGCGGGTGGGCTCGCTGATCCGCACGGTCGCGATGTCGTTCAGCACATAGGACACGGTGGCCCGGGAGACCCCGGCGTGCCGTGCCACGTCGGCACTGGTCGGAACGGGGCCTTCGGTGGGCTGATTCGGTAACTGGCTCATGGCGTCGGGCAGTCTTCCAGAGCTGTGCGGCGTGGGTGCGCTCCGGGTCATGGATGACTCCTCGATGGTGGGACTGCTCGGTCGGGTGACCGGAACGGTGGGGCCGGGGCTGGTCGGCGAGGTGATCGTACGGATCCGGGGCGGCGCCGAGCACTTCCTCGCACATCCTGCTTCGGCGAAGGTCCGCATCGAGGTGGGCACGGTGTGAAGGTGATCGAGTTCGCCGGTCATCTGCGGTCCGGCGTGGGCGGTTTGACGGTCGATGACATGATCCGGGACGTTGGGGTTGGGCAGGCTGGGTACGGTGTGGGTGCGGTGCCCGGCCCTGCGGCCCGTTCACCGGACCCGCTCCACGAAATGGACCGTACAGGTCCTACGGTGTGGGGATGAGCATCCAGCACCGTGACCACAGCACCGACAGCCCGGCCGGTTTCCCCGGCCGCACCGGACCCTGCGCGACCTCCGAGGCCGACCCGCGCGACGTGGGCCCGGTCCGCACCGTGTACGCCCCCGACCGGGACGGTGACCCGGACCCCGGCGAGATCGTCTGGACCTGGGTGCCGTTCGAGGAGAACGACGGGCGTGGCAAGGACCGTCCGGTTCTGGTGGTGGCCCGGGAGGCGGTGGGCACGCTGCTCGCCGTGCAGTTGTCGAGCAAGCAGCACGACGGGGACCACGAGTGGGTGGCGCTCGGGGCCGGTCCGTGGGACAGCTCGGGCCGTCCATCGTGGGTCGATCTGGACCGGGTGCTGCGGGTGCACGAGGACGGGATGCGGCGTGAGGCGTGCGCGCTGGACCGTGACCGGTTCGATTCCGTCGTCGGCCGGCTGCGGGAGCGCTACGGCTGGAGCTGACCGCCGAACGTCCGGTCGAAGGCGGACCGGGTGGCGGAATCGGGGCTGCGGTCGAGGATGCCGAAGACGATCTGCTCGAAGTGGCCGGCGAACCTGCCGCCGTCCAGCAGCAGCGCCCGGAACACGCCGGCCACCTGCGCCGGGTCGTTGCGGAACACACCGCAGCCCCAGGCACCCAGCACCAGCCTGCGGTAGCCGCGTACCGCCGCGACCTCCAGCACCCGCTCGGCACGGGACGTGAGCGCGGCGGGGATGCGGTGGGCCTCCTCGGGGGTGCGGCTGCGGATGACTCCGGCATTGGGTGCCGGGGAGGTGAGGAAGCCCGCGGTGTACGGGGTGTCGAGCAGCCGACCCCGGTCATCCCGGAACACCGGCACCCCGGGTGAGTGAATCACCCGGTCGGTGTAGAAGGCGCTGCGTTCCGCGCGGTGGTGGGCGTAGTAGTCGGAAGCGCGCAGCAGCGTGGCGTACAGCGCCGAGCCCCGGCACAGGGCCTCTTCCTGGGCCTGTGCGCCGTTGAGGTATCCGCCGCCGGGATTGCGGGCGGAGGCGTGGTTCAGGACCGCGACCTTGCCGGGACCCTCACCGGTCATCCGGCGTGCCGCCCGCAGGCTGCTCTCGTCGGTGACCTCGATGACCGGTGTGCGGTCGGAGTCGAGTGCGGCGACGGGCACCGGCTCGGGGCCGTACAGCCTGGTGCCCGAGAGTGCGGCTGCCAGCGCACGTTCGATGCTCACCTCGCGCCCTTCCGGCGTACGGTAGCGGCCGGCCTCGACAATGGCCCCGGTCTCTCGCGCGATGCCGCGCAACCGTGCGCTCATCGGTACTCCCCCGTGTGGTGCATACGGGGCATGCTCGGCCCTCCAGCGGCATGGATGCAATCGGATTTCCGACACGCAGGGGCACTCTTGTGCGATCCACCCCTGCGGGTTTGGGTGGTACGGACGAACCGAGCAGAAGGAGGCCCCGGCATGTCGTGCAACACACCCGGCGACCACGGTCCGCCCGGCGAGGCCCCGCCCCTCGGCGAGGGCGAAGCCGAGGATTTACTGCGCTGCATCTGCTTCAAGACCGGGCCGCCCCGCGCGGTCGGCGTCGAACTCGAATGGCTCATTCACCACCGGGATCAGCCCCGTGTCCCGGTCCCCCACCACCGTCTCGACGCGGCCGCCGCCCTCCTCCGGGCCCTGCCCCTGAGCGCGGCGCTCACCTTCGAACCCGGCGGCCAGCTGGAGCTCAGCTCGCGCCCCGCCGACTCCCTGATGGCGTGCATCGATGCCACCGCCGCCGATCTCACCGCCGTACGTGACGCCCTCGACCGGATGGGGCTCGCACCGGCGGGTCTCGGCGTCGATCCGTGGCATCCGCCGCGCCGTCTGCTGCACGAGCCCCGCTACGACGCCATGGAGGTCTCGCTCGACCGGTCGGGACCGGCGGGCCGCGCCATGATGTGCACCACCGCGTCCGTCCAGGTGTGTCTGGACGCCGGAGAGGAGGAACCCGGTCCGCTCGGCTACGGGCGGCGCTGGCAGCTGTCCCATCTGCTGGGCGCCGTGCTGGTCGCGGTCTTCGCCAACTCGCCCTTCCAGTACGGCCGCCCCACACCGTGGCGGTCCACCAGGCAGTCGCTGTGGGCCGGCCTCGATCCGTGGCGGTCCCTGGCGCCGACCGGCCATCTGCCACCCCGCGACGCCTGGGCCACGCATGTTCTGGACACTCCGGTGATGTGCATCCGGGACGACGACGGGCCGTGGGCGGTGCCGGACGGGCTGACCTTCCGCGACTGGATCCGTACCGGCGCGCCCAGACCACCGGTGCGCGCCGATCTCGACTACCACATCAGCACCCTCTTTCCGCCCGTGCGCCCGCGCGGACACCTTGAGCTGCGCATGATCGACGCGCAGCACGGCGCGAACGGGTGGCTGGTGCCGCTCGCCCTCACTACCGCCCTGTTCGACGACCCGGAGGCCGCCGAGACCGTGTACCGCACCGTCAAACCACTGGCCGAGACGGCCGGGCCGGGCCCGGCGCCGCGCAATCCGCTCTGGGTGGGCGCAGCCCGCGACGGCCTGACCGATCCCGAACTGCGGGCGGCGGCAGCCACCTGTTTCGCTCTCGCGTTGGAGGCGCTGCCCCGGATGGGAGCGACCACGGCCGTGCAGGAAGCGGTGGCGGACTTCAACGACCGCTTCGTCGCCCGGGGCCGATGTCCGGCCGACGATCTTCCCGAACTGCTCGCGCTCGATTCGGCCGGCGGTTCGGACCACCACTTCGAGGGGCACCGCTCATGACCGATTCCCCCGCACCCGACGCATCCGGTCCGGGCGGTCCGACCGGGCCCGACGAGACGGACACCGAGGCGCTCCGTCGGCGCGCCCTCGCCGCGCTGCTCACCGCCCGGAAACGCACGACGCTTCTCACCGAGAGTGTGGACGACCACGAACTCACCGCCCAGCACTCGCCGTTGATGTCTCCGCTGGTCTGGGACCTCGCGCACATCGGTAATCAGGAGGAGCTGTGGCTGCTGCGCGGGGTGGCCGGGCGGGAGGCGATGCGCCCGGAGATCGACGGGCTGTACGACGCCTTCGAGCATCCCCGCGCTGCCCGCCCCTCGCTGCCGCTGCTGGCACCCGCCGAGGCCCGGGTCTACGCCGCGGAGGTACGTGACCGGGCGCTGGACGTGCTCGACAGCACGGCATTGCGCGGTGACCGCAGGCTGGTGCGGGACGGGTTCGCCTTCGGCATGATCGCCCAGCACGAACAGCAGCACGACGAAACCATGCTGATCACGCATCAGCTGCGGGCCGGTCCTGCGGTACTGACCGCGCCCGTGCCGCCCGGCCCCACCGACGCGGCGGGTCTGCCCGCCGAAGTCCTGGTCCCCGGCGGTCCGTTCACCATGGGGACGTCCACCGAGCCGTGGGCCCTGGACAACGAGCGTCCCGCGCACGTGCGCGACGTACCGGGCTTCTTCCTCGATACGACCCCGGTCACCTGCGGCGCGTACCAGCGTTTCATCGAGGACGGCGGCTACACCGAGCGGCGCTGGTGGGCCCCCGAGGGATGGGCGATGGTCCGTGAGCACGAGCTGGCCGCTCCGCTGTTCTGGCACCGGGACGCCGGTCAGTGGCTGCGCCGCCGCTTCGGAGTGACCGAGACGGTGCCCGAGAACGAACCGGTGCTCCATGTCAGCTGGTACGAGGCGGACGCGTACGCGCGCTGGGCCGGGCGTCGGCTCCCCTCGGAGGCGGAGTGGGAGAAGGCGGCGCGCCACGACCCGGCGTCGGGCCGTTCGCTGCGCTATCCGTGGGGCGACGAGGACCCGAGCCCCGAGCGGGCCAACCTGGGCCAGCGCCATCTGCGGCCCGCACCTGCGGGAGCGTACGTCGCGGGCCGGTCACCGCTCGGCGTACGGCAGTTGATCGGGGACGTGTGGGAGTGGACGTCGAGCGACTTCGAACCCTATCCGGGCTTCTCGGCGTTCCCGTACCGCGAGTACTCCGAGGTGTTCTTCGGACCGGCCCACAAGGTGCTGCGCGGCGGTTCCTTCGCCGTGGATCCGGTGGTGTGCAGGGGGACGTTCCGCAACTGGGACCTGCCGGTGCGGCGCCAGATCTTCTCCGGCTTCCGAACCGCGAGGGACCTCTGATGTGCCGCCATATCGCTTATCTGGGACCGTCGGTGGCTCTCGGTGAACTGCTGACGCAACCGCCGCACGGTCTGGTGCGCCAGTCCTGGGCGCCGAGACACCAGCGGCACGGGACCGTCAACGCAGACGGTTTCGGCGTCGGCTGGTACGCGGACGGTGACCCGGTGCCGGGACGCTACCGGCGCGAGGGCCCCGTCTGGGGCGACCAGACGTTCGCCGATCTGGCCCGAGTGGTGCGCAGTACGGCGATGCTCGCGGCGGTACGTGATGCCACCGAGGCGGGGGCGGACGGTGAGGCGGCGGCCGCGCCGTTCGCCGCCGGACGGCTGCTGTTCAGTCACAACGGTGCGGTGCGGGGCTGGCCGGATTCCCTGGCCCCGCTCGCCGCCGCGCTGCCTCCGGCCGAGCTGCTGACCCTCACCGCCCGTTGCGACTCGGCCCTGCTCTGGGCCCTCGTACGCCACCGTCTCGCCGACGGTGACGAACTGCCGCAGGCCGTCGCCGACACCGTGCAGGACGTGGCGGTCGCGGCGCCTCGATCGCGGCTGAATCTGCTGCTCGTCGACGGCGCCACGATCGTGGCGACGGCCTGGGGCGACACCCTGTGGTACCTCGCCGAGCCGGGTCTGCGCACGGTCGTGGCCTCGGAGCCGTACGACGACGATCCGCACTGGCACACGGTCCCCGACCGGACATTGTTGACGGCGACCCGCACCGAAGTTCTGCTGACCCCGCTCAAGGAGCCCACGGAGTGAGTCCCTTTCTGCTGACCCGCACCCTGCCGGTGGACGCGACGGACGCGGCGCTGCGCGCCGATGTGCTGCACGGCCTGACCCGGCGTCCGAAGACGCTGCCGCCCAAGTGGTTCTACGACGCACACGGCAGTGAACTGTTCGAGGAGATCACCCGGCTTCCCGAGTACTACCCGACCCGCGCCGAGCGCGAGATCCTGATCGACCGCGCCGAGGAGATCGCAGCGGCGTCCGGGGCGCGGACCCTGATCGAGCTGGGATCGGGGTCGTCGGAGAAGACCCGGCACCTGTTGGACGCGCTGCCCGCGCTGCACAGTTACGTACCGGTCGATGTCAGCGAGAGCGCCCTGCGCGGCGCCGCCGAGGCCCTGCTCGCGGACCGGCCGGATCTCTCCGTCCACGCGCTGATCGCCGACTTCACCGGCGGTCTCGCGCTGCCGGGCACCCCGGGGCCGCGACTGATCGCGTTCCTCGGGGGCACGATCGGCAATCTGCTGCCGGACGAGCGGTCGGTGTTCCTGAAGTCGGTGCGGTCGTTGCTCTCCCCCGGCGACGGGCTGCTGCTCGGCACGGATCTGGTGAAGGACGAGGAGGCGCTGGTCGCCGCGTACGACGATGCGGCCGGGGTGACGGCGGAGTTCAACAAGAATGTACTACGGGTCGTCGACCGGGAGTTGGGGGCGGACTTCGACCCGGCCGACTTCGATCACGTGGCGCTGTGGGACCCGGAACGGGAGTGGATCGAGATGCGGCTGCGAGCCCGTGCGGCGCTCACGGTGAAGATCCCGGATCTGGATCTGGTGGTGCCCTTCGAGGCCGGCGAGGAGTTGCGTACGGAGGTGTCGGCCAAGTTCCGCAAGGAGGGAGTCCGGGCCGAACTCGCCGTGGCCGGACTGCGGTTGGATCAGTGGTGGACGGATTCCGGAGACCGGTTCGCGCTGTCGCTGGCGACGGCGGCCTGAGCGGCGACCAGGCCCTGTCCTGCCGATCTTCGCGGGCCCGGAACGCCTGGCACGGCACCTCGCCGCGTTGTCGTCAGTCGCCCGAGTACGTCCAGTACGAGGACGATCCTCCGCCTTGCGATGCACCGCACCAGACGCCCCGGGCCGATCCACGAAGATCAACAGGACAGGACCAGGGGCACCCCGCGCCGGACACGGCGTTCCGGCCGTTTGTCTGCCGGGATCGGCACGAGGGTGCCTGTCCGGGCAGCTGCCCAGGGATTCACCGCAGTTCGGTGAGCGCGAGGAAGTGGCGCAGATAGCGGGGGTCGGTGCGGCGCAGCGACAGCAGTACGTACAGGTCGGCGACGTTGAAGTCCGGGTCGTACGCGGGTGCTCCGCAGACCTGGGCGCCCAGTCGCAGATAGCCGCGGAGAAGAGGCGGGAGCGTGGCAAGTCCGGTGGGCACGTCTCCTCGCCCTGCGGCGGTGGGCTGCCAGAGGCGGTGGGGAGTGACCCAGCGGTCCTCGGGCGCCAGGTGCTTCGTCCGTACGGTCTCCCATGCCCCGGCCGCGGCGACGCCGCCATCCGCGAGGGGTATCGAGCAGCAGCCCGCCAGCCAGTTGTGTCCGGTGCGTTGCATGTAGCGGGCGAGTCCGGCCCAGATCAGTGCGATCACGGCGCCGTCCCGGTGGGCCGGGTGGACGCAGGACCGGCCGACCTCGACCAGGTCGTCGCGGATCGGGCCGAGCCGCGTGAGGTCGAACTCGCTCTCCGCGTAGAGGCGTCCGGCGATCCTCGCCCGCTCGGGCGGCAGCACACGGTAGGTGGCGACGACATCTCCGGTGGCCTGCTCCCGTACCAGCAGGTGGTCGCAGTACGCGTCGAACGCATCGCTGTCCAGGCCGGGCTCGGCTCCTTCCAGCCGGGCGCCGAGCTCACCCGCGAAGACCAGATGGCGCAGGCGCTGGGCCGCACGCACTTCGTCCTGGTCGACGGCGAGGGACACCCGGTAGCGCGGTGGGTCGGACGGGACGGGCTGCGCGGGTACAACGGGGGCGGCGGCGAGTGAGGTGACGGGCAGCGCGTTCATGACGGTCTCCGGGGACGGATCGGCAAGGGCGGCCGCCGGGCCGTCGCACTGCCGCGAAAGCCCGGCCCCTTACTTCTTCCGTGACCGGCTGGATTCGACATGACCGCATGGGGGAGCCGGGATGTGCGAAGGCTGAATCCCGGGTGTGCCCCGGCACGGGCCGGAGCTGCCGCCGCGCCTCGGTACCGCTCGGTGCCGCCCGGTTCAGCTGCCCGCGAGCAGTTCGGTGATCTTCTCCGAGGCGGCCTTCGCCTCTTTCTGCGGGTCGCCGCCCTCAAGGACTGCCGTCATGTACGGCTTGATCGGGTTGTCGGCCTCGACACTCGCCCACTGCGGCGAGTTGGGCGTCGCGCGCCCCTTCGTGGCGCCCCGGGCCATCGCGGCCGTGCCCTCCTGGCCCACGACTGCACGCGCGAGGTCGGGCTTGTTGGGCACGTAGCTCATGGCCTTGGCGAGTTCTTCCTGCCACTTCCGGCCGGCCAGTGCCTTGATCACATCGATGCCCGCGGCGCGCTGTCCCGCCTTCTCGGGAACGATCAGATCGGATCCGCCGGTGAAAACGGAGCCGGGGGTCGTCGCGGTCTTTCCGGGGATCGGGAAGTAGCCCAGTTTTCCCTTGAGTTCGGGGTTCAGTTGCTCGATCTGCGCGGCGGTGCCGGGCACCGAAATGATCTGTGCGACATCGCCCCTGGCAAAGACCTTGGCCTGCGGGGGCCTTTCCTCGTCCGCGTTCTTGGGGCCGTCACCGAGCGCCTGGAGTTCCTTGTAGAAGCTCATGCCGCGGAGTGCGCCGGGGCTGCTCAGGGCGCCTTCCCACTCGCCGCCCCTGTCGTCGGCCAGTTGGCCGCCCTCGTCCCAGATGAATCCGGAGAGGACGTACCAGTTCTGGCCCGCGAGGTAGATGCCCTGGTTGCCGTTGCGGTTCAGCTGTTCGCTGTCCGCGATCCATTCGTCCCGGGTCTTCGGCGGGGTCTTGATTCCGGCCTGTTCGAAGAGGTCCTTGTTGTAGATCACCACTCGATTGGCCGCGTACCACGGGATTCCGTACTGAACGCCGTCGACGTTGCCCGGCTCGGCGAGACCGGGCAGCCAGTCCTCGCTACCGAGGTCGCGCACGGACTCCAGGGTGAGGTCGCGCAGCCCGCCGCTCTCCGCGTACTGGGCGACCTGGGTGTTTCCGACCTCGATGACGTCCGGGGTGTCCTTGCCCTGGAGCGCGTCGGTGACTTTCGGCCCGATGCCGGTCCAGCTCTGGATCTTGAAGTCGAGCCGGACGGCCGGGTGCTCGTCCTCGTACGCCTTCGTGAAGCGCTTGAGGAAATCGGCGGACACGCTGTTCCTCATCAGCCAGATCGTGACCGTCCTGCTGTCGGACGCCCCCGAGCCCGGGACGAATCCGCATCCGCCCAGCGCACAGGTGGAAACGAGCGCGACGGCTCCGACAAGTATGCGGTTCTTCACCAGGTTCACCTTCTGCGAAACGGCACAACGAATTCCAGAACCCGGTGTGGGGGGACTGCGGGCGGTGCTCGCACGGGCGTGGCTGGATTTTGGTATGGACCATTGCTCCGGTCAAGACCCCGTTCGCCACACAATCTGCACACCGACCCCTCGCGCACCCGGACCAGGTGGGGCAACGTGGTAGGGACGAGAGGAGTCATAAGATGACAAATCACACCTATCGAGTCACCGAAATCGTGGGGAGCTCCCATGAAGGCGTCGACGACGCCATCCGCAGAGGCATCGCAAGAGCTTCGGAAACGTTGCACAATCTCGACTGGTTCGAGATCACGCAAGTTCGCGGAGAGATCAAGGATGGCCAAATCGAGCACTTCCAGGTGGGCCTGAAAGTGGGCTTCCGGCTCGACGAGCCGAGCTGATCCGGCACGACCCTGCGCACACCGGGTCGCGACCGGGCCCGCGCCGGATTCAGGTACGGCCCTCGCGCCCCTGCGCGTCCCTGAGCGTGGTCGACGCCTGCGCCCAGCGGGCCCGTACCACGGCGAAACCGGCCAGCTCCGCCGCATCGCAGACGAGTTCGTCGTCATCGACCAGCATCCGCACCTCACGCTCTCGGCCCAGCCGCTCCAGGACTTCCAGCTTGGTGTGCCGGGCCGGCCTGCGGTCGTCGTTGCGACGCATGTACAACCGCCCCTCGGGCAGCCCCTGTTCCACCAGCCAGGCCACGGTGTCCCGGCGGCACCGCTCGGGCCGTCCGGTGAGATACCGGACCTCGCACTCCACGGCGCTGCTCAGCACCAGCCGTACGCCTTCGAGGAGCGGCGGGTCGTCGACGGCGGCGGAGAAGAAGCCGTTCCAGTCACGCCGCCGCCCCTCCAGGAAGTGCTGCCGATGGCCGCTGTCCGCGAGCGTGCCGTCCAAGTCGAATACGGCCAGAGGCCGGTGGTCGCTTCTCACACCACCAGCAAATCAGACGAGCGCCACCGCCAGGAGTACCAGTACGACGACCACGGCCACCACCACCGCCACCCGCAGGGAGCGGCGCCGCGACCAGATCGGCAGGACCTCCGGACCCTCGCGCCCGGGAAAGACGTAGAAGACGTGGTCGGGATCGTCGGGGATCGTGACCGCGGCCAAGGGCATCCAACGGATGTCGACGTGCCGGGCCACCTCGCCCTGTCGTGGCGCGAGGGCCGATTCGACGGCCTTGACGTGTGCCGGGTCCAGACCCTCGGGGAGCGGGTCACCGGCCGAGGCCAGGGTGACCCGCTCCCACGCGTCGGCGCGTCCGGTCTGCTGCCGGACACGCAACGGCGGCGCCGGCTCCGGCAGCTTCAACAGGGCCCGGTCGGGCACCTGTCCGACGGATCCCGCGGTCCACAGCGTGATCAGGCCGGTGCCGTCGCACGGGGCGTGCGCCTCCGTCCTCGCGCCCTCGCAGACCGGGCAGGGCCTGAAGCCCGTGTCGTCGCACCGCGGACACTTCTTGGCACCCCATCCATGACATTCCGGACAAGCGGTGCGGGGCTTACGGCACTTCACGCAGGTGGTCCGCCCGGCATCCGGATCCCCCCGAGCCGGCTCGGCCCCCGTACGGTCCTTGCGGCGCTTGCCCGTGCCGTCACACCAGGTGCAGGGATCGACGCCCTTGCAGGCCGGACATATGGGGCCGATGTCGCAGCGCAGCTTGCCTGTGGCCCGGCACCGCGAGCAGGGCTGCCGTCCGCCGTCACAGCCGCAGGGCACCGTTCGCACCGAGCCGCGGAGCACCAGCTCCACCGTTCGTGACACCGCCGGATCCTTCGGCGGCTCGACGGGGTGGTCGCGCAGATCGCCTTCGTACGTGGGCCGCCCCGACGTGTCGTAGGCGCCGGGCCTGGACTCCTCCCGCGTGGTACGGGTCTCCAGGCTCCGGACGATGTGCAGGTCGAGCATCGGGAGCCGTGCGATGTCGGCGCCGGTCCGCCGCAGTCGGGGCCCCTGTCCCGGCCGGCCGATGTGCCGGGCGATCGCTTCGAGGATGTCCTCATCGGACAGAGCGTCAGCCATGACGGCGCTTCCACCTCCCGGTCGGGCGCGCCCGCGCGCCGGACGCAGCGTACGGGCGGAGCCGTCCGCCGCTCAAGAGTGCGTCGCGCGGGCACCTCACGCGACCGCCCGGGGAGGGCCTCACTTCAACGCGCGCGCCCGCCCGCACGCGCGGATGTGTGATCATGTACCTACGTTCCACGCAGATCGCAAAAGCTTGTACAGGATGTGCGTGGAACCAAAAGCATTCGTAAAGCTATATTCAGCTTTGTGGCATCCAACGTTAACCATGTGAAGCGAATACTCCTGCGTTCAGGGAAGAGCCCCTACGACGTCGTCCCGGTCGAGCGCGCTCTCCACGAGGACGTGTTCGCCACCAACTCGGGGAATCTGATCTTCAGTGACGCCGCTCACAAGATCCTTGAGACGCCACGTTCCGAGGTGGTGTCGAACGGCATCGCCACCAGGGTCGCCGACGCCGACCGCATCAACAGCGAGTACGACGTCTTCGTCATCCCGCTCGCCAACGCCTTCCGGCCGTCCTTCGAACGCCAGTTGGCGCGTCTGACCCAGCTCATCTCGAAGCTGAAGATACCCGTCGTCGTCCCGGGTGTGGGTGCCCAGACGGGCGTCGACTACACCGCGGACCGGCTGCGCCCCATGCAGCCCACGGTCTACGCGTTCGTCTCGGCCGTGCTCGACCACAGCGCCTCCATCGGTGTGCGCGGGGAGTTCACCGAGCGGTATCTGCGGGACATGGGTTTTCGCGACGTGGACGTCATCGGCTGCCCCTCGATGTTCCTCAACGGCAGCAAACTGGACATCCGGGAGAGCGGCCGACCCCTCGGACCCGAGTCGCGGATCGCCGTCAACGGATCGCACGACGCCGTGCGGAAGCACAAGCTCGGGCACATCATCCGCCGTACCCACGCGCACTATCCCCACCTCCGGTTCATCGGCCAGAACCTCTCCGACGCCCGTCAGCTGCACTGGCGCGACCTGTCCCACCAGAACGCCTCGGTCACCGACATCCCCACCCACCCCGACCACCCCATGTACCGGGAGGACAAGGTCCGCGTATACATCGACCCGGTCACCTGGATGGACGACCTGCGGGGATTCGACTTCTCCTTCGGCTCCCGCATCCACGGCAACATCGCGGCACTGCTGGCCGGCACGCCCGCCACCGTGCTCTGCGGCGACTCCCGGACACTCGAGCTGTGCCGCTACTTCGACATCCCGCACCGGATGCTCGCCAAGGTCCCCTCCCACCTGGACCCCGCCGAACTCTACGCCGAGGCGGACTTCGGGCCGCTGACGCGCGGTCACCGGGAACGGTTCGACCGGTTCACGAACTTCCTCGACAAGAACGGCCTGGAGAACGCCTTCACCCACGGCGACGGCGGCGCGGCCTTCGAGGCACGGATGAGCAAACTGGCCTTCCCTGCGGGCATCCGCCCCTGGGTCGGCGCCGATGCCGCCACGATGGGTGACCGCCTCAACTGGCTCCAGTCCCAGCTGACGGAGCTCACCACCCAGAACACCCAGCTCCAGCGGAAGCTCTCGAAAGCCTCTGCGCTGCCCTCCCAGCGCTCCACGTACCAGCGGGCCCGCAGCGTCGTGGGACGCCCCATCAAGCGCGCCCTGCGCCCCTCACGCTAGGAGCTCGGCCGAAGCCGGACCGGGGCCGGGCCGGGCCGACCGGCCTCCGCCGTCCTGGCGCCTAGAATCGGGGTGTTTGTCCCCAGGCCGTCGGCCTGCCCCGATCCGTACGGAGCCCCTCGCGCATGTCCACCCCCCACGACCCATACGTCCGGGTGCGCGGCGCCCGGGAGCACAACCTCCAGGACGTCTCGGTCGACATCCCGCGCGAGACCCTCACAGTGTTCACCGGGGTGTCGGGCTCCGGGAAGTCCTCCCTCGCGTTCGGCACGATCTACGCCGAGGCGCAGCGCCGCTACTTCGAGTCCGTCGCGCCGTACGCCCGTCGGCTGATCCATCAGGTCGGTGCGCCCGCGGTCGGTGAGGTCACCGGGCTGCCGCCCGCCGTCTCGCTGGAGCAGCGCCGCTCGGCGCCCGGTGCCCGTTCGTCCGTAGGAACGGTCACCACGCTCTCCAACTCCCTGCGCATGCTGTTCTCGCGCGCCGGGGACTATCCGGCCGGTGCCGAACGGCTGGACTCCGACGCGTTCTCGCCGAACACCGCCGCCGGGGCGTGTCCGGAGTGCCACGGTCTCGGCCGCATCCACCGCACCACCGAGGAACTACTCGTCCCCGACACCTCGCTGTCCGTCCGGGATGGTGCGATCGCCGCCTGGCCCGGGGCCTGGCAGGGCAAGAACCTGCGCGATGTACTGGACGCGCTGGGCTACGACGTCGATCGTCCGTGGCGTGAACTGGACGCCGGGGACCGGGAGTGGATCCTGTTCACCGATGAGCAGCCGGTGGTGACGGTCCATCCGGTGCGTGAGGCGGGGCGCATCCAACGCCCGTACCAGGGTACTTACATGAGTGCCCGCCGGTATGTCATGCACACCTTCGCGGACTCCAAGAGCCGCACCCTTCGGGCCAAGGCCGAGCGCTTTCTGACCAGTGCCCCCTGCCCGGTCTGCGGCGGCAGCCGGCTGCGTCCGGAGGCGATGGCGGTCACCTTCGCCGGCCGTTCGATCGCCGAACTGGCCGGGCTGCCGCTCACCTCGCTCGCGGAGGTGCTGCGCACGGCGGGCGGCGGTGACACGGCGCGGGTTCTGACGACGGATCTGCTCGCCCGGATCGAGACGGTCACCGAGCTCGGTCTCGGCTATCTCAGCCTCGACCGGACCGCTCCGACGCTGTCCTCCGGCGAGCTGCAACGGCTGCGGCTCGCCACCCAGTTGCGGTCCGGCCTGTTCGGTGTCGTCTATGTGCTGGACGAACCGTCGGCCGGTCTGCACCCGGCGGACACCGAGTCGCTGCTGGGGGTGCTCGGCCGGCTGAAGGAGGCCGGGAACTCGGTCTTCGTCGTGGAGCATCAGATGGATGTCGTGCGCCGGGCGGACTGGCTGGTGGATGTGGGACCGCTGGCGGGTGAGCACGGGGGGCGGGTGCTGCACAGCGGGCCCCCGGCCGGGCTCGCGGAGGTGGCGGAGTCGGCCACCCGGCGCTTCCTCTTCGACGACGGGCCCGCACCGGTGCGCGAGGTGCGTACGCCGTCGGGGTGGCTGAGGCTGAACGGAGTCGATCGCCACAATGTGCGGGGCGTGGACGCCGAGTTCCCGCTCGGGGTGTTCACGGCCGTCACCGGCGTCTCGGGATCTGGGAAGTCGACGCTGGTGAGCCAGGTACTGGCCGGCGTCCTCGCCGACCGGCAGGCGTCCGCCGCCGCCGGTCTGCCCGCGGAGCGTCCTACGCCCGGGTGCACGTCGGCACAGGGGCTGGAGGCGGTGGACCGGCTCGTGCAGGTCGACCAGAAGCCGATCGGCCGTACCCCACGGTCCAATCTGGCCACGTACACCGGGCTCTTCGACGTCGTACGGAAGTTGTTCACCGAGACGGACACGGCAGGTGAGCGCGGTTACAAGGCCGGACGGTTCTCCTTCAATGTGGCGGGCGGACGCTGCGAGACCTGCCAGGGTGAGGGGTTCGTCTCCGTGGAACTGCTCTTCCTGCCCAGTACGTACGCGCCCTGCCCGGACTGCCACGGTGCCCGGTACAACCCGGAGACCCTGGAGGTCACCCTGCGCGGTCTGGACATCGCGCAGGTGCTGGATCTGACGGTGGAGTCGGCGGCCGGGTTCTTCGCCGGAACGCCCGCCGCCGAGCGCAGCCTGCGGACGCTGCTCGATGTCGGGCTCGGCTATCTGCGGCTCGGTCAGCCCGCCACGGAACTGTCGGGTGGCGAGGCCCAGCGGATCAAGCTGGCCGCCGAGCTCCAGCGCACCCGTAGGGGCCACACCCTGTATCTGCTGGACGAGCCGACGACCGGGCTGCATCCCGCCGATGTCGAGGTGCTGATGCGGCAGTTGCACGGTCTGGTCGACGCGGGCAACACCGTAGTGGTCGTCGAGCACGACATGGCAGTGGTGGCGGGCGCCGACCGGGTGATCGACCTGGGGCCGGGTGGTGGCGACCGCGGGGGCCGGATCGTGGCGGCGGGGACACCCGCCGAGGTCGCCCGTGCGGCGGGCAGCCGTACGGCGGCCTACCTCAGGGCGTCCCTCCGTCTCGCCTGAGGATCCGATCAGGCTCGACTCGCCTATGTTCACCGGCGCGCAGGCCGCCACCACCGCCCCCTCCTGGGCCGGGACCTCGGCCGTTCTCTCAGCGGTGCACCTTCCGGGTCGCGCGCAGCCATTCCTTGTTCATGGCCGAGATCGACGGCAACGGAATGCCCTTCGGGCAGGCCGTGGCGCACTCCCCGGTGAGGGTGCAGCCGCCGAAGCCCTCGCTGTCCATCTGTCCGACCATGTCGAGCACCCGGGTCTCGCGCTCCGGGGCACCCTGTGGCAGGACATTGAGGTGGTTGATCTTCGCCGAGGTGAAGAGCATCGCGGAGCCGTTGGGGCAGGCCGCGACGCAGGCGCCGCAGCCGATGCACTCGGCGTGTTCGAAGGCGAAGTCGGCGTCCGGCTTGGGCACCGGCGTGGCGTGCGCCTCGGGGGCGGTGCCGGTGGGTGCGGAGATGTAGCCGCCCGCCTGGATGATCCGGTCGAAGGCCGAGCGGTCCACGACCAGGTCCTTGACGACCGGGAAGGCCGAGGCGCGCCAGGGCTCGATGTCGATGGTGTCGCCGTCCCGGAACGACCGCATGTGGAGCTGGCAGGTGGTGGTGCGTTCGGGGCCGTGGGCGTCGCCGTTGATGACGAGGCTGCACGCGCCGCAGATGCCCTCGCGGCAGTCGTGGTCGAAGGCGACGGGGTCGTCGCCGGCGAGGATGAGTTCCTCGTTGAGGGTGTCGAGCATTTCCAGGAACGACATGTCCTGCGAGATGCCGTCCACTTCGTAGGTGGACATGGCGCCGGGGGCGTCCGCGTTCTTCTGGCGCCAGACGCGCAGGGTGAGCTTCATGCGTAGCTCCGCTGAGTGGGGTGGACGTACTCGAAGACGAGGTCTTCCTTGTGCAGGACGGGGGCCTCGCCGGTGCCGGAGAACTCCCAGGCGGCGGCGTACGAGAACTCCTCGTCCCGGCGGGCGGCTTCGCCGTCCGGGGTCTGTGACTCCTCGCGGAAGTGGCCTCCGCAGGACTCGGCGCGGTGCAGGGCGTCGAGGCACATGAGCTCGGCGAGCTCCAGATAGTCGACGATGCGGTTGGCCTTCTCCAGCGACTGGTTGAACTCGTCGCCGGTGCCGGGCACTTTGATGCGGCGCCAGAACTCCTCGCGGATCTGCGGGATCCGGTCGAGCGCCTTGCGCAGCCCCTCCTCGGTGCGGGCCATGCCGCAGTACTCCCACATGAGTTCACCGATCTCGCGGTGGAAGGAGTCGGGGGTGCGGTCGCCGTCGATGGAGAGCAGCAGGTTCAGCCGGTCCTCGGTGTCGGCGACGACCTCTTCGACGGCGGGGTGCGAGGCGTCGACCTCGTCGTGGTGCGGGTTGCGGGCCAGGTAGTCGTTGATGGTCGACGGCAGGACGAAGTAGCCGTCGGCGAGACCCTGCATCAGCGCGGAGGCGCCGAGCCGGTTGGCCCCGTGGTCGGAGAAGTTGGCCTCGCCGATCGCGAACAGGCCGGGGATCGTGGTCTGGAGGTCGTAGTCGACCCAGAGTCCGCCCATCGTGTAGTGCACGGCCGGGTAGATCCGCATCGGGGTCTCGTACGGGTTCTCCGCGGTGATCCGCGCGTACATGTCGAAGAGGTTGCCGTACTTCTCCTCGACCTTGGCCCGGCCCATCCGCTGGATGGCCTCGGCGAAGTCCAGGTAGACGCCCTGGCCGCCGGGGCCGACGCCGCGTCCCTCGTCGCAGACGTTCTTCGCGGCGCGGGAGGCGATGTCGCGGGGCACGAGGTTGCCGAAGGCGGGGTAGATGCGCTCCAGGTAGTAGTCCCGCTCGTCCTCGGGGATCTCGTTCGCGGGACGGTTGTCGCCCTTGGCCTTCGGGACCCAGATCCGGCCGTCGTTGCGCAGCGACTCGCTCATCAGCGTCAGCTTGGACTGGTGGTCGCCGGTGCGCGGGATGCAGGTGGGGTGGATCTGGGTGAAGCACGGGTTGGCGAAGTACGCCCCGCGCCGGTGGGCGCGCCAGACGGCGGTGGCGTTGGAGTTCATGGCGTTGGTCGACAGGTAGAAGACGTTGCCGTAGCCGCCGCTGGCCAGGACGACCGCGTCGGCGAAGTAGGTGTCGATCTTCCCGGTGATGAGGTCGCGGGCGACGATGCCGCGTGCCTTGCCGTCGACGATGATCAGGTCGAGCATCTCGGTACGGGCGTGCAGTTCGACGTTGCCGGCGGCGATCTGCCTCGACAGTGCCTGGTAGGCGCCGAGGAGGAGTTGCTGTCCCGTCTGGCCGCGGGCGTAGAACGTGCGGGAGACCTGGACGCCGCCGAAGGAGCGGTTGTCGAGGAGGCCGCCGTACTCACGGGCGAAGGGGACGCCCTGGGCGACGCACTGGTCGATGATCTCGACGGAGATCTGGGCGAGCCGGTGGACGTTGGACTCGCGGGCGCGGAAGTCGCCGCCCTTGACCGTGTCGTAGAAGAGCCGGTGGACCGAATCGCCGTCGTTGCGGTAGTTCTTCGCGGCGTTGATGCCGCCCTGGGCGGCGACGGAGTGGGCACGGCGGGGCGAGTCCTGGAAGCAGAACTGGACGACGTGGTAGCCCTGTTCGGCCAGCGTCGCACCCGCCGAGCCGCCGGCGAGTCCGGTGCCGACGACGATGACGGTGTGCTTGCGCCGGTTTGCCGGGTTGACCAGCTTGGCCTGGAAGCGGCGGGTGTCCCAGCGTTCGGCGACGGGGCCTTCGGGGGCCTTGGTGTCGACGACGGGCGCGCCCGTCTCGTAGTGCGAGTAGTCGGTCATGTCAGCTCACGACTCCGGTCATGACGGCGACGGGTACGGAGATGAAGCCCACCGTCAGCACCAGGGCGAGGACGTTGGCGATGGTCTTGAGGACACGGTCACGGGTCGCGTTGCCCGCGCCGAGGGTCTGGGCGGCGCTCCAGAAGCCGTGCTGGACGTGGAGTCCGAGGGCGAGCATGGCGACGATGTAGATCGTGTTGCCGTACCAGGTGGAGAAGGTGTCGACGACGTTCTGGTACGGGTGCCCGGACTGGAATCCGCCGGAGTGCACGGTGCCCGTCGTCAGGTCGAGGATGTGCCAGACGATGAACAGGGCGAGGATGATCCCGCCCCAGCGCATGGTGCGGGTGGCATAGCTGGCGCGCGGCTTCTTGTGCACGTACTTGGCGGGGCGCGCCTTGATGTCGCGCCGGCTCAGCTGGCACGCGGAAGTGGCGTGCAGCACCACGGCGGCGACGAGCACGACGCGGACGATCCACAGGGCCCACTCGTAGTGCAGGAAGGGCTCCCCCATGGTCCGCAGCCAGTGTGCGTAGTGGTTGAACTCGCCGGCCCCGAAGAAGATCTTCAGGTTGCCGATCATGTGGACAACCAAGTAGAGGAGCATGATCAGGCCACTCACGGCCATGATCGTCTTCTTGCCGACGGACGAGTCCCAGAGCGTACGCGTCATGGACGGCCGTCGGTCCGTCCGTGTTGCCAATGCCATGGACACGAAGCTAGGGCCGAAAGACCCAATCAGTCCAAGACATGGTGCGGCTCATATTCATAGGCAGGGACTATCATCGCCGCTATGCTGCGTGTATGCAGTTCCAGCAGCTGACGTACTTCGTGGCCGTGGCCGAGACCCGTCACTTCACCCGCGCCGCCGAGGAGGTGCATGTCTCGCAGCCCTCGCTGTCCCAGCAGATCAGGGCACTGGAGAACGAGCTGGGGGCGGAGCTGTTCAGCCGGGCCCGCGGCAACATCACCCTCACCGACGCGGGCGAGGCCCTGCTGCCGCTGGCCCGCCGCATCCTCGCGGACGCCGACACCGCACGCCACGAGGTGCAGGAGCTGGCTCAGCTGCGCCGGGGCCGGGTCCGGCTCGGCGCGACACCCAGCCTCTGCACCGGCCTGCTCCCCGACGTGCTGCGCGCCTTCCATGACCGGCATCCGGGGATCCAGCTGCTGCTGGAGGAGGGCGGCTCGCTGGACCTCGTACGGGAGCTGGCGCGCGGGGCTCTCGATCTTGCCCTGGTCGTGCTGCCGCTGCCCGCCGCGTCCCCCGCGCTCACCACGGTCGAGCTGCTCCAGGAGGACCTGGTCGTGGTGTCGTCGGTGCGGGCGCCGCGGCCCGGCCGGGGCAGCCGCGTACGGATCGCCGACCTTCAGGAGGAATCCCTCGTGATGTTCCGGCACGGCTACGACCTGCGTGAACTGACCGTGGCCGCCTGCCGGGCGGAGGGCTTCGAGCCGTCGTTCACAGTGGAGGGCGGCGAGATGGACGCGGTGCTCGGCTTCGTCCGGGCGGGGCTCGGGATCGCCGTGGTGCCCAGCATGGTCGCCACCCGGGCCGGCCACGACCTGCGGACCACGCCGCTGGCCCGTCCCGGCCTGCGGCGCACGATCGCGCTCGCGCACCGCACCGATGTGGCGCCGCCGCGCGCGGCCCGCGAGTTGCAGCGAATGCTGCTGGAGAACCGTCCGGAGCGGGTGTAGCGGGTTGCGCGATCTGCGGCCGCGCGGTGTCCTCGATCGCCGGACGGGCTTGGTCTTCCCCGGACCGGCCTTCTTCCGCGGGTAGCCGGACGGGCTCGATCCTCTGCTGATCAAGCCCGTCCGGCCCTCACACCGCGTCGGCCAGCAGCAGTGAGTGGATCCGGTCGGGGGCGCCGGGCCGGGCGTAGTACCACCCTTGGGCCGTGTCGCATCCCAGCTCCCGCAACTGCTCCGCCTGGGCCGCGGTCTCCACGCCTTCCACCGTGACCGCGAGGTCCAGGCTGTGCGCCAGCGAGACGATTCCCTCGACGATCTTCAGATCGACCGGGTCCACCGGATGCCGCTGCATGCCCTGCGTGAAGGAGCGGTCCAGTTTGAGGACGCTCACCGGAAGCCGGCGCAGGTTCGCCAGGTTCGAGTACCCGGTGCCGAAGTCGTCGAGCGCTATGTCGACGCCCATGTCCGCCAGTTGCCGCAGCGGCTTGAGCAGATCATCATCCGCGCCGATGAGGGCGGACTCCGTGACCTCCAGACAGAGCGCCCCGGCTTCGAGCCCCGACCGCTCCAGCACGTCGACCGTCTCGGCGACCAGCCGCGGATGATGCAACTGGGTGGGCGAGAGGTTGACATTGATCCGCAGCGGGCCGCCGTCGCTGTGCCGCTCCTGCCAGAAGTTGGCCTGGCGCACGGACTCCTCCAGCACCCAGCGGCCGAGCGGCACGATCAGCCCGGTGTGCTCGGCGAGCGGGATGAACCGGTCGGGACCGAGCACCCCGTGCTGCGGGTGGCACCAGCGCACCAGCGCCTCCGCACCGTGCACCGTGCCGTCACCGAGGTGCACGAGGGGCTGGTACTCGATGAAGAACTCGCCGCGGTCCAGGGCGGTCGGCAGCGCGGTGGTCAGCCCGTGCCGGGTGATGGCGCGGGCGTCCGCCTCGGCGTCGGCGAGCTCGAAGCGGTTGCCGCCCGCCGACTTGGCCCGGTACATGGTGATGTCGGCGCTGCGCAGCACCTCGGCGGCACTCCGTTCACCGGCCGGCCCTTCGACGATCCCGATGGATCCGCGTACGGTCAGCTCACGGCCGTCCAGCCGGATCGGGGTTCCGAGCACGCCGAGGATGCGGCAGGCCAGCTCGTCGACCTCCCGCTGGGTGTCGTGGCCGGTGGTCAGGGCCACGAACTCGTCGCCGCCGAGCCGCGCCACCATCTCGCCGGGCGCGGTAGCGCAGCTCTGCAGCCGGTCGGCCACCTCGACCAGCAGCCGGTCCCCCGTCGCGTGGCCGAGGCTGTCGTTGATCGCCTTGAAGCCGTCGAGGTCGAGGTAGCACAGGCCGAAGCGGCTGCCGTCGTCGGCGGAGAGCGCCTTTTCCAGCCGTTCGAAGAACAGCGTCCGGTTGGGCAGGCCGGTGAGCGCGTCATGGGTGGCCTCGTACCGCAGCCGCAGGTTGAGCAGGCGGCGTTCCGTGGTGTCCTCCATCAGGGCCAGCTGATACTCCGGCCGACCCTCGGAGTCGCGCAGCAGGGAAACCGTCAGATTGGTCCACAGCACCGTGCCGTCGTTGCGGTAGTACGGCTTCTCGACCCGGTAGTGCTCGCGTTCGCCGCGTACCAGCTCGTTGTAGTACTTCCACACCTGCGGCGAGTCCTCGGGGTGCACCCACTCGTTGACCTTGTGGCTGCGCACATGGTGTTCGAGCCCGCCGAACATCCGGGTGAGGGTGTCGTTGACCTCCAGCACATTGCCGTTCAGATCGGCGATCCCGATGCCGATGGCCGCGTCCTTGAAGACGGCACGGAAGCGCGCCTCGGTGGCGTGCAGGGTCTGCTCCGCGTCCGAGCGGGCGGTGAGCGCGGAGCGGGCGATCGCCTCCTGCTCGGCGAGGGTCCGCTCGCGCAGCGCCTGGGTGAACCCGCCCGCGAGGGCGTGCTGTATCCGGGCGCAGCGGGCCCTGCTGTCCTCGGTCGACAGCACCGTCGCACCGTTGCCGCCGCAATAGAGCACGAGATACGAGTCGATGACGCCGAGCGTGCTGCTGAGCGCGTCCGGGTCCGTGCAGTGCGCGGCGACGAGAGCGGCGCCCACGCCGCTCGCGGGAGCCGCGTCGAAGGGCCGTGCGTGCAGGATGTCGCTGAGCCCTCGGGCCAGCGGCAGCAGATGCTGTTCGAGCTCCGTGCGCGTCATGGAGGTGGCCGTCGAGGGGAAGATGGCCCGGCTCCAGATGGTGGCGAATCTCCGGAGCCGGTCCTGGGGGCCGTCGGGCTCCGTGTCGGGCGCTCCGGACGATTGGGCGGGAATGCTCACGCCTTGCGTCCCACTCCCGCGAAGCCCGAGAAGGCGAATGGGTCCTCGTGCTCCGGTGCCAGGGGGGTGTCGGGGCGCCAGTTCGGCATCGACACGAGTCCGGGCTCGACCATCGCGTACCCCTCGAAGAACCGGGTTACCTCGTCGCGCGTCCGCATGACCAGGGGGTTACGGATGTCCCGGTAGACGCCGACCGCGCCGCCCGCCTCCTCCGGGGCGAGCGGAATCCCCTCGTACGAGGCGTGAGTGATGACGATGAGGCTGCCGGGGGCGAGGGCTTCGCGCAGTTCGGCGACGGCGGTGTGCGGGTCGTCGGAGTCCTCGATGAAGTGGAGTACGGCGACGAGCAGCAGGGCCACCGGACGGTCCAGATCGAGCAGTCCCGCGATCTCCGGGCTCTTCACGATGTCCTGCGGACTACGGAGATCCGCGGCAGCGATCACCGCCCGCTCGTTTCCTTCGAGTACGACCCGGCTGTGTGCGACCGCGACGGGATCGTGATCGACATACGCGACGCGGGCCTCGGGGTCGGCCGCCCGGGCGACTTCGTGCACATTGCCGAAGGTCGGTATTCCGGAGCCGATGTCCAGGAACTGGTTGATGCCCTCGCTCACCGCATAACGCACGGCCCTGCGCATAAAGGCCCGATTCGCCTGCATGATCTTGGGGAGCCCCGGCATGAACTCCATGGCCTTGCGAGCCGCTTCCCGGTCCACCTCGAAATTGTGCGATCCGCCCAGATAGAAGTCGTACATGCGAGACACGCTCGGCACCGAAATGTCTATGCCTTGCGGTGCCCAGGCGGGACGCTCCATCGATGTCTCCAACAAGTCGCCACGGCGATCCGGCCATGTTCATGGTCAGTGTTGACCAGAGGCTACTGATCGTCCGCCAAGAGGGCGAGCTGAAACGGAAATTAGCCGTCCGTTATTGGTCACACACCACTGGCATGTGCAACCGTCCCGTCGCTGCGGGTGACATCGGCCGACGAAACGGTCCCGGAGAGGCGCTGGGGCGTTCTTCGGCGGCACCAATCGGTTCAGCTCCGTGGACGCCACGTACCATGTGCCCCCAAGGGCCCGGGCGTTGGACCTGTCGGCAGTCATTGGCTCGGTTCTTGAGTTTCCTCGGTCCGATCGAAGGTGACAAAGCCCTGGTGGCGGCGCCTTTGACGGCTTTCCTTGCCAATGTGGCGACGGCGGAGCGTAAAACCCCCACCGCTCCGGTCAGTTGTGACCGCTGAATTCCCGGAGCCGCAAACGCCCGGCCCCCCAGGTCCCCACCATCAGGGGAATCCGGACCGTCCCGGGCGTGCCCCGCGACCGGCCGGAACATGCTCCCCGTCGTGTACGGATCACTCATAGGGCGGCTCACTGCAGCCGTCGTACTCCTCTGGCTGCTGACCGCCCCGGCACCCGCCGTGGCGGACGACTGCGCGTATGCCTCCATCGGTGAGGGCGGCGGGAATTCGGCAGTCGCCGTGTCGGGCAACGGCCCCTGTCACGCGGGCCCGGCGCCCGAGCCGACCCGACGGCCCGCGCCACCACCCCGGCACCCCGCGCCACCACCACCGCCTCCGCCGCCTCCCCCGCCGCCCGCACGGCCCCAACCGAAACCGGAGTCCGTGCCGCCGCCCCCCTCGCCCACACCCTCACCCTCGCCGTCCGTACGCCCCACGCCTCCCGCGCCCCGGCCGGTGGCGCTCCCCACCTACCGCAAGCCGCCGCGCCAGGTCCCGCGGCGCGGCACCTCCCTGGTCACCCTCACCCTGCTGATCACGGCGCCCGCGGTGTTCGCCGTCGCCGTGCTGCGCCCCCGCTCCCGATGACCTCCGGAGAAACCCATGTCGGAATGGCTTGTTCTCACCCTCGCGATGGTCGCGGCCAGTGCCGTCGTCCTGACCATCGCCGTACTCAACAACCGCCGGATCGGAGAGGATGACGACCCGTCCGAGACGCCTGACGTAATCGAGTACATGACGATGATGATCGGCGTGGTCTACGCGATCGTGCTGGGTCTCGCCATCGCGGGAGTCTGGGAGGGCCGCAGCGCCGCCCAGGAGTACGTGCGCCAGGAGGCCCAGGCGCTGCACGAGGTGAGTGTTCGCTCCGCCGTCTACCCGACCGAGGTGCGTACGCGCATCCGCGCCGACGTCGACGCCTACGTGCACTACGTCGTCCACGACGAGTGGCGGTCGATGACCGAACACGGCTCCCTCGACGACGAGGGGGCCCGGCTCCTCGGCCGGGTGCGCGCCGATGTCACCGACTACCGGCCGAAGAACGACCACGAAGGGCAGGCGTATCAGCCACTGGTCGATCAGGTCGCCGCCGTCGACGACGCCCGCAGCGCACGCGGGCAGAGCGCCGGTGCGACCATGCCGGGCGTGGTCTGGTTCGGCCTGATCATCGGGGCGCTGGTGACCGTGGGACTGATCTTCACGCTGCAGATCCGCAGAACCTTCCGCGAACTGCTGCTGGCCGGTCTCTTCAGCGTTCTGATCGCCTTTCTGCTCTTTCTGATCTGGGACTTCGACTCCCCCTTCGGCCGGGGCATCTCGGCCACCGCCGCTCCCTTCTTCGATATGTTCCCCGGCGCGGCGGGCGGATAGCGGTCCCGTCGAAGTGCGATCGGAGTGCGCCGCTCGGGGGAAACCGGTGCCCCGGGCGGCGCACTCGGATCGCCGGTGAAATGTGAGACTTCTAGCGTTTGGCGGGTCGAGGTGCATTTCTGACGTTTTGTGGAAAACCGTTCCGCAACTGCTCCTCGGGGAACCGGAGGAATCACCCATGCGCGCAATAGGCGTCGCACCCGTCGCCCTGCTAGGCGCCGCCGCTCTCGCCCTGACCGCTCCGGCCGCGACCGCGTGGGCCGAGACGTCGGGAGGCGCGTCGTCCGCGACCGGATACACCGTCACTCCGTCGGTGATCGCGCCGGGGAGCCAGGTCGGCCTGGCCGCCCGGGGGTGCTCCACAACCGCCACGGCCGGCTCCGGAGTGTTCGACACGGTCACCATCCCCAGGGGCGGCACCGCCGCGGCCACGGTCGACGGGGAGGCCCGGCCCGGCGCCGTCTACGAGGTGACGTTCATCTGCAACACATCGCCCGGTGTCACGGCGAAGGTCGGTCTCACGGTCGGCACGCCATCCGCCACACCCACCGCGAGTGCCCCGGTCGCTCCGGCCGGTGTGCGGGGCGGACTCGGCGGCGACATCGGCCGGATGAACGCCGCGGAGGTCGCCGCCGGAACGGCGCTGGCGGTGGTCACGGCCACCTGCACCATCTATGTGGTGCGTCAGCGCAAGGAGAGCCGCCAGCACTGAGAGCAGGGCAGTGCGGCCCGTTACGCCCGTCGCCCCGGGTCCTGTTGGCAGGACCCGGGGCGACGGGCGTATGGGGCCGGCGCAACACCCGTTCGCCGGTCCGGCCCTGGCACGCAACGGCGCGGGGTCGCCGGGACACCACCGTGATCCAGTAGCCGCCGTGCCCGGGGCGGGGCCGGGACGGGGTCGGCGCGGGGAGCGGATAGCCTCACTGCCGTGACAGACCAGCAGCCCCATCAGTTCGAACGTGGCACGGACGGCCCGAAAGTGATCGTCTCCGGCCTCGACGGGTCCGATTCCTCCATGCGTGCCGCGGCGTACGCGGCGGGGCTCGCCCGTCGGCAGGGAGCGATGCTCGCCCTCGTCTACGTCCAGCCCGTGCTGCCCGCCGGCGCCGCACTCGGAGCTCCTGTCGCCGATACGACCGGCGAGGTCGCGGAGGGGCTGGTGAACGAGATCCGGCAGGCGACGGAGCGGATGAAGGACATATGGGATGTGCGCTGGGAGTTCCACACCTTCCGCGGTGACCCTTACAACGGGCTGGTGACGGCTGCGGACGAGCTGAAAGCCGATGCCGTCGTGGTGGGCGCGTCGGAGTCGGCCGGGCACCGATTCATCGGTTCGGTGGCGATCCGGCTGGTGAAGGCGGGTCGTTGGCCCGTCACGGTAGTCCCTTGACGTGCTCCCTGGCCTAAAGTCCAGGGATTCCGGCCTGGGTCGTCTGACCCTTCCGGGTGCTTCCTGCTTCAACGCGCTGTGCCGGGATTTTCGTCCTGGTCTTACCGGCGCTCTGCGAGGCGTTTAGCGTCTCCGCCCGTCCGGCGGCGACGATACGGCGTCCTTCGAAGAGGACGTTGCGGGCTGCGTTGTGGTCGCGGTCGTGCACGGTGCCGCACGCCCTGCACGTCCACTCCCTCACGTGCAGGGGCTTGGGGCCGTCCCGGAATCCGCAGGCCGAGCAGACCTGAGAGGACGGGAAAGCGCGGTCCACCTTGGCGAAGGTGCGGCCGTGCTTGACCGCCTTGTACTCCAGCATGCCGACGAACGCGGACCATCCCGCGTCGTGCACGGACTTGGCGAGCCGGGTGCGGCCGAGGCCGGACACCGCGAGGTCTTCCACATACACCGCTTGGTTGTCGCGAATGATCTGTGTGGATGCCTTGTGGTGCCAGTCCCGGCGCCGGTCCGCCACCTTGGCGTGCTGGCGTGCGACCTTGATGCGGGCCTTGGCCCGGTTCTTCGATCCCTTGGCCTTGCGGGACAGGTCCCGCTGAAGGCGCTTGAGTTTCTTCTCCGCCCGGCGCAGGAAGCGGGGACTGTCGATCTTCTGGCCGTCGGACAGGACCGCGAAGACGGACAGACCGAGGTCAATACCGGACTCTGTCTGCAGCTCGGGGAGGATGTCCGGCTCGGTGTCCACGACGAAGCTGAGGAAGTACCGGCCGGAACTGTCCTTGGTGACGGTCAGGGACGTGGGCGCGACCGGAAGCCGGCGGGACCACTTGACCTTGAGACTGCCGACCTTGGCCACGTACACCGTGCCGTTGTCCTGGAGGGAGAAGGCGTTGGTGTTGAGGCGGATCGACTGCCGGGTGTCTTTCTTCGATTTGTACCGGGGCGCCCCGACCTTCCGGCCCTGCCGCTTGCCCTTGAGGCTGTCGAAGAAGTTCTGGTAGGCGGTGTCGAGGTCCCGAAGGGACTGTTGCAGAACGACCGCTGACACGCCGGCGAGCCAGGCACGTTCCTCGGTGCGCTTGGCCTGGGTGATGCGAAGCCGGGACAACTCCGCCGACTTCACATACGCCAGCCCCGCCGCGTGCGCTTCCTTGCGGTCGCGCAGGCAGTCGTTCCACACCACGCGGGCGCATCCGAACGCCTGGGCCAGCGCACGGCGCTGGGCGGCACCCTGTGGTCGCCCTCGTACTTCTCGGCATCCTGCGGCGGAGCACCGCTGGCGATCGTCCGTCAGTACATCGAGCAGCAAAAACACCCGCTCTAAAGTGCAGGTCAGAGCAGTCCTGAGATCCATTCATCCCCGGCGTGAACCCCGGGGCTTTCTGCAAGAGTCCTGATAACCGTCGCGGAATCCTCACCTCCGACGGACGGCACGCCGTCTTCCGCACCGGCCGCACCTGCGTCATCATGAGCGCCCGTCAGGGACAGCCGTCAGCGGAGAGGTGACTCATGGCTAGGCTCCGAGTGGGCGAGGGTGTGCTGCGCCGCAAGCCGATCGAGCAGATCGACGAGAAGGGGCCCGCGGGGGACGTCACCACTCAGCTCACCAGAACGCTCGGCTTGTGGCAGCTCACGGCGATCGGCGTGGGCGGGATCATCGGCGCGGGCATCTTCACCCTCGCCGGCACGGTGGCGAACGGCACCGCCGGGCCCGCGGTGCTCATCTCCTTCCTGATCGCGGGTGTGGCGAGCGCGGCGGCCGCGTTCAGCTACGCGGAGTTCGCGGGCCTGATCCCGAAGGCCGGCTCCGCCTACACCTACGGATACGCGGTGCTCGGCGAGCTGGTGGGCTGGTTCATCGGCTGGGACCTGCTGCTGGAGTACACGGCGATCGTCGCCGTTGTCGCGATCGGCATCTCCGGCTACTTCAGCTTCCTGCTCGGGGAGATGGGGCTGGACGTACCGAAGTGGATGCTGGGCGCGCCCGGTACCGGAGACGGCCATCGGGTGGACCTGTTCGCCGCACTGCTCTGTCTGCTCGTGGCGTACTTGCTGACTCTCGGCATCAAGAACGCGGCCCGCTTCGAAACGATCGTGGTCGTCCTGAAGGTCCTGGTCGTCCTGCTGGTCATCGGCGTCGGCGTGTTCCACATCAACACCGCCAACTACCACCCCTTCTTCCCGTTCGGGGTGAGCGGCGCCTTCACCGGTGCCGCCACGGTGTTCTTCGCGGTGTTCGGGTACGACGCCATGTCGACGGCCGCCGAGGAGTCCAAGGACGCGCAGCGTCACATGCCGAAGGCGATCCTGTATTCGCTGGGGATCTCCATGGTGCTGTATGTGGCGGCGTGTCTGGTGCTGACGGGGATGCAGAGCTACAAGGAGATCGACCCCGAGTCCGGCTTCTCCACGGCATTCAAGTCGGTGGGGCTGAACAGGCTCGCCGATGTGATCGCGGTGGGCGCGATCATCGGCATCCTCACCGTGATGTTCACCTTCATGCTCGGTGTGACCCGGGTGTGGTTCTCGATGAGCCGCGACGGGCTGCTGCCGAAGTGGTTCGCGAAGACCCACCCGACCCGGCACGTGCCGACCCGGGTGACCTGGATCGTCGGCGCGGCCTCGGCCGTGATCGCCGGGTTCCTGCCGATCGGCGAGGCCGCCGAGCTGACGAACATCGGCATTCTGCTGGCGTTCGTGGTGGTGTGCATCGCGGTGATCGTGCTGCGTTACAAGCAACCCGATCTGCCGCGTACGTTCCGCACGCCCGGCATGCCGTTCGTGCCGGCTCTGGGGGTGGTGTTCTCGATCTGGCTGATCACCTTCCTGCAGTGGCAGACGTGGGTGCGGTTCGTGGTGTGGTTCCTGGTCGGTCTGGTGATCTATTTCGGCTACTCGTACCGGAAGTCGGAGATGGCGAAGACACCGGAGCCGGACACGGGAGCCGGCACGGGCTGACCCGTCGCCCGTACGGGCACCGCACCGCCCGTCGCCCGTACGGGCACCCGCCCCGGCAACCGCCCGACCGTTCACCGCACCATTCGCCGCACTGTGCGACCGCTCGTCGCACGGAGCCGCCCATCGCCTGTTCCCCGGCGCCCCGATGCGTTCGTATACGGCAGTCGGCAGCGAAGCGGCAGGACAGGGCCAGGGCCTCGGCGGAGAAGGGCGTTCACGATGACCACCACGACGACCGATGAGCGGACCCTCGCGGATCTCCAGCGGGAGCACGGCCCCGCCCTGCTCCACTTCCTGCTCGGGCTGACCTTCGGCGACCGGCAGCGGGCCGAGGATCTGCTCCAGGAGACGCTGGTGCGGGCCTGGCAGCATCCGGAGGCCTTCGACGCTCCGTACGAGTCGATGCGGCCCTGGCTCTTCACCGTCGCGCGGCGTCTCGCCATCGACGCGCGCCGGTCCAGGCAGGCCCGGCCGGCCGAGGTCAGCGACGTCGTGCTGGAGACCGCCGCGGGTGCCCAGGACACCGCGGAGGCCGCGGTCTCGGCCCTCGACGTACGCGATGCGATGCGCTCCCTCAGCCCGGAACACCGTGCCGTCCTCGTCCAGATATATTTTCGCGGGCTGAGCGTGGGCGAGACGGCGCGGGCCCTCGATATTCCGGCGGGCACCGTCAAGTCCCGGTCCTACTACGCGCTGCGCCAGCTCTCCCGCAGCCTGCCGGGCTACTCCAGCAGGTCCTCCTCGCTCAGCAGGGCGAGGGCCGCAACGGCCTCCGCGACCTCCACGTAGTCGGCCGTGCAGCGGTGGCAGGACGGCAGATGGCGGGAGACCGCTCGGATCTCGCGGGCCGTGAGCGCATCGAGCACATAGGCGCCGAGCAACTGCCGCACGTGCGAGCCCTCCTCGGGATCGGCGGTCATCGCATCCTCGTGTCGTGGACGGATCCGGTCGGGACGGATCCTGTCCTTCTGGCCACGCGGGGCGTGCTCCCCCGGTTCAATGCTCCGTGAAGCCCGGTGCCGAGAAGGGAAAGAGGCGAGACGGGATGCACCCGGAACGTGAGGATGGAACCAGTGGGGGCGGGCTGCTGGTCCCGATGGCCTGGATGTACGCCGAGTACATCGCCGACGAGCTGCTGCGGACCGGCGATCTGATGGAGCCGTCCACGCTGGAGTACCGCGCGGGCCGCGACGCGCTCGCGCTCACCATCTTCCTTTCCGACGACGCAGCGGACGCCGCCCTGCCCGCTGCCCGGCTGGACGAGCTGCGGCTGTTGACGGCGTACGGGGCGGCCTGGGCGGGCTGGGTCCGTGACCGGCTCCACGCACCGGCCGCGGCGCCGCGGCCCGAGTCCGGCGCCGCGGATCCGGATCTGGCGCTGGCCCGCGCCGCCTGGCGGTGGCTGGAGGAGACCGAACTGCTCGCGGCCGATCTCGATGCGCTCGACCCGCCGCCCTGGGAGCCGGCGGGCGGCGGGGCGGACGCGGAGGAGGCGGCCCAGGTGTGGACGCCGGCCTGGCAGCTGGGGCTGCCGCTGGGGCATCTGGCGGTCCATCTCCACTGACCGCCGCCGCGACCGCCGGTCAGGAACCGTGCACTCCCGCACGGTACTTGGGCAGCCGTACCGTGATCTTCATCCCGGCGCCGATGCCGGTCTCGATGACGAGCCCGTAGTCGTCCCCGTACACCTGGCGCAGCCGTTCGTCGACGTTCAGCAGTCCGATTCCGGTGGAGTTGCCGCCCTCGCCGCGCAGGATGTGCCGCAGGCGTTCCGGGTCCATTCCGGTGCCGTCGTCCTCGATGACGACCTCGGCCTCGGAGCCGGCGTCGAGTGCGCTGATGATGATGCGGCTGCTGGTGACGGCTCCTTCGAGGCCGTGTTTGACGGCGTTCTCGACGAGCGGCTGGAGGCAGAGGAACGGCAGGGCGACGGGCAGCACTTCGGGGGCGACCTGGAGGGTGACGGCGAGCCGTTCGCCGAAGCGGGCCCGCACCAGTGCCAGGTACTGGTCGATGGAGTGGAGTTCATCGGCGAGGGTGGTGAAGTCGCCGTGGCTCCGGAACGAGTAGCGGGTGAAGTCGGCGAATTCCAAGAGGAGTTCGCGGGCCTGCTCGGGGTCGGTGCGGACGAACGAGGCTATGGCGGCGAGTGAGTTGAAGATGAAGTGCGGGGAGATCTGGGCCCGCAGCGCCCTGATCTCGGCCTCGATGAGCTGGGTGCGGGAGCGGTCGAGTTCGGCGAGTTCCAGCTGTACGCAGACCCAGCGGGCCACTTCTCCGGCCGCTCGCGCGAGCACCGCGGATTCGCGCGGGGCGTAGGCGATGAGGGTGCCGAGGACCCGGTGGTCGACGGTGAGCGGCACGGCCACGGCCCAGCGCAGCGGGCAGTCGAGGTCGTCGCAGTCGCTGGCGAAGGCGGTGTCGCGGCCACTGGAGAGGAGACCCCGCACCTGGTCCATGACGTGCCGGCCGTGGTGTTCGCCCGCGCCGTCCCAGACGAGCACCCGGTCGCGGTCGGTGAGGCAGAGGGCGTCGGTGCCGAGCAGGGAGCGGAGTCCGCGGGCGGATTTGCGGGCGCTCTCCTCGGTGAGCCCGGCGCGCAGCGGGGGCGCGGCGAGCGAGGCGGTGTGCAGGGTCTCGAAGGTGGCATGCTCGACGGGGGTTCCGACGTCGCTGGTGCGGACCGGGCGGGCGGTGCGGCGGCCGAGCAGGAAGCCCGCGCCGAGCAGCAGAAGGACGAGCAGGACGACTACGGCGTATCCGGCCCCGGTCATCGGTGTCTCCCCGAGGTCAGGAGGGCCCGCTGCCGGGCCCTCACAGCGAGGGCCCGGCAGCGGGCAGCGCGGGTGAAGGAGCGGGGCTGGGGTACGTGCATCGCAAGGCGGAGGATTGAGGCAACGCGGAGCGTTGGTGATTGACGACAACGCCGCGAGGTGCGTACCCCAGCCCCGCGACGCCGCGAAGCCCGCTGCCGGGCCCTCACAGCGCTTCCGGAAGGTGGAAGCGGGTCATGGCGGCGTTGGTACCGGGAGGTATCCGGCCGGGCGTGGCGAGGGACACCAGGACCATGGCGAGGAAGCCGACCGGCACCGACCACACGGCGGGCCAGGCGAGCAGGGCGTGCGGCCAGCCGGGCGGGCGTACCGCGCCGCTGACGGTGATGGCGACGGACAGGAACGCGGAGCCGCCGCCGAGCAGCAGTCCGGCGATCGCGCCGGGCGGGGTGAGCCGCCGCCACCAGATGCCGAGGACCAGCAGCGGGCAGAAGGAGGACGCGGAGACGGCGAACGCCATCCCCACCGAGTCGGCCACCGGTACCCGGCTGACCAGCAGCGAACCGGCCAGCGGTACGCACATGGCGAGGACGGTGGCGAGCCGGAAGTGCCGTACCCCGCGTGACGGGAGCACATCCTGGGTGATGACGCCCGCGACGGCCATCGTGAGGCCGGAGGCGGTCGACAGGAACGCGGCGAAGGCGCCGCCCGCGATGAGCGCGCCGAGCAGATCCCCGCCGAGCCCGTCGATGACCCGGCCGGGCAGCAGCAGTACGGCGGCGTCCGCGTCCCCGCCGTGGATCAGTTCGGGGGCGTAAAGCCTGCCCAGTGCGCCGTAGACCGGCGGCAGCAGGTAGAACACGCCGATGAGGGCGAGGACGGCGACCGTCGTGCGGCGGGCGTCGCGGCCGTTGGGGCTGGTGTAGAAGCGGACGACGACATGGGGCAGGCCCATCGTGCCGAGGAACGTCGCGACGATCAGTCCGTAGGTGGCGTACAGCGGATGGTCGGCGCGGAAGACGGAGAGCTGTTCGTCGAAGTGGACGCGGGGCCGCCCGTCGCCCTGCCAGGCGAGTGCCAGGAAGATCGCGGGGACGAGGAGTGCGGTCAGTTTCAGCCAGTACTGGAAGACCTGCACGAAGGTGATGGACCGCATGCCGCCCGCGGCGACGGCGATGACGACGACGGACGCCACGAGCACGTCGCCGAGCCAGCCGGGCGCCCCGGTCAGGATCTTGAGCGTCAGTCCCGCGCCCTGGAGCTGCGGTACGAGATAGAGCCAGCCCGCCGCGACGACGAAAACGCTGACCAACCTGCGCACCTGCCGTGATTCCAGCCGTCCTTCGGCGAAGTCCGGCAGGGTGTACGCCCCCGAGCGGCGCAGCGGTGCGGCGACGAAGACCAGCAGCACCAGATAACCCGCGGTGTATCCGACCGGGTACCAGAGCATGTCCGGGCCGTGCACGAGGACCAGGCCCGCGATGCCGAGGAAGGAAGCTGCGGAGAGGTATTCGCCGCTGATAGCCGCGGCGTTGAGCCGCGGCCGTACGGTGCGCGAGGCGACGTAGAAGTCGGAGGTGGTACGGGAGATGCGCAGCCCGAAGCCGCCGACGAGGACGGTCGCGACCACGACGGAGCCGACGGCCGCCACCGCGTACGCGCGGCTCACGGTGCGGGGCGGCCTTCCACGAGCCGGGCGAAGTCGCGTTCGTTGCGCTCGGCTCTTCGCACGTACCACCAAGCGGTCAGGGTCAGGGGCGGATAGGCGGCGAACCCGAGGACCGCCCAGACGAGCGCGGCGCTGTGCAGGGCCTCGAAGACCAGGGGCATTGTGCCGACGACCACCGCGAGGACGATGAAGGCGGTGAGTCCGGCGCGCAGTTGGCCGCGCATCAGCGAACGGACATACGCGCCGCCCAGTGCGGTCTGCTCGTCGATCTCCGACTGGGTGCGGTAACGCGGCAGCGGGCGCACCCGCCGGGGCTCCCCCGTCACCACTTCACGCCGGGGTGTTGGCTCTGCGGACATGGGCCCGGAGTGTACGCAGCACCGGACCCTCGTGGGAAGGGGTTCGAGTCCGGGTATTCCCTGGTCAGCGGCCGGTCCGGCGCATCAGCAGATCGCGCAGCGCGCGGGCGTGGCGACGACTCACGGCGAGCTCCGCGGTGCCGACGCGCACGCTCATGCTGCCCGCGTCGAGGCGGAGTTCGTCGATCCGGCCCAGCGCGACGAGATGGCGCCGGTGGATGCGTACGAAGCCGCGGGTGCGCCAGCGTTCCTCCAGGGTGGTGAGGGGGACGCGGACGAGGTGGCTGCCGGTGGCGGTGTGCAGCCGGGCATAGTCACCCTGGGCTTCGGCGTAGGCGATGTCGTCGATCGGGATGAACCGGGTCACTCCGCCGAGCTCCACCGGTATCTGGTCATTGGCGGTGTCGAGCACGGGTGCGGAGCGGTCGCCGACCTGTTCGGCCACGCGGCGGACCGCTTCGGCGAGGCGTTCGCGGCGGACCGGCTTGAGGACGTAGTCCACAGCTTTCAGGTCGAAGGCGTGGACGGCGAAACCCTCGTGCGCGGTGACGAAGACGATGAGCGGGGGTGCGGCGAACCCGGCGAGCAGCTGGGCGACGTCGAGCCCGGTGAGGCCCGCCATGTGGATGTCGAGGAAGACGACGTCGATGGCCGACGGGTCGTCGGGACCCGCCTCGACGGCGCTGCCGATGCGGCGCAGTGCCTCGGTGGCCCCGGTGGCGCCCTCGGCACTGCGGATGCGGGGATCGGCGCGCAGGAGGTAGAGGAGTTCCTCCAGGGCGGGTTCTTCGTCGTCGACGGCGAGTACGCGCAGCATGGGCGGAGTGTAGAACGTGCGTGGGGGTACCGGGCCGGAGTGCGGGGCACCCGACCGGACTACTTGAGCAGTCGGGACAGGCGGCGGTCGGCCAGCGGTTTGCCGCCGGTCTGGCAGGTGGGGCAGTACTGGAGGGAGGAGTCGCTGAACGACACCTCCCGGATGGTGTCCCCGCAGACGGGGCACGCCTCGCCGGTGCGTCCGTGGACGCGCATCCCGCTCTTCTTCTCGGCCTTGAGCTCTCCGGCCCGCAGTCCGCTGGAGCGGGCGACCGCGTCGCGGAGTGTGGTGCGCAGGGCGGTGTGCAGCCGGCTGATCTGGTCGGCGGTGAGGTTCGCGGTGAGCAGGTACGGCGACATCCTCGCCGCGTGCAGGATCTCGTCGCTGTAGGCGTTGCCGATGCCCGCGATCAGGGACTGGTCGCGCAGGGCGCCCTTGATCCGGCGGCGTTCCCCGGCGAGCAGCGCGGCGAACGCGTCCCGGTCGAAGGAGTCGTCGAGGGGGTCGGGGCCGAGGCGGGCGATGCCGGGCACCTCGGCCGGGTCGTGCACCAGGTAGACGGCGAGGCGTTTGGCGGTGCCCGCCTCGGTGAGGTCGAAGCCGTCGCCTCCGGTGAGTACGGTGCGCAGCGCCAGGGGTCCTTTGCCGGGGCGCGGCGGTGTGGTGGGGAAGCCGTCCTTCCACCGCAGCCAGCCGGCCCGGGCGAGGTGGGTGATCAGGTGGAGCGGGCCGGCGCCGATGTCCAGGAACTTGCCGTGTCGGGCGATGTCCGTGACCGCGGAGCCGTGCAGCGCGGTGAGGGGCGGGTCGTACGTCTTGAGGACGCTGACGGCGAGCGGCAGGACGCGGTCGATCTCCCTGCCGACGAGGTGGTCGTCGAGGAAGACCCGCAGGGCTTCGACTTCCGGCAGTTCGGGCATGGTTCCAGACTGCCGGAAGCGTCGGCCGGACGCCTGTCAGAGGCCGTACACGCGCTCGGCCGTGGCGGCGAGGACGCGGTGCCGCTCGTCCTCGGTGAGGGCGTCGGTCAGGGTGCGTGCCGTTTCGACGACTTCCGGGTACGTGGCGGCGAGCCGGCACACCGGCCAGTCCGAGCCGAACATCAGCCGGTCGGGCCCGAAGGCGTCGAGGACGGTGTCGGCGTACGGGCGCAGATCGTTCACGGTCCAGGAGTGCACATCGGCCTCGGTGACGAGGCCGGACAGTTTGCACACGGTGTTGGGGCGGGCGGCGAGGGCCCGGAGATCGTCGGCCCAGGGGTGCAGTCCACCGGTGGCGACGGGCGGTTTGCCGGCGTGGTCGAGTACGAAGGTCACCCCGGGCAGCAGGTCGGCGGCCTGGACGGTGGCGGGCAGTTGGCGGGCCTGGACGACGAGGTCGTAGACGAGCCCCGCGTCGGCGACGGCACGCAGTCCGCGCCGGACGTCGGGGCGCAGCAGCCATGCGGGGTCGGGTTCGCCCTGGACCTGGTGGCGGATGCCGACGAGCCGGTCGCCGCCGGGGAGTTCACGCAGCGCGGCCAGGGTGTCGGCGATGTCCGGGGCGGTGAGGTCGCACCAGCCGACGACGCCCGCGACGAGGTCGTTGTCGTGGGCGAGGGCCAGGAACTCGGGGGTTTCCGCGGGGATGGTGACGGTCTGGACGAGGACGGTGGCGTACACCCCGGCGGCGCGTGCCTCGGGCTCCAGGTCGGCGAGGGTGAAGGTGCGCCGGAGCGGGGCGAGTTCGTCGCCGGTGATCCAGTCCTGGTCGCGTACCGACAGGTCCCACACATGGTGGTGGGCGTCGACGATCCGTTGTGGGCCGCTCATGTCACAGCTCCCAGGCGACCGGGAGACCGGCTTCGGCACCGTCGCAGGAGTAGTCGTGCGCGATGTCGAGGAGTTCGGCCATCCTGGCCTGCCAGGCGACGTTGACCGGGAGTTTCTCCAGTTCGGCGAGGAGTGCGGCGTAGTCCTCGCAGTCGATGACGTGGAAGAGGTCGGTGCCGCTGCGCCAGATCGTCCAGGAGGCGCCGCCCGCCGCGCGGATCGCGGTGGTGAGCTCCGCGGGGACTTCGCGGTGCGCGGCCTCGTACTCCTCGATGCGGTCGGCGCGGACCTTGGTGTGCAGGGCGATTCTCATCTCAGTGTCCGTCCTCGGTCAGCAGGCCCTCGGCGCGCAGGTCGTCCCAGAGTCCGTCCGGGATCTCGCGGCGGAGCAGGGCGGCGGCGTCGTGCACCTCGTCCGGGGAGCGGGTGCCGACGAGCACTCCGGCGACGGCCGGGTGCGCGAGCGGGTAGTGGAGGGCGGCGGCCCGCAGCGGGACGCCGTGGCCCTCGGTGACGGCCTTGATCCGCAGCGCCCGGTCCAGGAGGGCCGGCGACGCGGCCGTGTAGTCGTACGTGGCACCAGGGCGCGGGTCGGCGAGGAGCCCGGAGTTGAAGACCCCGCCGACGACGACACTGCGGCCGCGGGCGGCGGCCTCGGGCAGCAGCTCGGTGAGGGCGGACTGGTCGAGGAGGGTGTAGCGGCCTGCGCAGAGCACGACGTCGATGTCGGTGTCGCGCAGGAAGCGGGTGAGCATGGCGGTCTGGTTCATCCCGGCACCGATGGCTCCGATGACGCCCTGTGCGCGCAGCTTCTCCAGTGCCGGGTAGGCCTCGTGGAACGCGGCCTCCGCGTGGTCGTCCGGGTCGTGCAGATAGACGATGTCGACGCGGTCGAGTCCGAGCCGTTCCAGACTGTCCTCGATGCTGCGGCGCACACCGTCGGCGCTGAAATCCCAGCGGCGGCGGTGCGTGGCCGGCACGGCGAAGCCCTCGGACAGCCCGCCGGACATGGTCTCGAAGGCGGTGCCGGCGGGCAGCGGGTCGAGTACCCGTCCCACCTTGGTGGACAGCACGTAGGAGTCGCGGGGTCTGCCACGCAGGGCCTCGCCGAGCCGTCGTTCGGAGAGGCCGAGTCCGTAGTGCGGCGCAGTGTCGAAACAGCGGATGCCCTCGCCCCATGCGGCGTCCACGGCGGCCGCCGCCTGCGCGGGGTCGACGGCGCTGAAGAGATTACCGATGGCAGCGGCACCGAAGGACAGTTCGGTGACCTCGACCGTGCTGCTGCCCAGCCTGTTGCGCCGCATGCTTCCGTCGCCCTCCCCGGTGATCACTTCCTGTCACACAGCGACTATTCATCGGATCACTTGGGCACGTCAATACCTCTGACACCACGAACTGCGGCATATTTCCAGGAATCTGTCCGATCTATGGTTGATCGGGTGCGGACCGTTCAACCGGTCGGCAGCAGTTCGAGCAGGTGCGCCACCTCGTCATGGGCACAGCTCGCCAGCCGCTCCAGATCGGGCAGCGCCTTGCCGTCGGCCACCAGCCCGACCCGCACCCGGCCGCCGTACGTGGACAGGGCGATGGCCAGGGACTGGCCGCGGGCCAGCGGCGCCATCGGGTAGACGGCGCGCAGCGGGCAGCCGCCGAGGGAGAGCGCCGAGCGCGGCAGGGGCACGCTGGTGACCAGGACGTCGAAGAGCATCCTGGCCGCGTTCCCGGCGATGGGCGCGCCGAAGCGGTGGGCCAGCGAAGGCAGTTGATCGGCGAGCACGGCGACCGCACCGGCACCGCGGAAGGGCCCCGCGGACTTGTTGCGGTCCATGGCGGTGCGGACGATACGGAACCGTTCCCAGGGGTCGGATTCGCGGACAGGGAGTCCGAGCAGATAGGCGGAGAGCTTGTTCCCGGTCGCGGCGGCCTGGCCCGGTCTGCGGCGGGAGACCGGCACCAGGGCGCGCGGGTCCTCGGCCGGCAGCGCTTCTCCGCGCTCCAGCATCCAGCGGCGGAGGGCCCCGGCGACGACCGCGAGGAGGACGTCATTGGTCGTACCTCCGGCGGCGCGGCGGATCCGCTGGACCGCGTCGAGGTCCAGGTCGGCGGTGGCGAGCCGCCGGGTGCCGCTGGAGCTCGCGGTGAGCGCGGGCGCGCCGCGCAGGTCGAGCCGGCTGGCCCGCACCATGGAGGCACCGACCCCGAAGGCCCGGCCGAGGTCCTCGATCCGGCCCAGCGCGAGGCCGGCGACCTGGCGCGGGCCCGGCATCCAGGAGCGGGGCGGGACCGCGCGCGCCCCGCGGGTGGGGATGCTGCCGCGGGCGCGGCCGGCGGCGGAGGCGATCTCGTCGAAGATCCCGGCGCCGATGGCGACCGCGCGCATTCCGTCGGCGAGCGCGTGGTGGAGCTTGACGAGCACGGCGAAGGGGCCGCCGTCGGCGCCGCCGATCACGTACATCTGCCAGGGCGGCAGGCCCCGTTCGAGCGGTCGTTCCATCAGCTCGCCCGCCAGCCGGGTGGCGCCCGCCATGAATCCGTCGTCCCCGCCGCGCGACTCCGCCTCGGTCAGCCGCACCCGTGCGATGTGCCGCCGCACGTCGAAGTCCTTGTCCACGAACCAGGCCGCGCCGCCGACCGGCAGCAGTACGTCCCTGACCCGCATCCGCAGCCGCGGAATCGCTGCGGCGCGGGTACCCAGCAGTTCCAGCACGGTCCCGGCGCTCGCGCCGTGCGCCGGGCCGGGGGCCGGGGAGAAGACGGCGAGCGCACCGAGGTGCATGGGGTGAGCATCGGATTCGAGGTGCCAGAAGGCCAGGTCGAGGGGTGCCAGCAGCTCAGTGCCCAACGGATCCTCATGTCATAGAAAGACTGGACTGACGGAGTGGCAGTCAATCGCTTGCGGTCGGTTACGGTCAAGCACTGACATGTTACGTTCTGTTACTGTCGGGTAGTGCTCAGCGTCTGTCGGGCCCGTACGCGGCGCCCTCTGGGGCCCGCCATCCGCGATATCCGCACCATCCGGGCTATCCACATCATTCGGGCCATTCACATCATTCGCTTTCCGGAATGACGAATTCACACCACACGCACTTGCCGACACCGCGCGACTCCACACCCCAGAGGTCCGCCAGCCGGTCCACCAGCATCAGCCCCCGCCCGGAAACCCCGGCCTCCCCCGCGTCCCGGCGTCGGGGCAGCGCGCTGGAACGGTCCTCGACATCGACCCGCAGGCGCCGCTCGGACCCGGTGAGCACCCGGATCGTGACGATCGCCCCACCATCGGTGTGCATCAGCGCATTGGTGATCAGCTCGTCGGCCGCCAACTCGACCTCGTCGGCCCGCGTCTTGGCACCCCAGGCCCGTACCGCCGCCCGGATCATGTGCCGCGCGGAGCTCAGCGCCTCCGGGTCGCCCTGGGCGACATGCTGCTGGAGCCTGCCGCCGGGTTGGGGCGCGTGAGCGATCTTGCGGCCCAGCAGCAGGACCGCCACATCGTCCTCGCCGCCGCGCTCGTCGACCTCTTCGCAGAGCCGGTCGGCCAGCTCCTGCAGGCCCCGCGGACCATTGCGCACCGTGGACGTCAGCAGCTGGATACCCTCGTCGAGATCGGCGCCGGGCGTCTCCACCAGCCCGTCGGTGAACAGCAGCAGCACCTGACCGGGGTCCAGCTCGACCGTGCCGACCGGATATTCGAGCCGTCCGAACTCGGCGGAGAGCCCCAGCGGCAACCCGCCCTCCGCTACCAGCCTGTGACAGTTGCCGTCGATGTCGCGCAGCAGCGGATCGACGTGACCGGCCCGGACCAGCTGCATCACTCCGGTCGTCAGGTCGACCTCGGCGTAGGTGCAGGTCGCGAAGCGGTCGGTGTCCAGTTCGTGGAGGAAGACGGAGGCGCGGGCCATCACAGTGGCGGGGCTGTGCCCCTCGGCCGCGTAGGCCCGCAGCACGATGCGCAGCTGCCCCATGACCGCCGCGGCATGCGTGTCATGGCCCTGTACGTCCCCGATGACGGCCCCGACCCGGCCGCCGGGCAGCGGGATGACGTCGTACCAGTCGCCTCCGATGTCCCGGCCCAGCCGGGCCGACCGGTACCGGACGGCGACCTGCGCCCCCGGCACGTCGGGGATCCGGCGCGGCAGCATGGCCTGCTGGAGGCCCTCGGCGAGATCGTGCTCCTGTTCGTACAGCATGGCCCGCTGCAGGCTCTGGGCGATGGAGCTGCCGAGCGCGACGAGCAGATTGCGTTCGTCGCCGGTGAAGCCCGCCTTGTCGCTGTAGAGCAGCCCAAGGGCACCTATGGGCCGGGCCTGGGCGATCAGCGGCAGATACGCGGCGGATGTGATGCCGAGGTGGCTGATGTGCGGCCAGAGAATCGGGTACGAGGTGGCGAAGTCCGTGGCGGAGTCGATGAAGCGGGGCGCGAGGGTGCGTACGACTTCGCTCATCGGGTACTCCTCGTCCATCCGGGTGTACCGCGTACCGGGGACGAACGAGCCCTCCGGGCCGTCCGCCACCAGATGGATGCGTCCGGCCTCGATCAGCCCGACGACCAGGCTGGTCGCACCGAGATGCGCCAGCCCCTGGGAGTTCTTCAGCACCTCGATGACGTCGCGGACCGTCCGGGCATGGGCGAGTGCGGCCGTGGTGCCCTCCACCAGGCTGGTGCGGCGCCGGCGCTCCATGTCCAGTTCCCGCCGGGCCGTCGAGTCGGCCAGCTCCTGGGTGGCGTCGCGGACGATACCGATGATGCGATGGGGACGGCCGCTCTCGTCGCGCTGGATGAAGCCCTGGGTGTGGGTCCAGCGCAGCGTGCCGTCGCGCCGCAGGATCCTGAAGTACGCGCCGTAGTTCCGCTGCCCGTTCTTGAGGGCCTGCGCGACCATCGCGTCGAGCCGGACACCCTCGTCCGGTGGCACCCGCGACGCGATCGACTCCGGCCGGTTGTCGTATTCCTCGTCGCGCAGATCGAACACCTCGAGTGCGGGACGGTCCATGTGCATGAGGCCACTGTCGAGGTCCCAGTCGAAGCTGCCCATACGGTTCAGGGCGAGACTGAGATCCGGGTGGGCGGGCCAGGCGTCCGGGAGTGACAGGGCACCCGCTACCCGATCATCCATGCGGGTCACTCTGCCATCATTTGTCCGAATCTTCGAGTGAACCCCGCACCCGTGGGGATTCCGGCGCCAGGCGTTCGGGGTCGGCTCCCGGACCCGTGCCGGACACCGGAGAGCACCGTTCGGGAGCGCCCGTAGGGCCGCCCGGACGGAGACCGCAGGTCAGCAACGGTTACCGTGTCCCGTGGCGCACGGTAAGCCCATCCTTACCTCTACCCTGCGCCGCACCGCCCGCGTCAGCCCGTTCTAAGGACCTGCAACTCCATGACCCGCCCCGTCCGCGTCGCCATAGTCGGAGCCGGCCCCGCCGGAATCTACGCTGCGGACGCGCTGCTGAAATCCGAGGCCGCACAGGACCCGGGGGTTTCGATCGACCTGTTCGAGCGGATGCCCGCCCCCTTCGGCCTGATCCGTTACGGGGTTGCCCCCGACCACCCGCGGATCAAGGGCATCGTCCAGGCACTGCACCAGGTGCTCGACAAGCCGCAACTGCGGCTGTTCGGCAACGTCGACTACCCCGCCGACATCGACCTGGACGATCTGCGGTCCTTCTACGACGCGGTGATCTTCTCCACCGGCGCCGACGCGGACCGCGCGCTCGACATCCCCGGCAGCGGCCTGGACGGCTCCCACGGCGCAGCCGACTTCGTCTCCTGGTACGACGGACACCCCGACGTGGCGCGCACCTGGCCCCTGGAGGCGGAGAAGGTCGCCGTTCTCGGGGTGGGCAATGTGGCCCTGGACGTGGCGCGCATGCTCGCCAAGACTGCGGACGAACTGCTGCCGACCGAGATACCCGCGAACGTCCACGAGGGCCTGAAGGCCAACAAGGCCCTGGAAGTGCACGTCTTCGGGCGCCGCGGTCCCGCGCAGGCCAAGTTCAGCCCGATGGAGCTGCGGGAACTGGACCACTCGCCGAACATCGAGGTCATCGTCAACCCCGAGGACATCGAGTACGACCAGGGTTCGATCGAGACCCGGCGCGGCAACAAGCAGGCCAACATGGTCGCCTCCACGCTGGAGAACTGGGCCATCCGCGACGTGGGCGACCGGCCGCACAAGCTGTTCCTGCACTTCTTCGAGTCCCCGGCGGAGATCCTCGGCGAGGACGGCCGAGTCGTCGGCCTGCGCACCGAGCGGACCGAGCTGGACGGCACCGGGAACGTCAAGGGCACCGGACGCTTCACCGACTGGGACGTGCAGAGCGTCTACCGTGCGGTCGGTTACTACTCGCAGGAGCTCCCGAAGCTCCCGTTCGACGTGGCCTCCGGCACCGTCCCGCACGCCGCGGGGCGCGTCGTCGACGGCGTGGAGCCCATGCCCTCGGTGTACGTCACGGGATGGATCAAGCGCGGCCCGATCGGCCTGATCGGCCACACCAAGGGCGACGCCAACGAGACGGTCGCCTGCCTCCTGGAGGACCACGCAACGGGCCGACTCCCGGCGCCGGAGCGGCCCGAGCCGGAGGCCGTCACCGCGTTCCTGGAGGAGCGCGGCGTCCGTTACACCACCCGCGAGGGCTGGTACCGCCTGGACGCGCATGAGCGGGCGCTGGGGGCGGAGCAGGGGCGCGAGCGGATCAAGGTCGTGGAGCGCGACGCCATGCTGGACGCTTCCGAGCCCCGCTCCTGACAGTACGGACCGTTCCTGACGGTACGGACCGACGGTCCGTACCGTCAGGAGGGGCAGCTCCGTCCACCTCGGCGGAGCTGCCCGGCCGGGATTTCGCTCAACGACCCTGCAGCGCCCCGACGTTGCCAGTGACATTGTCATGACTCTGACAATCCCAGGAGGCCGGTTGTAGGCGGAGGTCCACTTAGCTTAGGCTTACCTAAGTTCTGACGCTCCGCGTGGGAATCGCCCGCCCCGTCCACCTACCCATGAGGTACACCCATGTCCCGGTTCACCCGCGTGCGTCGCCGGACGCTCGCCGCAACTGCCACCGCCGCAGCGTTCGTTCTCGTCCTCGGTGCTTGTTCGTCGAGCGACGACGGCAAGGAGACCTCGGGCGCAGCCGGGAAGAGTGGCGGAGCGTTCCCGGTCTCCATCAAGAGCGCGCTCGGCACGGCGGAGATCAAGAAGCAGCCCGAACGGGTCGTCACCCTCGGCCAGGGTTCGGCGGAGACGGCCATCGCGCTCGGCCACACCCCGGTGGGCATCGAGAGTTACGAGTGGGGAAGCGACAAGTCGGGCTATCTGCCATGGATCCACGAAGCGGTGAAGAAGAAGGGCGACAAGCTGCCGACCCAGTTCACCGGCGGCGAGGACATCGACTTCGAGGCCATCACCGAGCTGGAGCCGGATGTCATCCTCGCGCCGTGGTCCGGGATCACGCAGAAGGATTACGGCATCCTCAAGGACATCGCCCCCACGGTCGCCTATCCCGATCTGGCGTGGAGCACGGACTGGGACGAGCAGATAGACATCGTCGCCAAGGCGCTGGGCCGGCCGGACAAGGCGAAGACCCTCATCTCGAAGATCGAGAAGCAACTGTCCGACGCGGCGGCGACCCGGCCGGACTACAAGAAGCACACGTTCTCGTACATCTACAACACCGGCCCCGGCACCCTCGGCGTGTTCAAGCCCAACGAGCAGCGCGTCGAGATGGTCTCCTCGCTCGGTCTCACCGTCGACCCGGTGGTGAACACCTTCAAGGAGACCAGGGGCACCGACTCGGCGCTCATCGGGCTGGAGAACGCCGAGAAGCTGAAGGACAGCGACCTCGTCTTCACGTTCTACACCGACGACAAGTCCCGTGAGGAGATCGAGGCGCAGCCGCTGTACGCGGCGATCGGGGCGGTCAAGAGCGGCGCCGTGGTCGCGGGCAAGGACAACTCCTTCGTCACGGCCTCCTCGATCATCAACCCGCTCACCGTGCCGTGGGTGATAGACCGTTACCTGCCGTTGATCGACAAGGCCGTCAAGGCCGCCGACAAGGGCTGAGGCCGACCATCCCGCACATGGCCACCACCACACACGCACCGCCGAGCGGTGCCGGAACCTCAGGGACCCGCACCGCTCGGCGGGTGTATTCCGTCGTCATCGCAGTCGTCGTCCTCGTGCTCGCCGTGTTCGCGAGCGTCATGTTCGGCAGCCGGACCACGTCGTTCGGCGATGTGCTGCACGTCCTGTCCGGTACCGCCGATCCGAATGTCACCACCATCGTCGAGAGCCGCTGTCCGCGGACCGCGCTCGGTGTGCTCGCCGGTCTCTGCCTGGCCGTCGCGGGCACCCTCATGCAGGGCGTGACCCGTAATCCGCTGGCCGATCCCGGTCTCCTCGGGATCAACGCCGGCGCCTCCGCGAGCATCGTCGCCGCGACCGCCTTCCTGGGGGCGTCGGGCAGTACGGACACCATGTGGTGGGCGCTGCCCGGTGCGCTGATCGCCGGTCTGCTCGTCCATGCGATCGGATCGGCGGGGTCGGGCGGCGGTCTGGCGCGGCTCGTGCTGGCCGGTGCGGTGCTCTCCGCCGTACTGATGTCGTTCATCCAGGCGGTGACGCTGAGCCGGCCGAAGGTCTTCGACAGCTATCGGTACTGGGTCGTCGGCGCGCTCGGCGGCCGGGACTTCGACGTCTTCTGGTCGGTCCTGCCGTTCGCGGTGGCCGGTCTGCTGATCGCGGTCCTGCTGGGGCCGGGCCTCAACACGCTCGCACTCGGTGACTCGGCCGCGGCGTCCCTCGGAGCGAATCCGGCCCTGGTGCGGGCGGGCGGGCTGCTCTCGGCCACGCTGCTGAGTGCCGCGGCGACGGCGGCCGTCGGCCCGATCGCCTTCGTCGGGCTGGCCGTTCCGCATGTGGTGCGGGCCCTGGTCGGTGTCGACTTCCGTATGCAGATCCTCTTCTCGGCGCTGGCCGGTCCCGCGCTGCTGCTCCTCGCGGATGTGGTGGGCCGGGTGGTCATGCGCCCGCAGGAACTGATGGTCGGTGTCGTGACCGCGTTCATCGGGGCGCCCGCGCTGCTCGTCGCCGTACGCAGGATGAGGGGTGCCGCATGACGTCGCATCAGGCCGGATTCCGCACGGCGTCGCCCAGGGGGTTCCTGACGATCGGCCGGACCGTGGCGGTGCCGGTCCGGCGGGTGTCGGTGCTGACGGCGCTCGTCCTGTTCCTGCTGCTGGTGGTGGCCGCGGTCGCCACGCTGTCGTTCGGGCGGCTGGGCATTCCGCTCGCCGATCTCGCCGGAGCGGTGACCGGCGGGGCCGAGGGCAAATACGCTTTCGTCCTGGAACGCCTGCGCGGCCCACGGCTGACGGTCGCCGTGGGCACCGGTGGGGCGCTCGGTCTGTCCGGGGCGCTGTTCCAGTCCGTCACCCGCAATCCGCTCGGCAGCCCCGATGTGATCGGGCTGGGGGCCGGCGCGGGGGCGGGCGCCGCGATCGTCGCCCTGATGTTCCCGGACACGGTGCCGGTGGGGCTCGGCGCGCTGCTCGGGGCCCTCCTGGCAATGGTGCTGGTCCATGTGTCGACCGGCACCGGATTCCGTAACCCGGCCCGGCTCGTCATCGCCGGGATCGGGGTCGCCGCGATGGGTGCGGCGGTCACCCAGTACGTCGTCTACGCCATGGAGCGGGACCGGGCCGCCGTTCTCAGCGCCTACGTCAACGGCAGCCTGTCGGCGCGGTCCTGGGACGATGCCGGCACGATCTGGCTGGTGCTGCTGGTAGTCGCTCCGCTCACCGCCCTGATCGCCCGGCGGCTGGACATCGAGGAGATGGGCGACGACATCGCGGGCGCGCTCGGGTCCGGCCCCCGCGGCACGAAGACGATCGCCGTCGTCCTCGCGATCGTGCTCTCGGCGGGCGCCGTCGGTGTCGCCGGGCCCATCGCGTTCATCTCGCTGACGGCCCCGCAGATCGCCAAGCGGATCACCCGGGTCTCCGGCCCGCACCTGCTGCTGTCGACGCTGACCGGCGCGCTGCTGCTGGTACTCGCGGATCTCTGCGCCCAGCAACTGCCGCTCTTCGACAACCTGCCCGTCGGCATCTACACGATGGCCATCGGGGGCGCGTACCTCGGCTGGCTGCTGGTACGGGAGTGGCGCCGGGGAGTCCTGTGAGTCCCTACGGAGCTGTCGCGCGCCGCTGAAGCGGCTGTACGGCGCCAGGAATACGCCCCGCGGACGCGCCGTGCGTGCGTCGTCCTCTCCGGCCGCCGCGGTCACGTTGCCACGGCCTCTCTTGAACGCGTTCAAGAGAGGCCGTAGAGTCATCGCCGAACATACTTGAACACGTTCAAGTCGGGGGCTCGATGTCTGTACTGGTCGATCTGATCGTGATGCTGGGCATGCTGGTGGTGGTCCCCGCGGGGCTGCGGCTGGCCGGTGCTCCCGAGCTGGACCGGATACGGCGTCTGTGGCCGCTCTTCGCCGTGCCCGGCGCCGTCGCGCTGTGGCTGCCGCGCGGCGTGCCCGCCACCACCCTGGCGGCCTGTTACGCGCTCGGGGCCGTACTCCTCGCGCTGCACGCCCCACTGCGGCTGCTCCGCAAGCTCTCGGCGACCGGAATCGCCGCCGTGGCACCTGCCGAGGTCTCCCTGCTCACCGCCCTGGTCACCCCGTCGGTCGCCGCCACCGCACTGGTCGCCGAACGCTCGGGGCACCCGCTCTTCGGCTTCGGACTCGGCATCCTCGCGCTGACCGTGCCGCACTTCCACTTCGCCGGATTCGCCGCCGCGCTGGTCGCGGGACTCGTCTCCCGGGTCGCCGGCAGCACCGCGGGACGGTTCGCCGCGCTGAGCGTGCCGCTGGGCACCCTGCTCGTCCTCATCGGCTACTTCATCGGGGACTGGGCCGAACTGGCCGGAGCGGTCGTGCTGACGGCGGGCATGTGGACCGTCGCCCTTCTCACCTGGCGCTCGGTCCGCGGCGGGCAACAGGACGGCATCACCCGCCTGCTGCTGGCCACCTCGTCCGCCGTGCTCGCGGTCACCATGGTGCTCGCACTGAGCTGGGCGCTCGGCGAGGCCACCGGAATCCCGCACCCCACACTGACCTGGATGGCCGCCACCCACGGCCTCGGCAACGCACTGGGCTTCGCACTCTGCTCGGTGCTCGCCTGGCAAAGGCTCCAGAACCCCACCGATCACAAAGGCAGGACCGTATGAGCACCCTCACCTACCCCGAGGTCGGAGCCACCCGCCTCGGCCCGCTCCCCGACGGCTACCACCACCTCCACCACCGGACCCGGGTCGGGCGCGGCCGGGCCGACCTGGAGGCGGCGGGCGCGGCGGTCACCGGCTGGCGCATGCATCGCACCAGCGGTGCCCGGGTCCACGCGTCGGCGGCCCGCGCCGAGGCCGGGGGCTCCGTACGGGTGTCGCTGGGCGTCGGCCCGTTCCGTTTCACGGCGCCCTGCCGGGTCGTCTGGGCCGCCTACGAGGACGACCGCATCGGATTCGCCTACGGGACCGAGGTCCGGCACCCGGAATGCGGCGAGGAGTCCTTCGTCGTGGAGCTGACGGACGACGGGACGGTGTGGTTCACCGTCATGGCGTTCAGCCGCCCGGCCGCCTGGTACTCGCGCCTCGCGGGGCCCGTCGTGCCGGTGCTCCAGCGCTGGTACGCCCGTAGGCTCGGCACCACGCTGCGCCGTATCGTCACCGAAGGCCGAAACGAGCGCGTCTGAAGGGCTGAGCCGGGCCACCGGGCCGATACTGGAAGGGATGGACTGGTTCACCGCAGACGGGTACTGGCTCAGCCGGCTGGTCTTCCAGCGGGCTCTCGCCGGCGTCTATCTCTTCGCCTTCCTCACCGCCGTGCTCCAGTTCCGGGCGCTGATCGGTGAACGCGGCATGCTGCCCGTGCCCGATTTTCTGCGGCGCACGGACTGGCACAGCGCGCCCGGCCTCTTCCGGTTCCACTACTCCGACCGTTTCTTCGCATTCGTCTCCTGGACCGGCTGCGCGCTCGCCGTCGCCCTGCTCGCGGGGGTGGACTCGTACGTTCCGCTCTGGGCGGCGATGCTGCTCTGGGCGCTGCCCTGGGCGCTCTATCTCTCGATCGTCCAGGTCGGTCAGACCTGGTACAGCTTCGGCTGGGAGTCGTTGCTGCTGGAGACCGGCTTCCTCGCCGTGTTCCTCGGCAACGCGCACACGGCTCCGCCGGTCCTGGTGCTGTGGCTGTTGCGCTGGGTGCTGTTCCGGGTGGAGTTCGGCGCCGGGATGATCAAGATCCGCGGCGACGAGTGCTGGCGCAAGCTGACGTGTCTGTACTACCACCACGAGACCCAGCCGATGCCGGGTCCGCTGAGCTGGTTCTTCCACCGGCTGCCGAAGCCCGTGCACCGGGTCGAGGTGGCGGCCAACCACGTCACCCAACTCCTGGTGCCGGTGCTCCTCTTCACTCCGCAGCCGGTGGCGAGCGCGGCCGCGGGGCTGATGATCGTCACCCAGCTGTGGCTGGTCCTGTCGGGGAACTTCGCCTGGCTGAACTGGGTGACGATCACCCTCGCGCTGTCCGCCGTCGACTGGTCCCTGTTCACCGAACCGCCGGCGCAGTCCGCGCCGCCCCTCTGGTACGAGATCGTCGTCATCGCCGTCACTGCTCTGGTGGTGTTCCTCAGCTACCGCCCGGCGCGCAATCTGGTCTCCCGCCGCCAGGTGATGAACCGCTCGTTCGACCCGCTGCATCTGGTCAACACCTACGGCGCGTTCGGCAGCATCAGCCGGGTCCGGCTGGAGGTCGTGGTCGAAGGCACGGACGAGCGGGTGCTCCACGAGGGCACGGTCTGGCGGGAGTACGGCTTCCGCGGCAAACCGGGCGATCCGCGCCGGCTGCCCCGCCAGTTCGCCCCGTACCATCTGCGGCTCGACTGGCTGATGTGGTTCGCGGCGCTCTCCCCCGCGTACGCGGGCCCCTGGTTCGGCCAGTTCGTGGAACGGCTGCTGGAGAACGACCGGGACACGCTGCGGCTGCTGCGTCACAACCCGTTTCCCGAGGCCCCGCCCACGCATGTCCGCGCCAGGATGTACCGCTACCGGTTCACGACCTGGCGCGAACTGCGGGCCACCGGACGCTGGTGGCACCGCACCTACGTGCGGGACTTCATGCCGCCCGTCTCGCTCGGCCCGGCCTGGCTCAGCCCGACCAGGCGGCCTTGAACACCCGGGCGATCCCTCAACCATCCGATGACGTGCCGAAGTTGCGGTCAGGACCGCACGATCAGCCGGTGGCTCCGGACGCCGGTACGTCCGCACCACCCCGTAACGGCCGAGCTCCGGCCCACCCGTTGAGGGGTTGGCCGGAGCTCGGGTGTGAAGGCGAGAAGCGCTCAGTCGATGCCGGGCAGGATGTGCGGCTCGGCGAGGTCGTCCTCGTAGCCGGCCAGCCGGATCGGTGCGGACCTGGCCCACACTTCGATGTTCCGGAGCTTCTCGGGACCGCGGGCCCGCTCTCCGTGGCGTTCGGCCGGTCGTTTCTCGTGCTTCGTCAGTTCTGGTGTCGTCACCGCGCACTCCTTTGTGTCGCGTATCCCCGAGGCGATGCCGACGCCCCGGTCTCACAACCGGGTATCGACCACCCGCGAGGGCAGGGGTAGGAACAGTTCGGTCGCGGTGGCGCCGGATACGGGGCGGGACGGCGACTCGGTTGACAAGCCTGTCCCAGGACGGCCGAGGAGGGTTTGTGGGCTCCTCGATGACGTCCGTTCGCATAAGACTAACCAAATGAGCGCGTTCCCGCTCGATGGAACGCGTGCCATAGGTCACTTTCGGCCACCGCATACGGAAAAGACCCGGCCAGGAGCGATGCCCCGGCCGGGTCCACGGCGTCGCACGCAACGGCGCGACCGATGCTGCCGCGTCCGCGGCGTGACCTGTCGGCTACCAGTTGGCGGGCGCGTAGTCCTTGAGGAAGCAGCCGTACAGGTCCTCGCCCTCCTCGCCGCGCACGATCGGGTCGTAGACGCGGGCGGCTCCGTCGACCAGGTCGAGCGGGGCGTGGAAGCCCTCCTCGGCAAGGCGGATCTTGTCGGGGTGCGGGCGCTCGTCGGTGATCCAGCCGGTGTCGACGGCCGTCATCAGGATGCCGTCCTTCTCGAACATCTCCTGGGCGCTGGTGCGGGTGAGCATGTTCAGCGCGGCCTTGGCCATGTTGGTGTGCGGGTGGCCCGCGCCCTTGTAGCCGCGGCTGAACACCCCTTCCATCGCGGACACGTTGACCACGTAGGAGCGCTTGGCGGCGGTCGCGGCCATCGCCGGGCGGAGGCGGCTGATCAGGATGAACGGCGCGGTGGAGTTGCAGAGCTGGACCTCCAGCAACTCGATCGGTTCGACCTCCTCGACCGTCTGGATCCAGCTGTTGGTGTCGTGCAGGTCGGGCACGAGTCCGCCCGCGTCGATCGCGGTTCCGGCGGCGATCCGCTCCAGCGAGGCGGACCCGGTGACCAGGGCGAGCTCGGTGACGTCCTGCGCGGACAGGCCTTCCTTGCGGGCGGCCGGGAGAGCCGCGACACGGTCGACGGTGCCGCTGCCGAAGGTGCCGATGACCTCGGCGGCGGGCAGCTCCCCCGCAGGGAGCGGGGCGGACTCGGCGTTGACCAGTTCGCTGTACGCGTTCGCGGAGCGGCGCACGGTCTGCGCCGCATTGTTGATCAGGATGTCCAGCGGGCCCTCGGCCGCGACCGAGTCGGCGAGCGCGACGACCTGCGCGGGGTCACGCAGATCGATGCCGACGATCTTCAGCCTGTGGATCCACTCGTCGCTGTCCGGCATCGCCTTGAAGCGGCGGATCGCGTCGTTGGGGAAGCGGGTGGTGATGGTGGTGTGCGCACCGTCACGCAGCAGCCGCAGCGCGATGTACATGCCGATCTTCGCGCGGCCGCCGGTGAGGAGCGCGCGTCGGCCGGTGAGGTCGGTCCGGGCGTCGCGGCGCGAGCGGTTCTCCTTGGCGCACTGCTGGCAGAGCTGGTGGTAGAAGGCGTCCACCTCGACGTACCGGGTCTTGCAGATGTAGCAGGAGCGGGGGCGCTGGAGGACTCCCGCGATCTCGGCACGGGCCGAGGACGACGGCAGGACCCCCTGGGTCTCGTCGTCGATGCGGTCGGCCGAGCCGGTCGCGGTGGCCTCGGTGACGGCCTTGTCGTGCGCGGTCTTGGCGGCGCGGCGCTCCTGACGGCGGCGCTGCTTCACGGTCCGGTAGATCCCGGCCGTGGCGCGGCGCACGGCGATGGCGTCGGGGTGGTCGATCTCGATGGTGTCGAGTTCGTCGAGCACGCTCAGGCAGACGGCCAGCCGCTCCGGGTCGATACCGGGACCGAACTCCTCGGTACCGGAAGCGAGCTCCGGGCTGTCCTCTGTCACCGTCATTGCCATTCCTCTGTCGCTTGTCCCTCGTGGCGCCGACCGCCGTACCTGCTCCTGCCGGGCCGAACGCCCCGGTCAAGTCTGCCATGTACGGGATGCTGCTCCGTTCGTGTGATGTCCCCCGCGTGACGCGCGTGGCACGGAGTCGCTCCGCCCCCACGGCTCCTCCACGGTTCGGTCACATATGCTTCCCTGCGACACGGCCGGGGTTGAGTCGTGCCGTCCGTACAAGGGGGTGGAGAGTGGCAGAGCTCCCGGCGGGCGGCTCTCCTGCCAGAGCCTCGGTGCGTCCGGACGCCGTGCCGGTACAGAACGGGCCCGCCCCGGCCGGCAACGAATCCGGAAGCGAAACCGGCAATGACTCGGTGTGGAAGGTCGATGCCGTGATTCTGCTGGTGGAGGACGACGCCGGTGACGCCCTCCTCGTCGAGGAGATGCTCGCGGACAGTGAGCTGGATTCCGCGCTGACCTGGTGCCGGACGCTCGCGGAGGCGCGCCGGTTCCTGGCCGGCTGCCGGACCCCGTGCTGCGTACTGCTCGATCTGCATCTGCCCGATGTGTACGGCCTGGACGCCGTGACCCAGATCGTCGATTCGGCGCCCGATGCGGCCATCGTCGTACTGACCGGCAGGGCCGAGGCCGATACGGGCCTGTCGGCCGTGGCGACCGGCGCCCAGGACTACCTCGTCAAGGGGCGGCTCGATCCGGAGGCGCTGGGCCGCTCGGTCCGTTACGCCCTCCAGCGCAAGCAGGTCGAGCAGGCCGCGGCGGCGCTGCGCGCCAACCGGCTGATGGCTCGGGAGAACGCCCGCCTCGAACGCGGGCTGCTGCCGGTGCCCCTGCTGCACGACGATTCCTTCGAAGCGGTGGCACGGTACGCGCCGGGCCGGGCGCACGCCCTGCTCAGCGGTGACTTCTACGACGTGGTGCAGACCTCCGACGGCACGGTGCACGCGGTGATCGGCGATGTGTCGGGGCACGGGGCGGCGGAGGCGGCGCTGGGTGTCTGTCTGCGGGTGGCCTGGCGCACGGCGGTGCTGTGCGCGACCGGCCGGCTCGAACAGGTCCGGCTGCTCGAGGAGATCCTGGTCGCAGAACGCTCCGACCCGCATGTCTTCGCCACCGTCACCTCACTGTCCTTCTCCCCGGACCGGCGCCGGATGCAGGTGGTGCGGGCCGGTCACCCCGGGCTGTTGCTGCGCAGCGGTGACCGGGTGAGCTGGGTCGAGCCGGAGCCCGGGATGGCCCTGGGGCTGCTGCCGGGGACGGGACGGTGGAGCGTCTCGGAGGTGTCCCTGCCCGGGGACGGCCGGATCGTCCTCTTCACGGACGGACTCTTCGAGGGGCGTACGGGGCCGGGCTCCCGGCTCGGCGAGGACGGGCTGCTCGCCCTGGCCCGCAGACACGGGGCGCTGCCGGCCCGCGCGTTCGTGGACACCCTGGTCGACGAGGCCGCCGAGGCCGCGTTCCCGTACGGCGGTCTCGCCGACGACGTGGCCGTGCTCCATCTGGGCTGGGGCCCGGGGACGCCGCGGTGAGCGGGCGGGACGCATCGCCGGAGCCCGGGCGCGGCCTGACCTCACGGCTGTCCGTTCAGAACCGGGTCCATCTGATTCTCGCCGTCTTCGTGCTGGTCGTCTGCGCGGGCCTGACCGTCGAGGGCCTGGTCCTGTCCCGGATATCCGACCGCACCACCGAGCTGGTGGACCGCATCCAGCCCGCCCGCTCCTCGTCGCTCCAGTTGCAGAACGCGCTGCTGGAGCAGGAGACCGGGGTCCGCGGATTCGCGCTCACCGGCGACTCGACCTTCCTGCGTCCGTACGAGGCGGGGATGCGGGACGAGAAGCTGCGGATGGCCCGCGTACGTGCCCTCGTCGGGGACGAGCAGCCCTTCGCCCGCGATCTCGACCGGATCGCCGCGGCCTCCCGGGAATGGCGCAGCGGGCATGCCGAGCCGCTCGTCGCCGCGGTCCGCCGGGACGGCCCGGCGTCCGAGTCCTCGGCCCCGATCCGGCAGAGCACGGACGAATTCGACACCCTGCGCCGCCTGTACACGGCCCAGCAGGCGCATCTCGACCTTGCGCGGGACCGGGCCCGAACCGATCTGAGCAACGCCCGCACCACCCGCGACGAGGTGCTCATCTCGCTGGTCGTGGGCTTTCTGCTCGCGGTGGGATCGCTGAGTCTGTTGCTGCACCGGATGGTGGGCCGGCCGCTGGGCCGGCTGACCGCCGCCTCCGAGGCGGTCAGCTCGGGGGCGTTCCACAAGCGGATCGAGGTCGACGGGCCCTCCGATGTGCGGGCGGTGGCGGCGGCCGTGGAGGACATGCGCCGTCGCATCGTCGAGGAGCTCGCCGAGTCCCGGGAACGCGAGACGCTTTTGGCGGAACAGACGCGGGAGCTGCGCCGGTCCAATGCCGAACTGGAGCAGTTCGCCTATGTCGCCTCGCACGATCTGCAGGAGCCGCTGCGCAAGGTCGCCTCGTTCTGCGGTCTGCTGGAGAAACGGTACGGCGCGGAACTCGACGACCGGGCGCGGCAGTACATCGACTACGCGGTCGACGGCGCCGGACGGATGCAGGTGCTGATCAACGATCTGCTCACCTTCTCCCGCATGGGACGGGTTCACGACCGGTGGAAGCCGGTCGACCTGGACCGGTCTCTCGACCGCGCGCTGGCCAATCTCGCGCTGGTCGTCGAGGAGTCCGGTGCCACGGTCGTACGGGAGGGACCGCTGCCCTCGCTGACCGGGGACGCCACGGCGCTGTCCATGGTCTGGCAGAACCTGATCGGCAACGCAGTGAAGTTCCGCCGCCCCGACGTGCCGTGCCGGATCGTGGTGGGCTGTGTGCGGGCGGGCGACGACTGGCACTTCCGGGTGGCGGACAACGGCATCGGCATCGCGCCGGAGTTCTCGCAGAAGGTCTTCGTCATCTTCCAGCGTCTGCACGGCAGGGAGGAGTACGAGGGAACGGGCATCGGTCTGGCCCTGTGCCGGAAGATCGTGGAGTTCCACGGGGGCCGGATCTGGCTGGACCCGGAGAGCGCCGAGGGCACCTGCATCCGTTTCACGCTGCCGGTCGCCCCCGCCGTACCCGTGCACACCGCGGCGCGGCAGCCCGACCCGGATCCCGCCGTCGAAAGGCCCGGGCATGGCTGAGATCTGCCCGGTTTTCCCCGGAGTGGGACCGTTCGTCGCGGGTAGGCGAACGTCGAGAAGCTGTCATCGAACACCCCTGCGTCGCCCTGGCTGGAGCACATGAACGAACAGGTCACCTCGCGACCGGCCGGCTGTCCCTGCCCGGACCGGCCCACGGAGGTTCTGCACAGCGCCGAGGTGTTCGACGGCGAACCCGGCTGCATCGCTCAGGCCCGGGACCTGGCCGACCGCTTTCTGGTCCGGCTGGCCGCCGAGTGGCTCGCGGTGTTCGGCGAGCACACCCGCAGCGATCTGATGCTGGCCGTGAGCGAGCTGGTCACCAACGCGGACCGCTACAGCAAGGGCCCGTATCTGCTGGAACTGGAGGGCACCGCGGAGCGCGTCAGCGTCACGGTGTACGACAGCAGCACGGCCCTCCCGCTGTTCTACTCACCCGACCCGGCGCGCCCCGGCGGCCACGGCATGGAGATCGTCGTGGCGCTGTGCGACCGGCTGACCGCCGAGCGCGTGCCGGTGGGCAAGCGCATCCGGGCCGAGTTCGGCTTGAGCACCTGACCTGTGGGGCGGGCGGGACGCCGCCCGCCCCACGACCACGGTCGGCCCCGTGCGGTGGGCGTCCGCGTCCGAAGTGCCCCAGTCCGACGGCTCGCTGCCCGTAGCCGCCGTTCTCATCTGCCTTCGCCGTCTCACCACGTGGTTGCCGGTCGTCGCGAGCCGGGCGCCCATTTTGTGAGCTCCTCCAAAGCCATTCGGACAGGGCGGTTGCGATCCAGAAGAGCCCAACGACTCTGATGGGACTCATGGTGTCGGACTGCTGGACATCCACGCGACGAATTCGGGCGGCTTTTCGCGGTGGCGTCCAGCACGGGCCGGTCATCCAGACCGGTCGCATCGACGGACCTGTGCAGTCCACGCCGCACAACGGCTGACACATCGTCTCCGGGGCGTGAGGATCCGCCATCCGGCGGCCGCTCCATGCGCGACCCGACTGGCGCAACTTCCGCATGCTCCGGGAACGACTCGCACAGATCGGGGCATCTAGTTGAGGTCCCGTGGATACGGACAGACACCTCACGCCTCATCCCCCACCGGAACAAGGGGTGCATCCAGCATGCAGATGTCCAAGCCGGTCGCACCCACGGCGCCCACGAATCCGGGCCTCAAGCGGGAGATCGGGCTGATCGGTCTCATCTGGACCTCGGAGGGGTCCATCATCGGGTCCGGCTGGCTGTTCGGCGCGCTGTTCGCCGCGCAGGCAGCCGGCACGGCGGCGCTCATCTCCTGGGGTATCGGGGCGCTCGCCATCATTGTGCTGGCGTTCGTGCACGCCGAACTGGGAGCCATGTACCCGGTCGCGGGCGGCACCGCCCGTTTCCCGCACTACGCATTCGGCAGTGCCGCCGGTGCGTCCTTCGGATGGTTCTCGTGGCTGCAGGCCGTCACCGTGGCGCCGATCGAGGTCATGGCGTCGCTGAACTATCTCAGCGTCCACGCCCCTTGGGTGCAGACCGGCAAGAATCACCTGACACCCGCGGGGTACGGGCTGGCCGTCGCTTTCATGGCGTTCTTCGTGGTCGTCAATTTCTTCGGCATCAAATGGCTCGCACACACCAACAGCGTGGCGACGTGGTGGAAAGTGGCCGTCCCCGTCTTCACCATCATCGTGCTGGCCGCCACCACCTTTCACGGCAGCAACTTCGGCTACCAGGGCTTCGCCCCCTTCGGCGCCAAGGGCGTGCTCTCCGCCATCAGCACCAGCGGCATCATCTTCGCGCTGCTCGGCTTCGAGCAGGCCGACCAGTTGGCGGGCGAGAGCCGTAATCCGGCCAGGGACATCCCGCGGGCGGTCATCGGCTCCATCCTCATCGGCGTCCTCGTCTACGTGGCACTTCAGGTGGTCTTCATCGCCGCCCTGCCGCACAGCGCGTTCGTCCACGGCTGGGCCGACCTCTCCTTCAGCGGAAAGGCCGGCCCGTTCGCCGGGCTCGCCACCTCCGTCGGACTCGGCTGGCTCGCCACGCTGCTGTACATCGACGCGGTCGTGTCACCGTCCGGTACGGGCCTGATCTACACCACCGCCACCTCTCGGGTCTCCTACGGCCTGTCCCGCAACGGCTACGTCCCAGCGGTTTTCGAGCGCACCACCAAGCGCGGCGTCCCCTGGTTCAGCCTGCTCTTCGCGTTCGTGGTCGGGCTCATCGTGTTCCTGCCGTTCCCCACGTGGCAGAAGCTGGTCGGCTTCGTCACGTCCGCGAGTGTGCTGATGTACGCGGGGGCGCCGCTCGCCTTCGGGTGCCTGCGCAAGCAGGACCCGGACCGGCCTCGTCCGTACCGGTTGCCCGGCGGGATGTTCTGGGCACCCGTGGCCTTCATCGTGTCGAACCTGATCATCTATTGGGCGGGCTGGGACACCCTGTGGCGGCTCGGTGCCGCGATCGTGCTCGGCTACCTGCTCCTGGGCGGCTCCGCGCTGCTCAAGCTCAACCCCAGGGTGCCGCACATGGACTGGTGGTCCGCGCAGTGGCTTCCGGTGTACCTCGTGGGCATGGGTCTGGTCTCCTGGCAAGGCGGTTTCTGCAGCACGGGCCCGGCGTCCACGGCGTCCTGCGGTGCGACGGATGCCCTTCCGCTGTGGTGGGACATCGCGCTCATCGCGGCGTTCAGCCTGGTGATCTACTTCTGGGCCCAGGCCGTCCGGCTCCCGGACGAGGAGACCCAGGAGTACATCGGCTCCGTAGAGGTGGTGCCCGGCGGGTGACCCGGCCTCGCGCCCGGCTCCGGCGCGTCCGTGTGTCAGACCCTCTCGAAGACGCAGTCACCGCACAGACCACCGGCCGGACAGCGGTAGTACAGGCAGCAACTACGGCGGCGGAACGCCGTGTCGTGCGGGGCGCCGGTGTTCCGCAGGTCCGGGTGGTCGAACAGTTCGGCGACCAGTGCGCCGGCCCGTACGGACACGTCGGGGCGGCCGTGACTTCTCGCCCAGGCGACCAGTTCGCGCAGGGCTCCTGCCAGCGCCGAACCGGCGTTGCCCCACAACAGCCGGTTCGACAGGGGGCCGTCCCGGTGGATCGCCTCGGCAAGGGGCACGAGGTGGCCGTACTGGACGGCCTCCCGGATCCGGTCGGCGGTGGCGGGCAGCGTTTCGGAGGGGCTCAGCCACAGATCGTCCGGGGCGGTGTGCCGCGGGTCCCAGTGCAGGGCATCGGGCGAGAGACCGGGGAAGCGTCCCGTCAGGGCCGCCGGGCCGAGCGCGACCGACCAGAGGCGAGCGGCCAGCCCCAGGTGTGCAATGGAGGCGGCGACTCTGCGCTCGGAGGTACGGAGCCGGTCGGCGACCGTGTCGATGCGGGCCGCGAGCGGTGCGGAATCCCCCGCGTACAACAGGGCCAGCGGGCGGTGCGCACCCCCGGGTGGTGCGGTGGTGCGCAGGGCGAAGAACCCACCCACCGAGGACCCTGCCGGCTCGTCCATCGCGCTGCTCCCTCCCGGTTCGGTGGCCGCCGCGACCGGTGACCTCGCGGGATCGCGGGCGTCCGGGATGCCGCGAGCCGCGCGACCCGGCGTTCACCGTATCCCCTCCGAGTGATCGACTCGGAGTCCTCAGGAGGGATGACTACCGTCGGCAGGAGGACACCGGGACCACTCCCGTACTACCAAGGCAGTACGACGGATCGCCCCCTCAAGGACGACGACGCGGCCGCCTCGGAGGGACATCGTGGTGAACATGAGTTCCCTTGCGCTGTCCGTGCTTCTGTCGCTGGTCTCCGCGGTCGCCTACGCGGCCGGGGCAATCGTCCAGGAGCGCGTGGCCGCGGCCGGCGACGGCCGCTCGCTCGCACCCTTGCGCAACCGTGTCTGGTGGTCCGCCGTGGCGCTGAACGGGGTTGGCGCGGTGCTGCATGTCGTGGCGCTGGCCTACGGTCCGCTCAGTCTCGTCCAGCCGCTCGGTGCGCTGACCATCGTCTTCGCCCTGCCGATGGCGGCACTCTTCGTACGCCGCCGGGCACGGGCCACCGCATGGCGCGGCGCAATCATGGCGACCGTCGGTCTGGCGGGCCTGCTCGCGCTCACCGGGGACGGCGAGTCGCGGTCGCTGAGCGGCCCGGATCAGCTGATGCTCGCCGGTGTGGCGCTCGGTGGGGTCGCGGCGCTCTTCCTGGTCTCCAAGGGTGTGCACAGGCCGGTGGTGCGGAGCGTGATCGTGGCAGGGGCGGCGGGTGTGGCTTTCGGTATCGCCTCGGTGTTCACGAAGACGGTGGCGGTGCAGTGGACGTCCGGCGACGCGGGGGCCGGAATGCCGGCTCTGCTGGCGATCGCCGCATTCGCGGCGGCCGGGCTGCTGCTGTCCCAGGTCGCGTACCGGGGTGCCGGGCTGACCGCGCCGCTGGCCACGGTGACCGTGGTGAATCCGGTGATAGCCGCGGCCGTCGGCATCACCATGTTCGACGAGGAATTCCGGCACGGTACGACGGGCACCGTGCTCGCGCTGGCGTGCGGGGTGGTCGCCGCCGGCGGGCTGATCCTGCTCACGACGGAGCGGCTGGGTTCGGAGCGTCCGGCGGCGATGTCCGCGAGGCCTGCCGCGGCCGACGAAGCCGTCGCGGCGGCCCCTGCGCTGCCCCTGCTCATGTCGTTGGAGCGTCGGATCGGACAAGTGGAGTTCGGGCCCGGGCGGCCGTCACACGCCCGCCCCGCACGGCGGGACGGCGTGTCGTCCACGGCGTCCGGCGCAGCCGATGACGCAGCCGGATCGCCAGGGGCCGTTCAGACGCTGACGCCGCCCGCCCTGAGGTAGGCCAGCGGGTCGATGTCCGAGCCGTAGCCGGGGCCGGTGCGGATCTCGAAGTGCAGGTGCGGACCCGTGACGTTCCCGGTGGAGCCCGATCGGGCAATCCGCTGGCCTGCGGAGACGTGCCGGCCCTCGCGCACGTGAAGCGCGGACAGGTGCGCGTACTGGCTGTACTTGCCGTTGCTGTGCCGGATGACGATCTGGTATCCGTACGCTCCGCCCCAGCCCGCCGAGACGACCGTGCCGGAGTCGACCGCCTTCACCGAGGTACCGGTCGGAACGGGGAAGTCGACACCGGTGTGGTAGCCGCTGGCCCAGGAACCGGCCTGGTGGTACGGGGTGCCGATACCGGCCGCGACCGGCGCGACGAGGCCGGCGTGCTTCTCCGCCCGCTCATGGTCGTGGCTCTCGGTCTTCTTCGGGTGGGGCTTCGGCTTCGCGGTCCGATGGTGCGGCTTCGCCGTCCGGTGCTGGGGTTCCGCGCTCCGGTGATGCGGCTCCGCCGTTCGGTGCTGGGGATTCGCCGACTGGTGGGGGGACGTGGCCGCTTGCTGCTTCGGCTTGGCCGTCCGGTGCTGCGGCTCAGCCTTTTCGTGCGGTGCGGTCGTCGCCTTCGGCTTCTTCGTCGGCTTCGTCGTCACGGTCGAGCCCGCCCCGGCATCCGTTCCCGGTGCCCGGGCCGCATCGAGGCTCAGGCGCTGCCCGGGAAAGATGAGATCCGGGTCGTCCCCCACGACCTTGCGGTTCGCCGCGTACAGGTGCTGCCAGCCGCCCCGTACGTGCTCGGTCGCCGCGATCGCGGAGAGCGAGTCGCCAGGGGTAACGGTGTACGACTCGCGCTTGCCGGGCACCGTGGTCGGCGTGGCGGGCGTGGGCGTCCGCTTCGTCTCCGGCTTCCCGGCGACGACCTTCCCGGGCGTCTTCACCTGGCTGGTCCTCGCCGACTGGGTATTGACGTCGGGGGCGTCCCCGCCGCTCGTCAGCCCCGCCCGTGTCGAACAGCCCGGCCAGGCGCCGGGCCCCTGCCCTTCGAGCACCTTCTCCGCAACGGCTATCTGCTGGTCCTTGGTCGCGAGATCGGCGCGCGGGGCGTACGCCGTGCCACCGTAGGCCGCCCAGGTCGAGCGGGTGAACTGCAGGCCACCGAAGTAGCCGTTTCCGCTGTTGACGTGCCAGTTGCCGGTGGACTCGCAGGCGGCGACCTTCTCCCAGACGTCCGTCGACGCGGCGCCCGCCGAGGCCGCCGCGACAAGCGGGAGAGCGATGCCCGCGCCTCCGGCGGTGACCGTGAGCGAGGCGCGGTTGAGCCGGCTGGGCTGATATCTGCGGTGCCGTCCGTTCGCGGCCATGACTTGGCTCCCCCACAGGCAGTAGGACACGTCGCAAGCGCCCAACTTATGGGCAGACAAAGGGCGATGACAAGAGAGTAAAGCCCGGCGCACCCGTCACGGACGGCCCTGACGGCCCGGATCGTCCCGTGCACAGACGGAGCCATACGGCCCATGCTGAACTGCCGTTGCCCTGCCCCGTATCCATACTGAAGATCCCGGCATCCCTGACACAGATTGCAGAGAACACAGATGAGCGGCACCGCGCAGATCGGCGTCACAGGACTCGCGGTCATGGGCCGCAACCTCGCCCGTAACTTCGCCCGCAACGGCTTCACGGTCGCCGTACACAACCGGACGACCGCGAAGACGGACGCCCTGGTCGAGGAGTTCGGCGACGAGGGTTCCTTCGTGGCGGCACGTACGCCGGAGGAGTTCGTCTCGGCGCTGGAACGCCCGCGCCGGCTGGTCATCATGGTGAAGGCGGGCGGTCCGACGGATGCCGTGATCCAGGAGTTCGCGCCGCTCCTGGAGGAGGGCGACGTCATCATCGACGGCGGCAACGCGCACTTCGAGGACACCCGCCGCCGCGAGCGGGATCTGCGCGGGCGCGGCATCCACTTCGTGGGCGTCGGCATCTCGGGCGGCGAGGAGGGCGCGCTGAACGGGCCGAGCATCATGCCGGGCGGCTCGTCGCAGTCGTACGAATCTCTGGGGCCGCTGTTGGAGAAGATCGCCGCCAAGGCGAAGGACGGCGCCCCGTGTACCACTCACATCGGTCCCGACGGGGCCGGGCACTTCGTGAAGATGGTCCACAACGGCATCGAGTACGCGGACATGCAACTGATCGCGGAGGCGTACGACCTGCTGCGCAAGGTGTCGGGCTACTCCCCCGCGAAGATCGCCGAGACGTTCCGCCGCTGGAACACCGGCCGCCTCGACTCCTATCTGATCGAGATCACGGCGGAGGTGCTCTCCCACACCGACGCGGCCACCGGAAAGCCCTTCGTCGACATCGTGCAGGACCAGGCGGAGCAGAAGGGCACGGGCCGCTGGACCGTGCAGATCGCGCTAGATCTCGGGGTTCCCGTCTCCGGTATCGCGGAGGCCGTGTTCGCCCGCTCGCTGTCCGGCCACGCGGATCTACGCGAGGCGGCGAAGAGCCTGGCGGGCCCGTCGGCCGCGGTGCTCGACGAATCGGCTGCCGCGGCGTTCGCCGACCGGGTGGAGCAGGCGCTGTACGCGTCCAAGATCGTCTCGTACACGCAGGGGTTCCACCAGATCCGGGCGGGCAGCGAGGCGTACGACTGGAACATCGACCTCGGCGCGGTGGCGGCAATCTGGCGGGCCGGGTGCATCATCCGGGCCGCGTTCCTGGACCGGATCCGGGCGGCCTACGGCACCCGCCCCGACCTGCTGAGCCTGCTCTCGGACAAGCAGTTCGCCACGGAGATCGGCGCGGCCCAGGACGACTGGCGCGCGGTGGTCGCCGAGGCGGTGCGGCAGGGTGTGCCGACGCCGGGTTTCGGGGCCGCGCTCTCGTACTACGACGGACTGCGCGCGGGCCGGCTGCCCGCGGCGCTGACCCAGGGGCAGCGCGACTTCTTCGGCGCGCACACGTATCGGCGTACGGACCGCGAAGGCTCCTTCCACACGCTCTGGGGCGGCGACCGGTCCGAGGTCGAAACCGGCTGATGCGCGGGACGCCGGCGGCGCCCCTGGCCCACGGCGGCGGGCGGCGTTCGGCAGCCCTCCGCCGATGCGCCACGGTGGAGACCGGGCTGACACCGGTGGCCGTGGGCCCTGAGACCTGGTGGGGCAGCCCCCGAAGGCGATGCGGGTCTGCCGCGGCCCGCCGGAGTGCCCGGCCTATTGCCACGCCCCTGGCGGTCGGACCGCCCGGCCTCCTCCGGCTCCGAGCCGTTCGCACCTGGCCGGTGTCCCGGTCGTCGCCGGGAGGTCGCGCGGGTCGTCGCCTCACGTGACGTCCGGAAGCGCGTCAAGAAACCGGTGGATGAGGCGAACCGGCCCACCGTCGCCCGGGCGGGTGACCCGGGGTGCGGCGCAGTCGTACGTGTGCGTAAGTAGCAGCGGGCCTACTTGTCGCCCCACCCGAGAGCTCGCTGCACTTCCGTACCGCTGACGCCATGGAGCCTCCGTATGCCCGACGCCACGCCGGAACCGGTCGCGGCCCAGCCCGTCGTCGCGCCGTTGACCAGCGCCGCCCTGATCCTGGTCGCCACGATCGAGCCCGATGGTGAGCCCGTCGTCCGCGGGGTGCTGCCGGATCTGGCGGCGATCTCCCGTTCCATCGGGTTCCGGTTCCCGGGCGCCGACCTGGTCGCGGTGACCTCTTTCGGCTCCGACGCCTGGGACCGGCTGTTCGCAGGACCGCGTCCGGCGGGGCTCCACCCGTTCCAGGAACTGCACGGTGCCCGCCACCGGGCGCCCGCCACGCCGGGAGATCTGCTGTTCCACATCCGGGCCGAGCGGATGGACGTCTGTTACGAGTGGGCGGCCCAGCTCCTCGACCGGCTCGGCGCGGCGGTGAAGGTGGTGGACGAGACACAGGGATTCCGTTACTTCGACCACCGGGACCTGCTCGGCTTCGTCGACGGCACGGAGAACCCCGTGGGGGCGGACGCGCGATCGGCGGCCCTGGTCGGCGCGGAGGATCCCGAGTTCGCCGGCGGCAGCTACGTCATCGTGCAGAAGTATCTGCACGACCTCGCGTCCTGGAACGCGCTGAACACCGAGGCCCAGGAGCGCGTCATCGGCCGTACGAAGTTCGCCGACATCGAGTTCCCCGACGACGTCAAACCCCCCGACTCGCATGTCGCGCTCAACACGATCACCGAACCGGACGGCACGTCGCGCGAGATCCTGCGGGCCAATATGCCGTTCGGCAGCTTCCAGCAGGGCGAGTTCGGCACGTACTTCATCGGTTACGCCGCCGATCCGGGCGTGACCGAGCAGATGCTCCGCAACATGTTCCTCGGCAACCCGCCCGGCACGTACGACCGCATCCTCGACTTCTCCACGGCGGTCACCGGCACACTCTTCTACGCCCCCCGCGCCGACTTCTTCGACGCCCCGCCACCGTCGCCCGCCATGACCGCGGCCGAGACCCTGCCGGAGCCGGCGTCCGCGCCCGCGGTGGCGCAGGCCCCGGCCCCGGTTCGGTCGGACGACGGCTCGCTGCGCATCGGCAGCCTGCAAGAAAGCGCCCAGTGATGAACAACCTCCACCGCGAACTCGCCCCCGTCACGGAAGCCGCCTGGGACCAGATCGAAGAAGAGGCCCGGCGCACCTTCAGCCGCCATGTGGCGGGCCGCCGTGTCGTCGATGTCACCGGCCCGGACGGTCCCGGACTCGCAGCCATCGGCGACGGTCATCTGCGCGGAATCGATCCGCCCACACCGGACGTGACCGCCCGGGCCCGCACTTCGGTGCCCGTCATCGAGTGGCGGGTGCCGTTCACGGTGACCCGTTCGGCCGTGGACGACGTCGAGCGCGGTTCCGACGACAGCGACTGGCAGCCCGTCAAGGACGCGGCCCGCACCTGTGCGTTCGCCGAGGACATGGCGATCATCGACGGGTACGCGTCGGCCGGCATCACCGGGCTCCGGGACGGCTCCTCGCACACCCCGCTGCCGCTTCCGGCCGACGCCCGCGACTATCCGACCGCCGTCAGCCAGGCGCTGACCCGGCTGCGGCTGGCCGGGGTCGACGGCCCGTACCGGCTGCTGCTCGGTGCCGACGCCTTCACCGAGGCGACGGAGACCTCCGACCACGGATACCCGGTGGCCACCCACCTGGCCCGGCTGCTGGACGACCAGATCCTGTGGGCACCCGCCGTCACGGGCGGCGTTCTGCTGTCCACCCGGGGCGGCGACTTCGAACTGCGCCTGGGCCAGGATCTGTCGATCGGCTATCAGGACCACGACGCGACCAGCATCCGGCTCTACTTCCATCAGGCGTTCACCTTCCGAATGCTGACGCCGGAGGCCGTGATCCCGATCATCGCCTGACCCTCCCGGCAGCACCACGCAGGTGGGAGCCGTGCCGGGTGCGACCGTCCACCACGAGAGTTCCCTCCGGCGGAGTCAGACCGCCGGCCCGCCCCACCCCTGGGCCAGGAACGCCTCGACGGTCCGGGCGAACCGGCGGGGGTTGTCGAGCCACGGATGGTGTCCCGCGTCCGGCTGGACGACCGGCTGCCGAACAACGCCGCGACACCGGCGGCGAGACAGGTAAGCGGGCCGCCCTCCAATACCGCGAGGACGAGGACCGGTGCGCCCCACGCGGCAAGGGCGGCGCGGGCCGCGGCGGTGCTTCCGGCGGAAGTTCCCGGACAGCACACCCCAGGTCGGCCCCACGGCCGCGGACCGCGACCGGCAGCATACGAACAGGGCTCGATCACCGGCTCACGGCGCGCGTGGACACCGCCCCGGTCGGCACCGGAGTAGCGCTGTCGAGGGGCCGGAGCCCGCGAGACGGACCGGGCGGTCAGCCGGGCGGATGAGGTGACGGCTCCGGTTCCGGTACCGGCTCGGGGTTCGGGGTGGGCGGCTGTGGAATCGGATCCGGCGCGGGGCCGGGCGGGACGGGTCCGGGCGGCGGAGGCGGCGGCTCCGGCAGCGGCGACGGCGGCTCGGGCATCGGTCCGGGCGTGGGCGCCGGTGCCACGGGGTCGGGGTACGGATTGGTCATCGGAGGCCTCCGAGCGGTTCGGGGTGGATCTGCTTCCACCGTCCCCCGGAGCGGCTGCCCGCGCCTGGTGAGCCCATGCGTACGGGTTCCGGATGATCTGTCCGGGTGCACCGTCCCCGCGACGGGTCAGCGCGCGGCGGCGACTGCCGCGGCTGCGAGGCCCGTCCGGGGGCTGGCGAGCACCGGGATCCGGGTGACCGCACGGGTGACCACATCGGCCATCGACGCCTGCGCCAGCACGATCACATCGGCGTCCGTCACCGCATCTACCGCCGCCGCGACCAGGTCCAGAAAGCCGTCGCGGTCCCCGGCCTCGAAGCGCGCCCAGGCCCCCTCGACCAGGACGGTGCGGACCCCGACGGGCCGGTCCCCCACCTCTTCGGCGAGCAGCGCGAGGGTCGGCGCCAGGGTGTCGCCCAGCGCCGCGAGGACCACCACGCGGTCCATTTCCGAGGCAGCGGCCGCCATGGGGCGGTCGACACGCAGCACCGGAACCCCGACCGTCAGCGCGGCCGACTCCGCGACCCCGCCGATCGTCGAACAGGTGCAGAGAACGGCGGAGGCACCTTCGGCGACGACGCCCGCGAGCAGCGCCCGGATCTCGTCCGACACCGCTTCGGGGCCCTCGTCCCTGGCCCGGGCGAGCAGGTTCTCGGACACGAGATGGCGCAGGGCGAGTCCGGGATGATCCGTGTCCCGGAGCGCGTCGAAGACCGGGACGTGGACCGGGGAGGTGTGCAGAAGTGCGAGTGTCATCGACCGAACGTACAACTCCCCGGTCCGGGTCGGGTCATCGGCCGAGTGGATCGGTGCAGTCCGCCGTGTTGATCACTACAACTCGGGGTGGGACGTGAGCTGCGCCTTCGCCCGCTCCACCAGTTCGGCCGGGGCCTCGGGAGCCCGGTCGGGGTGGCGCTCCGCCCACTTCGCGGCGTACGGGCAGAGCGGGACGACCGGGACACCCTCGCGGCCCGCCATGGCGTAGAACTCCTGGACGAGGGCGCCCGCGATGCCCTTGCCCTCGTGGCCGGGCTCGACGACGGTGTGCACGGCGACGAGCGCCGCGGGGTCGCCTTCCATCACGAAGTACGCGATGACTCCGGCGGCCTTCCCGTTCTCGTACGCGAGGAGGTTGCCGCGCGTGCGGTCGTCGCGGATGTCGAGTTCGATCCGGTCGGTCTGTTCTGCCATGACGGGTGCTCCCTCAGTGGTCGAGCCGGGGTCAGCGCGCCGCTGGGAGGGCGTGCGGGCTCCGTTCGGTGGCGGTGCCGGGTACGGGCTCGGAGGCATCGGCGCCGAGCGCGACGATCCGGTTGTCGGCATCGACATGCACGATACGCGGGGTCAGGCCGCGCGCCTCGGCGTCGTCGACCTGGGCGTAACTGATCAGGATGACCAGGTCACCGGGGTGGACGAGGTGGGCGGCGGCGCCGTTGACGCCGATGACACCGGAGCCGCGTTCGCCCTCGATGACGTACGTCTCCAGGCGTGCACCGTTGTCGATGTCGACGATGTGCACCAGCTCGCCGGGCAGCAGGTCCGCCGCTTCCATCAACTCGGCATCGACGGTGACGGAACCGACGTAGTGCAGGTCGGCCTGGGTCACGGTGGCCCGGTGGATCTTGGACTTGAACATCGTGCGCAGCAATCTGTACTCCTGGAAGAGGGCTCCCTGCCAGCTTTGTGCAGGTCAAGGGCGTTCTTCACTGTACAACTGCACGCCTTGGACTCGTAGATTGCAGAGAACATCAGTTCACGCTCGCGAGCAGGCTCCCTGCCTGCGATTCCGCGCGAATCAGGCTGTTGCAACGCGGCCGATCGGGCACCTGACCGGAAGGCCATCTCGGAATTCTGGGGGACTGATGCTGATCAGATGCTGACTTGACGGCACCACTCAGCAGGCCACGGCCTGTTACGGGACACGCCCACCGGGCCAACGGCCGTAGCCGCGCCCAGCCGACCGCCGCCGTGGTGGACGCGCAGAGCGTGAAGGTTTCGGGAAACGTTACCGAGACCAGCCAGGGCATCTACGCCGGCAAGAAGATCAAGGGACGCAAGCGTCGTCTGATCACCGACACCACAGCAGCCTGAATGGTGGTCAGATGCCCTCGGTCGTCGCGGACCTCGGCGTCCGGGGCCGACCAGGGCCGACAACGCACGGGTCGGGACCTGTCGGAATGCGCGGTCTGACAGAATGGGCTTCGAAAATTCAGGCGACGCGCGTCAGGAAACCGGTGTGAATCCGGTACGGTCCCGCCACTGTGACCGGGCTGCAGCAGCCCGGAAGCCAGATACTGGCCGCGCCGCCTTCTCGTACGACCCAGGGGACGAGGACATCCCCCGGAAAGGCTCGGCCATGCCCCGGATCCGCCGTGTACCACTCGCGCTCATACCGCTGCTTCTGCTGCCGCTCACCGGATGCGGCTCCGGCACGGACGGCGAGGACAAGGCAAAGGCCGCACCGGCCGTCGACGGTTTTCCCTACACGGTCACCAACTGCGGTACGAAGACGACCTTCGACGCCCCGCCGAAGCGGGTCGTCACCATGAACCAGCACGTCACCGAGATCGTGCTGGCCCTCGGGCTCCAGGACCGGCTGACCGGGACGGCCTACCTGGACGACAGCATCCTGCCGGAGTACCGGTCCGCGTACGCCGGGACCAAGGTGCTCGCGAAGGAGTACCCCTCCAAGGAGGTGCTGCTCGGCGCCAACCCCGACTTCGTCTACGGCGGGTACAGCAGCGCCTTCGACAAGGCCAAGGGCCTGGACCGGGCGGGACTTCAGAAGGACGGCATCAACACCCGGCTGAACATCGAGAACTGCACCAAGGGCAAGGTCGGTATCGATCAGCTCGCCACCGAGATCACCCAAGTCGCCAGGATCTTCGGCGTACCGGAACGCGGCAGGAAGCTGATCGCCGAGGAGCGACAGAAGATCACGACGGTCGAGGCAGGGCTCAAGGGCTCCTCACGTCCCTCGGTGTTCGTGTACGACTCCGGCGACAGCTCCGCGTTCACGGCGGGCGGCAAGGGCATCGGCAACGAGATCGTCCGGCTCGCCGGGGGCCGGAACGTCTTCGCGGACCTCGACGCCACCTTCGGCGACGTGTCCTGGGAGCAGGTCATCAAGCGCAAGCCCGAGGTGGTCGTGATCTACGACTACGGAGGCACCACGATGGCAGCCAAGAAGAAGCGGCTGCTGAACGATCCGGCACTCGCGAACGTGCCGGCGGTCAGGAACAAGAAGTTCGCGGTGCTCCCGCTGTCCTCGGCGGTGCTCGGTGTCCGGGTCGCCGACGCCGTGCAGGACCTGGCCGGGCAGCTGCACCCCGGCACTCCGTGAGCGCGGAGTCCGCCCGCCCCGGCCCGAAGTCCGTCCTGCGCTCGGCCCCTGTCGTGATCGGCGTCCTCACGGTGCTGCTGCTCGCGGCGGCGGTGGCCGGTCTGGCGCTCGGCCCGGTACGGATTCCGCCGGGCGAGGTATTGAGTACGGTCCTGGGCGGTGAACGCACCGGTGCGTACCCGACGATCGTGTGGGAGGTACGGATGCCCAGGGTGCTGCTCGGGGCCGTCGTCGGCGCCGGGCTGGCCCTGTCGGGCACGGTGCTCCAGGCGCTGGTGCGCAACCCGTTGGCCGATCCGTTTCTGCTGGGCGCCTCGTCCGGGGCGTCAGCGGGCGCCGCCGTGGTCGTCGTGCTGGGGGTCGGCGCCGGAGCGGCCACCGACGTGGCGCTGCCCATTGCCGCGTTCGCCGGGTCCATGGCCGCGCTGGTCGCCGTCTACGCGATGGCCCGGCGCGGCGGCACCATGACAACGGGCCGACTGATCCTGGCCGGGGTGGCGATCCAGTACGTGCTGTCCGCATTCACCAGCCTGATCCTGGTGTTGTCCTCCCGGGCCGAGCATGTGCGGGCGATCCTGTTCTGGACCCTGGGCGGCCTGGGTGGCGCCCGCTGGGACCAACTGGCGCTGCCCGCCGCGATATTGGGCGTCGGGGCCGTACTCCTGATCAGCCTGGCCCGTCCGCTGGATCTGCTGCTCACCGGGGAGGAAGGGGCCCGCAGCCTGGGCCTGGACCCCGGACGTTTCCGGGGCGGGGTCTTCGTGCTGGTGTCGCTGATCATCGGCGTGCTGGTCGCCTACAGCGGGGCGATCGGCTTCGTCGGCCTGATGATTCCGCACGCCGCACGGCTGATCGTCGGCGCGTCCCACCGCGGACTGCTGCCGGTGACCGCGCTCGGCGGGGCCGTCTTCCTGCTGCTGGCCGATCTGCTGGCCCGAACCGTGGCAGCCCCCGAAGAGATTCCCGCCGGGGTGATCACTGCCCTGCTCGGCGGCCCGTTCTTCCTCTGGCTGCTGCGCCGCTCCAGCCGTACCGAAGGGATCACCGGATGAGCCCGGCACCGTCCGCGACGGCGCTCGCCGCCGACGGGATCAGCTACCAGGTGGCCGGCCGTACTCTGCTCGACGCAGTCGTGCTGGACGCCGCCCCCGGCGAGACGGTCGGCCTGGTCGGGCCGAACGGCAGCGGCAAAACCACCTTCCTGCGCTGTGTGTACGGCGCCCTGCGCCCCGCAGCGGGCCGGGTCCTGCTGGACGGAGCGGACGCCGCGACCCTCGGCGTGAAGGAACGGGCCCGCCACGTCGCCGTCGTACCGCAGGACAGCCCCGGCACCTTCGGCCTGACCGTACGCCAGATCGTGGCGATGGGCCGAAGCCCACACAAACGGTTCTGGGAGCAGGACGACGCCGACGACGCCCGCCGCATCGACCAGTCGCTCCAGCGCGTCGGCGCGGCGCCCCTGACCGACCGGCGGTTCGAAGAGCTGTCCGGCGGGGAACGGCAACGGGCCCTGATCGCCCGCGCCCTGGTCCAGGAACCGGGGCTGCTGGCGCTCGACGAACCCACGAACCATCTGGACATCCGCTACCAGCTGGAGATCCTCGGCCTGATAAGGACGCTGGGCACCACCAATCTGCTGGTGCTGCACGACCTCAACCTGGCCGCCTCCTACTGCGACCGGCTGTTCGTCCTCAGCGCCGGACGACTGGTGGCGTCCGGCTCCCCGCACGCGGTACTGACGGAAGAACTGCTGGCCGAGGTCTACGGGATACGAACCCGGATCGGCGTCCACCCGGTCACCGGCTCCCCCAACGTCGTCTACCTCCCGCTGTCATGAGTGACGACACTTCCCCCGTCTGGACGCCCTTGCCGCACGGGCCACGCTGGCAGGTCGCCGAAGGCGAACCGTCCGCGAGCGAAGCAGGAGTGTGGCTGGCAGCCGACCGACTGGCCGATCCGGCGGGCGTGGAGCTGTCCAGTCTGCTGGAGCGCGAGCGCACCAGCAGCGGCCACCGCACCGGTCATGCGACCGCGCTGACCCTGATGGCGGTGTACGCGGGCTGGGTCACTGCCGCCGCCGTGCTCCACTGGGCGCTGCACGACGAGGTCCCGGACATGCGGTCCGGCAATGTCCTGGTGCGCCCCGCCACGCACGGGATCGGCGGAGTCCGGGTACGCAGAGCCCGGCTGCTGGCGCCCCGGACCGGAGAGGACTCCGTACGGCTGCTGCACCGCACCGTCCTCGACGGACATCTGCTGCCCATCGCCGATGCGCTGCACCGTCGTACCCGCGCCGGGGCCAGGCAGTTGAACGGAGGCATCACCCATGGCTGCGCCACGGCGCTGTGCGCGTACGGCGCCCGGGTGGATCTGCTGGCAGCCCGCTGGCGGCAGTTCGTGGACACCGCACCCGGCGGACTCGCGACGCTGGGCGAGGTGGAACGGGTCCGACGAGCACCGCACGGCCCGGAGCGGCTGGTCTATCTGCGCAACACCTGCTGTCTGTACTACACGAGTGCCGAGGCGATGCGCTGTGCGAGCTGTTGTCTGACCAGCCGCGAGGAGCGACTACAGGCTTACGCGAGGCCGCCGAAGTAACACCGGCGGGCTCCGGGGAGCCCGGACACCGGTACCAGCGAAGTCCGGCGCGGTCCCGAATCCCAGGCAGGCGGCGCCGGCTGCGGTTGTGACCTTGAGCGCGGTCGGCGACTTGGACAGCAGAGTCGTAGCCGCGTCCTTGGCCGCCTGAGCCTCGTGTCCGAGCAGCCGGTCGACGATCTCTTCGACCGTGTCCGCCGCATAGCAGTGGTCGATCCAGGCACGGTTGCCGTCGAGCTCGCCCGGGGTGCCTGCCGGACGTGGCGGGTGAGCACATCATGAACGGAGGCGAGGCCGGCGAGCACGGCGGGCAGCGCCTCGGACGGTACGAAGTGGTCGGCGAGACCGCATAGTTGGGCGTCGGCCGCGCCGATGGCCGTGCCGGTCAGCGCGAGGTGGGTGCCCAGTTCGCCCGGGGCCAGTCCGAGCAGGCAGGCAGGTCCCGGCCGGCCTACGAACGGACCCCTGACCGGCCGGTGGGCACGAGCGATCCGCCAAGCCGCCCGCCCGTCGGCGCGCCCCCGGCCCGTCCACCGGCCGGGGGAGCGCCGACGGACACTCACAGTGCCGTGAGCTCCGCCGCGCCATGGGGCGCCAGACGCGCAGGGCATCGACCACGTCCGCGGCGAAGTACACACTGGGAGCGATCGCCCCGTGAAGCGCCCGGGGGGCAGTGGCGGCAGCGAGGAACCCGCTCAACTCGTAGGATTCCTCGGCCCGCAGGACGAGCCTCGCGGCGGGCGGACCGTCCGCTGCTTCGCGTATTCCGCGGCAGTCTGCTGGTCAATTCTCGGCGGGCTTCCGCAACGGACGGTGTCGTACGCTTCTTCTGCACGTAGGTCTGCGTCAGGCGCTCGATCGCGTGGTCCTGAGCGCCGCAGCCGACCGATTCACACTGCTCACCGAGCGGGAGCCGGGCATATCCCCCCAGGCCCCCCGCCACGGCACTCACCAGGCCAGCAACCCGGGACGACTCCGTGCCCGATGCTGACCGTTTACTGACCGGAGCGACTCCGTCACGCCTCTGACCTGTACAGATGACCAAGCGCTGCATCTTGGACTTGAACAATGTACGCATCATGGAGGTACTCCCCGGCTAGGCCCCCTTCCTGCGTTTTTGCAGGTCAGCGACCTGCTCCTTACGAGCTGTCAGCAGTGAGGGAGTGGTGAACAGCCGAGACGACGACGGAGCCTTCGCCGACGGCGGAGGCGACGCGTTTGACGGACCCGGCTCGGACGTCGCCGACTGCGAAGACGCCGGGCAGACTGGTCTCCAGTCCGGCCGGCTGCGCACCGTCGGCGTACATCCGGCGGTTGGTGACGTCCGTGCCGACGCGGACGAAGCCCCTGTGGTCGGTTTCCAGGCAGCCGTGCAGCCAGTCGGTGTTGGGGTTGGCGCCGAGCATCAGGAAGACGTTGGCAATCGACCGGGTCTCCATGGCGCCGGTCTGGTTGCTGGTCCATCGCACCCGGGTGAGGTGCTCGTCGCCCTCGAGTCCGGTGAGTTCGGTGTGCGGGTGCACAAGAATGTTGCCGGAGGCTTCGATGCGGTCCTGCAGATAGCGGGACATGGTCTCGGACAGGCCCGGGCCACGGATGAGCATCTGGACCTGGCGGGCGTGCCGGGAGAGGAAAACCGCGGCCTGACCGGCGGAGTTGGCTCCGCCGACGACCGCGACCTCCTCGCTTTCGCACAGGCCGGCCTCCATGTGGGTGGCGGCGTAGTGGATGCCGTTGCCCTCGAACCGGTCCAGGCCGGACAGGTCCAGGCGTCGGTAGCGCGCGCCGGTGGCCACGACGACCGTCCGGGCCCGCAAGCGGTCGCCGTCCTCCAGCGTGATCGTGTACGGCCGTCGGCCGCAGTCCAGCCCCACTACCAGGCGGGGCAGCACGATGCGGGCGCCGAACTTCTGTGCTTGGACCTGGGCGCGCCCGGCCAGTGCCTGGCCGCTCACTCCGATGGGGAACCCCAGATAGTTCTCGATCATGGAGGAGGTACCGGCCTGGCCGCCCGGCGCCTCTGCCTCCAGTACCACGGTGTGCAGTCCTTCGGAGGCGGCGTAGACCGCGGCGGCCAGTCCGGCCGGGCCGGCGCCGACCACCGCAAGGTCGTACACCGCGGTCGGGTCCAGTTCCTCGGCGAGTCCCAGGTGTTGTGCCAGGTCCCGGTTGCTGGGGTTTTCCAGGAACCGGTCCGGCCGGTAGACCACCACCGGCCAGGTACTGCGGCCGTCAAGGCCGTAGCGGCTCAGCAGCTCGCGGGCGGCTGGGCCGCCCGCAGGGTCGATGGTGGCGACCGGATAGCCGTTGCTCTCGAGGAAATGCAGCACCCGCAGGGTGTCGGCGGTGGTGAGCGGGCCGGCGACCAGCACGGTGGCCTGACCGTGCTGGATCAGGCCGAGGCGGCGCAGGATGAGGGCGCGCATCACGGTCTCGCAGATGTCCGGTTCCGCAGCCAGCAGGCGACGGAACTGCGGGCGGTGCAGGCGCACCACTTGTCCGTCCTCGCCCATCCGGCCGTTGAGCAGGGCCTTGCGGTCGTTGAACAGGTCCAACTCGCCGGTGAACTGGTGGGCTCCGTGCACCGTGATGACCTGACATGCGCCGTCCGGGGCTTCATGGTAGATCTCGATGTTGCCTTCCAGGACCAGGAAGAAGTCCGCGCTCCGGTCCCCGCGCCGGAACAGCGGGGTTCCGGCGCGGAGGTCCTCGACCTGTCCGAAGCTGCGGGTGCGGGCCACCTGCTCGTCGGTGAGCCGCGGGAAGGTCTGCGCCATCCGCCGATAGGGATCGGAGGTGTCCGCGCCGGACTCGGCCGGTATCCCGAAGCCGCTGCTCGTACTCATCAGCCCCACCACCGCTCCCGCGGAACCGACCTTTGCCTCTCTTGGCCGGCACCAGGCTGAAACCGCTGCCAGAACCTCTCCAGTGTCCCACCGCGCCCCCGCGAAGCGACCGGGTTCACAAGCGCCCGGACGGCTGCTACCCCCCGGCCCCGCAGCACCACCGGTCGTACGAAGGGAGGCAGGTCATGTGCGGTGCCGGTCGAATGGAGCAACGATGGAGGGTGCGCACTGCGAAGGAGATGAGTCATGTCCGAGAACCGCGGCATTCCCGGTATCGCCCCCTCGGTGCCCCCCAGTGGAGACGGCTGCGTCGAGTGCCTGGCCGGTGAAGGCCCCGGCTGGTGGTTCCACCTGCGCCGCTGCGCCGCCTGCGGCCACATCGGCTGCTGCGATTCCTCCCCGGCCCAGCACGCCACCCGTCACGCACGCCAGGAAGGACACCCGTTCCTCGCCAGCTTCGAACCCGATGAGGACTGGTTGTGGAACGTCGAAACCGAGCAGTTCTACACCGGCCCCGACCTGGCCCCGCCCGCCAACCACCCCACCACCCAGCCCGCCCCGGGACCGCAAGGGCGCGTACCGGGGGACTGGCAACGACACCTCCACTGATCCGCCGGTTGGCCTGATGCCCATGGAAGCTGAGCTGCTCTTGACGGCGTCGCCGAATGGAACAGCCCGGTCACCGAGCTGACGCGCGCCGCCAAGAAGGCCGTACAGCAGCGCTACGGGCACAGGCCGCGCCGTGCAATCGGCTGACGAATCTGCCGATCACTGTCGCCCGCCGGAACCTCGGCTGCCCCGGTGATCAGGTGTCGGCCGAGGTGGCATCCCGGCCTCCGGCCAGCCGCCCGGCGGTCGAGTGCCACCACGCTCCGGGCCGACCACGCCCTGTACTGATCAGGCCTTGCCGCCCGCTGCCCCGCTCCGCCGTCGGCGGGCCCCACCTTGCTCAGGCGCGGACCACCGTGGTGTCCACCAGGTCCTCGGTCGGGAAACCAACGGGTCGTTGGCCGTTGTCGCCCAGCTCGGCGGCGCGGACGCCCGCAAGACCACCGGGGGCCGACCACAGGGAAAGCCAGAAAGGACCCCTCCTGCAGAGGCATTGGTCGCCTCAAGCGGCTGGTGCAGGGCCTCGCGGTTCACGAGCTCGGGAAGAGGGGCCCGCCCGCCATGAGGCCGCCGTCGACGGTCAGGACGTGGCCGCTGACGTATCTCGCCTTGTCGGAACCCAGGAACTGGACGGCCTCGGCAATCTCCTCCGGGGTGCCCGCCCGGTGCATGGGCAGTACCGAATCGACCGCGTCACGTACCGAGTCGTCGCCGGTGAACCGCTCGTACATGCCGGTCCGGGTGAAGCCGGGCGCGACCGCATTGACCCGGATACCGTGAGCGGCTCCTTCGAGTGCGGCCGCCTTGGTGATACCGGCGACAGCGTGCTTGCTCCCGACGTACAAGGTCGCCTCGGGGTATCCCATCAGGCCAAAGACGGAGCTGACGTTGACGATGCTGCCGTCCCCCTGTTCCCTCATCACCCGGAACTCGTGCTTCAGGCACAGCAGGGTCCCTTTGACGTTGGTATCGAAAGTGGTCTGGTAATCCTCGTCGTTCACCTCGGTGACAGGGCCGCGTGTTCCTTCGGTGCCGGCGTTGTTGAAGGCCACATCGATCCGCCCGAACCGCGCGACCGCACGCTCGACCAGGTCCTTTACGTCAGCGTCGAAGCGGACGTCGGCACGCACGAACTCGGTCGGGGCGCCGAGGCCGGAGAGCTCCGTGGCAAACCGTTCGCCCACGTCCTCGTGGCGGCCGGAGACGACGAGGTTCGCGCCTTGACGGGCGTAAGCCAGGGCGGTGGCGCGGCCGATGCCGGTGAGCGCACCCGTGATGAGGACTACGGGATCAGACACGTCGAGGGTCCTTCCTGCCACCGCAGGGGTGAACGGCGGGCAAATGGTTCGGAACCCGCACCGCAGCGGGCTCCTCTTCGGCCGGGGCGTACCTCCTGAATCCCGTAAAAAGTGTCCCAGCCGTACGACAGCCGCATCCGACCCCACCGCCGCATCCATCGAACGGCGTCACTTGATGGCCCGTACGGCCCACGGACGGCAGCCGGGCCAGACGGTCCGGCCGCGAACTCGACGCCCTCCTCGCCCAGCTGATCACCCTCCTCTGCGCCGAAACACCTCCCCAACTGTGAACAGCTCGCCGGATGCCGACCGGACCCACCGTCGACGTCCTTGAGAGCCGTCGTCCCTGAAGTCACCCTCCACCCGGCCGACTCGCGCGGCCGGCCAGGGAGGTCAGCCTTTGGCGGACCTGGCCGAGCCCCAGAGCGCACCCCGGTTGCCCCGGGTCGGGTGCAGTTCCAGCATGCCCTGGTAGAGCTCGAGGGTGGTCGTGGTGCGCTCGGCGACCGTCTCGAAGTCGCGGAGGTACTTCGCGGTCTCGACGATGTTCTTCGGGTCGTCGGGACCGTCCGGACGCTTGTGCCCGGCGATGACCGCCTGCGGGTTCAGCGCGGCGATGGTGTCGAGTGCGTGGAGCCAGGACCGGCGGCCCTCGGCGGACGATTCGGCGAGGTAGAGGTGGACATCGTTGTAGACGGCGTCACCGGCCACGACCAGGCCGATGGACGGCACGTGCAGGCACGTGGTGTCGTCGGTGTCGGTGTGCCCGAGCGCCACGACGACCAGGTCGTTGCCTTCCAGGTCCAGCCGGTCGCCGACCAGCGGCTCGGCCGCGACGAGCCGGTCGGGGATCTGACCCGGGAAGTTCGTGTGCCACGTCGACGCGACGGACTTCAGCGCCAGCTGCTCCTCCATCCGTGCCACCACGGCCGGTGCGGCGACGGCGCGGGCCTGCGGGAAGCGCTCGAGCACGGTGCCCAGCCCGAACCAGTGGTCGCCGTGCCCGTGGGTCACGAAGACCGTGGTGAGGTTCCTGCCGCTCGCGGCGACCCAGTCCGTCAGCCGGCCGGCCTGCTCCGTGGTCAGCAGCGCGTCGACCAGCACCGCGTCGCGCTCGCCGGTGACGAGGGTCGCCGTGATCGGCGACCACATGCGTCGGGGCAGGTCGGGTGGCAGGTCGGCGATCTCCGTGGGGATCGAGGGTGCGGTGTGGATGCTCCAGCTCAGCGGTGTTCCGGGCATGATCAGCTCCTCGGGGTCCTGCCGGTGCGCGCAGATCGCCTGTACGGGTGGGTGGTTCGGCTGCCGCATCGCCGTGCGGACCCGGGCCGCGATGTCGTCGCCGACGGTGGCGCGCGCCACCCCGTGTGGCGGGTCGCCTTCTCGGGCTCGTCACCTTTTACGGTGGCGGCCGAAGAGTTCCGCGTCGGGGTCTCCCAAGGCCGACGAGGCTGGTCATGACAGGAGTGCCAGCGCGCTGTACCAGACCGGGCTCACGTTGAGCCGATCCGGATAGAGCTGCAGCATCCGGTCGAAGAACTCGCGCGGGCTCGGTCCTGCCGCCAGCAGGCGCTGCGCATCGAGCAGGTAGGCGCGGGTCTGTTCGAGGATCGCCGGGTCGTCGGGGAGCTCTCTGTTCTTGTGGCCCGCGACGACCGCACGTGGACGCAGCGCGGCGACGGTGTTGAGCGCGGTGAGCCACTTCTCGATTCCGCCGCCGGGGCTTTCCAGCAGGTACTGGTGGACTCCGTTGTACGCGACGTCGCCTGCCACGACGAGGCCGATCGACGGCACGTGCAGGACCGTGGTGTCGTCGGTGTCGGTGTGGCCGGTCTCGACCGCCAGGAGGCGGTGCCCCTCCAGCTCGAACCCTTGGGCGGGGACCACCTGGTACACCACTGGACTGTCGGGAATGAGTCCGGGGAAGTCGACGTCCCACATCTGTTCGCGTCCCTCGGTCGCCTGCCGGTGCATCAGCCGGATCGTGCCCCCGGTCGCGTACGGCACGGCGTCAGGGAACCGTTGCATCAGCAGATCGGTGCCGAACCAGTGGTCGCCGTGCCCGTGGGTGGCGTAGATGTGAGCCAGTCGTCTGCCCCGGTTCTCGATCCAGTCGCCGACACCGTGCACCTGCTCGCGAGTGAACGGCGGGTCGACCAGGACCGCGTCCGTCTCGCCCAGGATCAGGGTGGAGGCCAGTGGCGAGGACACGATCGGGCCCCCGTCGGGCAGCCGCATGGACCGTTCGCGGCGTACTCCGTCGAAGACCATTACGTCGTAGCGCAGTTCCGTCACGTCGGACCTCCTGACTCCGCGATCGCTCGCCGAGCGCAGACGTCGGGCGGGGATCAGGCGCGGGCCGGTGTCCCCGCACGGGCCACCGGACCCGTGGCCGCTGCTTTCCGGGTACCAGGAACACCTTTCCCTGCCGGCCCTTCTGCCCAGGAGACGGCTTCACCGATCTCGTCGAGCGAGTACTTACGTCCCGGAGAGGTTTCGGTGCCCCCCTCTCGCATCAGTGCCACGGTGTACTCCCGCAACTGCCACCGTTCTGCGTCCGTGAGCCTCGGGAGCCAGTAGCCGAGCCAGTAGACCTCCACGATGCGGCGGCCCGCAAGAATGTAACGCGGGTCCTCGCCGACCTGGATCGGCTCGCCGGTCAGTGAGCCGTACACCAGCGCCAAATCTGCATTCCGGTTTCTCCGACCACCGGATCGATGGCGTGTTTGACCATGGCAAATGGGCATTGTCAGCTCAGCCCTACGCAGCGATCGTAGCCCGCACGCCTCGGCGACGCATGCCGGAGACGTCGGCACCTCAGCCGGCGCCGCGACCGTGCCTTCTCACCACGAAACCGGCACCCGGACCCGCTCACTGCCCGGGCGACCGCCGACCGGGCCTCGGCCGGTCACCGCCATCGTCAACCGACATCCCGACAGCTCAGCTGACGACGCGGATCGGTCGTCCCGCTCGGAAGGCGGCGATGTCCTCGACCGCATCGCCGTAGAAGACCTCGTAGAGCTCGCGGGTCACGTAGCCGATGTGCGGGGTGAGCACGGTGTTCGGCAGCGTGCGGAAGGGATGGTCGGGGGGTAGCGGCTCGACGTCGTAGACATCGAGTGCCGCGCACCTGATGGCCTTGCGCTGCAGGGTCTTCAGCAGGGCGTCCTGATCGATGATCGGGCCCCGCGAGGTGTTCACCAGAATGGCGGACGGCTTCATCGCGGCGAGTTCCGCACTGCCGACCAGTCCTCTGGTGCGGTCGCTGAGCACCAGGTGCACCGACAGCACGTCCGCGTCGGCGAACAGCTCCTGTCTGGTCACTGCCGTCACCCCGTGCTCGGCCGCACGTTCGGGTGTGAGGTTCTGGCTCCAGGCGATGGTGTCCATGCCGAACGCCTGGCCGATCCTGGCGACGCTGCTGCCCAGGTTTCCCAGTCCCAGGAGCCCGAGGGTCTTTCCGTGCAGCCCGGTGCCGACCGTGTGCTGCCAGCCGCCGTCCCGCATCGCCCGTTCCTCGACCGGGAGGTTGCGCGCGGCGGCGAGGATCAACGCCCAGGTGAGTTCGGCCGTGGGCGCCGCGAAATATCCCGTCCCGCAGACCACGATGCCCTGCCGAGTGGCGGCCGCCACGTCGATCGCCACGTTTCGCGGGCCGGTGCTGACCAGCAGCTTCAGATCGGGCAGCCGGCGCAGAACCTCGGCGGTGAACCACGTGCGCTCGCGCATCGCGACGACCACCTCGAAGCCGGCGAGCCTGCGGATCAGGTCGTCCGCATCCGCGATGTGGTCGGTGAACACCTCGATCTCGGCGTCCAGACGGTCCCAGGGGAAGCCCTTGGCCAGGCATGGTGGGTCGCGGAGATCTGGCCGACCAGGACGGCGAACGGCATGTCGAGGGCTGCGTAGAGGGCGCCGGAGTCGGGGTGGTGTTGCCGGCCGGACCCTCGGCCATGAGAGGGGTGTAGTCGCTGACGATGACGCCGGCCTGCTGCATGCGCAGTAGTCCGGTCTCGCGCTTGGTGCGGCTGAAGGTGCCGCAGGCGTCCGCGGCGATGTGTGCGTCGTGGCCGACGGGCTGTTGCGGAGAGCTCGGGCAGTGCAGTGCACACTTCGAACAAGCCCGAAGCGCACCTTGACCCGGTCAAGGTGCGCCACGTGGCCCGTGAACGTGCCTACGTGGCGCCTTCCAAGGATCGATATTCGCGGTGCCTTGCCTTCTTTACTGCCCTGCACGCAGTGGTCACGTTCGCTGGAGTGGTGTACCGACGGCCACCGGGTGATCTCGGTGTGGAGAGCATGTGATAGAGCCCTGCGTGGTCTTCGGTGCTGGGCCGATCAGGTTGACGGCGGCCCGTTCGGCGATGCTGCGGGGTGTGTCGAAGGCGTTGATCGATGATCGAGGCGCGTGCGTGGAGTATCAGACGAATGACCCGCAAGGGGCGGAGTATTCGGAGATGACCACGAGCAACCTGGTTCAATCGGAGGGCACCTCATGAAGATTTCCAGCCAGTTCCCGACCTCCCTCGACGCGCCGGCGCACATCGCCGTTTCTGAGCAACTGGGTTACGACCGAGCCTGGCTGTTCGACACCCCTCAGCAGAGCCCGGACGTGTGGATGATGCTGGCGTTGGCCGCGGAACGCACCCAGCGCATCGGTCTGGGGCCGGGTGTGCTGGTGCCCAACCTTCGTCATCCGATGGTCAATGCTTCGGGTACCGCTGCCTTGTGCGCCCTGGCGCCGGGGCGGGTCGCCGTCGCCTTCGGCACGGGATTCACCGGTGCCCGGGCCATGGGTGCGAAGTCCACGACCTGGGCCTATCTCGGCGAGTACGTCCGCGTGTTCCGCGCCTTGCTGCACGGCGATGCCGTCGACTGGGCCGGCGGTCGCATGCGCATGCTGCACCCGGCCGGCCATGCCCCGGCCCGCCCGGTCGACGTGCCTGTGCTGATCTCGGCGCTGGGTCCCAGGGGTTTCGCCGTCGCGAAGGAACTGGCGGACGGGCTGTTCACCGTCAACGGCGAGACCGCGTACGCCAAGGAGTTCACCTGGGCGGCTCTCGGTGTGCACGGCACCGTGCTGGCAGCGGGCGAGTCCCTGGACTCACCCCGAGTCCGTGCCGCCGCCGGGCCGGGCAACGCGCTGGCCTATCACTCCGCCTACGAGTTCGGCGGCGACGTGACCACGCTGCCCGGCGGGCAGGCATGGCTGGACGTGATCAATCAGGTTCCCGCACGAGAGCAGCACCTGGCAGTCCACGACCACCACCTGGTCGCCCTCAACGCCGCCGACCAGGCCGCCTGGGCAGCCGGCGGCTGGGCCGCGATCCCGGCCACCACAGTGACCGGATCGGCCGCACAGCTGGCCGACCGCCTCGCCGAATACGCAGAGCAAGGCATTACCGAGATCGTCTACCAGCCAACCGGACCGGACATCGCCCACGAGTTGGAGGCGTTCGTCACAGCCGCCCGTACGGTGCGTGCCGGCTGAACTCGCTTCGAACGCGACGACGCGCCGCTCGCACGCCGCCGGGCCGAGCTGACCATCGCACGCCTACGCGCGGGCGGTCCGGTGCCGCCGGCGTGGGAGCCACCCCCGCCCCGCCCTCTTCGCCCCCACCACCGCTGCCGCGCGAATCTTGGCCACTCCTGCCACCTTCACGACAGGAGGGCGGCAATCCTCAAGAACCTACAACCGTCCACGCGACGTGTGTCAGGGCGAGAAGAGCCGCGATCTGCTGCCCGTGCTCGTGGCGCTGCGGCAATGGGACGACACGTGGGCTGCGGACGAGCCATGGCCACCGTTGGTCTCGCACCACCGGGAGCGCGGCGCCGAAGTGCACGCGGTGCTGCGCCGCGCGAGCGACCATCCGGATGGGGGACACCGTCATGGGGTCCGGACCGGGCCTGATCCGCAACAATGCGGAAAGCGCCTGAACCCGACAGCGCCGGGAGACGCAACCCTGAAGCGTCAAGCAGCAATGGAGAGATGTCGTGTCGCACGGCTTTCGTCCCCAGCGGAACGTCCTGCGCAGGCCGCGCCAGACCGTTTGCTACCTGGAAGCAGGACCGCTCGACGGATCACCGTTGGTATTCGTACATGGCTGGCCCGGGATCGCTTCGACATGGCGGCACCAGATGGCTCACTTCGCCGCACTCGGCTTCCGCGTCGTGGCCCCCGATCTGCGCGGATACGGGCGGTCGACTGTGCACACCGATCCTTCCGCCTACCGGCAGGAGCTCATCGTCAACGACATGCTTGCCCTGCTGGATCGTCTGGAGCTCGGCACGGCGGTCTGGGTCGGGCACGACTGGGGCAGCCCCACGGTGTGGAACATGGCTGCCCACTTCCCCGAACGGTGCACCGCTGCGGTCACCCTCGCAGTCCCCTTCGGGAGCCTGGAGTGCGGACTGGACGCCCTGATCTCGACCGTGGACCGGGCGCGCTACCCCATGAGCACGCACCCCAACGGGCAGTTCGACTACATGGTCTACTACGAGCAGCACCCGCGGCAGGCCACGGCGGTCTTCGACGCCGAGCCGGCCAACGCCGTCAAGGCGTTGTTCCGGAAAGGCGACCCGACGGTACACAGCCGTCCTGCGCCCACCTCCGCCGTAACTGCCGACGGCGGCTGGTTCGGTGGCGCCTCCGCGGCCCCTGACCTGCCCCTCGACACGGATGTGCTCTCACCGCAAGACCACGCCGAGCTGACCGAGTCGCTGGGGACCAACGGCTTCTGGGGTCCGACCTGCTACTACCTCAACCACCGAGCGAACGCGGCTTACGCCAGTGCGGCTGTCAATGGAGGCCTGGTGGACATGCCCGTGCTGTTCATCGGCGCCGCCTACGACTCCGTCGCCGACATCACCAACCCCCGCATGCTGGACGGCATGCGGCACACGTGTTCCGATCTCACCGAACGCGTCGTCCAAGCCGGGCACTGGCTCCAGCTGGAAGCCGCCGACGAAGTCAACCACCTTATGGAGGACTGGCTCCGATCCGTTGCCGCACGTGCGGACTCGAGCGCCTGAGACGACGCCGCGGCAGCGGTGCGGTCGGCGGCGAGGCACGTCGCCCCCCGCCCTCGAGTCCTCGCCATATCCGGCTTGTGCACGAAGGAATGGACCTGCGCAAGGCCCCCCACCGGCTGTGCACCTTCTACGACAAGAAGTGGGAACTGCACTACTTTGCCACCGCCGGCTCCTATGAAGAGATCGCCGTCGCCTGCGACATCCCCGTCGGCACCGTCCGCAGCCGCCTGAACCAGGCCCGATCCCAACTGGTCCGACTGCTCCTGTCGACCGCGGACCGGACCCACAACGACGCGGCGCACCGCAGCGAAGCGAGCCGGCAGGAAGGACTCGCCACCTTGACAAGCTGGGAATCGGGCACACTGCCCCGCGAGATCAGCGAACTATGGCCCGCCCACAGCAAGATGACCGGGCGGCTCCCCCACCCGGGCGAACACGTCCACCCCATTCGAGTCATGCGCCGCTACCTGGAAGACGGGGTACGCCAACACCTGCACCACGTCACCGCCGGACGGGACATCGGCATCTGGGAAATGAACGTCACTACCACACACGGCAGCCTGCGCCACTGCCGCCGACCCTCTCCTGGCTCATGCTCCGCCGAGACGGGCGCGCGATCCGCAGGCCCGCGAGCGGTGATGTGGTCAATCCCTGCACGCTGAACTGAAGCGCGGTAACGGCTGTCGCTCAGATGACCGGCGCCGTCAGACAGGACGACGATGGGGCAAGTGGCTATCGTGGGCCGGTCCGGGCCGTCACGGTGCCCGCGGTGTTCAGGGGACATTCGAAGCTCCGGAGGAACCATAGTGACGACGGAAAGCCGCCGGGCAGCCGGGATGTGGCCGCGGTTGCGGGTTGCCGAGTGGGCCGAGACGCGCGACACGCTGCATATGTGGACGCAGATCGTCGGGAAGGTCCGGCTGGCACACGCTCCGCTGCTCAATCACTGGTGGCAGGTGACGCTCTACGTCAGCCCACGGGGATTGACCACCTCGGCCGTTCCCCACGGTGCGGGTGCCTTCGATATCGAGTTCGACTTCGTCGACCACGCGCTGAGTCTGCGCACCAGTGACGGCGGCGCCCGGCGCATCGCCTTGGAGTCCATGCCGGTGGCGGACTTCCACGCGCGTGTCCTGCGGGCCCTGGAGGACATGGGCGTCCCCACCACCATCCAGGGGCATCCGAACGAGGTCGAGCCGGCGGTCCCGTTCGCGGAGGACTTCTCCCACCACACGTACGACCCGCATGCCGCGCACCTGTTCTGGCGCCAGCTTCTCCAGGCCAACCGGGTGCTGAGCGAATTCCGCAGCTATTTCGCAGGCAAGGTCAGTCCGGTTCACTTCTTCTGGGGTGCCATGGACCTGGCATGCACCCGGTTCTCCGGACGCGGCGCCCCACGCCACCCCGGCGGCGCGCCGAACTGCGGTGACTGGGTCATGGAGGAGGGCTACTCACGCGAGCTCAGCAGTTGCGGTTTCTGGCCCGGCGGCGGTGACGAGGGAGCTTTCTACTCCTATGCCTACCCCGAACCCGACGGATTCGCCGAGAGCCCTGTCACCCCCTCCGAGGCGTTCTACAGCCGGGAGAACGGCCAGTTCCTGTTGCCGTACGAGGCGGTGCGTACCGCCCGCGAACCCGATCGGACGCTGCTGGGCTTCCTGCACAGCACCTACGAGGCCGCCGCGACTCGGGGCGAATGGGACCGGGCATCGCTGGAGACGGATCCAGCCCGCTGGAGCGGACGTAGATCATGATCTTGCTGATGGGGGTGGAGATGGCCGTGGCCGGCACCCCGCAGGGGGGTTCAGACTGAGCGGCTCACAGCGATCTCTCTGTCGATGCGAGACAGTTTCTCGGGGTTGCGCACGGCGTAGAGCCCGGTGATGAGGCCGTCGTCGATGCGCATCGTCAGGACGCTGTCGGTCTCTCCGTCCAGCCGGACGATCAGCGCAGGGTGTCCGTTGACCTGTACCGGCCGCAGCGACGCCGCAACAGCGAGCCGGCCCAGCACGTGGGTCACCTGACCGGCGCCCACGACGGGCGCGAGGGCGGCCTGCACGACTCCGCCGCCGTCGGTCAGCAGGACGACGTCCGGTGCGAGGATGTCGAGCAGGCGTTGCATGTCGCCCGTTTCGACCGCCTGTTGGAAGGCGTCGAGTGCGTTGCGGGCCTCGGTGGGGGGAACGGCTTCACGAGGTCGGCGCGCGGCGACGTGAGCCCGCGCGCGGTGGGCGATCTGGCGGACCGCGGCCGGGGTCTTGTCGATGGCGTCCGCGATTTCGTCGTAGCCGAGTTCGAAGACCTCGCGCAGCACGAACACCGCCCGCTCGGTCGGCGCGAGCGTCTCCAACACCAGCATCATCGCCATCGAGACGCTGTCCGCCAGTTCGACATCCTCGGCCACATCGGGCGCGGTCAGCAGCGGCTCGGGCAACCAGGGGCCGACATAGGACTCCTTGCGCCGGCGCAGCGTACGCAGCCGGACCAGCGCTTCGCGTGTGGTGATCCGGACCAGGAAGGCGCGCCGGTCCCTCACCGTGTCGAGGTCGACGCCCACCCAGCGAAGCCAGGCCTCCTGCAGGACGTCCTCCGCGTCGACTGCCGAGCCGAGCATCTCGTAGGCGACGGTGAACAGCAGGTTGCGGTGGGCTACGAACGCCTGGGTGGCGGAGTCCATGCGGCTGTCGCGAGCGAGGTGTTCGTCGGTGTCGGTGGATCCCTCGCTGCGCTGGTTCATTCCCGGCTCCTGCCTGTTCGCACTCGACCGTGTCACCCACAAGATGCCGGACCCCGCCGCTTTGTGACACCCATGGCTGGTGGCCTACGTCACGCAGTCGCGCTGTCACAGGGACCGGGTGGCCGGCATCTCCATGTCGTCACGATGCCGGGCGAACGAGCCGCACGGCAGCCAACTGCACGAGTGAGGACGAAGTCATGGAACCTCGTATCAACCTGATGACCAACCAGGTCGGTGCCGAGATCAGCAAGCGGATGTACAACGTCAACCTGGCGATCCAGGAAGCCTCGCTGCCCAAGTCCCTTCAGGAGCTGGTTGAGCTGCGCGCCAGTCAGATAAACGGCTGCGGCTGGTGTGTCGACGTCCACACCAAGGAGGCCGCAGCCGCGGGTGAGACCGCGGTCCGGATCAACCTGGTCGCCGCCTGGCGCGAGTCGACGGTGTTCACCGAGGCCGAGCGGGCCGCACTGGCGCTCGCCGAGGAGGGCACCCGGCTCGCCGACGGCCACCAGGGCGTGTCCGACGAGACCTGGGCCCAGCTGTGCAAGCACTACGACGAGGACCAGATCGCGGCGCTGGTCTCCCTGGTCGCCATGATCAACGCTGCCAATCGGATCGGGGTGATCACGCGCACGCGGGGAGGCTCCTACGACCCCGGCATGTTCGCCGGCCTCTCGAGCTGATCGCGGGTGGAGCGCAGGGACTTCCACATGCACGATCACACCGGATGCAACGACGTCCGAGTCGCAGCGGTGTGAGCGCGGAGTGCCCACCAACCACCACATGCCTGCGTCGTCGGGTCGGGCCCGGGTGGTGCAACGGTGCTGGTCGCGGCCCTCAACCAGTGGCTGTGACCAGCACTTTCGCAACAGCCCCTGCTGGGTTCTGTCAATTACTACCTGCTGTTCGGCACCTGGCAGGATCTCGCCGCGACAGCACTGAGTGGGGTTCCTGGACGGCTCGTCGGGCTCCAGTTGCACCCGGGCGGTGCACACCGCAGGCTGCACCTATGGACCGCACCCCAGAAGCCGGTTTGCTGCCCATCCTGGTGACGGGCGCGGCGGGCAGCGTCGGCGCCGTCGGACGATCCGTGGTCGAAGGCCTTCGGCGACGGGGCCTGCCCGTCCGGGCCATGGTGCGTCGCGATGACGAACGGGCGCAGGCGCTGCGCGCGACGGGTGCCGAGGTCGTCGTCGGAGATCTGACGCGTGCGGGCGACGTTGCCGAGGCCCTGGCCGGTTGTGGACGTATGTACTTCGGCATGGGCGTGTCGGCGCAGTATCTGGAGGCTGCCGTGACGGTGGCGGCCGTCGCGCGTGCGTACGGGCGCCTGGAAGCGTTCGTGAACATGTCGCAGCTGACTGTCTCCCAGATGGACCTCACCAGCGCCTCCGAGTCTGTGCAGCAGCGGCAGCAGTGGCTGGTGGAGCAGGTCCTGGGCTGGTCAGGCCTGCCCGTCGTCCAGGTCAGGCCCACCGTGTTCATGGAGAACCCGCTGTTCCGTGTCGGCTTTTCGTCGGTCGCGAAGTCCGGCAGCATCAGACTGCCCTTCGGCCGGGCGAAAACCTCCCCCGTGGCGGCCGGGGACGTCGCAGCGGTCGTCGAGGAGATCCTGGCCGATCCGGCCCCGCACATCGGCCGAATCCATGAGTTGACCGGCCCGCGCTCGGAGGACATCGCCGCGATGGCGGCGGAGGTTTCCGCAGCTCTGGGCCGACCGGTCCGTTACACCGACGTCCCCCTGCAGGAATGGATCGACGACGATCTCGGGCCGCTGAAGCTGCCCGACCACGTCTTCCAGCACATCTCCACCATGGCTCGCCTTCACGCGGAGAATCGCTACGACCGCAAGGCGGAAGGGGTCGAGCAGGTCATCGGGCGGCCTCCTTCGGGGGTGGCCGATTACGTCCGTGCGAACCCCAGCGTGTTCAGCCCCTGACGCCGCGTCCTCGAGGCCTGGTTGCCCCCAGGTTCGTTGGCCGTCGGCCGATTTCGATGCGGAGGAGGTCTGCGAGTCTTCGCGGCCCTCGCCGTCGGCACGGTCCTGAACAGCAGCTGCCGCACCGCCCTGGGCCCAGGCAGGGCTCCGCGAATCCGATGACCGGCCGCTGGCCCACGCCACCAGCGGTTGCACGCTCTTCCCGCTCCCGGCACGCTGACCGCCATAGGCATCGCAACGGAAAGTACCCGGCCCATGAGTGACGAACTCCTTGATCTGGCAATCGCCACTGCCGGCGGTCAAGAACTATGGGCCACGCTGCGCGGCCTGAAAGTCGACATCTCCATCGGCGGCCCGATCTGGGCGATGAAGGGCTGGCCGCCGGAGAAGACGTTCGACCAGGTCCTGACGCTCGACACGGGCAGAGAGCACATCGTATTCAGCCCGTTCACCCGCCCCGACCAGCGGATGGTCCTCGACGCCGCCGCCGACAGCGTCACCATGCAGACCCTCGACGGCGAACCGGTCGAGACTCTCGCCCCCGCACGCGCCGGCTTCAAGGGAATGCTGCGCAACACCACCTGGGACGCTCCGCACCTCGGCTACTTCCTGGGTTACGCGTGCTGGAACTACTTCACCACCCCGTTCCTGTTCACCCATCCGGACGTGCGGGTCCGTGAGATCGAACCCTGGCGCGAGGCCGGGCAGACCTGGCGACGCCTGCAGGTGCGTTTCCCGCCCGAGATCGCCACGCACAATCCCGACCAAGTGTTCTACTTCGATGCGCTCGGAAGGCAACGCCGCATGGACTACATCGCTGAAGTCAACGGCAGCACCCTCGTCGGCCACTACACCAGTCGCTACAAGAGCTTCGACGGGCTGCTCGTGGCGACGCGCCGACGAGTCTTCCGCCGGAATCCCGACAACAGCGTCAACCTCAACCTTCCTTCCATCACGCTCGACATCCACGATGTCGAGCTCATCCACTTCGACGACGATCAGGCGCAGCCATGACCACGGGCACCGCAGTCGTCGACCACGCCGCCCGGCGGCTCGTTGTGACGCTCCCACGTCCCTACGACGCAGCGCGCGAGCACTACGAAACCCTCGTCCCCGAGATCGATCAGCACCGCTTCTTCCAGATGGCCTCCTGGCAGGCGGCGCTCGAGCTCGCCGAGATCAACGCCCCGCACGGGTTCATGCGCTACTACCGCAGCGACATCACTGCCGTCATGGCCGGCTCGTCGTCCTCCTGGAAGGCCACGCAGTACCTGATGGGCAACCACACCATCGCCGAACGTATGTTCCACCACGACCCGTCGGTCATGCTGCACGCACCACTGCGGACCCTGCTCTACGCGGACCCCGACGGCGACACAAAACTCGCCGTCGACCAGCCCAGCCTGTTGTTCGCGAGCTACGGCGACCCGCGGATCGCCGACGTCGGCCGCGAACTCGACGCCCTCCTCGCCCAGCTGATCACCCTTCTCGGCGGCGACGCACCTCCCCAGCTGTGACTCCACGTGGCGGCGGCCGGCGCCGGGGCAGGCGGCATCGGTCTCTCCGGCGGGAGAAGATGCCGGGCCGTGACCACCATGATTGCCTGGTGCTGGTGGGGTTGCTTGCGTGGACTCCGCAGCACTTGGCACGAACTGCCATGAGGACAAAGATCATGGAGCACTTCACACCGGACTACCCGGAAATGATCGTCCCGGTCGGCCATGTCGAGCCCGTACCGCGCCGCCTCCGCGGCTATGCGGCGAACGTTCCCGTCTTCGACACTGTGCGGGCGCGCTATGTGTGGCTCTGGCCGGGCTACCCGCAATACTGCATCCCCCGAGAAGACATCCGCGAGGGAACTCTCCTCGACGAGGGTCGGCCCGTGACGCTACGGGTCGGCAGGGCGCGTCGCCACACCCTCAGGCTGGGTTCGCTGACCCGCCCGGGCGCGGCCTGGGAGTGGGCCGATGACGCACCCCCCGGTGTCGTCGGCTGTGTCAGCTTCCGCTGGGAGGCCATCGACGCATGGTTCGAGGAGGACGAGCAGGTGTTCGTCCATCCCAGGAATCCCTATACCCGCGTCGATGCACTTCGGTCCGGCCGCAGTGTGCGCGTCATGCTCGACGGGGCCGTGGTTGCAGACGCGCCTTCCTCGGTGATGGTGCTGGAGACTGGCCTCCCGACGCGCTACTACCTCGACCGCCTGCACATCGACTGGACCCGCATGCAGCCCACCGACACCGTCACCAGTTGCCCCTACAAGGGGAACACCAGCGGCTACTGGTCTGTCACAACGGACACGACCACCTACCTTGACCTCGCCTGGGCATACGATTTCCCGACTCGGCAGGTAGCGCCCATCGCCGGACTGGTGGCCTTCTACAACGAGCGCGTGGACCTCTACGTTGACGGCCACCCGATGCCACGTCCCTCTCTCCTCACCAGAGCCATATGGGAGCAGCAACACCCCGCATGACCTCCGCGCGCCCAGCCGCTTCGGCACCACCACACCGTGGGAGAAGGGAGCGGTTCAGGGACGGCCTTGGCGATGGCGTCGGCGGTCACGCCGGTAGTCCGGGATCGCGGGCAGTGCCGTAGCGGCTGAGGCTGTTCCTCATGCAGTACGGGGGCGGTCCGACGACGTACAGCGAGAACCGCGGCCCTCCCCGGCTGCGCATGCGGCACGCCCCCCTCGTGGTCGACCGGGCCCGTGGCTGCGGCACACGCGGGTCGCCGTCGAGGAGTTCGGCCTGTCCGAGGAGCACGAGACGACGCTGTGGAACTACCTGACGTACGCGGCGGCGTCGGTGATCAGCGTGCCGTAGTTTGCGCTCCACTGCCCGGATTCCGTTCATAGAACGCCGATTTCCGGTCACGATCTGGTCAAGTCCCCTTCATCATCACTTACCCCACCGCATCCGGTCTGACAACATCACCGGGAGGTCCGGGCAACGGTGACAGCAGAGGCTTGGGGGAAGCCGAGTGACGACGTACGGGGGGCGCTTCAGGGAGCGTTCGGGGCGTGCCACGCTCGTCCTGGCGAGGGCGCAGGCGCATCGCCCGCTGATCACCGCTGCGCTCGTGACCGTCCTGCTGACCACGTCCGTGCTGGCGGCCCTGGCCGCCTACTCGACCGCGATCGGCGACGCGGCCCTGCGCCACTCGCTGGCCGAGCCGCGCAACGCCGCCGATGCCGCGCTGGTCGTCAAGGCCGAGGTGGCGGCTGATCGTCGCCGGGCCACCGACACCGCCGTACGCGACGCAGCGCGCCGTACCTTCGACGGGCTGCCGGTAACCGTGCGGACGCTGGTGCGCTCAGGCCCGTACGCCCTGCCCGCAACCACCCGGGCCGCAGCCACCCGGCCCGACGACAAGCCCGACCTCACGCACTTCGCGGCGCTCGACTCCACGCAGGTGCGGCTCAGCGAGGGGCGTCTGCCACGCGCGGGCGCGCCGGACGTCGAGGTGGCGATGCCCGAGACCGCCGCGCGGCGGCTGCGACTGGCGCCGGGCGCCCGTCTCACCGTCACCGACCGGCTCGACGGGCCGCCCGTGCGGATCCTCGTCACCGGCGTGTACCGGCCCGCCGAGCCGGCCTCCCCCTACTGGCTGCTGGACGAACTGGGCGGGCGGGGCGTACGGACATCCACCTTCACCACCTACGGCCCCCTGCTGACGGCGCCGTCCGTCGTCACCGGCGGCCGGGTGAGCGACGGAGGGTCGGCGTGGCTCGCCTCCGCCGACTTCGCCCGTCTCACCGCCGACCGCATCGGTGCCCTGCGCACCTCCGCGCGCACCGGGCCGGCCGCCCTGCTCAAACTGCCCACCGGGGACGACAGCAAGGGCGGTACGGCCGGCGGGACGACCGCGACCACCGCCCTGCCCGGGGTCCTCGACCGGGTCGAGCGCTCCCTGCTCGTCTCCCGCTCCACCCTCCTGATCGTCGCCCTGCAGCTCGCCCTGCTCGCGGCCTGCGCGCTGCTGCTCGTGGCCCGGCTGCTCGCCGCCGAGCGCACCGGCGAGACCCAGCTGCTGCGCGCCCGCGGCGCCTCCCGCACCGCCCTCGCCGGCCTCGCCGCCCGGGAGGCGCTGCTGCTGGCCGGGCCCGCGCTGCTGATCGCCCCGCTGCTGGCAGGCCCGCTGGTCAGGCTGCTGGCCGGGCAGGGGGCGCTGGCCCGGCTCGGGCTGGAGCTGGAGGTGCCGGCCGGCGGACAGCTCGGGGTGTGGCTGACGGCGGCCGGCGTGGCGCTGGGGTGCGCACTGGCGGTGACCCTGCCCGCGGTCGCCGCGACCGGGTTCCGCACGTCCCGCGCCCGCGCCCTGCCCGCTCCGCTGCGGGCCGGGGCGGACCTGGGGCTGGTGGCAGTGGCCGGGGTCGCGTACTGGCAGCTGGACCGCCGCACGTCGGGCGCGGTGAGCGCGGACACGACCGGCGCCCTGGGCATCGACCCGCTACTGGTTGCCGCGCCCGCCCTCGCGCTGCTGGCCGGCGCGGTCCTGACGCTGCGTCTGCTGCCGTTGGCCGCCCGGCTCGCCGAGCGCCGGGCGACGGGCGGGCGGGGGCTGGCCGCGGCGCTGGCCGGCTGGCAGCTCAGCCGCCGCCCGGGGCGCGGCACCGGTCCCGTACTGCTGCTCGTGCTGGCCGTCGCGCTCGGCGTACTGGCGATCGGCCAGGGCTCCTCCTGGGAGCGCTCGCAGGACGACCGGGCCGACTTTGCGGCGGGCGCGCCGGTGCGGGTCCTGGGCGCCGGCGGCGGCGAGCTCGGCCGCACGCAGGATTACGCGGCCGTGCCCCACGTGCGCGAGGCCGTCCCCGCCGTGCGGACGACCCAGACACTGTCCGGCGGCCGCACGGCGACGGTGCTGGCGCTGGACACCGCGCGCGCGGCGGACACCGTCCTGCTGCGCCCCGACCTGGCGCCCGCCCCGGTGAAGCGGCTGCTGGCGGGGCTGGGTCCGTCGGGTGAGTCGGCGGGCGCGCGCGTGCCTGCCGGGGCGACCCGGCTGACGCTGACGGCGACCCTGCTCAGTTCGGTGCGGGGGACAAAGAGCGCGGCGGCCGTGACCCAGACGCTGGAGGACGATCACGGCGTCCCCTATCCGTTGCCGTCCGGCGACCTCCCCGCCGACGGGCGCCCCCACACACTGTCCATCGAACTGCCGAGAGACCACGGACCGTTGACGCTCACCGGGGTACAGCTCGTGCTGCCCATGCCGTCCTTCCATGCCGAGCAGCACACCCTGACCCTCGACGCCCTGACCGCGACAACCGCCGCCGGCACGGCACAGCAAGTGCCCCTGCCAACGTCCTGGACGGCGGCCTCCGGCACCAACGGGCAGGGCTCTGCCAACCCCAGAACCTCACCGACCCGCGCGCGCGTCCACCCCGCCGCGCACCCGACCGTGGTGTACGGCACGGGCTACGCCCCGACCGACCAGCCCTGGCTCAGCCCGTCAATGACGCTGCGCATGCAGGTGACCCAGCCCAGGACCACCGCGGTGGCCGCCCTCGTCACCGACCGCTTCCTCGCCTCCGCCGGCGCCCGCCCCGGTCAGACGATGGACATCGCCTTCGAGGGCCAGAACGTGCCCGTGCGGATCGTGCGCGCCGTACGGCAGCTGCCGACGACCCAGGGCGGGGAGCAAGACGGCGACGGCGGCGCCGTGCTCCTCGATCTTCACGCCGTGAACCGGGTCCTCCAGGCGCGCTACGGGGCCGCCCTCGCGCCCACCGAGTGGTGGCTGCGGCCGGACTCGCGCGCGGCCAGCGCGGGCATCGCCACCGCTCTGCGCGCCCGGCCCGACCTCGATCCCGGGCAGATCGTCGTGCGCGACGAGATCGCCGCCGAGCTGCGCGACGACCCGTTCGGGGCGGGCCCGGAGGCCGCGTTCACCGCGGCGGCCGGGGTGGCGGCGGTGCTGGCCGCGCTCGGGTTCGCGGTGAGCGCGGCCGGGGCGCTGCGGGAGCGGGACGCCGAGTTCGCGATCCTGCGTGCCCTGGGCGCCCCACGCCGCCGGCTGGCCCGTGCCGTCGCGGCCGAGCAGGGCGTCCTGGTCGCGCTGGCGCTGGCCGTGGGCACGGGCCTGGGCATCGCCCTGACCCGCGCGGTGCTGCCGCTCATCGTCCTGACCGGCGAGGCCACCCGTCCGGTGCCGGAGCTGCTGGTGGAACTGCCGCCGCTGCGGGTGGCCGCCCTGCTGACGGCCGTGGCCGCCGTCCCGGTCGTCGTCGTGGCGCTGCTGGCGGTGCGCCAGGCCGATCCGGTGCAGGTGCTGCGGGAGGGGGAGTGACGTGGTGATCCCGTTCAGGCCTGTGGAACGTGCCGTTGCCCCCTGGGTCCGCACCCGTCTGCGGTCGGCCCCCGGTGCCGCTCTCGCCCTCGCGCTGCTGGTGGCGGTGACCGCCTGCCTGACCGCCGCGTTCCCGCGCGCGGTGGAACGGTACGAGGACGCGGGCCTGCGCCGATCCGTCGAACAGACGCCGCATTTCCGGAGCGTCGTCCGTCTGTCCGCCCCGGCGCCCCTGACGGTGGACCTGTCGCAGGACCAGCGCGAGCAAGTACTGCGCCCCGCCACCGTGAAGCACGACTACGACAGCATCCTCGGCACGGTCCGGCGCCCCTTCGTCCCCGACCTCAGCCAGTCGTCGTACGGTGTGACCACTTCCGTGAACCAGGAGGTGCCCGACCCCTGGCTGCCCCGGCCGAGCGGGCTGCCTGCCCGGGTCGCCCTCGTCGCGCAGGCGGGCCTGGCCGACCACGCCCGGCTGAGCGAGGGCCGTCTGCCACGAGCGTCCGGCACGGTCACCGCGATGACGCCCGAGGTGGAGGCGGCGGTCAGCGCGGACACCGCCAAGAGCCTGCACATCAAGGTCGGGTCGGTCCTGCACATCCCGGGCGCGGGCCGGGGCACGCTCGCCGTCCGGGTCACCGGCATCGTCGCCCCGCGCGACCGGGACGGCGCCTACTGGGCGACGGACACCCTGCTGCGCACGCCCGCGCTGATGCGGATATCGCCGGCCGACCCGGACTCGCCCCGGTACTGGCTCGGCGCCCTGCTGCTGGCACCCGAGGCCGCCCCCGTGCTCCTGCGCGTCGAGGAGCTGCCCAAGCGCTACTGGCGACTGGCCCCCGCCCCGAACACCCTGCACCACCGTGACCTGGGCGCGCTCGAATCCGCGATCGCCGCCCTGGAGTCGGGGCCCAGCCTCCAGCAGGTCCGCACGGCCGTCGAGCCCCGCACGGACGCCCAAACCGACCTCGACGACGTGCTCGCCTCCTACTCCCGCCTGCACTCCGGCGTCTCTGCGCCGATCTCGCTCGCGGCGTTCGGCAGCGGTACGGTCGCCGCCGTCGTCCTGGCGATGGCGGGCGGCCTGGCCGCCGAGCGCCGCCGCACCGAACTGGCCCTGCTGCGCGCCCGCGGCGCCTCGCTGCCGGGCCTCGCCGCCCGCCTGCTCGCGGAGACGGCGGTGGTCGCCGTCCCGGCCGGGGCGCTCGGCCTGGCCGTGGCGGTGTGGGCCCTCCCCGGCGCCCGGGCCCTGCCCGCCGTACTGGCCGCCCTCGCGGTCACGGTCGTCGCCTGCGCCGCCCTCCCCCTGCGCGCGGCGGCCGCCCACCGGCTCGTCCACATCCCCACGCTCCGCCAGGACGTGACGTCCGTACGACCGTCCCGGCGACGTATGGTCGCGGAGCTGACGCTGGTGACGGTGGCCGCCGGCGCGGTGGTGACCCTGCGTCGGCAGGGCACGTCCGGCGGGTCCGGCGATCAGCTGATCTCGGCGGCGCCCGTGCTGGTGGGGGTGATCGCCGCGCTGCTGCTGGTCCGCCTCTACCCCCTTCCCCTGCGTGGCATGGCCGGCCCGGCCGCGCGGCTGCGCGGTGTGGTGGGCCATCTGTCCCTGGCCCGGGCCGGCCGCAGCTCCGCGTCCGCGGTGCTGCCGCTGCTCGCCCTGCTCACCGCCCTCACCACGGCCTCGTTCGGCGGCTCGGTCCTGGCGGGCATCGGCGAGGCCCGGGACCACTCGGCGCTCCTCGCCGTCGGGGCCGACGCCCGACTGGAGTCGATGGTGGATTCCCTGCCCGCGGGGCTGACCGACCGGGTGCGCCGGGTCTCCGGCGTGCGGGACGTGGCGGCGGTGAGCGTCGCGTACCAGGCGAAGCCGAACGACGGGCGGCAGGAGGTGCCACTGGTGGGCGTGGATCCCGCCGGCTACGCGGAGCTGACGAGGCGGACGGGGCTCGGTGCCTTCTCCGAAGGAGTGTTGAAGAAGGGCCGGGGCGAACTGGGGGGCGGCGCCGTGCTGCCCGCCGTGGCATCGCCGAGCGTGGCGGACGCCCACGGCTCGGCTCCGTTCCCCGTCAGCATGGAGGACGGCAGCAGTGTCACCGTCCGCATCGTCCTCGTCCGGGACACCACTCCGGCCGTGACGGGCGCCGACTTCCTGGTGGTGGACCGCGCCGGCCTCGGCGCCACGGCGGCCAGGCCGACGACGCTGCTGGTGACGGGCCCGGAAGCGGACGGCCGTGCCCTGCGCGAGGCGGCCGGGGACGCGGTGTCGGTCCGCCTCCGCGCCGACGAGAGAGCCCGGTACGTCGACTCCCCCCTCCAGTCCGGCGTGGAGCACCTCTACACGGCGGCGGTGGCGGCAGGCGCCGGCTACGCCGTGCTCGCGCTGCTCCTGTCACTCCTGCGCGTCGCTCCCGAGCGCATCGCACTGCTCGCCCGCCTGCGCACCATGGGCCTCACCCGTTCGCAGGGCCGCCGCCTGCTCGTCCTGGAGTCCCTGCCCCAAGCCGTGCTCGCCGCCGCGGGCGGCGTCCTGACCGGCTGGGCCGCGATCCGCCTGCTTTCCCCCGGCATGGACCTGACCGCGGTGGCCCTGCCGCCCTCGGTCGCTTCCCTGAAGCAGACCCCGCTGCACACCGACGCCTGGTCGCTGACGGTGCCGGCGCTGGCCGTGGTGGCGGTGACGGTGGGAATCGCCGGCGTACAGGCGTGGTGGGCGGGGAGGAGAGGAGCGGTGCGGGAGTTGAGAGCAGGTGACACGAGGTGAGAAGGACACGCACCCCGTCCCCCGGCGGCCTCGGCGCCGGCCCTTGGGGGCTCCGGCGACTCCGGCCCCTGACCCCGGCGGGCTCGGCGGCCCCGGTCGCAGGCCTCGGCGCCCCCGGCCCCCACCGTGGCGGCCTCGCCCGCACGCGGCAGCCCCGGCGCGCATCCGGCCGGCCGCGGACCCCCATTGACCAAGGAGCCCGATGACGACGAATCCCACGCTCGCCGAACTGGCCGACAAGGCGACCGCCACCCGCGCTCGGCCCGCCTACGGCCACGACGCCCTCATCACCTGCGACCGTCTGGTCCGTATCTTCTCGGCGGACGGCGTGGAGGTGCAGGCACTCCAGGGCCTCGACCTGCTCGTCCGCGAGGGCGAACTCATGGCCCTGGTGGGCGCCTCGGGCAGCGGCAAGTCCACGCTGATGAACATCCTGGCCGGCCTGGACACCCCCACCGCCGGGGCGGCCCAGGTGGCCGGCCACAACCTGCTGGCCATGACCGCGAAGGACCGCCTGCACTACCGGCGCAAGGTGGTCGGCTTCATCTGGCAGCAGACCTCCCGCAACCTGCTGCCGTATCTCACCGCGGCCCAGAACGTCACCCTGCCCCTCCAGCTGGCGGGCGGGCGACGCCGCTCCCGGGCCCGTGCCGAACGTGCCCTGGAACTGATGGAGTTGCTCCAGGTCGCCGACTGCCGGGACCGCCGCCCGCATGAGATGTCCGGCGGTCAGCAGCAGCGGGTCGCGATCGCCGTGGCCCTCGCCTGCGACCCGGCGGTGCTGTTCGCCGACGAACCCACCGGCGAGCTCGACTCCCACACCGCCGAGCAGATCTTCGCCGCCTTCCGCACGGCGAACGAGGAGCTGGGCACCACAATCGTCATCGTCACCCACGACCGCGCCGTGGCCGGCGAGGTCCGCCGCACGGTCGCCATCCGCGACGGCCGCACCTCCACGGAGGTCCTGCGCCGCAGCGAGGTCGACGAGACCACTGGCCACGAGACGCTGGTGGCCCGCGAGTACGCAATGCTCGACCGGGCCGGCCGCCTCCAGCTGCCCGCCGAGTACACGAGGTCGCTGGGCATGCGCGACCGGGTGGCGCTGGATCTGGAGGAGGACCACATCACCGTATGGCCGGACGACAGCGGGCGCAGATGATCGCCGGCCGTGACCGAACAGCAGGTGCGCGGGCCGCTCGCCACATCAACACGCCTTGGCGGCCGGGCCTGCGGTGAACCCTGACCAACGATCCCGACCTATGTGACGAGGAGCAGGTCGGGGGACGTCATTGACGCAATCCTGACAGGCGACGGCTTGGCCTACTCCCCCGTCTCGTCCCGTATCTCCCCGTCGCGCAGTTCCAGCACCCGGTCGGCCAGGTCGAGCAGCGTCGCGTCATGCGTGGCCACCAGGGCGGTGACCTGTTCGCTGCGCACGACCGCCCGCAGCAGTTCCATCACGGCATGGCCGGTCTCCGCGTCCAGCTGGCCGGTTGGCTCGTCGGCGATCAGCAACGAGGGGTTGTTGGCCAGGGCGCGGGCGATGGCGACCCGCTGCTGCTGGCCGCCGGAGAGCTCGCCGGGCCGCTGGGCCGCGTGGTCGGCGAGGCCCACCAGGGACAGCAGCAGCTCGACCCGCTCCTCGCGCTCCCGTACGTCTGCCCGGCGCATGCGCATCGGCACGCCCACGTTCTCCGCGGCCGTCAGGATCGGAATGAGACCGAAGGACTGGAAGACGAAGCCGATCCGGTCCCGGCGCAGCGCCAGCAGGCCGTCCTCGCCGAGCTCCGACAGGTCCAGGCCGTCCACGGTGACCCGGCCCCGGTCCGGTGCATCGAGCCCTCCGACGACGTTCAGCAGGGTGGTCTTCCCGGAGCCCGAGCGCCCCTTGAGCGCAACGAGCTCACCGCGGGGGATGTCGAAGGAGACGCCGCGCAGGGCATGGACGGCGGCGGCTCCCTGGCCGTACGACTTGTGGACGTTCTCGACGCGCACCATGGTCCCCGCGACAACCTGGCTCATGTGTCCTCCCTTGATCCCCCGTGGGCCGGTCGCCAGTATCGCGGTCTTCCGCCCGGCCCTCAATGCTTCTACGACCCTTCACCCAAGGCGGAACCGATCTTTGGCGGAAGATACATCGGCCGAGGCCACAAAGTTCCGTCGGTGCTCCATGCCCTCCGAAGGACCCCATGCCGCGGGCGAGCTGTCGGGTCACGCAGGATTCGCACCGGCCACCCGGCGAATTCCCTGACGCATCGCCAGTTTCCCACCGGTCTGCATCTGCCTTCTGAGTCGCCCTCTCTCAGCGTAAAGTTCAGGTCAATGATGTCGATCATTGCGCTGACACCGGGGGATATCAGTGATTCGAGTACTGCTCGCGGAAGACATGCTCATGCTTCGCAGAGCCCTGGCCTCACTCATGGAGCTGGAGGCCGACATCAAGGTGGTGGCCGAGACGGACAACGGCGACCAGGTACTGCCGCTGGCCCTCGAGTTCCGGCCCGACGTGGCGGTGCTCGACATCGACATGCCGGGAATCGACGGCATCGAGGCCGCGGCGCTGCTCCACAGGGAACTCCCCGAGTGCCGGACCGCCATCCTGACCACCCTCGGCCGCCCCGGCAATCTGCGCCGTGCGCTCGCGGCGCATGCCTCAGGGTTCCTGCTCAAGGACACCGAGCCGGCTCGTCTCGCGGCGGCGATCCGCGAGGTGGCCGCCGGCGGCAAGGTGGTCGATCCGGAGTTGGCTCTCAGCGCACTACAGGGTGATGAGAGTCCGATCAGCGCCCGGGAGACCGAGGTCCTGCGGCTGGCCGCACAGGGCGAGGAGGTGCCGGAGATCGCCCGAGCGCTGTTTCTCTCCCCCGGCACCGTGCGCAATTACCTGACCGCCGCAGTGACCCGGCTCAATGCCCGGAACCGGATGGATGCTGTCCGGATCGCCCGGGATGCCGGCTGGCTGTGACCGTGCCCTCGAAGTTGTTCGCGCCGGCCTGCGCGGGGAGCACGACGGCCAGCTCGAACCAGCCGTCGGCACGCTCACCGGAGTCGAGCCGGCCACCGAGGGCCGCGGTCCTCGCCGCCAGACTGCTCAGCCCGTTCCCTCCTGCCGCGGCCGCACCGGGTGCCTCGGCGAAGGGAGCGGACCGCGCGTCCCTGAGACCGTCGTTGGCGATCGTGAGGCACACGGATCCCGCATCGGTGTCGGCTTTTATCACGCACTTCTGGGCCTTGCTGTGGCGCAGCATGTTGGTGACGCCTTCGCGCAGCACCGTGGCCAGGACCGAGTCCACCGCCGGCGACACCCGACCCACATCCACCTGCACCTCGGCATGTATACCCACGGCACGCAACAGCGAGGAGGCAGCCGGAAGTTCCCGGTCCAGGCTCATCCGCAGATAGCTGCCGGCCACCGAGCGCACCTCGGCGGAAGCCTGACGGGCCGCCTGCACGATCTCCATGATCTCGCTCTCAGCACGTTCGGGGTCGACACGCACCAGGCGGTGCACGAGTTCGCACTTGAGCGTGATGGTGGAGAGGCTGAAACCGAGCAGGTCATGCAGGTCGCGGGCGAATCGAACCCGCTCCTGGGCGAGGGTCACGCGCACCAACTCGTCACGGGCGGCCTGCACTTCACCGATGAGTCCCGTCAGTCGGCTCAGCCCGTACACCACGAGGCCGGTGAGAGCCGTGGCCACGGTGTTGTACGCCAGCTCGGCCGCCCCGTAGCCGACCAGGAACTGCACGGCCCCCGTCGCCGCCACGACCAGTGTGAAGGCGGCCCAGGCGAGCGCCGGGCGCAGCACCAACAGGCAGGAGGAGCTGAGGAATCCGGGCATGCCCAGCCAGGCCGCACCGAAGAAGGCGAACGGGCCGAATGTGAGCACCGCCTGGACGCCCAGGGTCACCCGGTGACGGGCGGCCCACCGGGGTGCCCGGGCCGGAAAAGAGTGGCAGAACTGGAGGCCGAGCAGCATCAGCATCAGGGCGCAGAACGCCGTGAGCCCCAGGACTCCGAAGTCACCGCTCACCGCATAGGTGAGAGCGACTCCGAGGAAGCAGAGGATGACCACGGAGGTGATGGCATAAGCCATCCTGGGTGCCAATTCGACGTTGCTGACCGGTCTTTGGCGCATCAGGCCAGCTGAAATCCACAGGCGGAACCATCGCACTGAAACCCCCCACTCGCATGCGATTTCGCTCGTGCTACAGCATAGGCCGGAACCGTCAACCGTGGCTGAATACCGACGAGCGCGCGCTCCGCAAGGCTCGCACCTGTCACATCATGGTCGTCCCTGCGTCAGGACCGGGGAGGGCTGAGACCACGAACTCGCCCACCCCCGGCTCGGCACGCCAGTCGAGGCCGAATGCGCGGGCAGCGGTCTCGGTGTCGCCGAAGGCCAGAGCACAAGGTCCGAGGCCCATGGCTGTGGCCACCAGGTACAGGGTCTGCTGCAGCGCCCCCACCTCCTTGAGCATCGCGCTGTAGGCGGTGCCTCGATAGGAGCCGGCCATTCGCTTGACGCGCGCCGTCATGCTGATCAACACCGACGGTTCCTGGCTCAGCCCGGCGTTCGCGGCGGCTTCGCCGAGCAGGCCGTCCACCAGCTCCGGCGCCGTGTCCAGCGAGAACAGCAGATGGTCGTGCGGGTCGTAGTGGTACACCCCGCGCCGGAGATCACCGCCGCCGGCGACGGTGAGGTGCAACTCCAGCGGATAGCACGAGCCGAGGCTCGGGTAGGGCCGGCCGCCGGTCGGGCGCACCGCGGCGGACCGGTGCAGCAGCTCCCCCAACTGATCGAGGGACAACGGCCCTCCGTCGTCCGGGCGCTCGGACCGTCGGGCCGCGAGGACCTCACTGAGGCTCGGCGCCCGCTCACCCGCCCCCTCACGGTCGGGTACCGGCAGTGCGATGGCCGTACCGCTGCCGACCGGGCCGACGCGCCCGCCCCCGACGTCGACGAACCTGCCGGCCTTCCCCACCGGTTCGTCGTGCGCCCCCGGTCGGCTGCGCTGGTGGACGAGCAGTTCCCGCGGCGACCAGTGCGCGAGGGCGGCGTCCTGGTCCTCGCCGAAGAGGAAGGCGACCGCGCTGTCGTCACGCGGAGTACCGGGCACCAGCATGCCGGCGGCCTCCAGATAGCCGACCGCGAGGGCCACCTCGGCAACCGGCAGCCCGAGCAGCCCGGACACTTCACGTACCGTCGTGGGCCGCGCGTAGCAGCTCACCAACCACCCTGCCTGCGGGGTGTGCAGAACCACGCGGTGGACGGCCAGCGGTGACTCCGCCACCCATCCCTCGGCCCCGGCCCGCAGGGTGACGTACCGGGACAACCGGTGCACGGCGTTCGCAGCGGGGCGGCCGGGCGTGAACCGGGCCCGCCGGGCAATGGGTACCACGGTCAGCTGGTGGGTTCCCTCCGCCCGGGCGAGCGTGCGCACCACCACGTGTTGCAGCCGATCGAGTACGTCATCCAGAGCGTCATGGTGGCTGCGGTCCTCGGCCGGTCCGGTGCCCTCGGTGAAGCCGGGCAGCACATTGTCGAGGGATACCGGGCCGTACGTCATGCGCTCGAGCGCCCGGCCGACCACGGGAGTGCCCGGGCCGAGGCGAATCTCTCCCCAGGGGGTGCTGACGACGCCGGCGCCCGGATCGCCCGGTACGGGCCGGAATCCGCAGTCCTCACGCAGCGACCACAGCGGCATGAGGGACGGGGTGGGGGGATTCATGAGCGAGACCTCGGGGGACGGCATGACGGTGTCACAGGAAGAGCGGGACCGGGTTGAGATCCTCGTATCGGATCGGGGTGGACCGGCGGCCCAGGCGGACCGGGACGTCGTAGAGGCGCCCCGGGGCGAAGCGGGCCCAGAAGGGGCGCAGGCCGGGCACCACCACCTTGACCACCGGAAGGCCTGTGTCGGCCCGGGTCTGGTCGAGCACCAGGAGTTCGCTGCCGAGGCCGCGGGCGAGTTGCTCGGCGGCCGCCACGTCGTCGGCCAGGTCGGTGCGCGGAGCATAAGGGAAGTCCCTGGGCGTGCGGCGCTCCACGGTCCGGCTGGGCAGCAGATACGGCTGGTTGTCGGTGGTAGCGGTCTGCCACCAGGACAGCACGGCGGCGTCGTCGCAGCTGTATCCGGTGTCGTCGGCCTTTGCCTGCGCGACCGGCGGCAGCATCTGGTTGAGCTCCGCCACGGCCCGGCGCAGGGCGATCCCTGGGTCGAAGTGTGCGCCGAAGCCGAGGGTGATGTCCTGGGCCCGCTTGTCGGTCCGCGCGGACAAGGCGGCGAAGACCGGGATGCCGAGGTCGCTGGTGAGGTCGAGGACCCACAGTCGCCGGCCGAGACCCTGATGTTCCTCGCGTACCCGCTGGACCCAGTGGTCGCCGAAGGCGTCGAGGTCCACGCCGGGCTGCTGGGTGCGGTTGTACCACCACAGGGCCACCGCGTCGCGTTCGACGAGTTCCAGGAAACCCTGGACGACGGCGTCCTCGCGGGAGCTGCCGGCCGCCGAGCCGTTGGACGTGGCGGCGAACGGGCCTTTGGCGCCCGGTGCGTTGTAGTAGAGCATCGCGGTGGGCACCAAGCGGTGCCGGTTGCCGGACAGGGACCACATCGGCGTCCAGTCGACCGGCAAGCCCTCGTCGAAGGGGTCGCAGACGCGGTGCGCCGATCCGTGCGTGGCGTTCCACCGGTCACGCTCGGCGTACTGGCGGGGGTGGAAGAGCTGGACGGTGTCCGGGTGCACGGCACGGTCGGCGATGTCCCGGTAGGCGGCCCGCACCGTGGGCTCGTCGCCCTGGAAGTAGCCGCTGTGCCGCTCGACGGCCTCGCAAAGTGCGCTCACCTTCGCCTGGGTTTCGGTGATGCCCTTGCCCGAGCTGTGGCTGCGCAGTCCGCTGCGCACCGCGGCGAGACCGGTGGGCGCGACCGCCGGGTTGTGGCCGGAATGGAAGCAGTTGAGGAAGTCGGGGCCGCGTCCGTCCCGGCGGATCTCCTTGACCACCCCGGTCAGATCGTCGACCAGATGTCCGTACCGTTCCAGCATCTGCTGCGGGGACAGCGACCGCTCGCCCGTTCCGGTGCCGGTCTTGGGGCGGCCGACGCAGACGAACGGTGATCTGACCTGGCGATCCATCAGATCGGGATCGCCGCAGGACGGGCATTGCGGGCGGCGCCGTACCGGATGATGACGGCTTGTCAGGTCCAGTGGGTTCAGGACCCACAGTGCGGACTGGCCGGGGTGCCGCTGCCCGGCCAGCCACTTCACGGCCTCCAGGCAGGCCAGGTGCAGGCCGGCCGCGCGGCCGGCCGCCAGAGCGGAGGGCGGAGTACGGACGGGCCGGCCGAGAGCCTGTCCCAGAAAGACCTCGGCGGGACGGTTGCGACGCAGCGGCTCGGCCAGGCAGTGCCAGCAGGGGCCGCTGTCCGGCGTGAACACGGGCCCGATCCACGGATGTTCGCCCATGAGCCGGACGAGCAGCCAGGGCGTACCCGTGGACCGGTACTCGGCGTCCAGGGCCTCCAGTCCGGCATCCAGGTAGCTGTCGCAGAGCACTACGGCGAGACCGGGAGGGTCGGTGTCCTGGCCCGCGCGGTACGGGCGGAGGCCGTCGGCGGCGAGCGCGGCGGCCATCTCGGCGACGGCCGCTCGAGCGTGTGCGCCGACCGAGGCGATCGCGACGGTGGTCCCCGCGGTACGGCGGGTGACGGCGGGCCCGTCCATGCCCGCCAGGTCCCAGAACGCCTCGTCGGCGGTGGCGGTGGCGTCCGGCGGCCGGTGGGTCAGCAGCCCGGAGTCGAGGAGTCTGCCGACGACGCGCCGTACCTGCCCCGGGGCCAGTCCGGCAGGCGCCTCGTCGGCCAGTTGATCCAGCGTCCGACTGCCGTCGAGGAGCGGGGCGAGCTCGGTGACACCGGCGCCCCGCAGCACGGTCACGCCACGTTCGGACACCAGGAACACCCCCTCTCCCGGCAGCACTTCGGCGGTCAGATGGTTCTTGAAGGCCAGCCGCGGTCCCGCACTCCGCTGGTTCGTCATCGCCTTGCCCCCGTTCCCCCTGTGATCGGATGTGGTCTCCTCTTAGAGGAGCTCACAAAATGGGAGTCCGATCAGCTCGCGGCGTCTGGTGCGTGCGATCGCAAGGCGCCGGAAGGTCCTCGTAGCGGAGCTACTAGGGCATTTCGGCAACGCAGCGAGCGTGCGTGCCAGGCGTCGCGAGCCGGGCGCCCATTTTGTGGTCTCCTCCTACTCGGCGAGCGCTGCGGCCTCCGTCCAGCAGATGCAGGTACCCGGCTGGAACGGCTCGGCGGCCGACGCGACGAGGTCCTCGATGACCAGGCCGTCCTCGGCAGAGGCGTCGGTGACGGGGCAGGCGGTGCTGGCGACGGTCAGGTTCATGTCGGCCCTTCCTCGGGAGGCGGTGTTCGATCGATGAGAGAAGTCTTCCGGGACGCGGGCCGGGCCGACAGTGCCGGCGTCACCGGTTCGACATGACGTTCTCATGATCGACCGGGGTGGTCGTCACACCTCTTCCGTGATGTCGGGGGTGTCGGCCATGCCCGCGGTGAGGGTGCTGCCGTCGTCCGGGTCGATGAGCAGGAACGAGCCGGTGCGGCGCAGTTCGGCGTAGCCGTCGAGGGCGATCGGTTCGGCCGTGCGCACCACGATCCGGCCGATGTCATTGGCGTGGAGCGTTCCTGGCCCCGGACGTTCGGTGAGATCGTGCAGGTCCAGCCGGGAGCCGATCTCCTCGACCAGTGCCCGGACGGTGCGCGTGGTGTGCCTCAGGAGTACCCGCTGACCGGGACGCAATGGCCGTTCGGTCAGATGACAGACGATGGCGTGCAGCCGCCGGGTGGTGCGGGGCGGGGCGGCGGCCGGGACCAACAGGTCACCGCGGGCGACGTCGATGTCGTCGGCCAGGCGTACCGTCACCGACTGCGGCGCCCATGCGGCCCGGGCCGCCCCCGCCGGGGTGTCGATGGCCTCGATGACACTGTTGCGGCCGGACGGCAGGACAGTGACCGGGTCGCCGACCCGCAGCAGTCCGGAGGCGAGCTGCCCCGCGTAGCCGCGGTAGTCGGGGTGCGCGTCGGTCTGCGGGCGGATGACGTACTGGACCGGGAGACGGGCCGGTTCGGTGCGCGGGTCGGTACCCGTGGGCGCCGTTTCCAGGTGTTCGAGCACCGTGGGTCCCGCGTACCAGTCCATCCGGTCCGAGGGACGTACGACATTGTCGCCGTCGAGCGCGGAGACCGGGACGGCGGTCACCTGGGAGACACCGAGGGCTGTGGCACACTCGGCGAACGCGGTGGCGATCTCCGCGAAGACCTGTTCCGAACAGCCCGCCAGATCCATCTTGTTGACGACGAGCGTCACCTGCGGGATGCGCAGCAGTGCCGCCACGGCGAGATGGCGGCGGGTCTGCTCCACGATCCCGTGTCGAGCGTCCACCAGGATCAGGGCGAGGTCGGCGGTGGAGGCGCCGGTGACCATGTTGCGGGTGTACTGCACATGACCGGGGGTGTCGGCGAGGATGAACCGGCGCCGGGCCGTGGCGAAGTAGCGGTAGGCGACATCGATGGTGATGCCCTGCTCCCGCTCGGCGCGCAGACCGTCGGTGAGCAGCGCCAGATCGGGCGCTTCCTGGCCGCGCAGCAGCGATGCCGCCTCGACGGCCGCCAGTTGGTCGGACAGGACCGACTTGGAGTCGTGCAGCAGTCGGCCGACCAGGGTGGACTTGCCGTCGTCCACCGAGCCGGCGGTGGCGAACCGTAGTGTTCCGGTGGTGTCCATGGCTAGAAGTAGCCCTCCCTCTTGCGGTCTTCCATGGCGGCCTCGGAGAGCTTGTCGTCGGCGCGGGTGGCGCCCCGCTCGGTGAGGTGGGAGGCGGCGATCTCCGCGATGACCGCCGCCACGGTGTCGGCCGTCGACTCCACGGCTCCGGTGCAGGACATGTCCCCGACGGTGCGGTAGCGGACGCGCTTGAGCCGGAGGCGTTCGTCACCGCGCGGTCCGCCCCAGTCGCCCGGCGCCAGCCACATGCCGCCCCGTACGAAGACCTCACGGTCGTGCGCGTAGTAGATCGCGGGCAGTTCGATGTGCTCGCGCTGGATGTACTGCCACACGTCGAGTTCGGTCCAGTTGGAGAGCGGGAAGACCCGGACGTGTTCACCGGGGGCGTGCCTGCCGTTGTAGAGGGACCACAGTTCGGGGCGCTGGCGGCGCGGGTCCCAGGCGCCGAATTCGTCGCGCAGCGAGAACACCCGCTCCTTGGCGCGGGCCTTCTCCTCGTCGCGCCGCCCGCCGCCGAACACCGCGTCGTACCGCTCGTTGGAGATGGCGTCGAGCAGCGGGACGGTCTGCAGGGGATTGCGGGTGCCGTCCGGGCGCTCGCGCAGCCGGCCGTCGTCGATGAAGTCCTGTACGCGGGCGACGTGCAGCCTCAGGTTGCGTTGTGCGACCACACGGTCCCGGTAGTCGATGACCTCCGGGAAGTTGTGCCCGGTGTCGACGTGCAGCAGCGAGAAGGGAACCGCGGCGGGGGCGAACGCCTTCAGCGCCAGGTGCAGCATGACGATCGAGTCCTTGCCCCCGGAGAACAGGAGCACCGGACGCTCGAACTCGCCCGCCACCTCACGAAAGATGTGGATGGCCTCCGACTCGACGGTGTCGAGGTGGGAGAGGGCATACGGGTCGGCCGGCGGCACGACGACCGGTGCGGTGGTGAGGGCGGTCATGCCAGCCCCCGCTCGGTGAGCAGGGCGAGCAGGGCGGCCACGGACCGGTCCACGGGCTCGGTGTGCGAATCGATCCTCAGGTCGGGGGCCAGGGGCTCCTCGTACGGGTCGTCCACGCCGGTCAGCCCGCTGATCCCACCCGCGGCACGACGGGCGTACAGGCCCTTGACATCGCGGGCGGCGCAGACCTCCACCGGGGCGGCGAGATGGACTTCGAGGAACGGGGCGCCGCTCTCGCGGTGCATGGCACGCACCAGTTCGCGGGAGTCGGCGTACGGGGCGATGACCGGCACCAGCGCCGTAACGCCGTTGCGGGCGAGGACCTGGGCGACGCGGCCGATGCGCTCCACATTGCGATGCCGGTCCTCGCGGGAGTAGCCAAGGTCTCCCGAGAGCGTACGGCGTAGTTCGTCGCCGTCGAGCACCTCGACCCGGCGGCCGCCGCGACGCAGTACGTCGGCGGCGGCCCGCGCGACGGTGGTCTTGCCGGAACTGGGCAGCCCGGTCAGCCACACGGTCGCTCCGGGATAGCAGGTGCAGTAGGGCGAGGCGGAAGGGGCGGTGAGGCCGGGATCCGGGGCGATCGTCTGCAAGGTCACATCATGCTCCATTCTCGGACGGCTGCGGTCAGCAGACGCCGGGCCTGCCGGAACTCGGCCGCGGGCAGGTGCTCGGCGGGGGTGTGGTCCAGGCTCGCGTCACCGGGGCCGTAGGCGACCATGGGGATGTCCTGCCAGGTGGTGGCAAGCGTGTTCATGTCGCTGCTGCCCTTCTTCATCAGGTAGCGCGGCTTCAACTCCTCGGCGTGAAAAGCACGTTGGAACGACCTGACGAGTTGGCTCGTGCGCGGTGTGGCGACCCCGGGGGTGGCGCGCAGTACCTCGATGCGGACCGGTTCGATCACCGCGGCCCGCAGCGTGTTCACGATCGTCTCGACGGCATGGCCCGGGGGCAGCCGCACATCGACCACGGCTTCCCCCTCCTGCACATCGCCCTGGTTGAGGGCGCGTACGCCCAGAGTCGCGGTGAGGGCGGCGGGCGCGGCTTCGGCGACCGCCGCGCGCACCGCGGTGAGTGCCTCGACCAGTCGGTCACCGGCCGTCCGTACGCCCTCGCCCGCGGTGTGCCGGACGCATTCACGGGTGTGCATGCGGACCTTGATCAGGCCGTAGTAGCCGAGGGTGAGTGCGGACGCGCCGCTGGGCTCGCCCACGATCACCGCGTCGGCCGGATAGGTGTCGCGGACATGGAAGGCGCCGGCGCCGGTGATCTCCTCCTCCACGGCGCCGACCACCCGCAGTTCGACGCCCTCGGGGGGTTCGTAGGCGACCAGGGTCTCCAGGAAGGTCACCAGGCTCGCTTTGGCGTCGACCGAGCCGCGGCCCGAGAGCACCTCGCCGTCCCAGCGGACCGGCCACCGGTAGGGCACCGTGTCCAGGTGGCCGAGCATCATCAGGCGCCGGTCTCCCGCGCCCTTGGTGACGACAAGGTTTCCGACGGCGTCGATCTCGCTCTTGAGCCCGTTGTCCGCGCACCATTCGGCGAGGAAGACGGCGAGCTCCCGTTCGTCCCGGGAGACCGAGGACAGGTGGACGGCGCGGGAGAGCAGGTTCAGGTCGGCGGCCGGTGCGGTGGCCCGCCAGAACCGGGTGGCGCCCGTCGCCGACACCGTGTGCGGGCCGGTGATCGCCGTGTCGCAGGTGCCGGTCATGGCGATCTCGGCGGCCCGCACCTTCTGCCGCATCCGGCCCCGCGCGTACTGGCCGCCTTCCCCCGGGGCGACGTGGCGCACGGTGCTGGTCGGGTCCGCGGGGTCTGCGAGCAGGCCGGCGGTTCCGGTCACCAGGCGCAGATGGTCGGCGTCCAGGGCGCGGGCCAAGGCGGCGGCGAGGACGTCGGCGTCGACGTTGAACGGCGTACCGCCCTCGGTGTCGGCGACCGGCGGGGAGAGACAGACCACGTCGAAGGCATCGAGCAGGGCGTTGATCCGGGGCGCGTCCACGGCGGCGACGGATCCGGCGCGGTGGTCTCGGACAATCCGGACGCGCCCGTTGTCGTCCCGCACTCTCAGCGGTCCGTTGGCCTTCGCCGTCACCAGGGACCCGGACCGGGCCACCGAGGTGAAGACCGACAGACCGCGCCGGGTGAGTTCCTTCTCCACCAGGGGAAGGGTCACTTCTTCGTACGCGGCGACGATGTGCCGCATCTCCTCGGGCGGGCAGTATCGGATCTCGTCACCGTTGCGGGAGACCAGGGTGCGGATCCCGCGTCCGGTGCGCCGGTAGTACTCGGCGATTCCGGCCGCTCCCCCGGCGACGACGAGCAGCCGCGCGCCGCCGCCGCGCAGGGCGAGCAGTTCGTCGAAGACACGGTTGTGGTTCAGGGTGGCGCTGCCCAGCTTGACCACGTGGAGTGCCGGCCGGCGCGCGCCGGCGACTTCTCCCAGGGCCGGGGCCGTTCCCGGGGTCATGCGCGTACTCCTTCGGCTGTCGGTGCGGACGGACGTGCGTGCAGCGCGGGTGACGGGGTGTCAGCCGATGCCGCGGGTATTGCCGCCGTCCGCCACCAGCACGCTGCCGGTGACGAAAGCGGCCTGTTCACTGGCGAGAAAGGCGACCAGGGCTCCCAGGTCCTCGGCCCGGCCGATCCGGCCGAGCGGCAGAGCGGCCGCGACTTCGGCGAGCCGCTCCTCGATCCGATCGCCGTACTGGACGTCGAGGATCGGGGTGCGGTGGAAACCGGGTGCCAGCACATTGACCGTCACCCCGGACGGGCCGAAGGCGTCGACGAGCCCCTTGGCGAATCCCAGGACACCGAGCCTGGCCACCGAGGACAGTCCACTGCCCGGGTGGGGCTGGCGCACCGACTCGGAGGTGATCATGACGATCCGGCCCCAGCCGGCCCGTCGCAGATGGGGCGCGGCCGCCAACGACAGGGAGACATGCGGCAGCAGGTTGTCGTTCACCGCCTCGCGGTACTGGGCGACTTCGAAGTCCTGTACGGGTCCGAAGGGCACACCTCCGGAGTTGGTGACCACGACGTGCAGGGCTCCGAACGTCTCGGCGGTGTGCCGTACCCATGCGGCGGCGATGTCCTCGTCGCGCAGGTCCACGACCTGGCTCAGCACGCGGCCCGGGCCGCAGGCGTCCACCTCCTTGTGGGCCGCGGCAAGCCGCACGGGGTCGCGGCCGCAGATCGACACATCGGCGCCCTCCGCGGCAAGCACCCGGGCCACCGCGAGTCCGATGCCGCTGCTGGAGGCCGCCACGAGCGCGGCCCGACCGGCCAGTCCCAGATTCATCAGTGCTCACCCGGCCACAAATGGGAGACCGGCCGCTCGTAGCGGCTGTCGGGGCGGGCCGTGCTCCCTGACCGGCCGCTCGGTGACAGCCCGTCGGCGCGACGGGGCTCCGCGGCGCGGTCCGCGTGGGTGTACGGCGCATCGGCCGGGCCTGCGGTGGCGTCCGGGCCGCCGCCGGCCGGGCGGGCGGGCGCCATCGGGTAGCCGTACCGACCGAGAAGCGGCAGCGCCGGTACGGTGGCCGCCGCGATATCGGCGGCGGACAGTGCGGTGCGCCAGCGGTCGTCGGGGCGGATCCGCGTCACACCGCGCCGCAGCCGGTCCGGGTTGCCGGTGACAGTGTGGTTGACGCCGAGCCGGATACGGCCGGCCTCGTCGACCGGCACCTCGTCGTCCAGTCCGGCGAAGCGCAGCACCTCGGCCAGCGTCTGCCGGGGCCGGGCGGACAGGTCCTCGTGCCGGATCCGCAAGTAGCGGTCGCGCGCCGTGCCCACGAGTTCGGAGGCGAGATTGAAGGCCGTCCAGTAACCGCTGGAGCGGGCCGGGGACATCGGGTCGATGTATTCCTTCGCGCTGCGGTAGGACAGGGCGGTGGCCCGGGGGTCGCGCACGATGTGCAGCACCCGGACGTCGAGGTCGCCCCGGCCCAGCAGAGCCGCGCCTTCCGCCGGGCATTTGGAGCCGTCCACCACCAGGCGGTCACCGCCGCTCGCGGCCAACTTCCGGTATATGGAGGCGGATTGGTCGAGCAGCTCGGTGACGCCGGCGGCGGGCCGGGCGCCGCGCGCCTCGACGAGTCTGGCCCGGGTGTGCCGGGTGCGCATCAACTTCCGCTGGAGGGCCAGCATCCGGCGTGCCGTCGCCTCGGCGCCTCGGGCGGGAAGGTCCGCGAGCGCCTCGGACCACAGCGGGCACGCCGTCAGCGGCCGTCCACAGCCGCAGGTCGAGTTGGTCCCGGCGCCGAGGACGCCGTTCTTCCACAGGAAGTGCAGCTCACCGATGTGCCGTACGCCGGGCAGCTCGTTGAGGACGTTGCCGAGCAGCGTGCTGCCGCTGCGCATCCATCCGGTGATGTAGAGGACACGGGCGGGAGGGTCGGACATGGCTTGGGTTCCCTTCGTCGGCTGTCGCGGGGTCAGTCGCGGGTCAGAAGCAGGAAGTGCTGGGGCAGATGGACGGCGAGACCAATGCGACTGGTCGCCTCGACGACATCGGACCCGTCCGGCCCCCGGCCCCGTAGCAGGGCCAGCGAGGCGACCCGCGGCACCAGCAGGGTGACCGCGGCCCGGAAGTCGCCGAGCAGGACCTGGCCGCGCGGGATCATGCGCGTGCGGGAGACGGTGATGCCCGCCTCCCCGAGCCTGCCGAGCACTCCGGCACGGACCAACTCCCAGTAGGTGAAGGGGTGGACGACGATGCCGTCGCAGGAGCCGCCGGTCTCCTCCACCTCGGCGGCCGCCTCGGTGATGGACGCGTACACGTCGTGGCCCAGGCTGCCCCGGCGGATCCCTGGAAGGTCGAGCAGGCCGCTGATGGCCTTGTCGTCGCTGCCGTGCAGGAGGGTCTGGTTCTCCACGACCGACAGCCGGACCAGGACCCGGTAGTCGATGAACGAGGCGAGCAGCGCGGGCTCGTCGAGAAGCCCGGCGGGCAGTGGCACCCGTACCTTCAGGTCGGTGAGCTCGGCGTGCTCCACGCGGGCGGTGAAGGACTCTTCCGGGGTGGTCCGGTACGAGGTACCGGAGGCGGCAAGGTGCGCGGCCGGCTCATGCACGAAGGGCACCGGGGCGTCGGCAACCGACGCCGTCTTCAGCAGGTGACGGACGGCATAACGGGGGCGGGTGGCGAACAGCGGGAAAACGGCCGGGAGATGGGCGCGGAACGGCACGACACGATCCTCTTCGGCCGCGGCACCGCGCACGGACCAGGCGAATTCCTCACCGGGGCTCCGCTCGGCGAGGTCCGGGTCGGCGAGCTGTATCCGGACTCCCTGCTGTACTGCTGAAGAGGCGGCTGCTGCCAGCATTTTTTTTCTCCCTGAGTAGCTCTGGAACGGCCTCGGGTCGGGATTGACATTAGGCCGCCTTCAGAAATTTGAGGGATGAATCCAGCACCCGTTTTTTATGATCTGGATAAGTCGCGGTGATTCATGTTCAGGAAATCTGCACGCACCGGACATGAAGATCTCATACGCATCCCGTGAGCGGCGCCGTGGCAACGCCGAACCGGCTCGCTCTAAGCTGCCCACGGCTCCAAAGAATGCCGATCGGAAGACGGGGTGGGAGAATGCGACATGACTTGCAGATAAATCGTCTGAGGGCGCTGGTGGCCGTGGTCGAGCACGGCGGATTCCGGCGGGCCGCAGAGGCGCTGCACATCACCCAGCCCGCGGTCAGTCAGCAGATCCGCCAGTTGAGCGGCCTCATCAAGAGGCCGGTCTTCGCCTCCACGGGGCGGGAGATGCAGCTCAGCCCACAGGGTGAGGAGCTGCTCGAATACGCCCGCCGCATGGTGGCGCTCAACGACGAGGCGGTCGCCCGTTTCGTGCCCGAGGCCGGCCAGGTGCTCCTCTCGGTCGGCGTGACCAGCCAGCTCGCCGAGGTCCTTCCCGAGTTCCTGCGCCGGGTCAACCGAGGGCTGCCCCACGTGCAGCTCCGGGTCCGGACGGGGACGAGCGAGGCACTGGCCGAGCAGCTCGGCACGGGTCAGCTCGATGCGGCCCTGCTGCTCCACGCCGGCCCGCCGGTCGCGGGCACGAACACCCTCGAACTCGGCAGGATGCGCGTGGCCTGGTTCGGCCGTCCTGCCACCGGCGAACGGGATGCCCTGCCGCTGGCACTGTTTCCCGCGCCGTGCACCTTGCGCGGACTGGTCGGCGAGGTCCTCGACGATGCGGGCATCCCCTGGCGGATCGCGTACGAAGGGCCCGAGCTGATCGGCCTGCGCTCGGCTGCCAAGGCGGGCCTCGGTATGGCCTGCCTGGTCGCCAACGGTGACGAGTTGTGGGGGCTGGCCCCGACCGCGCATCCGGGGCTTCCGCAACCGCCGGCCCCGCTGCCGGTGACGCTCGCACTGGCCCCCGGCGCCGTCCCGCAGGGCTTCGCCCGGATCGCGGAGAAGGCGTTCCGGCAGGCCCTGCAGGGATATCCGCTCGACCCCGCGGACCCCGGCCGCCCCATGACGGCCTCCCTGAGTACATCGGCGGCCTGATCCCGAGCGCCCCTGTACTCCCTCGTGCATAAGCAGCCGCGTTCACTCCCATTCGAGCCGCTCATGAAACCCGGCCGAACGGAAGAAATTCCGGGGATAAAGTAAATCTCGTTTCATCTGTTTCAACCGATTGAGGGGAATGTCATGTCTCAGACCCTGATGGCCACCGAATGCCTCGAATGCGATGCCGAAGTCGCCTGGGAGAGCGATACCCGGATAGGCGAAATACTCGAGTGCCGCGAATGCCGAACGGAGCTGGAAGTCGAATCCATCGAGCCGCCCCGGCTCGTGCTCGCGCCCGAGGTCGAGGAGGACTGGGGCGAATAGGCAGAGCCGACTCCGACACGAGGGAAGGAGAACAAGGCGATGATTTCCGCGGCACTGCGGCTCGGTGTGCTCGCCTCACGAGTCCGCTTCGAGGAGAAACTCATCCTGGCAGCGCTGGAGAGGCGTGGCGCCGCATGCGAACAGATCGACCCCCGCGCGCTGTCGGTCCGGGCGGGCGCGCCCTGGACCGGCCCGCCGACCGTCCTCAACCGGGAGGTCGGCCACTACCGGGCGCTGTATGCGGCCGGCGCCCTGGAGTCGACGGGCACGAAGGTACTCAACACCGCTGCAGCCACGGCGGTGTGCGGTGACAAGTGGCAGACCTCGGCGGCGCTGATCGCCCGCGGCCTGCCGACACCCGAGACCGCCCTCGCGCTGACCCCGGAAGCGGCGCTCGAGACCCTCGAGCAGTTCGGCTACCCCGCCGTGATCAAGCCCCTGGTCGGATCCTGGGGGCGTCTGGTGACCCGGGTCAGCGACCGGGCGATGGCCGCGGCCGTCCTGGAGCACCTGGCCGCACTGCCCTCTCCGCAGTCGCACATCGTCTACCTGCAGCGCGAAGTCGCCAAGGCCGACCGGGACATCCGGGTCCTCGTGGTGGGCGGCCGGGCCATCGCAGCGACGTACCGCAGAAGCGATCAGTGGCGCACGAACGTCGCCCGCGGGGCAGTCAGCGAGCCCTGCCCGCTCGACGCCGGTCTGACCGATCTCGCCGTGGCCGCGGCGGACACCGTCGGCGCACACATCGGAGGGGTGGACCTGCTCCAGGACCCCGACGGCCGGCTCACGGTGCTCGAGGTCAACGACCGGGTGGAGTTCCGGGGGCTGCAACAGAGCCATGGGACGGACATCGACGTGGCGGACGCCATCGCCACCCTGCTCATCGAGGAGGCACAGGCGTGATCCGGGCAGCCGTCGTGGGCGCGGCCGGCTACATCGGCGGCGAACTTCTCCGCCTGCTGGTCAACCACCCACAGGTAGAACTCGCAGGCGCCGTGTCCCGTACCCTGCGCGGGCGCCCCGTCGACAGTGTCCATCCCAACTTGCGCGGGCGCACCCGGCTGACGTTCGCCTCCTACGACCAGATCGGCCACCCCGACGTGCTGTTCCTGGCCACCCCGCACCGGGAGACCATGCAACGCATGCCGGAGTACCTCGCCACCGCGAGGGTGGTCATCGATCTTTCCGGGGACTTCCGGCTGCGGGACACCGACGTCTACGAGGACTACTACGGCACCCAGCACGAGGCGCCCGGCCTGCTCGACACCTTCACCCCGGGGATCCCCGAGTTCCACCGGGAGCGGCTGCGCACCGCCGACCGAATCTCCGTGCCCGGCTGCATGGCCACGGCCGGCATCCTCTCGCTGGCCCCGCTCACCAGCGCCGGGCTGGTCCAGGGCGACATCACAGTGGACGCCCGTACCGGGTCCAGCGGCTCCGGAGCCAAGGCCGGATCGGAGAACCTGCACGCCGAACGCAGCGGGGCGCTCCGGGTGTTCGCGCCCACCAGGCACCGACACGAAGCCGAGATCGCGCAGGTGACCGGGCACACCGTACGGATGACGGCGACCGGAATCGAGGCGGTGCGCGGTGTGCAGCTGCTGTGCCGGGCGGCGCTGGCCGACGGAGTGGACGAGCGCGCCATCCGTGCCACCTACCGGTCCCGGTACGCCGACGAACCCTTCGTCCGGGTCGTCGCCGCCCGGCGCGGGATGCACCGGTTCCCGGACGCCAAGATCCTGTCCGGCTCCAACTTCTGCGACGTCGGCTTCGCCCTGGACCGCGGCGCCTCCACCGTCACCGTGATCGCGGCGCTGGACAACCTCGTCAAGGGCGGCGCGGGCAATGCCGTGCAGTGCATGAACGTGCGCTTCGGCGAACCGGAGGAGCGCGGCCTCGAGTTCACCGGGCTGCACCCCAACTGACCTGCCGCCACCGTTGTACGCCCATCCCGCAGCAACGCACCGAAAGGACCAGGCATGAGCAGCCCTCCCCTGCTGCGCGGCACCCCGCCGCCGGCCACAACGGCCGTCGACCACCCCGTCGTCGGCCCGCACAGGGGTGACGATCTGCCCGAGATCACCACCCGGATCAGGGAGCACATCGTGACGATGTGCGCGTCTCCCGAGGGCGGTCACCTGGGCGGTTCGATGTCCCTGGTGGAGATCCTGGCCGTGCTCTACTTCCGGGTGCTGCGCCATGACCCCGGCTTTCCGGGCCTGCCCGAGCGCGATGTGCTGCTGCTCAGCAAGGGGCACGGCGGCATCGGCCTGTTCGCGACGCTCTGCGAGGCCGGCTACTTCCCGGCCGAGGAGCTCGCCTCGTACGCCAGGCCGGGCAGCCACTTCACGGCCCACCCGCATCCCGGGATCCCCGGCGTGGAGATGCCCTCCGGATCCCTCGGGCACGGGCTGGCCGTCGGCGTCGGTCACGCCCTGGCGCACCGGCTCGAACGGTCGGACCGTCGCTGCTTCGTCGTGCTGGGGGATGGCGAGCTCCAGGAGGGGTCGGTGTGGGAGGCCGCCTCGGTCGCCTCCGCACAGCGGCTCGGCGCGCTCACCGCGATCGTGGACCGCAACGGCCTGCAGATCAGCGGCCCGACCGAGTCGGTCGGCGCCCTCGAACCTCTGGCCGACCGCTGGCGTGCCTTCGGCTGGCGGGTCCTCGAGGCCGACGGCCACGACACCGAGGCGCTCACCGCCGCGCTCTCCCTGGCACCCGATCCACACCGGCCCACCGTCCTGATCGCGCACACCGTCAAGGGCAAGGGACTCGCCCGGATCGAGGGCCAGGCCCGCAGCCACTATGCCCGGCTCGGCCGACGACAGCAGCTGCAGCTCCTCAAGGCTCTGCGCGCCGACGCGGAGGCCCGCCGATGACCACGACCACCGCCCCCGCCCCGGCCGGTTCCCGTTCCGTCGCGCAGCGGCCCGCACCCCCCGTGCCCGACCGCTCCGCCCGCGAGGTCTACCGCGACACCGTCGTCGAACTCCTGCCCCGTGAGGACCGGTTGGTTGTCCTGGACAGCGACACCGGCCTGTTCGGCGGCGTCGACTTCGGCGCCGGTGCGGAGCGCTATCTCAACCTCGGTATCGCCGAGCACACGCTGATGGGTGCGGCCGCGGGGCTCGCCCGCGAGGGCCGCATCCCGCTGGTCAACACCATGGCGGCGTTCGCCTCGTCCCGAGCCCTGGAGGCCGTGAAGCTCGACATCGCCCTGGGCAATCTGCCGGTACTGATCGCGGCCACCCACTCCGGCGTGTCGGCCGGTCATCTCGGCCCCACGCATCACGCCCTGGAGGACCTGGCGTCGATCCGGGTGCTGCCCCACATGACCGTAGTGGTGCCCGGCGACCCCGCCCAGACCGCCCAGCTGCTGCGCCAGGCACTCGCGTCGGGCGGACCGGTCTACTTCCGCCTCGGCCGGGGCGCCACCCCGGCCCTGCCGGCCGACGCCGAACCGCCACGGCTCGGCAAGGCCCAGATCCTGCGCCGCGGTACGGACCTCACTGTGGCCGCCTGCGGGCCCTACCCGGTCCTGGCGGCCCTGGAAGCGGCGCAACTCCTCGCAGCGGACGGCATTTCGGCGAACGTCCTGCACCTGCACACCGTCAAGCCGCTCGACACCCCGGCGCTGCTCGATGCCCTGGGTGACCAGCGGACCGTGATCACGGTGGAGGAGCACTGGGCGGCCGGCGGATTCGGCTCCGCGGTCGCCGAGGAGCTCAGCGCGCTGCGCCCGGTCCAGGTCCACCGGGTCGCGATGCCGGACGCCTTCGTCCCGGTCGCCGGAAGCCAGCGCCTGCTCCTCGAACAGGGCGGTGTCAGCGCCCGGTCCATCGCCGACCGTGCCCGCCGGGCGCTCGGCATTCCCCAGGGAGGCACCCGATGACCACGACGACACAACACGAGCCGGGCGCGCTTCAACTGCCCGAGTCCAACTGGCGCGCGGCCGGATGGTGGCGTGACGAGACGATCCTGCACGACCTGCGCCGCTGGGCCGCGCTCCGGCCGGACAAGCCCGCTCTGGTCTGCTACTCCGGCACCGAGGCCGAGACCGTGAACTATGCCGAGCTCGCCCGCCGGGTCGACCGACTCGCGGTCGCACTGCTCCGCCTCGGCGTGCGTCGTGGCGACGTGGTGACACTGCAACTGCCCAACTCCTGGCAGCTGGTGGCACTCTGCCTGGCGGCAGCGCGGATCGGTGCGGTCGCCGGTCCCGTGGTGCCGACCATGCGCCGCCGCGAGGTGGAGTTCATGACCCGGCTCACCGCCAGCCCGGTCTACATCGCGGCCGCAGAGATACGTGACTTCTCCTATGCCCGGATGAGCGCCGAGGTCGCCGCTGCCGTGCCCACCCTGCGCCATCGGGTCCTTCTCGGCGGGGACGGCCAACAGGACAGCGACGCATGGGACTTCACACGCGACCTCTACGCTCCCGAACCCGACCCGGACCTGCTCGCCTCCCTCGACGGTCTCGAGGCCGGGCCCGACGACGCCGCTCAGATCATGTTCACCTCCGGCACCACCGGGGAACCCAAGGGCGTCGTACACAGCCACAACACCCTGTACGCGATGAACAAGGCCCAGGCCGACGTCCTCGGCCTCACCAACGACGAGATCACCGCGATGGGCTCACCCACCACCCATCAGGCCGGTTTCACCTGGAACTTCGTGATGCCGCTGCTGCTCGGCGCCACCGCGGTGCAGGTGGACCGGTGGGACGCGGAGCGGATGCTGCGCATCCTCCAGGAGCAGCGGGTGACGTTCTTCATGGGTGCGCCCACCTTCCTCTCCGACCTGATCGACGCCCAGCGCCGCAAGCCCCATGACCTGTCCGCGCTGGGCAGCTTCGCCACCGGCAGCGCACCGATAGCGCCGCTGCTCGTGGAGGACGCCGATGCGGTGCTCGGCTGCCGGGTGTACGCACTGTGGGGCATGACGGAGAACGGCTGTGTGACCGTCACCCGGCCCGGACAGCCGGCGCTGCGGGCCGCCGAGAGCGACGGCACCGTGGTCCCGGGCATGGAGATCCGCATCACCGGCCGGGACGGCGGCAGGGTGCTGCGGCCCGGAGAAAGCGGACGGCTCCAGGTGCGCGGCGCCGGACAGTGCCTGGGTTACTTCCGGCGGCAGGAGACCTACGCCGCGTCGGTCACCGCCGACGGCTGGTTCGACACCGGTGACCTGGCCCGGGACGACGGCCACGGCGGTATCCGCATCGCCGGACGGATCAAGGACATGATCGTGCGCGGCGCCGAGAACATTCCGGTCGTCGAGGTCGAGGGCGCACTCCTGCGCCACCCCGCGATCAAGGACGTCGCAGTGGTCGGATACCCGGACGAGCGGCTCGGCGAGCGCGCCTGCGCCTTCCTGGTCACCACCGGTCCGGCCCCGGGGCTGCCCGAACTGCGGGACCACTTGGCCGCGCTCGGTATGACCAGGACGTACTGGCCGGAGCGGGTGGAAAAGCTGCCGGAACTACCCCGCACCCCCTCCGGAAAGATCCAGAAATTCGCGCTGCGCGACCTGCTGCACGCACAGAGCTCCTCGGCCTGACGCCCGGAACCCAAGAGAAGGAAGCACGGCTTCATGGACTTCACGTTCACCCCCTCGCAGAACGAACTGGCCAAGCGAATGGCCGAGTTCGCGGCCGACAGGATTGCCCCGCACCGCCGGGAGCAAGACCGCGACGGCACCTACCGCCCGGGGCTGATCGCGGACATGGCCGCCGCGGACCTGTTCGCGCTGCGGCTCCCCGAGCAGTACGGCGGTCTCGGTCTCGACGCCGTCAGTGCGGGCATCGCGCTGGAGCAACTGGCGGCGGCCGACCTGTCGGTGTGTTTCCCGGTGCTCAACGCCGCGCTCGTCGGCGGCGTGCTCGCCGACAACGGCGACCCGGAGCAGCGGGCGGCCTGGCTGCCACCGATCGCCCGCGGCGAGGCCGTGGTCGCCCTCGCACTGACCGAGCCCGACCACGGCACGGACGCCGCGGGCATCCAGCTCAGCGCGCGGCCGGACCGCGACGGCTGGCTGCTCACCGGCGAGAAGACCTCGATCATGATCTCGGCCTACGCCACCCATGCGCTGGTGTTCGCCCGCACCGGTGACGAGGGCTCCCGCGGTATCAGCGCCTTCTACATCCGGCTGGACGACGCACGGGTCCGCCGGGAAGGGCTGACCGATCTCGGCTGCAAGGCCGGCGGCCGTGGCCGACTCGTCCTCGACGGTCTGCGCGTCGGCCCTCGTGACCTGGTCGGCGAACCGGGCGGCGGCTTCCAGGCGGTGATGCGCGGTTTCGGCGTCTCCCGGGCGCTGATCGCGCTGATGGCGATCGCGGTCGGCAACGCCGCCCTGGACGAGGCGTATGCCCATGCCGCCCGGCGGACCGCCTTCGGCCGGCCCATCGGCCGGTTCCAGTCGGTGTCGTTCCCACTCGTGGAGCACACCACCCTGCTGCACGCGGCGCGCCTGGTCGCCTACGAGGCACTGTGCAAGGCGGATCGCGGCGAAGACCCCCGTATCCCGTCGAACATGGCCAAGTGGTGGGCGCCCAAGGCGGCCGTGGAAGCCACCCACCAGGCTCTGCTGACGATGGGTCATCTCGGCTGGAGCGAGGACGGCCCCGTGGCCCAGCGGCTCCGCGATGTCATCGGCCTCCAGCTCGCGGACGGCACCGCCGCGGCCACCAAACTGACCGTGGCGCGCCTGGTCCTGGGCAAGGAGTACGCGCCGTGACCGCGTCAGCCACCCGCTGCGGCCTTCACCCGTTGCCGGTACACCTGCATCTTGGAGCGGGTGCCGCATACCGCCATGGCGCACCAGCGGCCGGACCCATTGCGCGCACGGTCGTAAAAGGCCCACTCGCAGCGATGGTCGCGACAGGACTTCAGTCGCTGCCAGGTGCCTTCGCGGGCCGCCTCGACGACGATGCCGAGCACCTGCCCCATCAACCCGCGAACCCCCTCGTGGGCGGGCCGCAGTCCGGGCAGGCCGGATTCGTCGAAGCCGAGGACCAGTGGGCAGTGCGCGGCGACACGCTCGATGTCGGCGCGGGCCTCCGGCTCGGGGGCGCCGCCGTTGTTCTCCCGCAGCAACCCCCTGAGTGCCTCCCGCAGTTCGACCGCGCGCCTGCGGTCGGCCTCGGTGACCCGGCAGGCAGCGCCGGGCGGGCCGAACTCCTCAAGCCAGCGCGTGAGCCCCCCGACCGTGGCGAACTCATCCGGTCCGAACTCGACATTGACGCTGTTGACGAAGGACTGCACCAGGGCGAGCCGACCGGGCGCCACCTCACGGTCCCCCGGTTGCCGCACGCGTGATTTCCCTCTCATTCCACACACATTACCGGGCACTTGAGTTGACCGGTATCCATCTCCCCCCACGGAAGGAATCCCATGGCCGGCAACACCAGCGGGCGACCGCCGCTTCTCCTGCTGTGCACCGCACAGTTCATGCTCGCCCTCGACTTCGCCATCGTGAATGTCGCGCTCGGCGGGATGCAGCGCGACCTCGGCTTCACCGACAGCGGACTGCAGTGGGTCGTGGGCGCCTACGCGCTCTTCTACGGCGGGTTCCTGCTGCTGGGCGGCCGGGCAGGTGACGCCATCGGCCGCAAGCGGCTGTTCGTGACCGGACTGGCCGTCTTCACCCTCGCCTCACTGGTCGGCGGTCTCGCCACCGAACCGTTCGTCCTGGTCGCCGCGCGCGCGCTGCAGGGCCTGTCGGCCGCAGCGGTCTCGCCCGCCGTCCTCGCGCTGATCGCCGCCGGTTTTCCGGAGGGCAAGGAACGCGTGAAGGCTATGGGCGTCTTCGGCGCGGTCTCCTCGGCCGGCTTCTCCGGCGGTGTGGCGGCCGGCGGTCTGCTCACCGAGTACATCAGCTGGCGCGCGGTGATGCTGGTCAACCTCCCGGTCGGCATCGTCCTGGTGGCCCTTGCCGTCCGGAAGCTCGTGGCCGACCACCTCAGCACCCGTGCCGCCCGGCTCGACGTGCCCGGCGCGGTCCTGGTCACCTCGGCGATGTGCGCGTTCAGCTACGGCCTGACCGTCGCCTCCGACGAGGGCTGGGGGTCGAGGCCCGTGATCATCGCGCTGACGGCCGGTGCCGTGCTTCTGATCGCCTTCCTGGTCGTGCAGACCCGGGTGTCCGCGCCACTCGTGCCGCTGTCGGTCTTCCGCAACCGCAGTCTTTCCTCCGGTAACGGCATCGCATTCCTGTCGGGTGGCGTGATGTCCGTGTCGACGTTCTTCATCACCCTGTATCTGCAGCAGGTGCTCGGCTACTCCGACGTCAAGACCGGACTTGCCTTCTTCCCGCAGGCGTTCGTGGTCTTCCTCGCCAGCGTCCCGGTGATCCGTCTCACCGAGAAGCTGGGCGCCCGCAACACACTCACCATCGGCGGTGTGTTCCTCGCCGCCGGTTCGGTACTGCTCGCCCAGGTCACGGCCGACAGTTCGTATCTGCTCGTGGTGCTGCCCGGCGGTGTCCTGCTCGGTCTGGGGGTGACGGTCATGATGATCACCACCGCCGTTGCCGCCACCAGCGGGGTGGACGGGCCGCAGATGGGCCTCGCCTCCGGCCTGTACAACTCCGCGCGCCAGCTGGGCGTCGGCCTCTGCCTCGCGCTGGGTGTGGCAATCGCGGGCATCGCTCACGGCGCCGTCCGGGCCATCCCGATCGACGGCTTCCAGGCGGCGTTCTGGTTCACCGGCGCGCTCTCCGTCGGCATCGTCGCGGTGTCGGTCCTCGGCCTGCGCGGCACGGCCGTCGCCGCGGCGGCGCGCCCCGGGGCCGAGCCCACCCCGGCCGCGTCCACCTCCACGGACGGCATCGAGGCGCCTGCAGCAGCCAAGTAGCGCCGGTGGTGCGCCGCCGCCCCCGCGCGCGGCCGGCTCTCTCCCCCCGGGAGCCGGCCGCCGCACCATCCCTGCACACGTGTGCGGAGAGGACCAGGAAAGAGCCATGACTCATATACTCGTCGCGGGCGGCGGCATCGGCGGACTGTCGGCCGCGCTGGGCCAGGCCCGCAGTGGACACCGGGTGACCGTCCTGGAGAGCCGCCCCGAGTACACCGAGATCGGGGCCGGAATCCAGCTGGCGCCCAACGCCTTTCACGCCCTGGACGCCCTGGGCGTCCGCGCCGACGTGACCGACCGCGCCGACTTCATCGACGAACTCCGCTTCATGGACGGCACATCGGGACAGCAGGTCGCCGCCATGCCACTGACCGGCGGCTACCGGAACCGGTTCGGCAACCCCTACGCGGTGGTGCACCGCGCGGATCTGCACCGGGCGCTGCTCGACGGCTGCCGGGACGCCGGCGTCGAGCTGCTCGCCGGACAACGTGTCACCGGCTACGAGCAGTCGGGCGGGCACGTGACCGCGTCGACCGCCACGGGTGACCGCTTCCGGGCACAGGTGCTCGTCGGCGCCGACGGCCTGCGCTCCGCGGTGCGCGATCAGCTGGTCGGTGACGGTCCGCCACGGATCTCGGGCCACACCATTTACCGCTCCGTCATCCCGATGTCCCAGGTTCCCGAGCGGCTCAGGGCCCGGGCCGTGACCCTGTGGGCGGGTCCGAAGTGGCATTTCGTGCACTATCCGATCGGTGGCGGCGCCTTCCTCAACCTCGCCGCCACCCGCGACGACGACGCCCGTCACGAGATCACCGGAGTGCCCGTCCCCCGCGACCATGTCATGGCGGAGTTCGACGAAATGGCGGATGCCGCAAGCCAGTTGCTGGAACTGGGCCGCGACTGGCGCGTCTGGGTGTTGTGCGACCGCGACCCGGTGGAGACGTGGGTGGACGGCCGGGTGGCACTGGCCGGTGACGCCGCGCACCCGATGCTGCAGTACGCGGCCCAAGGGGCCTGCATGGCCCTGGAGGACGCAGTGGTGCTCGGCGCGTTGCTGCGCTGCGACTCGGCCGACGCGCCGCAGCGTCTGGAGAAGTACAACAGCGTACGGCGCGAGCGCACGGCCCGGACCACGCTCGCAGCCCGCTGGATGGGCGGCGAGCTGTACCACCCCGCCGGAGCCCGCGCATCGGAGCGCAACGCGCTGCTCGCCGGACACTCCACCGAAGACCTGCACGATGTGGTGTCCTGGCTGCACGGCGCCACCGATTTCATCAGCGCATGAACTGGAAGGGCAGATTTCCCGTATGGCTTCGACGGACGATGCCGAAGTAATTCACTTTCCCAGCGAGAACGATCTGGAGAACTGGATCGAAACGAATCATCAAAAATCTGCCGGGGTGTGGCTAAAAATCGCCAAGAAGGGGTCAGGGATCCCGTCGGTAAATTCAGCACAAGCCCTCGATGTGGCCTTGTGCTACGGCTGGATCCCGGGCCAGCGGAAATCGCTCGACGAGAGTTTCTTTCTACAGAAGCTCACCCCGCGGCGGGCCCACAGCGTCTGGTCGATGGTCAACATCCGCAAGGTCGAGGCGCTGATCGCGGCCGGGCGCATGCGCGAGCCGGGACTGGCGGAGATCCGCGCCGCGCAGGGCGACGGCCGCTGGGCGGCCGCCTATGAATCACAGGCCCTCGCCGAGGTGCCGGCGGACCTGGCGGCAGCCCTGGGCGACCACCCGCAGGTCGCCGAGCGGTTCGGTCGGCTCGACCGCACCAGCCGCTACAACCTGATGCTGCCGCTCCTCAAAGCGGTCGGTGAGCAGAACCGGACCACTCAACTGAAGAAGATCATGAACCATTTGGAGACCGCCGACCTCTGAACCCGGGACATCCAAAGGAGTCGTCGCCCTGCAGTGCACAGCGGGCGACGGCTTCTCCTTTCTCGTTTCTATAATGATCCGTCACCTCGCCCACCGACCGCCCGGAATTCCGGCCACTATTCTTCCCGGCATGACACTTCACATACGCGAGTGGGGCACGGGCGACCGCGTCGCGGTACTCGTCCACGGAATGCTGAGCAACTCGGAATGCTGGTGGGAGATCGGCCCGGCGATGGCCGCCCGCGGCTACCGGGTGGTCGCCGTCGACCTGCCCGGCCACGGGCTCTCCCCCGCGGACCCCGGCGCCGACCTGGACAGCTTCGTCGCCGCACTTATCGAGACCGTACCGGCGACTCCGGAGCTGGCCGTCGGCCACTCGATGGGCGCCTTCGTCCTCGCCTCCGCCCTGGACCGGATCGCCCCGCGGCGGGTGGTCTACGTGGACACCCCGTTCGGCCCCAGCCGCGGCGACGTGGATCCGCAGACGCTCACCGAGGTGTACGCGAAGGCGAAGGCGCGTCGGACGCTCGATGCCCTCCACCAGCAGGAACCCGGCTGGCGGCAGCAGGACCGGTGCGTCGAGGCGCGGGCGGCCGAACAATTCGACGTGGCCACCACGGTGAGCCTGTTCGGCTCGGTGGCGGGGATGGACTTCGCCCCGCCGGCGCACATCCCCTCGCTGATGATCCGCCCCGATCCCAGCCGCTTCGTCCCGCCGGAGGCGGTCGAGCGACTCAGGGCCGGGGGTGTGGAGGTCCGCTCCGTCGAGGGGGCCGGTCACCTCACCTGGTACGGCCACCACACGGCCTTCATGGCAGCGCTCGACGGCTGGCTGGCAAAACCGCTGCAGAACGCCGCATGACGCCTCCCGTACGCAGGTGCCCCGCCGGTCGATCCGGCGGGGCACCTGCGTACGGCGTCCAGGGTCAGGCGGCGGCTGCCGGGGCCCGGTCGGCGATCAGTGCCGCCATCTTCACCACAGTCGCTTCGTCGAAGAGGTCGACGATCTCGAGGTCCACCGCGAACCGCCGACGGACCAGTTCGGTCAGCTTGGCGGCACGCAGCGAATCCCCGCCCAGTTCGAAGAAGTTGTCCTGCGTGCCCACCCCGTCGAGTTCCAGCACCTTGGTCCACAACCCGAGGAGCGACTCCTCCAGGTCCCCGGCAGGGGGCTGGTAGGCGACGTCGAGTTCGGGGCGCGAACGCGGCGGCTCCGGCAGCGCTGCGCGGTCGATCTTCCCGTTGGTGCTGGTGGGCAGCCCGCCGATGACGTAGACCGCCGGCACCATGAAGGACGGCAGCCGCTGGGCCAGGCCACGGCGGATGTCTCGTACCGAAGGGGCCTGCTCGGCTCCCGGCTCGATGTAGGCGGTCAACTGGACATCTCCCTGGTCGTCCTGACGGGCGAGCACCGCAGCCTGGCTGACCCCCGGCAGCGTGGTGAGGACCACCTCGATCTCGCCGAGATGGACACGGTTTCCGCGCACCTTGACCTGGTTGTCGGTCCGGCCGACGATCTCGATGCTGCCGTCCGGCCAGTACCTGGCCAGATCGCTGGTGCGGTACATGACGGGGTGGCGGGCGGGGTCGATGGGGTTGGTGATCCATTTCTCGGCGGTGGCCTCCGGGCGGCCCAGATAGCCGGCCGAGAGGCTGACGCCGGCGATGCACAGTTCACCGACGAGACCCGGCGGCAGCGGGCGCAGCTCCTCGTCGAGTACATACGTGGTGACGTTGGTGGTGGGACGGCCGATCGGCGGCAGTCGACGGGCACGGCCCTGCTCGCCGAACCGTTCGGCGAGTTCGGTGATGTCGCAGCTGGCGACGACGGTGGCCTCCGCGGACCCGTACAGGTTGATCAGCCGGAACGGCAGGCCGGCCGGGGGCCAGGACTGGATGCGCTCGCCGCAGACCCGGATGTTCTCCAACGGCGTGCCCTCGGGCCACTCCAGGCGCCACAGCCGCTCGGCCATCGGCTTCATCAGCAGGGTGGTGGTGATGCCCTCGCGCAGGAACCACTCCTGGAGGCGGTGCTCGGAAGCGACCACCGACACGTCGGGGATGTGCACGGTGCCGCCGCGGGCGAGCACCGGGAAGCACTCGACCTCGATCATGCCGTAGCCGGGGGCGGCCAGCCAGGTGCCCTGGGAGTCGCCGGTCATGCCACACAGTTCGGCCATGCTGTGGATCAGGTTGCGGGCGGCCCCGAAGCGGACCATGACCGCCTTGGGGGCTCCGGTGGATCCGGAGGTGTAGCAGATGTGGATCAGGTCGTCCGCGTCGACCGGCTCGCTGACCTCGGTGGCCGGCTCGGTCCGCCAGTCGTCGGTGTCCAGCGCGATCACCGGGGCGAGGCCGCTGACCTTCTCCTCGTGGGCGGCGAGCGTCAGTACGACGGCGGCCGAGGCGTCCTCGATCATGTAGCGGACGCGGTCGGCGGGGAAGTCGCTGTCGAGCAGGATCGCCGCACTGGCCAGCTTGAAGCAGGCCAGTTGGGCGATGAGGCTCTCCGCGCTGCGCGGGAAGCAGACCCCGACCCGGTCGCCGGGCCGCACGCCCCGGGCGGCGAGCCGATGGGCGAGCTGATTGGCCTGCCCGTCGAGTTCGCGGTATGTGAGCCGGGTGCCGGGCAGGATCACCGCCACCGCGTCGGGGGTGTGCCGCGCGGTCTCGGCGACCAGCTCGTGGAAGTAGGCCGGGCCCACCGGTCCCTCGGTGTCGTTCCACTCCACCAGGGTGCGGTGCAACTCCTCGTCGGTGAGCAGCGCGATGTCCCGGACCGTCCCGTCCGGCCCAGCTGCCAGCGCGGCGAGGATCAGCTCCAGGTGGCGGGCGTACTGATCGGCCGCCACGGCGTCGAACTCGTCGCTGTCCATGGCGAGTTCGAAACCCTGCCCAGTCACCGAAAGAGTCAGTGCGGCGAGTGCCCGGGACGCGGGTCCCGTGCTGTCGACCGCGGCGTGCGCCGGTCGCCCGGTGCCGTCCTCGGCCACCACGGGGGCCTCGGGCACGGCCCGCAGCAGTTCCCCGGCGGTGGTCGGGCCGTCCACGCGGATCGCGAGCGGCTCGTCGACGCCCGGCTGCCGTCGGCGGCCTATCAGGAGATCGGTCTCTCCGGTGTAGCGGTGTACGAGCGCCGCCAGGGCAGCCGTCGCGTAATGCTCGGGCCGGTCGGCGACGGCCGCGGGTACCGCGATGACGCGCCGGTGCAGTGCGCCGGTCCGTGCGCCGTCCAGGACGCGCGCCAGGGGCAGGGACGAACTCGTGGTGACAGCCACGGCATTGTTTCCTCTCGGGTGGTGTTCCGGGTGCGATGGAATGCGTGCGGGTCGGGTGCCCAGGTCCTGTCCTGTCGATCTTCGTGGATCAGGCCGGGGTGTCTGGTGCGGTGCATCGCAAGGCGGAGGATCGTCCTCGTACCGGACGTACTCGGGCGACTGACGACAACGCGGCGAGGTGCCGTGCCAGGCGTTCCGGGCCCGCGAAGACCGGCAGGAGGGCCTAGGGCCTCTCGTTCGGATCACGCCGGGTTCGCGTGCCCCGGCGGGCGTCGACCGCTGCGGCCAGTTCGTCGGCCATGCGAACCGTGGTCGCCCAGTCCACGCAGGCGTCGGTCACGCTCTGACCGTGGACGAGTTGGTCGGTGCGACCCAGTTCGAGGTCCTGGCGGCCGCCGGCGAGGAAGCTCTCGATCATGACGCCGGCGATCCCCCGCTCGCCGCCTGCGATCCGGCGTGCTATGTCGCCGACAACGACCGGCTGCCGCTCGTGATCCTTGTTGCTGTTGCCGTGGCTGGCGTCGACGATCAACTGCTGCGGCAGTCCGGCGGCAGCGATCTCCTCCAGTGCTGCGGCGACCTGCGCGGGACCGTAGTTGGGTCCTTCGGAGCCGCCGCGCAGCACCACATGGCCGTGGGGATTGCCCCGGGTCGTGATGACGACCGCCCGGCCGTCACCGCCGATGCCCGGGTGGACATGGGTGCGCGAGGCCGAGACGACGGCGTCCACGGCGTCCCGGACACCGCCGTCGGTCGTGTTCTTGAACCCGATCGGCATGGCGAGGCCGCTGGAGAGCTGGCGGTGCACCTGGCTCTGCACGGTGCGGGCCCCGATCGCCCCCCAGGAGACGGCGTCGGCCAGGTAGGGCGGAACGAGCGGGTCGAGGAACTCGCAGGCCACCGGCAGTCCGATGTCGGCGATCCGGGCCATGAGGCCCCGGGCCAGACCGAGCCCGCTGGGCAGGTCGTGCGAGCCGTCCAGGCGGGGATCGCTGAGCAGCCCCTTCCAGCCGACCCGGGTGCGCGGCTTTTCCACGTACACCCGCATGACCACGATCAGTCGGTCCAGGGTCTCGGCGGCGAGCGCGGACAGCCGCTCGGCGTAGCCGAGGGCGGCGTCCGGGTCGTGCACGGAGCACGGACCCGTGATGACGACCATGCGGTCGTCGCGGCCCGCGAGCACCCGTGCTATGTCGCGACGGGCCAGCGCGGTGGTCTTCTTCGCGAGAGGGGACAGCGGTATCTGCGCGCGCAGCGCGTCCGGGGTGGGCAGCTGTGCGGAGCCGGGAGCCGGAGCGGCCAGGGACTCCGGGGCGATGCTCTCGGTACGAAAAGGGCTCATGGACGTGATCCGTTTCCTTGGGCGAAGGGTGCGGGGTGAGCTGCGGGACCGACCCGGGACGCTCGGACGCCGTCGGCGGTGAGTACCGCGGCCGAGAAGGTGAAGCCCATGCCGGTGCCGATCACGAGGATCCGGTCGCCGGGGTGGAGCAGGTCGTTCCTGAGCAGGTGGTCGAGGCCGTACATCTGGTCACACGGTCCGAGATGGCCGATGGTCAGGCCGAGTTCGTGCACGGTGTCGCGCGGGGTGATGCCGAGGGGACGTACGAAGCTCTCGCGGTACAGGGTCCGGCCCACGAAGGGCGTCAGGAACCAGTCGATCTCGTCGGCGGTGATGCCGGCCTCGGTCAGGGCACGGCCGACCACACGCCGGGTGCAGTCTGCGGTGCGGGTGTGCACATCCTTGAGCGAGACCTCACCGGACGCGAGGAACTCCCGGGTCCTTCGGCGCATGTCCGGCTGCCCCTCGGGCGCGGTACGGAAGGCCTCGGTGCCTCGGGAGAGTCCCTCCAGAACGGTGTCGGTCCGGCTCACCAGCGAGCGCAGCCGCAGCCGTCCGGTGTCGCGTGTGACGACTCCGGCCGCGGCGCCGTCGCCGAAGACCATGCCGGGAGAGGTGTGGAATCGGTCGGTGGGGGGTGCGAAACGGTCGGCCAGGGTGATCAGCGCTGACGGTACGTCCGGACGGGCGATCAGGGTGGACGCCGCGACGTCGAGCGCGGCCAGGGAGCCGTTCGACCAGGCGCCCACCGTCGTCGGTGTGGAGTCGACCTGCTCGCCGAGCAGTTGCCCGGCGATCCAGCAGGCGGCGGGCCACAGGTCGATGCCCTGGAAGTGGCCGTGGCTGTGCAGCAGCACGGTGTCCGCGTCGACCCTCGCGCCCGTCTCCGCCGCCGCCTTGACGGCTTGCCGGCCGGCGGTCACCGCCATCTCGGGCGGCGACTGCGTGGACCGCGCGTAGCTGACCATTCCGGTGCTCTCGGCGGCGTCGGCCGAGTACCGGCCGTCGGCGACCGCCGCGGCCACCGGCTCGAACTCGCCGAGGGTGCCTCCGGTGCCGGCGATCCAGACGTTGTCGAAGCGCATCGGACGATTCCTTCCATGGTGGGGCGGCGGAAATAGGCGGAACGGACGAGGCTGCCGCGGCCCGGACGACACCGGGCCCGCTACCATCAAAAAAGCTATGCAGGTATCGCAGTTGCGACAACATCCCGTTGATAAGGACCTGTTACCTCTCCGAGCAGGTCGCTGATCAGCTCTCCGAGCAACTCGGGACCGCGCCGCGTCAGCACCGACGCGGGGTGGAACTGGACCGAGGCGAAACCCGGCCCGCGCAGGGCGTGCACCTCTCCGTCCGCCTCTCGGAACACCCGGACCGGCCCGTCCCGGTCGGGGCAGGTGATCAGGTCCGCCGCGCTGTGGGCGGCGAAGGTGTTGTAGAAGCCCACGGGTTCACTGCGGCCGAAGCAGTCGATCGTGCGCTGCACCCCTTGGCCGGGCACCTCGCGGCGGACCAGCGGGAGTCCGAGCAGGGTGCTGAGCACCTGGTGTCCCAGACAGACGGAGAGGAACGGGAGACCGCGCCGCAGGAGCCGCGAGGTCACCCCGCGCAGCCGGGCGATCTTGGGATCGGTGCTGTCCCGGGGATCGCCCGGTCCGGGTCCGACGATGACCAGGTCGTAGGTGCTGAGCGGGAGTTCCTCGTCGTGACGACGAACGTCGACGCGCAGCCCCTGCGCCTGTAGCAGGTGGCGCGCCATGGCGGTGAAGGTGTCCTCGGCGTCGATCACCAGGATCCGGCGGCCGACCAGGGCGGCCGTCGGCCGGGCCCGCGCCCCCGGCTCCTGGAACCAGAATCCGGCCAGCGGCCGGTTGCGCTCGGCCAGTGCCGCGCGCACCGCCGGGTGAGTGGCGACCGGATCGGGCCGGGCAGGTGCGGGGCCGGGCCGTCCGCCGACCGGGGCGCGCAGGGCCTCGATCAGGCCCGCGGCCTTGGCCCGGGTCTCCGCGGCCTCGGCCACGGGGTCGGAGTCGCGGACCAGGGTGGCGCCCACCGGGATCCGTACCCGGCCCCCCGCGTCGATCTCGGCCGTGCGGATGAGGATGGCCGAGTCCATGGCTCGCTCGCCAGCAGCATCGCGGCCGATCAGGGCCGCGACACCGGCGTAGTGCCCGCGTCCTTCCGGCTCATGACGACTGATCACTTCGCACGCGCTCTCCAGCGGGCCACCGGTGACGGTCGGCGCGAGCAGCGTCTCGCGCAGGATCTCCCGTACGTCCAGTGAGCTGTGCCCCTCGATGAGGTACTCGGTGTGGGCGAGCCGGCCCATCTCCTTCAGGAAGGGCCCGGTGACCCGGCCGCCGAGGTCGCAGACCCGTCCCATCATCTTCAGCTCCTCGTCGAGGACCATGTACAGCTCGCCCGCCTCCTTCGGGTCGGCGAGAAAGGCGAGCACCTCGGCCGGGTCGGGGCCGCCCGGCGGATAGCGGTACGTACCACTGATGGGGTTCATGACGATCCGGCCGGCGTCCAGACTCACATGACGCTCCGGTGAGGCACCCACGAAGGTGCGGTCCCCGGTGTGCACGACGAAGGACCAGTAGCTGCCCGGGTCGCGGCCGGCCAGCCGGCGGAAGAACGACAGCGCGGTCCGCGCGGACCAGCCCTCGATCCGCGCTGTGAAGGAACGCCTGAGGACGAAGTTGGCGCCGGCGCCCCGGCCGATCTCCTCGGCGAGCACCCGGCGGACCCGGGCGGCGTACTCCTCGTCGTCGGCGTCGAAGCGGCCCTCGTCCATGGCGATCGGCAGGTCGGGCAGCCGGTCGAGGACGTCTTCCAGGGGCAGCACAGCCTGGTCGTCCACGGCCAGCGTGAGCAGTGGCGCTCCGTCGTCGGGGCAGGGGAAGCCGCGCTCGCGGATCTGCCGGTAGGGCAGCAGGGCCAGCACCTCGTGTGTCGGCTGCTGCCGGTTCCCGGCTACCGTGTCCGTTGGTGTGAGCGGGATGTCCGCGATCCGTTCACGTTCGGTGATCTGCCCGGTGAGTACGTCGATCCGGTCGGGCCCGGTGGTACCGGGCCGGTGCAGCAGGGCGAACGGCGGCGGGTCGGTGGCGAGTATCCGATCCAGGATCGGATGGGCGGTCATGACCGTCCCCCGTCCAGGGCGGCCAGCACGGCCCGGGTGGGCAGGGTGACCGAGCAGCGGGTGGCGAGGTAGTCCAGCGTCTCCCGGTGGCGCCGGGCGGAGAAGTCCGCGATCGCATCGCTCACCACGAAGGTCTGGATGTCGTGCGAGAAGCCCTCGTGCGCGGTCATCAGGATCCCGACATGGGCGTACACCCCGCAGATCACCAGCTGGTCGCGGCCGGTCCGGCGCAGCAGGCCGAGCAGCTCGGTGCGGCAGAAGGCGCTGGGGCGCCACTTGGTGAACACCTCGTCGCCGGGGGCCGGGGCGATCCGCTCGGGGATGGCACGGTGCTCCTCGTCCTCGCCCATCCCGGCGCCCCAGAAGTCCTTGAGCAGTCCGCGCTGCTCGTCGCTCATGCCGCCGGGCTGGGCGGTGTAGACGACGGGGGCACCGGCCGCCGTGAATGCCCGGCGCAGAGCATCGGTGTGGTCGAGCAGGTCGGTCAGCGGTTGCCGGCCGGTGTCCGGGCTGCCGTATCCGAAGGGACTCAGGAAGTAGTTCTGCAGATCGTGCACGAGCAGCACCGCGCGGGCCGGATCGACGCTCCACGAGGCCGTGTTGCGCGGGAGCTCGTCCTCGGTCGGCATGGGATAGGGGTCGATGAGCGGGATCGCCATGTTGGCTCCAGGGTCGAATGCGAAGGCCGGCCGGACCGGCCCGTTGTGTCAGGCGCCGAGTGCGGCGCCGCCGTCCACCACGAGGTCCTGCAGGGTGATGTGGGAGGCGTGCTCGGAGAGGAGGAAGAGCACGGCATGGGCGATGTCCTCGGGCTGAGCGAGCTTGCCGAGCGGGATCCCGACCCGATAGGTGGCGGCCGAGCCCTCGACGGACGGCCGGGCGAAGTCGCCCTCCGGGTGCATCGAGGTGAGCATCGGCGTCTCGGTGGAGCCGGGTGCGACGGTGTTGCAGCGGATCCCGTACCGGGCCACCTCCAGGCCCAGGGTCCTGGTGAAACTGGTCGCTGCGGCCTTCGACGCCGCGTAGGCCGCCATGTTCCAACGCGGGACGTTCGCCGAGTTGGAGGCGACGGTCACCACGGCGCCGGAGCGGCGGGGCACCATCCGCGCGACGACCGCCCGGCTGACGTGGAAGACGCCGGTGATGTTGACCGCGAAGGTGAACTCCCAGTCCTCGTCGCTGTATCCGGTGACCTCTCCGGTCCGCAGCACGCCTGCGGCGTTCACCAGGTGGTCCAGCGGTCCGAGTTCGGACTCCGCGCGGTCCACCGCGGCCTCCACCTCGGCGCTGGACCGTACGTCGGCGTCGAGCGCCAGCACGGTCGCTCCGTCGGCCTCGAGTTCCTTCACCAGGGGCTCCAGGGCCGCCGCGTCGGCGTCGAGCAGTGCGACCCGGTGGCCGGCGGCGGCGAGCCCGCGGGCCACCGCCGCTCCGATGCCGCCCGCCGCTCCCGTGACGAGAGCCGTCCTGCGGTGCGGGGCCGCACCGAAGTGGGCCGCGGTACCGTCCGTCCGTGCCTCGCTCATCGCCGTTCCTTCCATCCCGTGTGATGTGCGGCGGCCGCCCGGCGGCGCCGGTCGATCGCTTCGGTACGCGAGCGCAGCGTCGCCGCGACCGTGTCGGCGTCGACGCCCAGGCACCGCACCGTGAAGGAGGACAGGGCCTCCAGGTACTCCGCTTCCAGGGCCTCCTCGTCGAGCGCCGTGGAGCGGCCGTCCTCGATCAGGACCCGGCCCGCGACGATCACGGTCTCCACGTCCATGGAGCCGCCGAGCGAGAGGAAGCTCTCCAGGGGGCGGGGGTTGAGCAGATAGCGCCAGTCGCCGGCGGGGACGAGGATCAGATCGGCCTGCTTGCCGGGTTCCAGGCTGCCGATCCGGTCCCCCTGGTCCAGGCCCCTGGCGGGCAGCCGGGTGGCCATCGCCAAGGCGTCGGTGGGCAGCACCTCGGTGGGGTCGGCGTACATCTCGTTGTAGAGCTGCCACACCGCACGCATCGCCTCCGGCATGCCGCCGAGGGGTACCGCCGCGCCGTCGGTGGAGACCGACACGTCCAGGCCGGACCGCCGGAACTCCGGGATCGCCCGGGTTTCGGAGATGGTGGACTCGCCGGCCTGGCCGTACTTTGCGGGCGAGTGGCTGATGTGCGCGCCCGCGTCGATGAGCAGCGCCCGCTCGCCCGGGTCCGCGAAGCCGCAGTGCACCGCCATGAAGCGGTTCGAGAGCAGTCCGGCCTCGGCGAACCGCCGCACCGGAGTGGCTCCGTAGTAGGCCAGCATCACGTCGGCCTCGTTGCGCAGCGCGCCCACGTGGGTGGCGAACGGTACGTCATATCGGGCGATCAAGTCGGCGAATCCCGCCGCGAGTTCATCGCTCATGTTGGTGCCGTAGACGGAGGTGGGCCAGGCCCGCACGAGACCGTCGGGCTGCGCCGCGCAGTCGTCGAGGAGCTCCTCGATGCGCTGGAGTTCGAGGTCCGTGTCGCGGGTGCGCCGGAATCGGCTGTCGCCGGGGGCGCAGACCGCGTCGGCGGCCCATGTGCTCACCGTCACCCGCATCCCCAGGTCCCGGGCGGCCCGAGCCAACGCCTGTGGCTTGTTCAGGGAGCCGATGTCGCCCAATGCGGTGACGCCGGAGCGCAGCTGGGTCCACATCGAGTAGCGGGCGATGGCTAGGGCCTCGTCGAAGGTGAGCCGGTCGACGTGGTCGTGAAAGGCGTCGAAGACCAGGGAGATCTGGGGTACGTCGCCGCCCAGGGCCATGAACACCGGCTTGTCGTCCCGGTCCGAGGCGGAGCGCAGCGCCCCCTTGAAGGGAAAGCGCATCGCGAACATCTCGTGCCAGTGCGCGTTGACGAAGCCGGGCAGGATCATCCGGTCCTGGGCGTCGATGGTCCGCAGACCGGCCCGGTGGTGCGGCTCGATCGCCGCCTCGACCTCGGCGCGCGGACCGGCGGCGACCACCACTCCGTCCGCGGCGAGCACCGCGCCGTCCGGGACGACCCGGTCAGTGGCGTCAGCGGGGTAGAGCACCCCGCCCCGGATCAGCAGGGCGCCCATCACGCCGCCTCCGTGTCGCGTGCGGCCCAGGCCTCGGTGAGGTGCTGGTGCCAGGCGTCGAGGGTGGGAGCGCCGGTGAGGGCGGCGTACTCGACGGGGATGCCCTGCCGGCGCCAGCGGGTGACCAGGAGCATCGTCTCCAGGGAGCCGAGCCCGAGATGGACGAGATGGGCGTCGCCGCTGAGCTCGTCGGGCGACTGGCCGATCGTCTTGGCCACATCCCGCCGCAGCTCATCGGCCGAGAGGGGGGTCGTACGGCGCTGGGTGCGGGCCCGCGCGGGGGAAGGAGTGGGTACGGTCATGGCGTTCACCTCGTCGGTATCGGTGCGGCGGCAACGGAGGCCGGGGCGGGCCGGGCAGGCCCCCACTCACGGGGGCGCGCCGGGTCGGCGGCAGCCGCCGACAGGACCTTCTTGTCGATCTTTCCGAGCGGTGTGAGCGGCAGGTCCGCCACGTACTCGGCACGGTCCGGCAGCTTGAAATCAGCGAGCCCACGCTGCTGCAGGGCAGCCTTGAGCAGGGTCAGCGGCGGCGCTTCGCCGTTCTCTTCGCGGGCGACGAGGAAGGCGTAGATCCGTTCGCCGAGAAACTCGTCGGGCACGGGCACCACCGCGGCGGCGGCGATGCCGGGGACCGCGAGGAGATGGGCCTCCACCTCACCGGCCGCGATCTTGTCGCCGCCCCGGATGACCACGTCCTTGATCCGCCCCTCGACCACGAGGCGGCCCTCGGGGGTGATTCTGGCCAGGTCGCCGGTGCGGTAGAAGCCGTCCTCGGTGAAGGCCCGGGCGTTGTGTTCGGGGGCGCGGTAGTAGCCGCGCAGGGTGTACGGGCCGCGGGTCAGCAGTTCCCCGGTGGTGCCGGACGGGACCGGGGAGCCGGACGACGGATCGACGACCAGCACCTCGTCGGCGTCCGACACAGGACGTCCCTGGGTGTGCAGCACGGAGTGCGGATCGTCGTCCGGGCGGGACATGGTGAGCAGCCCCTCGGCCATGCCGAACACCTGCTGCAGACGGCAGCCGAGTTCGGGCGTGATTCGCGCGGCCAGCTCCGGTTCCAGCCGGGCACCGCCGATCTGCAGGACCTGAAGACTGGACAGATCCGCGTCCGACCATTGGCGTTCCTCCAGCCAGAGCCGGGCCACGGTGGGCACCACGGAGGTCAGCGTGACGCGTTCCTCCTCGATCAGCCGGAAGCAGTCGTCGGCGGTGGGGTCGGGGGCGAGCACGACGGTGCCGCCGGACGACAGTGTGCCGATCACCCCGGGGCAGCCCCAGGTGAAGTTGAACTCCACCGGGAGCGCGGCCAGATAGACCGAGCCGGGGCCGAGACCGGCGAGCTGTGCGACCGTGCGGGTCTGGTACGCGTAGTCGTCGTGGGTGCGCGGGATGAGTTTCGGCAGTGCGGTCGTGCCGCCCGACAGCAGGAAGAAGGCGACGTCGGACGGGTCGTTCGCGGGCAGCGGCAGCGGCTCGGCATCGACCCGCTCCAGCGGTACGACGCCCTCGGCGTCCGAGCTGTCGGTGTCGTCCATGACGAACACCCGCCGCAACCCGGGCAGTTCGGCGGCGATCTGCCGGGCGAGCGCGATGTGGTCGAAGCCGCGGAAGACCCCGGGCACCACGTATCCGGACGCTCCCGACAGTTCGCACAGGTGCCGCACCTCCTGGGCCCGGTGCGAGGTGAGCGAGAACACCGGCTTGGCACCTGCCCGGAACAGGGCGAAGGCCACCTCCACGAACTGCGCGGCATTGGGCAGCTGCAGCACGATCCGGTCCCCGGGCCGTACCCCCTCGCGAACGAGCCCGGCGGCCCTGCGGTCCACCCGGTCCGCCAGCTCGGTGTAGCTGATCCGCTCCGCGCCGGCGACGAGGGCCGTGGCGGAGCCGTACACATCCGCCCACGCGCGGGGCAGCGAGCCCAGGTCGGTGCCCCGCCACAGTCCGGTGCGGCGGTAGCGCGCGGCGGTCGCGGCCGGCCAGGGCGTACAGCCGTCGAGCATCATCGGTCGTCCTCCTTCGGTGTGCCGCCGTGCGGCTGGTCAGGTGTGTGGCCGTCGGAGCAGCCGGCCGTGATCTCCACGACCGCGCAGGCGACTTCCATGCCGGGACCGGCCGCGAGCAGCAGCACGCGGTCTCCCGGCACCACCTCGCCGCGCGTCCACAGGCGCTCCAGGCCGATGAAGGGATCGGCCGCACCCACATGCCCGATGTCGCGGGTGAACTCCCAGGTTCCGATGGACGGTTCGATGTCCAGCGGGGCCAGGTAGATGCTGTGCAGCGCTCCTTCGGCGTACCCGGTGTGGCAGATCCTGGCCACCTTGTCGAGGCTGGTACCGGCTTCTTCCAGGACGCGGTCGACCGTGTCGGCGACCACCTCACCGAAGTGCACGGTCGGCGCGGCCGTCCCCTGCTCCCATTGGCGCCGCAGGTGGGCACTGCGCTCCTCGAAGTTGAGCGAGCGACCGACCGTGATGCCGGGCGGGAAGAGCTGTTCACCGGCGCGGTGCAGTTCCTCCAGCGCCGGCGCGGAGGCGGAGCCGAGGGACAGCAACCGGGCGAATCCGTCCCGCCGCGAGACCACGGCGGCCGCGCCGCCGTCCGCCAGCAGGAACAGCTTCGAGGAGTTCCAGCGGTCCACCATCGGAGCGGAGAAGTTGTCGGCGGAGGTGATCAGTACGGCGTCCCTGGACGGGTCGGCGGCCAGCCGGTGGGCGGCGAGTTCCAGGGCGGCGAGCATGCCGAGGCAGCCGGGCCCGATCTGGGCGGCGGTGACCGGGCGGTCGAGGGTGTGCCGCAGCACGTAGTGCGGCGCGGACCAGCCGTCGGGACCCTGGTGGTACGTGGCGCAGTGCAGCAGCGCTCCGAAGTCGTCCGGTGTGAGCCCTGTGGCGGTGCTGCGGTAAAGCGCGGCACGGGCGGCGCGTACCGCCATCTCGGGGGCGGGCAGCTCGCCGGCGACCCGTACCGCCCGCATGCCCGACGCTTCCCGGTCGGCGCGCGTGTACCAACCCTGGGCCACCGCCTCCCCGGTGCTGACCGCGTTCGGCAACCAGCTGCCGATGCCCGCCAGTTGGATGTCCGCGGCGATCCTCATCGCTCCGCCCCGGGGTCCTCCGGCACCAGGAACCGGGCGACACTGTCGAGCTTCTCGCAGGTCTCCTCGAACTCCCGGTCGGGCGTGGAGTGTCCGACGATGCCGGCGCCGGCGCGCAGCCAGGTGCGTCCGCCCTGCCGGTAGGCGCTGCGCAGCACCAGAGCCGCGTCCATGGCGCCGGAATGATCCACGGTGAGCACCGCCCCGCTGTACAGGCCGCGGGCCTCGGGCTCGTACCGGCGGATCGAGTCGTAGGCCGCCTCCTTGGGCACACCGGAGGCGGTGACGGCGGGGAAGACGGCCCCGAATGCGTCCCAGGCGTGCCGGCCCGGGGCGAGCTTCCCGGCGACTCGGGAGGCGAGGTGCTGCACACTGCCCCGCTCGCGTACGGTCATGAACTCCGGGACTTCCACGGACCCCTCGACGCAGACGTCGATCAGCTCGTCCGCCCCGACCTTGACCGAGATGGCATGCTCGTACACCTCCTTCGGGGAGCCGAAGAGGTCGGCCCGCAGACTCTCGTTGACCAGGACGTCCTCGGTGAGGGCCCGGGTCCCGGCCAGCGGCTGGCTCACCACCCGCCCGTCCTCGGAGACCCGCACGACGATTTCCGGGCTGAAGCCGATCGCCTCGGTGCCACCGAGGTTGAGCATGAACGAGCGTGCCGGATTGTTGCCGCGTCGGCCCGCCACGTACGTCGCGGTCAGGTCTGTCCGGCCGGGCACCTCGACGACCCTGGAGAGGATCACCTTGTGCAGCTCACCGGCGTTGATGTCGTCGACCGCGTGCTGCACCGCCGCCCGGTAGCGAATGCCGTCCGTGGCGTACACGTCCAGCGGCTGCGGATCTCCAACGCCGGCCGGTGCGCCGGCCGTGACGGTCTCCATCAGCGCGTCCAGCGTGGCCTGGTCCACGGCGCGCAACAGGGCGTGTCCCTCGCCGAAGCGGACCTCGGCCCGCGGCACCACGAGGTGCATCAGGCGCTGGTCGCCGAGATGCTCACGGGCGCCGTCCTTGGCGTAGGACAGTTCGAAGGCTGCCCAGCCGTAGGCCCGCCAGTGCGGGACCTCCACCTGGGCGAGCAGCTCGGAAACCAGTTGCAGCGGCGGTCCGCTCCACGGCAACACGACCATGGGCAGCCCTTCCTGGGTGAGCCGGGCGCCGTCGCGGTCCAGGGTCAGCTCGGCGCGCACCCCGCCCGCGTAGGCCCAGCTTCCCCCGTTCTCGTAGACGACGTACGACGTGTGCAGTCCGGAGTCGGCGAGCCGGGCTGCGACCAGCAACGGGTCCTCGGACAGTGGCAGTTGAGTCTCGTAGTAGTGGCGCGAGGCGGTGGCGATCATGGGATGTCCCTCCCGTTGGACTGTTACCCTCTAAAGGATTACGGAGGTAACGACTCCCGGGCTACATCCCGCCGATCACCCCTGCTGATCGGAATGCCAAACACGAACACCCCAGCCGACGGGGTTAACTGCAGGTATGGATAGAAATATGGCAGTATCAGCGCCAATGTCGCGATGAGTCGGCGCCGTTCACCGAAGGAGCACAGATGCTGCGAGGCCTCACCACCGTCAGGTTCCACTCCACGGACCTGGCGGCCGCGAAGCAGTGGTACACCGAACTGCTCGGCATCGAGCCCTACTTCGTTCGCCCGGGGTACGCGGAGTTCCGGATCGGGGACTACCAGCACGAGTTGGGGCTGCTCGACAGCGAGTACGTCCAGGACCTCGGAGTAGCTGAGGGCGACTCGCCCACGGTCCCTTCCGGCACCGTCGTCTACTGGCACGTCGACGATGTGCGAGCCGCGCTGGACCGGCTACTGCTCCTGGGAGCCAAAACACACGAACCGGTCCGCGAGTTCGGCGAGGGATTCGTCGGCGCCTCGGTCATCGACCCCTTCGGCAACATCCTCGGCATCATGCAGAACCGCCACTATCTGGAGATCCTCGCCGCCCGGGGAGAATAGGCGGCCACGCGATCAATCCGTTCGCACATTTGAGCCGGAGCCCCGGAGCGCATAAGCAGCGGAACCGGTTTCGATCAGGAGGACTGATTCGAAGGACGCCTGGAGGACCGGGGCAGCGAGCTACTTTTCCTTCGCCCGAACGGAACGAACGAAGGAGAAGGACTGTTGTCCAGGACATGGATTTCCCGAGTCGTCACCACATGTGCGGCAATCGGCCTGGTAGTCGGCGTCGCCAACACCGCCCAGGCGGCGGACGCCGTCCTCAGCATCGACGGCGGATACATGAAGCACCACGACGCCGAACCGGACTCGTTCTCGGTCTGCGACAACAAGGTGGACGGCTACGGAGTCACGGGGAAGCTCTACGCATTCATCAACACCGACTGGTTCCTGTTGGCGTCGGAAGACGACGGCGGGGACGCAGGATGCGATTCGTTCACCTGGGACCTCAAGTCGGGAACTCAGTACATGTGGTCGATAGAGCGCCACGGCGGCGGCCCCTCGAAGATGGGTTACCTCAAGGAGTAGTCGTGCTGTGGGCTCCGGCTCTGCAGCACTGCCGCGAAGTTCGGTTGATCCGGTGAAGCCGCTGATCGCGGCGGGGTGACGGCGCCTGCGGGCCGTCACCCGACGGGACGAAGCTCCGGTTGTGGACGGAAGATCCATCAAGTCGCCGTCGACGACCGGAGCTTCGACGTGTTGTCAGTCCGTGATTCCGGCGACGGGTGGCGAGGACCGGGATCCGCCACCCGTCGCGGTCATCGCCCAACCCCACCATTGGTTTCGTCCGGCGGAAGCGTGGAGTCGTTCGACAGGGGCGTCAAGGCTTTCGTCAGAGATGAAAAAACCTTGTTCGCGCGGACCTGCGGCATCACCGTCGCCCCCCCTCGGCAGCACCCCCCGACGCGTGCTCCCCGGAACGACTCACCCCCGGCCCGCGAAGCCGACCGGATCCTCCACTTCCGGCTTTTGTATACCAATGAGTACAATGAAATGGTTCAAACGAGACAACTTCGACCATACCGTGCTCGACCAAATGAAGGATCTTGCCTCGATTCTCGACTTCGTATACAAACGAGATCCTGGTTGTGCGTCGAGTGCCGAGGAGCCTTTATGTGTGTCGAATCCGCCCCGCCGCCGCCCGGCCGAGTCACTCGCCGCGGCGTCCTCGCCGGGGCGGCCGCCCTGGCCGGCACCGGTGTCGCCGTGTCCGCGGGAGCACAGTCCGCCCGGGCCGATTCCCGGAGTCTGCCGCGCGACGCGGTGGTCTTCCGTGATGTGCGGCCCTTGGGCGCGACAAATCCGGTGGATCTCACCGTCGTCGACGGCCGCATCACACGCGACCGGGCTCCCAGGGGTGCCAAGGTGATCGACGGCGGCGGCCGCATCGCCCTGCCGGCTCTGATCGACGCGCACATCCACCCCGACAAGACGACCTGGGGCGGCTCATGGGTCTCACGCCAACCGGCTGACACCATCGCCGACTTCGCCGCCCAGGACGCGGAGTTGTTCCGCAGTCAGAGTCGGCCGGTGGCCGAGCGGGCGTACGGGCTCATGGCGCACGCCGTGACCCGCGGGACACGGGCCATGCGTGCCCACGCCGACATCGCCCCGGCCTATGGCCTGGCCTGCCTGGAGGGGGTCCGGCAGGCGAGCGAACGGCTCCGGCATGCACTCGACGTGCAGGTCGTGGCCTTTCCGCAGCACGGCGTCGTTCGCGCTCCCGGCACGGCGGAGCTGCTCAAGGAGGCGGCCCGCAGCGGGCTCGTGGACATGATCGGCGGGATCGATCCGATCAGCTTCGACCGGGCCATGGACGAGCAGCTGGACCTCGTCTTCGACCTCGCGGATCGATACGGAGTCGGCCTGGACATCCACCTCCACGACAGGGGCGAGACCGGCCTGACGGTGCTGCGCGCCATCATCGAGCGCACCCGGGCCCTCTCCCTGCAGGGCAAGGTCACCGTCAGCCACGTCTTCTGCCTTCCCGGCCTCTCCGACACCGAACTGGCCAGGATGGCCGAGGACCTCGGCGACCTGGACATCTCCCTGACCACCGTGGCACCCAACGAATCGCTCGTCCTGCCGATCGCGAAGCTGCGGGAGCACGGCGTGCGGGTCGGGCTCGGTTCGGACGGGGTACGCGACTCCTGGAGCCCCTTCGGCGACGCGGACATGCTCCACCGGGCGCACCTGCTCGGCTGGATCACGGACGTGCGCCTCGACAAGGAACTGGCAGCCTGTTACGACGTCGGCGCGCACGGTGGCGCCGACGTCATGCGGCTGCCCCGCGCCGACCTCTCCCCGGGCTCCCCCGCCGACTTCGTCCTGCTGCGCGCCGAGTGCCTGCCGCAGGTCGTGGTGGACATGCCCGCACGTGACATGGTGGTGCATGGCGGCCGAGTGGTGGCCCGCGACGGCAAACTGATCTGACGGCCCCTTCCCGCCTTCCTGTGCCCCGGCCGCGCCCCGTCACCTCACCACACACATAAGGTGACGGCATGCCCCGTGGCCCGCGAGACCTCACTGACTCCCGAGCTCCGGGACAGGTCGGCGAGGACACAGGAAGGGCAGCACACATGACGGCAGGCACCAGTCGGAAGGGAGACGGAGAACAGCCGTCGGCCCCGGCATCGCGTACGCCACTGAGCGAGCTCGCGCGCGAGGCCATCAGAGAACGCATCATCGACGGCAGCTACGCCCAGGGAACCCGCGTGGTGGAACGCGAAATCGCCCAGGAACTCCAGATGTCGCGGGTACCGGTGCGAGAGGCACTGCGGGCGCTGGTGGAAGAGGGTTTGCTGGACCTGCTGCCGCACAGCGGCGTGCGGGTACGCCGACTGGAGCGCTCCGACGTGGAACACCTGTACGACGTGTGGGAACCGCTGGCCATCCAGGCATCACGCCTTGCGGCCCGCCGAGTGGCCCTCGCCGCCCCCGAGGAGTCCTCCGTCGTCCTCGGGGGCCTGCGGGCCGTACTGGACCGGGCGGAGGCCGCAGCCGCCGCAGGCGAACGAACACAGGAGAACAACGCCGGCACCGCCTTCCACGACCGGATCGTGGCCCTGGCGGACAACCCGTTGCTGGCCCAGCTGATGCAGCGGCTGAACGGACAACTGCGCCTGCTGTTCGGCCTGAACACGGAACCCGCCCCCATGCGTGCACAGCACAGCGAAATGTACGAACGCATCGCCGCGGGAGACGCCGACGCCGCAGCGGCGATCACCCTCCTGCACGTCCGCAGGAGCCGGGAACTCGCGCTGCAGGCAGTGACGGCCCCAACCTCCTCCTGAGCAGCCTGCGTTCGCGGCCGTGGGCCCTCAGTCGGCCCGGTCGAGCAGGTGGGCAGCTCCGGTCCCGAGTTGCGTGAACGCACGGGCCGCAGCTTCGGTGCACAACGTCAACGCTCTCGGCCCGCAGGACAGCGTATAGATGTCATCAATGGCAGCCATGGATATCAAGTCTTGGACTCTATAGGCACGGGTCATGCATGGTGAATGACGTCAGCCCGTTGGGGGCGGACAGCCACGATGGGAGTGACGAATGAACAACTTCTCGGACGGCATCGCGCAATTCCGCCGTGACGTCTTTCCCGCCAAGGAAAAGCTCTTCGCTCACCTGGCCACGCATCACCGTCCCGAGACGCTGTTCATCGGTTGCTCCGATGCCCGGGTGACTCCCGAGCTCATCACGCAGAGCGAACCCGGCGAGCTGTTCGTCGTCCGGACCGCAGGCAATCTGGTTCCCGCCTACGTACCCGGTGCGGACGGCATCGCGGCGAGCATCGAGTACGCCGTTGCCGTACTCGGCGTTACGGACATCGTGGTCTGTGGCCATTCGGCCTGCGGCGCGATGACCGCCCTGGCCGAGGACCAGGACCTGAGCGCGGCACCGATGATCGCGGACTGGCTGCGGCACGCGGATGCCGCCCGGGCCCGGGCGGCCGCGGCTCCCGCCGCATCGGCCGAGACCCGGGTGACCACTCTCGTACGCGCGAATGTGGTCGCTCAGCTGAAGAACCTGAGCACCCACCCCTCGGTGGCCCGTGCTCTCGCCGATCAGCGGCTCTCCCTGCACGGCTGGTTCTTCGACATCGCCTCCGGGGCCATCGAGACACTCGACGACGCCGTCGCACCCGGCGTCTCCGCGGCCTGACCCTGCCGCTTCTCCCCCTCACCTGCAGAGCCTCTCTCGGCCTGCGCACAAGAAAGGAAACCCTCGTGATTCACGCCCAGTTCTCCCCCGCCGCCCGTGCGGCCGTGACCGCTGCCGCCGTCCAGGCCAAGATGCACAAGGACCTGACGTGGCAGGAGATCGCCGACGCCGCAGGGCTGTCGGTCGCCTTCGTCACCGCCGCGGTTCTCGGCCAGCACGCGCTGCCGGAGGACTCCGCCAAGGCTGTCGGGCAGCTGCTGGAACTGGACGAGGACGCGGTGCTGCTGCTGCAGACCATCCCGACTCGCGGCTCCATCGAGGGCGGCATCCCGACCGACCCGACGATCTACCGCTTCTACGAGATGCTCCAGGTCTACGGCACCACCCTCAAGGCCCTGGTCCACGAGCAGTTCGGTGACGGCATCATCAGCGCCATCAACTTCAAGCTCGACGTCAAGAAGGTCGCCGACCCCGAGGGCGGCGAGCGCGCCGTCATCACCCTCGACGGCAAGTACCTGCCCACCAAGCCCTTCTGACGATACGTCACCGCGCTTCAGCGGCCCACAACACGGCGGGCCGGAACGGAATTCCCGGCCCGCCGCCGTTGTCCCTGACGCAACACACCAGCAGAACACCCCATTCCGGAGGACTTCCCATGGACTTCGTGCAGCGCACCATCGATCTCGCCCGCAAGAATGTCGAAGAGGGCGGACGCCCCTTCGCCACCGTCATCGCCAAGGACGGAATGATCCTCGCCGAGAGTGCCAACAAGGTCGCGCAGACCACCGACCCCACCGCCCACGCCGAGATCCTCGCCATCCGCGAGGCCTGCACCAAGCTCGGCACCGAGCACCTGGTCGGCACCACCATCTATGTACTCGCCCATCCGTGCCCCATGTGCTTGGGCTCGCTGTACTACTGCTCCCCCGACGAGGTCGTCTTCCTCACCACCCGCGACGCATACAAGCCGCACTACGTGGACGACCGCAAGTACTTCGAACTCGACAGCTTCTACGGCGAGTTCGCCAAGGACTACGGGCAGCGCCGGCTGCCTATGCGCTACGACCCGCAGGACTCCGCCGTCGACGTCTACCGGCTGTGGCAGAAGCACAACGGCGGCAACCGGCGAATCGAAGGAGCGCCGACCGTCTGAGTGTCCGGGGTACCGGCTCCCCTTCCGCCGGGGCGGCCACCGCTCCTCACCGGCGCGAGCCGCGACACGGTGCCGTTGTACGGGCAAGGCGGCTGCGGGTCGCGCACATCGCCCGCGGGCCCGCCGCGTGAGCGTGCCGGACCGGCCGTCCGCGGCCCGGCCCACGGTCGGTCCGACACCCGCCACGCACCGTGATGGAGCCATCCGACGCAAGCGCGGCAGCGGTACGGGACGGCGACGATTCCCGTAATCCGTGCGCCGTCGGCCGTTCGCCGACCACGGCCTCGCGGGCGGCTGGTCGCGTACTTCTGCCGTGGGTGGGGAACAACTCCTCTACGAGAGGTCGGCAGAACCTCGTGACCGCGCGAGCCGACACGCTCGGGACATGTCCATCGCACGCCGCGTCCCACCGGCTCATGCGATGCCATGCCGGGCACGCCGTACGGCAGCAGGAGGTTCCGCCCTCCGCAGAGCCGCCCCTCGGAGGAGTTCTCCGATGACCACCACATTCAAAGTCACGTCCCTGTCGCCCGTACACCGCGACCATCTCCTGAGCCTTGCCGACAACGTCTATTTCCCTGCCGGACACCGGCTCTTCGAGGAACACACGGCTGCCGACCACTTCTGGATCATGAAGACGGGCAGCGTGACCCTCGATTCACAGCTTCCGCACCGGCGCCGGGCGGAAATCGAGTCACTGGGGCCGGGCGAGCTGATCGGGCTGTCCTGGCTCTTCCCGCCCTTCGAGTGGGAGCTCGGAGCCGAGACGGTGAGCCCCGTCCGCGCGTACCAATTCGACGCGTCCCAGATCCGCGCACTCTGCCGGTCGGACCCCGAGTTCGGATTCGCGATCAGCCAATGGGTCGGTCTGGTACTCACCCAACGGCTGCACGCAACACGCGGCCGACTGCTCGACCTCTACGAATCCGCCGCGCGGGCCTGAGTGTCTCGATCCTGAAGGGCTCGGTCCACTCTGCCGGTGGTCGCGTCGGGGCACCGCGGGAGTACGCCGGACGGCCGTCCGGGATCGGGACCGGGAGTCGGTTTCCCGCCCCGTCAGTCGTCGGACACGGTGAAGAGGCTGCCGTCCGGGTCGCGGATGACGAAGGCGTCCTTCGCGGAACCGGCGAGTGAGGGAACCGGTGAGGAATCGCCCCCGGCGTCGATGGCGGCCGCGGCGGCCTTTTTGCTGTCCTGGACGTGGAAGTCGACGATCCACCGGGGCCTGATCTTCGGGTCCGGGGCGGTTTCGATGCCTCCGCCGCGCAGGGTGGCGACGGTGTGTCCCGCGAGCTGGACGAGGACATGGTCCTCTGCGTAGTCGACCGTGCAGCCGCAGGGCGGTTGGGCCCAGTCGAAGACCTCGGCATAGAAGATGGCGGCCTCGAACGCGTGGCGGGTCTGCAGGTCGAGCCGGGCGGGGGCGCTGCCCCGGCCCACCGACCAGGCCAGGGCGGGGCCCTCCCAGAAACCGAAGATGGCCCCATCACGGTCGGCGGCGAAAGCGGCGCGCCCCGCGCCGAGCTTCAGCGGACCGATCGCGAGCGTGGCGCCGCGTTCCCGGACCCGGGCGGCGGTCTCGTCGGCGTCGCGGACGGCGAAGTACGGGGTCCAGACGGCGGGAGGGCCGCCGGGTGAACAGGCTCCGATTCCGGCGACGGGTTCGCCGTGCGCCATGGCGACCGAGAAGTTGCTCCCGAGGGTACTGGCACGGAATTCCCAGTCCATGACCTCGGTGTAGAAGGACTGCGCCGCGTGCAGATCGCGTGCCATCAGGTGCACCCAGCAGGGCGCCCCGGCGACCGGCATGATCCGTTCGAGGGCCGGCATTCGATGCTCCTTCCGGTGGACCAGTCGTCCGGGTGATGGGTGGCGAGGCGTGGCCGGGTCTTCAGGCTTTGGTGGTGCGGCCGCTCAGCAGGTCGCGTACGCGGTCCACCAGCCCTGCGCCGGGTGCGAGCAGTTTGTTGGCGGGCGGGGTGTCGGGGAGCAGGGGGTGCGGGCGTGTGGGGGCCGTCTCCTTGGACCGGCGCACCAGCTCTCCCAGCTCGTCCAGCTTCTCGGGGGAACAGGACGCCGCGAGCTTCGGGAACAGATCGTGCTCCTCTTCGTCGATGTGGGAGGCGACCTCGGACTTCAGCTTCGCGACGGTGTCGTCGAACTGCGGATCATTGGCATGCATGCCTTCGAGATCCTTGAGCAGCTGCTCGACCTGGGCGTGTTCGGCGAGTTCCTCTGCCGCCAGCCCCTTCCCGTCGCGAACGTTTTTACGAACAGTCGGAATCAGGTGCATCTCCTCGGCCACCGAGTGCCGCACCAGCTCCGCCGTCAGCCGGTTCGCCAGCACACGCCGCTGCGGATGATCGACGGGCTGTGCCTCGATCCGGGCGAAGATCTCCTCCAACTCACGGTGATCGGCCGTGAGCTCAGCGATCACGTTGCCGCCGTGAACCATGACGGTCCCATCTCAGGTCGGGTTCGTCGCGCCCCGGCGCGGGGTGCGGGTGCTTCAGTCCTTCCCGTAACCGACCGTGCACCTTCGCCACTCGGCCGACGAGGGCCTGTCGAGGACGATCGGCAGGTCGGGCTCATGCCGTCAGCGTGTACCCGGCGGAACATCACCGCACTCCGGAGCCGCTGCGTCCACGCCCGATCCCGCATTGCCCGCCCGCACGCCGGAGCCACCGGCTCGACACCCTGTCGACGTCAACCGAACAGGAGGAGCTCGTCCAAGAAAGCCGCCCGCCGCCTCGCCCGCGCCGAGAACATCGTCACCTCCTCGATCTGCCCATGCGCTTCAGCTCCATCCGGTTGTAAAATGTCGTCCAAAGGATGACAAATGCGATGTCATGCGGACGATGACGCGCAAAGGAGGCAACGATGGCGCGGCCAGTGGGCATTGACCTGGGAACGACCAACTCCGTGGTGTCCGCGCTCGAGGCAGGCGAGCCGACGGTCATCGCGAACACCGAGGGCGCGCGGACCACTCCGTCGGTGGTCGCCTTCGCGAAGAACGGCGAGGTGCTGGTCGGCGAGGTCGCCAAGCGGCAGGCGGTGACGAACGTCGAGCGCACGGCGCGGTCGGTCAAGCGGCATATGGGGGACGCTCATTGGCGTTTCCCCGAGTCCGGCGACATCGACGGCAAGCGGTACACCGCGCAGGAAATCTCCGCTCGGGTGCTGCAGAAGTTGAAGCGGGATGCCGAGGCGCATCTCGGGGAGGACGTCACCGACGCGGTGATCACCGTCCCGGCGTACTTCAACGACGCTCAGCGCACCGCGACCAAGGAGGCGGGACAGATCGCGGGCCTGAAGGTGCTACGGATCATCAACGAGCCGACGTCCGCGGCGCTGGCCTACGGCCTGGACAAGGAGAACGATCAGACGATCCTTGTGTTCGACCTCGGTGGCGGCACGTTCGACGTATCGCTGCTGGAGATCGGCGAAGGCCTGGTGGAGGTGAAGGCGACCAACGGTGACACCCACCTCGGTGGTGACGACTGGGACCAGCAGGTCGTCGACCACCTGGTGAAGCAGTTCAAGAACGGCTACGGCGTGGACCTGTCCAAGGACAAGATGGCGCTCCAGCGTCTGCGCGAGACCGCGGAGAAGGCGAAGATCGAGCTGTCGTCCGCGACCGAGACCACGATCAACCTGCCCTACATCTCGGCGTCGGCCGAGGGCCCACTGCATCTGGACGAGAAGCTGACGCGTGCACAGTTCGAGCAGCTCACGGCGCCTCTGCTGGAGCGCTGCAAGGGTCCGTTCCACAATGCGATCAAGGATGCCGGGATCAAGGTGTCGGACATCGATCACGTGATTCTGGTGGGCGGTTCGACGCGGATGCCGGCGGTGACCGAGCTGGTGAGGGGGCTGACCGGCAAGGACCCGCACAAGGGTGTGAACCCGGACGAGGTCGTCGCCATCGGTGCCTCGCTCCAGGCCGGTGTCCTCAAGGGCGAGGTCAAGGACGTCCTGCTGCTCGAC